>JAGWUH010000065.1 GCA_028868535.1 Sphingomonadales bacterium | reverse complement strand
CGCGGTGGCTGATCAAGGTGGGTGATGAGGTCCGTTCGGGCGACATCATGGCCGAGATCGAGACCGACAAGGCGACGATGGAGTTCGAGGCGGTCGACGAGGGCAAGGTGCTGTCGCTCGACGTGGCCGAGGGCACCGACGGGGTCAAGGTCGGCACGGTGATCGCGACGATCGCGGGCGAGGGGGGCGAGGAAGAACCTGCCGCCCCGCCGGCTCCGGCGTCGAACGCGGAGACGCCGCCCCCTGCTGCTGTCGCCAAGCCTGCCGAGGCGCCTGCTCCGACCGTTGCCGCTCCTGTTCCTGCCCTTTCCGCTGACAAGGATGATCGCGTGATTGCTTCCCCGCTGGCCAAGCGCCTCGCCGCCGAAAAGGGTGTCGACCTCTCCTCGCTGAAGGGGAGCGGCCCGAACGGGCGGATCGTCAAGGCGGACGTCGAGGGGGCGCAGGCGGGGACGGCGAAGCCGGTGGCGGCGAACGATGCCGCGCCGAAGCCGGCGGCCGCCGCGCCGGTGGCGGCTCCGGCGGCCGAGGTGAAGCCGGCAGCGGTGGCGATGGCCGACGAGACGCGGGCGCTGCTCGACGATCGCGTGCCGCATACGGTCCAGAAGCTCTCGGGGATGCGCAAGACCATCGCCAAGCGGCTGGCGCAATCGATGCAGCAGGCGCCGCACATCTACCTGACCGTCGACGTGCGGCTCGACAAGCTGCTGGCGCTGCGCGCCGAGCTGAACGACGCGCTGGCGAAATCGGGCGTGAAGATCTCGGTCAACGACATGCTGGTCAAGGCGCTGGGCAAGGCGCTGGTCGAGGTGCCGGACTGCAACGTCACCTTCGCCGGCAACGAGATGATCCGCTACGAGCGCGCCGACGTCTCGGTGGCGGTGTCGATCCCCGGCGGGCTGATCACGCCGATCGTGCAGGACGCCGGCGGGCGTTCGCTGGCATCGATCGCCGAGGCCATGAAGGACCTCGGCCAGCGCGCCAAGGAGGGCAAGCTGCTGCCGGGCGAGTACCAGGGCGGCACCGCCAGCCTTTCCAACATGGGGATGATGGGGATCAAGCACTTCACCGCGGTGATCAACCCGCCGCAATCGACGATCCTGGCGATCGGCGCCGGCGAGAAGCGGCCCTGGGTGATGGAGGACGGCTCGCTGGGCGTGGCCAACGCGATGACGGTGACCGGATCGTTCGACCACCGCGCGGTGGACGGCGCGGACGGGGCGCGGCTGATGGCGGCGTTCCGCCAGCTGTGCGAGAAGCCGCTGGCGCTGGTGGCCTAGGCCTGTGAGCGAGCCGGTGCGTGATGCCCTGCCTCCGGCTTCGGAGCCCGTCATCCGCGTCACCGCGATGCCGGCGGATGCCAACGCCTATGGCGACATCTTCGGCGGGTGGCTGGTCGGGCAGATGGACCTGGCGGCCGGATCGGTGGCGGCACGGCATTCGCGCGGGCGGGCGGTGACGATCGCGATCGACAAGATGCAGTTCCTGCTGCCGGTCAAGATCGGCGACGAGGTTTCGGTCTATGGCACGATCCTGCGGGTCGGCCGCACCTCGATGGCGGTGGCGGTGGAGGCCTGGCGGCGGCATCGCGACGTGGACGAAGCGGTGAAGGTGACCGAGGCGGTCTTCACCTTTGTCGCAGTGGATGATAGCGGGCGGCCGCGTATTGTGGCCGCGTGAACGTGCAGGGTCCTGGCAGGAGGGTTTCGAGTGTCCGAGCAGTATGACGTCATCGTCCTTGGTTCCGGCCCCGGCGGCTATGTCGCGGCGATCCGCGCGGCGCAGCTCGGGCTGAAGACCGCGGTGGTCGAGCGCGAGAACCTGGGCGGCATCTGCCTGAACTGGGGGTGCATCCCGACCAAGGCGCTGCTGCGCTCGGCCGAGGTGTTCCACCAGATGAAGAACGCCAAGGCCTATGGCCTGAGCGCGGAAGGCGTCAGCGCCGACCTGAACGCGATCGTGCAGCGTTCGCGCGGGGTGGCCGGGCAGCTCAACAAGGGCGTGACCGGGCTGCTCAAGAAGAACAAGGTGACGGTGCACATGGGCAGCGGCAAGCTGCTCTCCGCCGGCAAGGTGCAGGTGACGGCGGCCGACGGCAAGACCGAGGACCTGACCGCGAAGCACGTGATCATCGCCACCGGCGCCCGCGCGCGCGAGTTGCCCAAGAAGGGCGGCAAGGCCGACGGCAAGCGGGTGTGGACCTATCGCCACGCGATGACGCCGAGCGAACTGCCGGGCAAGCTGCTGGTGATCGGATCGGGCGCGATCGGCATCGAGTTCGCCAGCTTCTACAACGACATGGGATCGGACGTCACCGTCGTCGAGATGATGGACCGGATCGTGCCGGTCGAGGATGCGGACGTTTCCGCGTTCCTCGAGAAGGCGCTGAAGAAGCAGGGGATCAAGATCCTCACCGCCACCAACGTCGACACGTTCGAGGTGGGTGAGGGGTCGGTCAAGGTCGGGCTCAAGGGCAAGGACGGGTCCATCGCCGCCGACGAGTTCAGCCACGTGATCGTCGCCATCGGCATCGTTCCCAATGTCGAGAACATCGGGCTGGAGGATGTCGGCGTCGAGCCGGACAAGCGCTTCCACATCAAGACCGACGAGTTCTGCCGGACCAACGTGCCCGGCGTCTGGGCGATCGGCGACATCACCGACGGGCCCTGGCTGGCGCACAAGGCAAGCCACGAGGGCGTGATCGCCGCCGAGTCGATCGCGGCGGCGCTGGGCAACAGCGAGGTCCATCCGCACCCGATCGACCGGCGCAACATTCCCGGCTGCACCTACTGCCACCCGCAGATCGCCAGCGTCGGGCTGACCGAGGCCAAGGCGAAGGAAGCCGGGTATGAGCTGAAGGTCGGCACGTTCCCGTTCATCGGCAACGGCAAGGCGATCGCGCTGGGCGAGCCCGAGGGCTTCATCAAGACCGTGTTCGATGCGAAGACCGGCGAATTGCTGGGCGCGCACATGATCGGCGCCGAGGTGACCGAACTGATCCAGGGCTATGTCATCGGCAAGACGCTGGAAACCACCGAGGCGGAGCTGATGCAGACGGTGTTCCCGCACCCGACGCTGAGCGAGATGATGCATGAATCGACGCTGGCCGCCTATGGCCGGGCAATCCACATCTGACCCCGCCTGGCGGGCGACGACGGCTTCCGGTCTTTGCCAAGGTCGCGCAAAAACGGGACCTGGAGCCTGATGGCACGGGCCGATCCCGCGCCATCCTGCGCTAGCGGCCCGACTGGCGGCGCGACTCGATGACGAGGTGTTCGAACACGGCGACATGAAGCGGGGTGGCGAAGGCGCAGCCGAGGATCGCGCCTTCGACCCAGCGGATATCGGCGGTCAGCAACTGCAGCCCCGGAACCCGCAGGCGCAGGGACTGGCTGCGCGACAGGCGGTTCCCCGGCCAGACCAGCCGGAATCCGCCCTCGGACAGGTCCTCGATCCGCACGCGATGCCAAGGTTGCAGACCCTGCCGGGCCTCGCACACCAGCGACAGCGTGGCGCGGCCGCGGTCGTCGATACCGGGCCGCGCGCCCGTGGGCCTGGCAGGAAACGGCGCGGCATCCGACATCGGTGAGAATTCCCTCTCGTTACCGCCACTTATCGTCGACAGCGGCGGCGATGTCGCTATAGGGGGGCAGGGTTTATCAATTCTAAGCCGGATTTGGGGAATTCATACGGATATGGGATGAAATGAGGGGGGGCTTGCAATCACCGGAAGCGCAGATCAAGGCCGGACGGGGTAGCACGACGGAGCCGCGGGCACTGCCGAAGTTCTGACGACTTCACCGCCGTGTCATCTGTGGTGATCGGGGTGACTGTTGCCAGTAGCTGATCGTTCAAACCGCATGGTTGCCGCTGCTTGCAGGATTTTCCTTCACTCCGCGTTTCAGCACTGCGGTGGAGGACCAGATCATCCGCAATCGAATGAGGCGCTATCGTGAATCCGCATAAATTTCCCTTGATTGTTCTTTGCGCCGGAATCCCGAGAAGCAGGAGCACCTGGGTCTACAACGCGGTTCTCAAGATCGCCGGATCCTGCGTGAACGTGAAAGGCGGGTACGCAGACGATGTCGATGCGCTCTTCGACCTCATGGCCTCGGGTTGCCAGGCGTTGATCGTGAAGTCCCACGTCCCATCCGCCCGCATTCTGGAATTGTTGCGCTTCACCCAGGGGATTGCAATCGTCTCCATTCGAGATCCCCGGGATTGCGCCGCGTCGTTGATGGAAGCGTTCGACTTTACCGCGGAGTTTGCGCGACACTCGGTCCGAAGGAGCGTCGATGCGCTGACTTCACTCGAAGAGCACGGCTTCCCGGGTCTATGCCTGCGGTACGAAGATGCGGAAGACGACAAGGCCATCTTGCGCCGGATTGCCGATCTGATCGACTGTGACATTGGCGACCAGCTGATCCAGAGCATCGTCGAGGAATTGTCTCCCGATGTGGTCAAGCAGCAGATTCAAGCTTCCATCAAGGCAGGGACGCTGGACCCCATTCGACCTGCGGAATCCTGGATGGAAGAGGTTCATTGGCACCCCCGCCACATCGGCGACGGTACGCCCGGCAAGTTCGATCGAATCCTCACCGACGCGCAAGCCTATTGCATCTCTCGCGACACGCGCCCGTTCATGCTCGGAAACGGTTATGCTCCCAGCGAGCGCCCGGCCGTATCGGAAAGCTGCGTAGTGGGCATGGCGCAAGATGGCGAAGCCTGGCTGGACCAGGGCTTTTCACACACCGAGGAGTGGGGAGTGTGGTCGGAAGGACCGGCCGCTCGGCTGATCATTCCCGTGGCGGAAGTGACCTCACTTCGGCAAGTGGCGCTGCAGATAATCCAGGGTCCAGCCATCACGGAGGGCAACGCGTCAGGCCGGATGATCTTAAACGGCAGGAAGATCACAGAGTTTCCCCTCGCCAATTCCCGGGTCACCGAAACGCTGATGGTGATCGACCTTTCGAACGAAACGTCACGGGAAATCGTGATCGAACTAGAATTTGAAGATTTGGTCAGTCCCCAGGATCTGGGTATCAATGGCGATGATCGGATGCTCGGCATCGGCCTGAGAACCATTCATTGCACCACCGCGGAGGAATTTCAGGGGGCTGGAGCGACCGAGGACGCCTAGCGAATCCCGGCAAGACCGAGGATCGCGCCGATGTTCAAGGCATTGTGCCCGAGGAGAGGGTGGGATTGGCCTTCGCTGCGCTCCGGCCGTCTCCGCGCCTGCGGCGCTCCGACTCCGAACCCGGCGGCTTCGTTTCCACCAACCCTGTCCTCTACCCCCTGCTGCGCAGGGGGTGGCGGACAGGGTGGGATTCGAACCCACGGTGAGCTTGCACCCACGGCGGTTTTCAAGACCGCTGCCTTAAACCACTCGGCCACCTGTCCAACACTGTGTCGCGGCTAGCGCCGCGAGGCGGTTTTGTCACCTGCGGTGACGTCTCCGGCGGCTTACGCCGCCTGCGACTCCAAGACCGCTGCCTTAAACCACTCGGCCACCTGTCCAACTCCATCTCGCGGCTAGCGCCCCCGCTCCGGCTTGTCACCCCGATTGTGCGATGAACCGTCGAGCGAAGCATTGGCCGGGCGTCGGCGATGTGGCACAACGGGGGCATGGGGTTGACGTTCAGGCTCAAGGGGTTGGCGGCGCTGGCGGTCGGGGGGCTGGCCCTGGCTTCCTGGCCCGCCGTGCGGGCACAGACCGAGCCGGATGCCGGGTTTGCCGGCTACGTGCAGTTGCTGGCGGCGCGGGCGCGGGCCGAAGGGGTGAGCGAGGGGACGATCGCGCGGATGACCGCCGGCTTGACCCCCAATCCGCGCGTCATCGCGCTGGATCGCGCGCAGCCGGAGAGCAATTCCGCGGCGCCGCCGCCGTTCGACGCCTATCGCCGCGATCACATCGATGCGGTGCGGATCACGCGCGGGCGGCGGCTCTACACCGAGGCGGAGGCGATGGATGGCGCGATCGAGCAGCGCTATGGCGTGCCGCTGTCGATCCTGTTGTCGATCTGGGGCAACGAGACCGCGTTCGGCAGCTATCGCGGTGATTTCGACCTGGCGCGCTCGCTGGCGACGCTGGCCTGGGACGGACGGCGGCGCGAGCTGTTTGCGGGGGAATTCGTGGCGCTGCTGAAGATCGCCGACCAGGGCGTGCCGCGCGAGGAGCTGGTCGGGAGCTGGGCCGGCGCGTTCGGCAACCCGCAGTTCCTGCCGAGCCAGTACCTGCGACTGGCGCAGGACGGCGACGGCGACGGGCGGCGCGACATCTGGCACAACCGCGCCGACACGCTGGCATCGATCGCCAACTATTTCCGCGATGCCGGCTGGCGGCCCGGCCTGCCGTGGGGCGTGCGCGCGGCGCTGGCCGAAGGCGTGGGGCCGGGCAGCGCGGCGAGCGGGCTCAGCGCGCCGAGCTGCCAGCGGGTCCATGCGCGGCGGTCGCGCTGGCTGACCGTGCGCGAATGGCGCGCGCGCGGGGTGCAGCCGCTGGGGGCGATCGGTGACGACGTACTGGCCAGCCTGATCCAGCCCGACGGCCCCGGTCGCGCGGCCTGGCTGTTAACCGGGAATTACCGGGTTATCCTCGAATATAACTGCTCGAATTACTACGCATTGAGTGTGGGATTGCTTGCAGATGAGATTGCCCGTCAACCATGACCGGACCCGTGTTGCCGCCGCGCTGACGGCGGCGCTGCTGGCGGCGGCGCCGATCGCGGCGCGGGCCGGTGGCCCCGCCAACGGACCCGCGGCCGACTACCCGGTGGTGCTGGGGGGCGCGTACAGCGCCGGCGGCACGGTGTTTACCCCGGTCGACACGATGAACTTCGACGCGGTCGGCTATGCCTCGGTCGCAGCCGGGGCCGGCGGGCTGGTTTCCGCCGCGCACCACACGCTGCCGGTGCCGAGCTATGTCGAAGTGACCTCGCTCGAATCGGGTCGCACGATCCTGGTGCGGATCGACCGGCGCGGCCCGATGGAATCGGCCAACCTGATCGAGCTGTCGGCCGCCGCCGCCGCGCAACTGGGCGTGGGCGATCATGCCGCGGTGCGGGTGCGGCGCGTCAATCCGCCCGAGCAGGAGCGTGCGCTGCTGCGCGGCGGGGCGCAGGCGCCGGAACGGCTGGCGACGCCCAGGCCGCTGCTGGCGGTGCTGGGCCGCAAGTTGGCCCCGAATGACACGGTCTCGCTGGCGCGCAGTGCCGGACCGGGCGATCCGGGGGCAACGTCGGCGGCGACGCCACCCGCGGCGGCGCCGGTGGCTCCGCCCGGGCCGATCAAGCCCGCGGCCGGTGGGTTCGATGCGCAATTTGCCGACATCGCCGCGGCGGCGG
This sequence comes from Sphingomonadales bacterium, assembly GCA_028868535.1. Taxonomy (GTDB): domain Bacteria; phylum Pseudomonadota; class Alphaproteobacteria; order Sphingomonadales; family Sphingomonadaceae; genus Novosphingobium. The sequence continues at coordinate 979 of JAGWUH010000065.1, read as the reverse complement.
CCAGGCCCCCGGTGCGCAAGGGGCCGGAGAAGCCTGCACCCAGGCCGGTGCCGAAACCGGCGTCGGTGGCGCCGGCTGCGGTGCCGGGCGGGCTGGTGGTCCAGGCCGGCGCATTCGCGGTGAAGGCCAACGCCGACCAGGCCGCCGCGCGGCTGGGCGCCACCGCGCAAGGGGTGGGCAAGCTGTGGCGGGTGCGGATGGGCCCATACGCGAACCGTGCACAAGCCGAAGCGGCGCTGGCGAAGGCGCATGCGGCAGGATATAGCGGAGCGCGAATCCAGCACGCCGAGTGACGCCTCGATGGTCGCGCGTCGCGCCCGTGCCGGACGGCTGAGGGAGCGACCTTGCGTACGGTAGTTTCGGTTGGAATCCTGGGCCTTGCCGTGGCGGGCGGCATTGCCGCCAGCCGCCCGCTGTTGAGCGAGCCGGCGCAAGCCGGGAGCACGATGATGGCGGTGCCGCTGCCGGATGCGGCCACCGGCCCGGTCAACCCCGCCGCGGTGATGCCGCAGCCGCCGGCCGAGCTGGACGGGGTGCCGATCGCGATGCTGTACGATCTGCATTCGGGCCAGACGCTGTTCGCGCGGAACATCGACCAGCGCTTCCTGCCGGCATCGGTGACCAAGGTGATGACCTTGTACACCGCGTTCGACCTGATGGCGCAGGGCAAGCTTTCGCCCGACCGGATGCTGACGGTGAGCCCGGCGGCCTGGAAGGAGTGGCACGCCAAGGGTTCGCGCATGTTCCTGGCAGAGGGCAGCCGGGTATCGGTGCACGACTTGCTGATGGGCATTGCCAACGTGTCCGCGAACGACGGCTGTGCCGTGCTGGCCGAGGGCGTTGCCGGCAGCGTCGACGGCTGGGTGGCGATGATGAACGCCAGGGCGCGCGAGCTGGGCATGGCGCACAGCCATTTCGGCACGCCGATGGGCTGGATGGACGAGGGCAACACCTATTACACCGCGCGCGACCTGACGCG
>JAGWUH010000006.1 GCA_028868535.1 Sphingomonadales bacterium | reverse complement strand
GCCGGACGCGCCGCCGACCGCCGCGCCTTGCCGGTGCCGCGCGACGCCCCGCGCGCCCGCGCCGGCGCGCCGTCACCGTCGGCTTCGTCGTCGTCCTCGGCATCGTCGGCATCGCCGCCGCCCTGGACCGAGCGCTTCAGCGCCGACATCAGGTCGATGATGTTGCCGCCGCGCGGCGCCGTCGGCTCGGAAACATCCTCCAGCACCTTCTCGCCGCGCGCCTTGACCTTCTTGTCGACCAGCCGCCGCAGCGCATCGACATAGCGATCATGAAACTCGTCCGGACGGAACGGCGCGGTCTTCTTGTCGATCAGCGTCGTCGCCAGTTCCAGCAGCTCGGGATCGGCACGGGTATCGGGAATGTCGGCAAAGGCCGTCCGTGCCTTCTGCACCTCGTCGGCATAGCGCAACAGCTCGAGCACGATCCCCTTGCCGCACGGCTTCAGCGCCACGAGTTGCTCGCGCCCGCGCACGGAAAGCTGGCCCAGCGCCACCTTGCCCGCCTCCTTCAACGCCTCGCGCAGCACGACATAGGCTTCTTCCGCCAGGTCGTCCGCCGGCACCACGAAGTACGGCTTCTCGAAGTAGAGCACGTCGATATCGCTGGCCCGAACGAACTGGACCAGGTCGAGCGTCTTGCGGCTTTCGATCTTCACCGCCTCGATCTCGTCGTCCTCCAGCAGCACATAGTGCCCGCGCGAAACCTCGTAGCCCTTCAGGATCTCGTCGCGGTCCACCGGCCCGACCCCGGCAACGACCTTCTCGTAATGGATCGGCTTGCCGGTCGGCTCGTGGATCTGCCGAAACGAAATCGAGGCTCCGGAACGCGTCGCCGGATAGACCTCGACCGGAATCGAGACCAGCGCCAGCCTGATCTGCCCCTGCCAATACGCGCGCGCTGCCATGAAACTGCCCTCGTAGGATGAGTCCCCGATTCAACCGCCAACGCCCCGTTCGTTTCCCCGGTCCCGCCCGCTCGACCATGCGGCCCGCCTCCCGCCCTGCCGACGGTGCCACCCCCGCGCGACGCCCGCCCGCCTCGTACGCAGCCTCAAGCCCTGCCCGTCTGCGCCCTCGCGCCTCAGGCCTGCCCGCCGAAACACGCCATCCGGCCTTTCTCCTCCGATCCGGGGTTCGCGCCAGCTTTCCTGCAAAGGGCAGGCCTCGCCCGACGCCTGTTGTCACCCGAACCCCGCGCTCCCCATGACCAGCCCGCCGTCCATTCCCCGCGATCCCGCGATCCCGCGATCCTCAACCCGCGATCACGCCCCGGTAAACGCCAGCAGCATCTCCCGCCCGGCTGCCCGCGCCCCCAGCCGCCGTGCCAGCCGCCCGCGTGCGCATCTCGCGACGCTCGCATCACGCTCGTCCCTCACCCCTCGCCGCAGGCCTTCCGCCGAACCGGTTCAAGCTGCCCCGCACGCTCCGCCGCCACCCCTCCGCGGCCGCATCGCTGTCCGCGCGCCTGCCGCCGCTTACAGTACCGGCGCCCGCTCCTTGCCCACCGCCGCGAAATACCGCGCCATGCCCTCGATAGCCTTGTCGCTGAGCAGGATGAACGCCCGGCGCCGGTCGTCCAGGTCGACCTCGCGGCGCAACAGCCCCATCTCGGTCATCAGCGCGATCCACCGCAGCGCCGTCGTCACCGGCACGCCCGATGCGATGCACAGGCTGGTCACCGAAACCCTCGTCCCCTCCCCCTGCGCCGCGGTCAGGTCCAGCAGCATGTCCCACGCCGGATCGGCGAACAACTCGGCCGGCAGGAACCGGCCCCGGGCCTGGCGCTGGCGGATCGCCGCCCGCACCAGCCGTGCCGGCGGCAGTGCCGGAACCGCACCGCCCCGCTCGATCCGGTCCAGCGGCGGCGCGGAGGCGAAACGGAATGCGCTCGGCGCTTCCGCCGTCCGCACGTCGTCCCTGTCTCCGGCCGCACTCCCGTCGCGCCCGGAGGCTGCCCCGTCCCCGGCCTCGCTCGCCGCCTTGAGCGCCTCGAGCCGCGCGCCGATCTCGCTGACCTGGTCGCTCAACCGCATCAGCACCGCCCGGTCCGCTTCGGAAAGCTCGCGCACGCGCCCCGGCTGCAGCGCCAGCGCCCGCCCCAGCGCCAGCATCCGGTCGGCCCGGCTCGGCGCCACCAGGATCTGCGGGCTCGACTGGTCGAGGCAGCCGAACACCGTGTCCAGCGAGACGATGCTGGTCGAAACGATCAACCCCATGCCGATCCGCGCCGCGCGCATGTCGAGCTCGGCCAGCCCCGCCATCGCGCCCGCCTCCACCACCGGGCAATCGACCAGGACGATGTCGGCCAACCCTCTCGCCATATCGCCGAACAGCGCATCCAGCCCATCGACGCGCGTCACCCGAAACCCCGTCGCCAGCGCGTCCTCGCGCAGTTCGGCCCGCAAGTCGGCATCGTCGGCGAAGATCGCCAACGTCAGTTGCAGCGTCCCGCCGTCATCCCGCCCATAGGCGAAGTCCGCGCTTCCGTCCGAACCCTGTGCATCCCCGGCCATCGCGCCCTCCCGTTCTGCCCCCCCCATGCCAGCCCTTGTGCCAGCCCTTGTGCCAGCCCTTGTGCCAGCCCTCGTGCCGCCATCACGCACAAAGCTCGCGCCGATTCGCCGTCACGACGCCGGGATATAGAACAAAACGGGATCAAGTCAAGTTTTTTATCGCAAATCCAACATCATGGCACGATGTCGATCGGCGTCCCGTCGGGCGTCATCCGCCACAATGCCTCGATCTCGTCGTCGCCCAGCGCGATGCAGCCGTCGGTCCAGTCGCCCGGCACCCGCCCCGGCCCGCGCCAGTCGTTCGGCTGCCCGTGGATGAACACGGCTCCGCCCGGCGCCCGTCCCAGCGCCCTGGCCCGCGCGACGTCGTCGGCCTGCGGATAGGAGATGTGCAGCGCCAGCCGGTAGCCGCTCGCCGGATTGCCGAAATCGATCGTGTAATGCCCCTCCGGCGTGCGCCGGTCACCCTGGAAGCGCTTCGCCCCGACCGGCTCCCCGCCGAGCTGGATGCCGCGGAACACGCCCACCACCCGGCTCCCGGCGATCAGCTCCATCGTCCGCGCCGCCTTGTGCACGACGATCCGGTCGAGAACCGGCTCCTGCGCCGCCCCCGGCGCAGCCAGCAAGGCAAGACCGAGAGCGAAGGTGCCCCGGCCCCGCATCGCCGTCAGTCGACGAACGGATCGCGGACGAGGATCGTGTCCTCGCGCTCGGGGCTGGTCGAGACCAGCGCCACCGGCGTCTCGATCAGCTCCTGCACCCGCTGGATGTACTTGATCGCCTGCGCCGGCAGGTCCGCCCAGGAGCGCGCGCCAGCGGTCGTGCCCTGCCAGCCGTCCATCTCCTCGTAGATCGGCTCGACCGCCGCCTGGTCGCCGGCATGGCTCGGGAAATAGTCGAGCACCTTGCCGTTCAGCCGATAACCGGTGCAGATCCGCACCTTGTCGAACCCGTCGAGCACATCCAGCTTGGTCAGCGCGATCCCGGTCACGCCGGAAATCGCGCACGATTGCCGCACCAGTACTGCGTCGAACCAGCCGCAGCGCCGCTTGCGCCCGGTCACCGTGCCGAACTCGTGCCCACGCTCGCCCAGCCGCTGCCCGGTCTCGTCCTCGAGCTCGGTCGGAAACGGCCCGGAGCCGACGCGGGTGGTATAGGCCTTGACGATCCCCAGCACGAACCCGGTGGCGGACGGCCCGAGGCCCGAACCGCTCGCCGCCGTCCCCGAAACCGTGTTCGAGCTGGTGACGAACGGATAGGTCCCGTGGTCGACGTCGAGCAGCACGCCCTGCGCGCCCTCGAACAGCACCCGCGCCCCGGCCTTGCGGTGCTGGTTCAGCCGCTTCCACACCGGCTCGGCATATTGCAGCACGAACGGCGCGATCGCGCGCAGTTCGTCCAGCAGCGCCGCGCGGTCGACCGGCGCCTGGCCAAAGCCGGCGCGCAGCGCATCATGGTGCGCGCAGAGCCGGTCGAGCTGCGAGTCGAGATCGTCGAGATGCGCAAGGTCGCAGACGCGGATCGCCCGCCGCCCGACCTTGTCCTCGTAAGCCGGGCCGATGCCGCGCCCGGTCGTGCCGATCTTGCCCGATCCCGCCGCCGCCTCGCGCAGCCCGTCGAGCTCGCGGTGAATCGGCAGGATCAGCGGGCAGTTGTCGGCAATCGCGAAGTTGTCGCGATTGATCGTCACCCCCTGCCCCTCGAGCTTGGCGATCTCCGCCTGCAACGCCCAGGGGTCGAGCACGACGCCATTGCCGATGATCGACAGCGTGCCGGTGACGATCCCGGACGGCAGCAGGCTCAGCTTGTAGGTCTTGTCGCCGACCACCAGCGTATGCCCCGCGTTGTGCCCGCCCTGGAACCGCACGACGACGTCGGCGCGGCTGGCCAGCCAGTCGACGATCTTGCCCTTGCCCTCATCGCCCCACTGGGCGCCGATCACCGTTACGTTGGCCAAGCTTCGGCCCTTCCCTATCTGTCCGGGTTGTCGAGAAACGGGGTGGCACTAGGCGGACTCTGCCGGCAGGGCAAGGTGGTGCAGGGCGGCGCTGACACGCTTTGTCACCATTGGCGACTGGATCGTAACGATTGCGCGGCTAGCATGTCCGGATCGAAGGCAACGGACAGGAGCTGCGCATGCGCAAATCCACGATCGGCTGGTTGATGGGACTGGGGCTGCTCGGCCTGGTCGGCGCGGGCCTCGCCACGCGTGCGGACGCGCAGGAGCGCGGCCCGGGGCGCGGCGCCGGCCGGCTCGGGATCATGCAGAACTACGCCGCGCGCTGGGATCGGTCGGCGCCGCAGGTCGCTCCCGGCGAAACCCTCGCCTACGGCCCCGCGCCGCAGCAGCGGCTCGAATTCTGGCCTGCCCGCCACCGCGCCGACCCGTCCCGCGCCCCGCTCCTGCTCTACGTCCACGGCGGCGGCTGGGCGCGCGGCAGCAAGGACAACGCCACCGGCCGCTGGAAGGAAGCCCACTTCCCGCAAGCCGGCTTCGCCTTCGCCTCGATCGACTACCGGCTGGTCCCCCAGGCGCGGGTCGAGGACGAGGCGGCCGACGTCGCCCATGCCCTCGCCAAAGTCATCGCCGATGCCGACCGGCTCGGCATCGACCGCCACCGCGTGGTGCTGGTCGGCCACAGCGCCGGCGCCCACCTCGTCGCGCTGGTCGGCTCGGACGAACGCTACCTGCGCGAGGCCGGCCTCTCGTTCGCCGACCTCGCCGGCGTCATCGCCATCGACGGCGCCGCCTACGACGTCCCCGCCCAGTTCCGCGATGGCCCGGCGATCATGCAGCAGACCTATGGCGAGGCCTTCGGCACCGATCCCGCCCGCCAGGCCGCGCTGTCGCCGACCTTGCAGGCCGCCGCGCCCAATGCCCGCCAGTTCCTGCTGCTCCACGTCCAGCGCCCCGACGGCGTGCGCCAGAGCGAGGCACTGGCCAGGGCGCTCGAAGCCGGCGGCAGCAAGGTGGAAGTGGCGGGCTTCCCCGGCCAGGGCCTGCTCGGCCACATGGAAATCAACCGCCGCCTCGGCGATCCCGATTATCCGGCCACCAAGACGGTGGACGACTGGCTGAAGGCCGTCGTCGGCTAGAGCGCGACCGCCTCGCTGCCCGCCAGCCGGTGCGTGCAGCCCAGCGCCTTTCCGTCATCGGCGTCGGACAGCGCCGCCACCGTCCGCCAGCCGATCGCACGCAGCCGCGCCGCCACCGCCGGATCGTGCCCGGGCGGCAGGAACAGCGTGTCGCGCGCCGGTTCGCGCGCCGCCAGCGCGTCGATCAGCGGGTCGGGATAAAGCGAAAACCCGGTCGCCGCCTCGGCCTCGCCCGGCTCGCGGCCGACGATCGTGTACGTGCCGCCCCGCCCCAGCGCCCCACGCGCGCCCTCGGCATAGATCGTGAACCCGAACCAGGACTGGTACTCGAACCCGTGCCGCTCGGTCGGGTCGAGCGTCAGCCGCGCCTGGCCCTCCAGCCGCGCCGCAATGTCCGACAGCGCCGCGATCCGTCCCGCCAGCACCCCGCCCAGCCCGCCGTCGAAGTCACGCAGCCGCGCGATCGCCTGCGCAAACGGCCCGGTCGCATAGAGCAGCGGCAGGTAGGCCTCGCCCCCGGCCGCCACCAGCGCCCCGGCATCCTTGCCGTCCAGCTCGCGCCGCACCGCCTCGGCCACCCCGGCCGACAACGGCAGCGATCCCGCGGCCAGCGTATCGACCAGGTCCGGCAGCGTGAAATCGACAGAAATTCCGCCGGCCCCCGCCGCCGCGAGCGCCTCGACCGCCAGCGCCACCACTTCGCCCGCCGCCGCGACGCTGTCGGCGCCGATCAGCTCCGCACCGATCTGCAAGCGCTCGCGCGTCGGGTCGAGCCCGTCGCCCTTGATCGTCACCACCTGCCCGGCATAGCTGAGCCGCAGGGGTCGCGCCGCCCCCGCCAGCCGCGTCGCGGCGATGCGCCCCACCTGCGGCGTCATGTCCGATCGCAACGCCAGCGTGCGCAAGCTCGCCGGATCGACGAACCGGAACATCCGCCGCGTCTCGATCCCGGCCATCCGGCTCGCCAGCGATTTCTCGAACTCGATCGACGGCGGCAGCACGCGGTCGTAGCCATGCCCGTCGAGCACGTCCATCACCGCGCGCGTCACCCGCGCCGCCGCCTGCGCGGACGGCGGCAGCCGGTCTTCGAGCCCCTCGGGCAGCAGGTCGCGATCCATCGTTTCCATGGCCCGCGCCTTTAGCGACGGATCGGGCCGGGGGGAAGCGCCGGAATGCCGGCCGGCGCCTGCGCCCTCAGACGGCTATTTCGCCCGAATCCTCCCCGTCCCAGTAATGCACCCGCTGCGCCCGGGCGTGGATCAGCACGATCCCCGGCGTATCGATGCCCTGCTCGAACCAGTGATCGAGGTCCTTGTGCCAGTGCGCGGCGAAGGCCGCCCTGTCGCGGACCAGGTCGGCCCGCGCCTCGACGTGGAAGAACGGCCCGGGCCTGCCGACAAGGCCCTTGACGCCGCCGCTGCGCTGGTACGTCACGCCGACGTTGGCATCGGCCTCGATCTGCGGCACCGTCGCCGTCGAATCGAGCGTGAAGAACCAGGCGTCGCCGTCGAAATCCACCTCGCGGTTGTTGCTCATCGGCCGCGCCGCGATCGCCCCGGAAGGCGCGCGCGTGGCCAGCGTGCAGATGTCGATGTCGCGCATCTGCTCGGCAATCTCGGACAGGGTCATGGGCATCGGCTCGGCTCCTCGGCGGTTGCTGCCGATGCAGCGCTCGAGACCGCCGCCGGTTCCCCCCGGGGCCGGGCAGCCCTAGCGCTGGTGCAGCAGCTTCAGCCCCGGGCGCGGCCAGTCCACCGCGATCAGCAGGCCGTGGCCGGAGACGGTGATGTACGCGGTCTTCATGTCCTCGCCGCCAAAGGCGATGTTGGTGCAATAAGGCTCCGGCCCCTGCCAGTACTCCAGCTTCTCGCCCTGGGGCGAGAACACGGTGATGCCTCCGGTCACCAACGTGGCGACGCAGATGTTGCCGTTCTCCTCCAGCGCCATCGAATCGAAGCGCTGGTAGCCGGTCGCCTGCCCGACCAGCCGGCCGCCCTGCGGGCTCGGCCAGGCGATCTTCTCCAGCTCGGCGGCTTCGCCGGCGCCCGTGATCGGCCAGTGCCACAGGCGCCCGGTCTCGGTCTCGGACACGTAGAGCGTCTTCTCGTCGGGCGAGAGGCCGGCGCCGTTGGGCGTGACCATCGGGTAGGCCACCTGCCGGATCCACGATCCGTCCGCCGCGGCATGGAACACCGCGCCCTGGTCCATCACCCGGCCATAGGTCTTGCCGTGGTCTGTGAACCACATGTCGCCGTTGCGGTCGAAGACGATGTCGTTGGGGCCGTTGATCGGAATGTCGCCGCAATGGGTGTAGAGCGTGGTCACCGCGCCGGTGGCAAGGTCGACGCGCTGGATGCTGCCGCCGGTGTAGTCGTGCGCGCGGCCGTGCGGGCGGTCGTATTTCTCGACGCCGAAGATCGGTTCCTGCAGCCAGTGGAAGCCGCCGTTGTTGCACACGTACAGGGCGCCGTCGGGTCCGACCGCCGCCCCGTTGGGCCCGCCGCCGACCTCGGCCGCCACGTCCTTGCGCCCGTCCGGGTGGATGCGCACCAGCCGTCCGCCCTTGATCTCGACGACGATCACCGAGCCGTCGGCCATGACCACCGGCCCTTCGGGGAATGCGAGGCCGTCGGTGACGATGCGATAGTTCAGCTTCTCCGTACGCATCGTGCCACTCCTGTCAGCGCTGCTTTTCCACCAGCTGGATGATGGCCGGGAAGTACTGGTCGCCGATGCCCTCGTCCACCGCCTGCTGGTAGTAGCTGGCGGCGAGATGGGCGACTTTCGGGTCGACGCCCATCTGCTGGGCGAGTTCCAGGGTGTAGCCGAGATCCTTCAGCGTGTAGGTGCTGGGGAAGGCCTGCTGCGGGAACAGGCGCGGCGCCATCGCCTTCACGCCGTGGTTCTGCAACGCGAACGAGTTGCCCGAACCGAGGCCGACCGCGTGGATCAGCGTCTCCGCCGAAACCCCGGCGCGCTCGGCCACCACCATCATCTCGGCGATCGCCGCCACCTGCTCGAACAGCAGCGTGTTGTTGATCAGCTTGACCACCTGCCCGCAGCCGACCTCGCCGCAACGGGTGACGTCGCTGCCCATCGTCTTCAGCAGCGGCTCGATGCGGGCGAACAGCGCCTCGTCGGCACCGACCATGATCGACAGCGTCCCGTCGATCGCCGCCTGGCGCGTGCGCGCCACCGGCGCGTCGGCGAACGCCAGGCCCTGCCCGGCCAGCGACGCGGCGACGGCGCGGGCATCGGCGACCGCGGTGGTGGACAGATCGACGACCACCGTGCCCGGCTTCGCCGCGGCGGCAATATCGGCGCAGACCGCGCTGACCTGCTTGCCGCCGGGCAGCGACAGGAAGATCATGTCGGCCACGGCAGCCAGTTCACGGACGGAGGCACAGGCCTTGCCGCCGTTGGCGACCTGCGCGGCGACCGCCTCCGGGTTGAGGTCGAAGACATGCACCGGCGCGGGCTGCCTGGCGACGAGATTGGCGCACATGCCGGCGCCCATCACGCCCAGGCCGATGAAACCGAGGGTCTGGTTGGTCATGGCGGTTCCTCAGTAGATGACTTCGGCGGCTTCGAGCGCGTCACGCTCGGCCCGGCTCATGCCGAGCAGCTCGCCATAGACGTGGTCCTCGTGCTCGCCCAGCTTCGGGGTGCCGGCGTGAATGCCGATCTCCGGCCCCTTCGACAGGCGCATCGGCACCGCCACCGCGGCGCGCAGCTTGCCATCGGGCTCCGCCACCTCGACGATCGCGCCGCGGGCGTGGAGGTGCGGATCGGCGGCAATCTCGGGGGTCGTCCAGCTCGCGTGGGCGGCCACGCCGGCGGCCTGCAGCAGCGCGGCGGCGGCATTCTGCTCGTGCCCGCGCGACCAGTCCGCGAGGATCGCGTCGATCTCGCCGCGATTCGCGTGGCGGTCGGCCTCAGTGGGGAAACGCGCGGCCAGCCCGAGCTGGCCGATGGCCTCGCACAGCGCGCGCCACTCACCGTCGCTGGCCACCGCGATCGCCAGCCAGTGGTCCTCGCCCTGCGCCGGATAGACGCCGTGCGGCGCCATCCGTGGGTGATCGTTGCCCGTGCGGCCCGGCTCGACCCCGGCGGCGGCCATCAGCAGTGCCTCGCCGATGAAGCTGGAAGCGACCTCGCGCGCGGCGATGTCGACCAGCGCCCCCTGCCCGGTGGCGCGGCGGCGGTGCAGCGCGGCAACCACGGCCATCGCCGCGTTCATGCCCACCGTGTGGTCCATCACGTGGCGCATCTCGACCGGTGGTCCGTCGGCGAAGCCGGTGAGGTCGGAAAGGCCGCCCCATGCGCCGAACAGAGGAGCATAGCCGGCGAAGTGAGAATCCGGCCCGTCCTGCCCGCACGACGAAACCGAGAGCATGATCAGGTCCGGTCGCACCGCCCTGAGCGCGTCGTAACCCAGCCCCAACCGCCCGATGACGCCGGGCCGGAAACTCTCCGCAGCAACGTCGGACACGCCGACGATGCGCTTCGCCAATGCCACGCCTTCGGGCTTCTTGAGGTTGATCCGCACCGACATCTTGGTCGAGGCGACCTGGTCGAACGTCGCCGGCCCGGTGCGCCCATAGACCGGATGCGGCTTGCGAAACGCATCGGGGCGCATCGCGCTCTCGATCTTGATGACCTCGGCGCCCAGCTGGCTGAGCAGGTTGGTGCAGAACGGGCCGGCGTTGTGCACGGTGAAATCGGCGATGCGGATGCCGGCCAAGGGCTTCATGCGGCGGCCTCCAGGTTCAGTTCGCCGAGCGCGGGCGGGCCGCCGCGCAGCGCCAGCGGCTTGCCATCGATATGCAGGGGAGAGACCAGCATCGGCAGCGTGCCGACTCCGTCGATCTGCACCGGCTGGAACAGGCCGCGCACCGCCTCGTGCGGATCGCGCAGGACTTCGCCGGCGGTGTAGTACTTCGCCAGCGGCACCGACAGCTTTTGGCCTTCGCGAACGATATCCTCGACCTTGCGGACCGCCGCCCAAGCGCGGATGTGGCCGTTGATCATCGCGCCCTGGCGGCTGCGTTCGACGTTGTCCGCCAGTTCCGGCGCCAGCGCCCAGTCCGGGCTGCCGAGCAGCTTGACCAGCCCGTCCCACTGGCGCTGCTCGAGCGTCAGCAGCTCGACGTAGCCGTCGGCACAGGGGATGACGCCGCCATAGCGGAACGAACGCTCGACCCGGTGCTCGACCGAGCCGTCGCCAAGCCGCTGGATCGCAAACGCGCCGACGCTGAGCATCGCATCCTGCGACGAGATATCGACATACTGGCCGCCGAGATCGGGCCGCACCCACAGCGCCGCAAGCGCGCCGAGCGCGGCGGCGATACCGCCCTGCATCTCGGCAAAGTGGCCGTGGATCTTGACCGGCGAGCGATCGGGAAACAGCTCGGTGGTCAGGCCATTGGGCAACAGGTAGCCCTCGCCCGCGGCGTGCTGGACGATCAGCTCCTCGGCCTGCCATTGCGCCTTGGGGCCGAACGCGCCGAACGGGCGCACCGAAACGTGGACGAGCTGCGGGTGGAGCCGGGCGATCGTCGCCTCGTCGAGGCCCAGCCCCGCGCGCTGCTCGACCGGGGTATCGTCGAGAAAGATGTCGGTTTCGCTGAGCAAGGCGCCGAATTGCTGCCGGCCGAGTTCGGTATCGAGCTCGATCACCCGGCTTCGCGCCCCCGCGGCGAGATAGGCGAACAGCGCCGAAACCCGCTCGCCGCCCGGCAGGAACGGGGGCTCCCGCCGCAGGTCCGAGCCCTGCGGCGGTTCGAGCCAGGTCACCTCGGCGCCCTGCACCCCCAGCAGCCTTGCGGCATAGGCCGCCGCCACGGTGCTGGCGTGGCAGACGACCCGGAGGCCGGTCAGCGGGGCAGCCGACATGAGGCGGTTCCCTTTAGCGGACGACAGGAAGTTCGAGGTCGCAGTTGCGGCCGTCGAAGAACACGTTGTGGTTCGGGTTCAGCGAGGGCAGCAGCACGGTGGCGAGGCCCGGCGTGGTCAGTTCGCCGCGCTGGTTCTCGCCGCGGATCTCGATGTCCACCAGCGCGTTGCCGTCCTTGATGTACTTGTTCGTCACCTTGCCGCGCGCCCAGGTGCAATCGCCCATGATGTTGAAACCGCGCATCTGGGTGCGGATGCGCTTGAGGAAGCCGGCGTCGCCCATCCAGTTGGTGACGAGGCTGGCCATCCACGACGAGCGCTGTGGGCCGTAATCGTAGACGCCGGGGACGCCCACTTCCTTGGCGGTCGATTCGCGGTGATGGCCGATGCCGGTGTACTCGATGCCGCCGCCGGCTTCCGGGTTGCGGAAGAAGTGGCCGGGGTGCTTGACCGCGTTCTTGAAGATCACGCCATGGGTGTGGCCGCGGCCCGAGCCGACCAGGAAGCCCATCGTGTCCATCAGGCTGAGCGGACCGCGCACGATCGGCGGCAGTTCCTCGCCCACCTGCACTTCGTCCCAGTAGCGCACGTTGGCGCCACGCATGTTCTTTTCCTCGTCGAGGATCGCCTGGTCGATCACCGCGAATTCCTCGGGCGTGTACTCGTGGGTCTTGATCTCCGAGTACTTGCCGGCATCGCGGGCGGCCTTGCGCTCGTGGCGGGTGCAGGTGCCGAGCGCGCGGGCGACAAGGTCGCCGTGCTGGTTGGCATAGCTCGCCTCGACGTACTGGATCACCAGCGTGCCCGAGAACTTCGATTCCTTGACGTCGATGCCGACGACGCGCTCGATCGCGGTGATGCGGTCACCCGGGCGGATGTGGCGGAACAGCTCCCAGTCGTTGCCGGCATAGAAGCCGTGTACGCCCGGCAGGCCCCAGCGGGTGCGGCCGACCCAGCCGAACGCCATCGGGAAGTTCGGGTGCGCGACGATCGAGCCGTGGCGCGACAGGCGGCCATGCTCGAGATCGCGGTACAGCGGGTTGAGATCGCCGATGCCGTTGCACCAGTTGCGCATCGTGTCCTCGGTGGCGTCCTGCAGGTACGGCCCTTCGGGGCGCAGCTGCATGCCGATCATGTTCTCGGCAGCCTTGATCGCTTCCGGGGTGATCTTGCCTTCCGCGGGGGCGGCGCCGACGTCCTGTTCATTGCTCATGGGTATGACTCCTGGTTCGGCGCTCCCGCCTGATGGTGCGCACATAATGCATTATTTCGGATTCGGTCAAGCGGCGAGCCGAAATGCCGCGGGCCGGGCGCGCGTCGCCGCGCGTCCAGCTCGCGGTTGGGACGCAAATCGTACGGAAATTCAGGGGTTCACGCCGCCCAGTCGAAGTCCGTGCTGGCGACGATGCGCGCATAGCGGCCCAGGCATGCGATCGCATGGGCGTGTTCCTCGGGGGTCACGCCGGCACAGCAATCCTCCAGGATAATGCATTCATAGTCGCGATCGTGCGCTTCGCGGGCGCCCGAATGGACGACGCCATTGGTGGAGACGCCGCACAGCACCAGCCGCTCGATCCCCTGCGCGCGCAGGATCGGCTCCAGCGCCGTGCCGTAGAACGGGCTGACACGGTGCTTGACGATATCGAAGTCCTGCGGCTGCGGCGCCAGGCTGTCATAGACCTGGGTGCCCCAGGTGCCGAGCTGGAAGATGCCATTCTTCCGCGCCCCGCTGAAGATCGGGCTGTTGGCGGGCGCCTCGCGATAGTCCGCCGAGAAACCGACGCGGACGAAGCCGATCGCCGCGCCGGCATCGCGCGAGGCGGCGATCGCGGCGGCGGTGTTGGGCAGGACATTGCGCGCCTTCACCTGCACGCCGTATGTCTGCGCGTTGAAGCCGTTCTCGGCGACGAGATCGTTCATCATGTCCATGACGAGGAACATGGTCTTCGGCATTGTCGGTGATCTCCTGTTCAGGCCAGCGTTCAGGCCAGCGCGCCCGCGAACTTCAGCGCCTCGCCGGTGGCCTCGTTGGCAAGCTGCCCTTCCCACATCGCGCTGTGGCCGCGCACGATCGTGCCCACCACGCGGCCCGAAAGCGTCATGCCGGTGAACGGCGACCAGCCGCAGCGACTTTCGAGCCAGGCTTCCTCGATGGTGAAGCTGCCCTTGCGGTCCACCACGGTGAAATCGGCGTCATAACCCGTCGCAATCCGCCCCTTGGACTGCAAGCCGAACACGCGCTGGACGCCGGCGCTGGTCATGTCGATCAGCCGTTCGAGCGTCATCCGCCCCTTCGCGACGTGGTCGAGCATCAGCGGCAGCAGCGTCTGCACCCCGGGCATGCCGCTGGGGCTGGCGGGATAGGCCTTGGCCTTTTCCTCGCGCGTGTGCGGCGCATGGTCCGAGCCGAGCACGTCCGGCACGCCCTGGCGCAACCAGTGCCACAGCCCGTCGCGGTGCGCGGCGCTGCGGATCGGCGGGTTCATCTGGGCATAAGTGCCAAGCCGCGGATAGGCGTCCTCCGCCGCCAGCGTCAGGTGCTGCGGGGTGACCTCGCAGGTGGCGATGTCGCGGTGCTGCGCGATCAGTTCCAGCTCCGCCGGGGTGGTGACGTGGAGCACGTGGATCGGCCGCCGAGCGGCGCGGGCGAGGCGCAGAATGCGGCGGGTGGCAAGCATCGCCGACTCGTCGTCGCGCCAGACCGGGTGGCTGGCGGCGTCCCCCTCGACCCGCAGGTCGCGGCGCTCCTGCATCCGCGCCTCGTCCTCGGCATGGATGGCGACGCGGCGCACGCCGCTGGCCAGCACGCGCGCCAGCGCCGCGTCCTCGGCCACCAGCAGGCTGCCGGTTGACGCACCCATGAAGATCTTGACCCCGGCGGTGCCGGGAATGCGCTCCAGCTCGGCAAGTTTGGCGGCGTTGTCCGCCGTCGCCCCGACATAGAACGCATGGTCGCAATACATGCGATGGTGCGCGCGGCTAAGCTTGTCCGCCACGCGATCGGCGCTGTCGGTGTTGGGGCTGGTGTTGGGCATCTCGAACACCGCGGTGACCCCGCCGAGCACCGCCGCGCGGCTGCCCGATTCGAGGTCTTCCTTGTGCTCCAGCCCGGGCTCGCGGAAGTGGACCTGGCTGTCGATGACGCCCGGCAGCACGTCCAGCCCGGTGCAGTCGATGCGGCGCGCCGCCTGCGGGTAGCTGCCGATGCCGAGGATGCGGCCGTCGCGCACGGCGACATCGGCCAGGACTGGGCCGGACGGGGTGTGGACGGTGCCATGGGCGAGGACGAGTTCTGGGGCCTGGGTCATGCCGCCGGATTAGCCGCGCGCCGGGCGGGGGGGAAGGACGAAACTGCGCCACCCCTTTCCAAGCGCGGCGCGGCACGCCATTTTCCCGGCATGACCGCCACTCGCCTCTCCGATCGCGCCGTGATTCGCCTGTCCCCCGAGGCCCCCGACGAGGACGTCGTCGGCTTTCTCCAGGGACTCGTTACCCAGGACGTGGCGCAACCGCTGCCGGTCTGGGCGGGCTTGCTGACGCCGCAGGGCAAGGTGCTGTTCGACTTTCTGGTCTGGGACGGCGGCGGCGGCGTGCTGCTGCTCGACTGCGAGGCCGGGGTTGCCGAAGCACTGGCGAAGCGGCTCGGGCTTTACCGGCTGCGGCGGCGGATTGCGATCGCCGTGGATCCCGCGCTGGCCGTGCACTGGTCAACCGAACCGCGCGGCGGCGCCATGCCCGATCCGCGCCTCGCGGCGCTGGGCTGGCGCTGGCTGGCGCCGCAGGACGACAGCGCGCCGGCCGACGGCGCCTGGCGCGCGCATCGCCTCGCCCATGGCGTCGCGGAAGGCCGCGAGGAACTTGGCAACGGCGAGACGTTGTGGCTGGAATGCAATGCCGACGCGCTCAACGGCGTGAGCTTCACCAAGGGCTGCTATGTCGGGCAGGAGAACACCGCCCGCATGAACTGGCGGCAGAAGGTGCACCGGCGGCTGCGCGTCGTGCCCGGCCCCGACGGCGCGCCGCGGGTCGAACGCGCGCGGGTCGACGACGTGCCGGCAGACGGCTGGCCGGACTGGCTTCAGGCGACGATCTCGGCCGGCTCCTGAAGGCGGCCCGCGGTCGATTCGACCAGCATCTTCTCCGCCATGTCGCGCGCCGTGCAGGGCGGCAGGTCGAGCGCGGCGGCCAGCGGCCGGCCGAGCTGCGCGTCACCCAGCGCCAGCAGGCACAGCTTGAGCACGGTGCGGCTGACCGAATCGTCCTCCCCGTCGTGCAGGTGATCGACGAGATCGTGAATCGCCCCGACGATCGGATCGAGCGCGTCCTCGTTGCCGGTGAGCAGCATCCAGGACGCCAGCGCACCGGCGCCTTCGCGACCGAACGCATCGAACGCGAGGTCCACGACCTTGCGCGGGGTGGCGGTGCCGGCACGGAAATCGAACACCGCCTGCTCGATGGTGGCGCAGATGCCGGTGGCCAACTGGCCGGCCAACGCCTTCTGCAGGCCCGCCGCAGAACCGAAATGGTGGAGCAGGTTGGCATGGGTGCGGCCCATCCGCGCCGCGACGGCCTTGAGCGTCACGGCCTGGGGGCCGGATTCGAGCAACAACGCACGCGCGGCTTCGAGAGCCACCGATCGGCTCTCCTCCTGAGTGAGTCGCTTTCTTATTGACATAGCTGTAAGCTAGCCTATCCGCAGGGGCATGGCAACCGCCCCGAATCGTCACGGCCCGGTAAGGCGCAAAGTCGTTGCTGGCAAGAGCGGTCCGCGCGCAACAATCGAACAGGCGATCCTCGTGCGCCGCCGTCCCGACTGGCCCGCCGGCAGCGCACCCCGGCTGCTGGACCGCCGCTGGTGGGCAGGCGGGGACCCGATCGCCACCGCGTGGTTCAACGCGCTGTCGGCGACGTTCCCCAAGGGCGAGGCCTTCTTCATCGAATCGGTGCGGGCCTGCAGCGGCGGGGCGGCCGAGCCGCTTGCCGGGCAGATTCGCGATTTCATCGCCCAGGAAGCCAACCACAGCCGCGAACACATCGCCTTCAACCGGCTGGTTCGCGGCGCCGGCTACGACCTTTCGCGGATCGAGGCGCGGATCGACGGGCTGATGGCGCTGTCGCGCGAGCGGACCGATGCGGCGAACATCGCCACGACCATGGCGCTCGAACACTTCACCGCGATCTTCGCGCACGACCTGCTGGCGCACCCGGACATGCTGGCCGGCTGTGATCCCGCGCTGGCGGCATTGTGGCGCTGGCACGCGATCGAGGAGATCGAGCACAAGGCCGTCGCCTACGACACGTTCCTGCATGCCACCGCCGGCTGGTCGTCGTGGCAGCGTTGGTGGGTACGTTCGCTGATGATGCTGGTGGTGACGAAGACCTTCTTCGCGCATCGCGTCGCCGATGCGCTGGACCTGCTGCGGCAGGACGGACTGCGCGGACCGAAGACGTGGCGCCGGCTTGCCGGGTTCCTGTTCCGGGAACCCGGGGTGCTGCGGCGGATCTTCCCGGCCTGGTGCAGCTACTTCCGGCCGGGCTTCCACCCCTGGCAGATCGACGACCGCGGCCTGATCGCGGAATAGGGAACCGCGCTCAGGCCGCGCGCATGCAATCCTCGTCGCCGCAGGCCGGGACCAGCTCGCGCCGCCAGGCCTGCGCCGGAACGCGGGCGTTGCGGCTGCGACACCAGCGCTCCACCGCCCCCACCGGCCGGAAACCCAGCTTGGCGAGCACCCGGCCCGACGCCGGGTTGTCGAGGAATTGCGCCGCGCCGAGGCCGCGATGGCCCAGCGTTCTGGCGACCGTCATCGCCGCCCGCGCGGCTTCGGTGGCATAGCCCTTGCCCCAGTGCTCGCGGGCGATCCAATAGCCCAGCTCGGGCTCCGGGCCATCGCCGGGGGCCAGGCCGACGCAGCCGACCAGCCGGGCCCCGCTGGCGCCGGGCAGCGTCACCAGGAAATGCGGCAGGCGGCTGTCCTGCACCTGCGCCGCGAATGCGCGCGCGTCGTCGCCGGTATAGGGCCAGGGCGCCATCGCCAGGTTGCGCACGACGCCTTCGTCGGCGATCACGGCGAGCAGTTCCTCCCAGTCCTCGGGCCAGCCGGGCCGCAGGAACAGCCTTTCGCTGCGGATGAACATGGCTTCGTCCTCCATCTTGCCCCGCAGTCCGGCCTTAGCCCGGATGGATGACGGGGCGGTTACGCAAAGCGCCGACGCGCCCCGGGCGCGGGGCGCATCGACCAGACGGAGAGGGAGAAACGAAAAGAGGGAGACGGGCGGGCCCCTCTCCCTCGTTCAGCCGCCTCACGTGAAGCGGCGGGGGCCATCCCGTCAGGATGGCCCGTTGTCGACCATCCGGTTTATTCGGCGGCTTCCGCCATGGCGTCGACCGACACGTACTTGCGGCCGAGCTTGCCGTCGTGGAAGCGGACGCGGCCTTCGGCGAGCGCGAACAGCGTGTGGTCCTTGCCCATGCCGACGTTGACGCCCGGGTACACGCGGGTGCCGCGCTGGCGAATGATGATGTTGCCGCCGATCACTTCCTGACCGCCGAACTTCTTGACGCCGAGGCGACGGCCGGCCGAATCACGACCATTGCGCGAGGAGCCGCCTGCTTTCTTGTGTGCCATGGTTTCTACTCCTCGGAATTATTCGGCGGCAGCTTCGGGAGCAGCGGCGCCAGAGGCGGCCTTGCTCTTCTTCGCGGCCTTCTTTTCCTCCCCGCCGACGGAGAGGATGCGCAGCAGGGTCAGCTGCTGGCGATGGCCGTTGCGGCGGCGATAGTTGTGCCGGCGGCGCTTCTTGAAGACGATGACCTTCTCGCTCTTGGCCTGGGCGATGATCTCGGCCGAGACGACGACGCCGGCGGCGTCGGCAATCTGGCCGTCATTCCCGGCGAGGAGGACCTCACCCAGCACGATCTTGTCGCCGGCTTCACCCGCCAGCTTCTCGACCGCGATCTTGTCTCCGGCGGCGACCCGATACTGCTTGCCGCCCGTGCGCACGACTGCGAACATGATACTTAATCCCAATCCAAAGTCACTGCCGCGCGCCCCTCGCCCTTCCGGCAGGACCGGCATGGGCGCGAAAGCGATACGGATTTCCGCCCGCCGCGCAGGCGCGGTGGCTGAAGGAAGCGTGGCCCCTAGTCGAAGGTGGCGCCCGAGTCAACGCCGACTCATGCGATCGCGCGCACTGTCACCGGCATCCCGCCTGCCGTTGCGACGGGCGATTTCCAGCCGCCGCGAAACGCACTATGGATCGTGCGATGCCTGCACGGAAGAAAAGCCTCGCCTGCTTGCCGCTGGTCCTGTTGCCGCTGATCGGCGGCTGTGGCGGCGGCACCGGATATCCCTCGCTCGCGCGGCGCCCGGCCGAACTGCTCGGCAGCGAGGGCCAGGCCCTGCCGCGCTGCCCCCAGCCGACCGAGGCCTGCCCCGGCGGGGCGGCCGCGCCACGCGTCTCCGGCAGCGCCCCGGTGGTCGCCCCGGCGCCCGCGCCGGTCATCGCGGAGCCGTCTCCCGGCGGTCCGGTGCCGCAACGCGTCGCGGCGCTGGTGGCCGAGGCGCAATCGGTCCACGACGGTTTCCCCGCGCGGCGCGCGGCCGCGCAGGCGGCGGCCGGTGCCGCTGCCGGCGCGGCGCCCGGCAGCGATGGCTGGGCGCGTGCGACGACGCTGTTGTCGCAGATGCAGTCCGCGCACGGCGCGTTGCTTTCGGCGCAGGCCGGGATCGACCGCCTGCAGGTCGAGGACCGGCTGGCACACGCCGCCGACGATCCCGCGGCGCCGCCACGCCCCGACGATCAGGCGATTCGCGACGGATCGGCCACCGTCTCCGCCTGGGCGGACGAGGAAGCCGCCGCAATCGATGCCATCCGCGCGACGTTGCGCCAATAAGCTCATGCAAACCATATTCCGTGGGGTTAGTCCCTAGGGTGCGCCGAAGCACGGCTTAGGGCTTTGGCAAGTAAAACGGCGGGGCAAGGAGCACCCGTCATGGCCGACCGCATCCATTCCAGGCTCGACTGGGCGATATGGCGCCGCAGACTGGACCGTATCGCCTGCGACAGCGCCATCGCCGACCCCCGCGACCAGGCCGAGCACCTGCTCGCCTTCCTCGACCTGATCGAACAGGCGCCCGAGCTTTCGCTGCTCGAAGGCGTCATCGTCCCCGGCGCCGGCGTGCTGGAGAAAGCCCTGGCGATCGGCGCCTGCGAATCGGCCGCGCTGGCCTTCGTGGCGCCGGAAACCGGCTGCATGATCTCCCGCGGGGGCGATGGCTTCCACCTCGCCTCGATCGCGCTGCCCGGCAGCGCCGCCGAAGCCTCCGCCCAGGCGGCGACGATGGCGCTGGCGGTGCTTGCCGCGCTGGCCGGCGCCATCGGCGACCTGGCCTCGGGCTCGCTGCGATCCGGCCTCGGGACACCCCCGGCCTCGCGCCTGCTGCACTGATCGCTACCAGCGGGCGATGTCGGCGTGATCCTCCGCGCGCGGCTCGATCCAGCGCCATTGTCCCGCCGCCAGCTCGCGTTTCCAGAACCACGAATCGCTCTTCAGGTGATCCATGATGAATTCGGCGGCGGCAAAGGCATCTCGCCGATGCCGCGCCGCCGCGGCCACCAGCACGATCGGATCGCCCGGATGCATCAATCCGCTGCGGTGGATCACCAGCAGCCCGGCGAGCAGCCAGCGTGCCTCCGCGGTCGCCGCCAGCGCCTCCATCCCCGGCAGCGTGAGCGGCGCGAAGTGCCGCAGCTCGAGCGCCTCGACTTCCCCCTCCAGCCGCACCTGGCCGAGAAACGAGACGATCCCCCCCGCCTGCGGATGCGCGGCGCCGAACGCGGCGAGCGCGGCCCCGGAGTCGAACGGCGCCAGCTCGAGGCGGACATCGGCCATGTCAGCCGCCGCTGACCGGCGGCAGGAACGCCAGCTCGTCGCCGTCATCGATCACCAGCCCTTGCGGCGAGACCAGCGTGCCATTGCGCGCCATCCGCACGCCGGGCGCGACGAGCGCGGCGGCAAGCTCCGCCGGCAGCCGGTCCAGCACCCCGGCGAGCGGCGTCGGCCCGGCGAGCGCCAGCACCTGTTGCGGGGCGCCCGCGCGATCTTCGAGACGACCGAGGAACAGAAGCATTGCCATCGCCCGTCCCTAGCGGAATTGGCGGGATAGGAAAATCACCGGCATTCGGCCACACAGGGACCAGCAGGGGGAGACGGACATGCGGATCGACAGGCTGGCGGTATGGCTCAACACGATCGGGTATCCGTCGGCGCACCTCGTCGCCTTCGCCCGGAGGCTGGAGCACTGGGGCTACGGCACGCTGTGGATCAACGACGGCATGGGCAGCGACCCGATGGTGCTCGCGGCGAAGCTCCTGTCCGCCACCACCCGGCTGCAGGTCGCGCTCGGAGTCGCCAACATCTACTCGCGCGATGCGACAATGATGCTCGGCGCGCAATATGGCCTCAACGAGCAGTGGGACGGACGCTTCCTGCTCGGTCTCGGCGCCAGCCACGGCTTCATCGTCGAGGGCATGCGCGGCCACGCCTACGGCAAGCCGGTGGCGACGATGCGCGCCTATCTCGATGCGATGGACGCGCTCGCCTATGCCGGGCCACCCCCGGCGGAAAAGCCGCTGCGCGTGCTGGCAGCGCTGGGCCCCAGGATGCTGGAACTGGCGCGTGACCGCGCCGATGGCGCCCATCCGTTCAGTACCACGCCCGAGCACACGGCGATGGCGCGCGGCATCCTCGGCCCCGGCAAGCTTCTGCTGGTCGAGCAGAAGGTCATGCTGACCGACGATCCGGCGGTGGGCCGGACGATGGGCCGCGGCATGGTCACCGGGCTGGCGGGCATCCCCAACTATCGCGCCAGCATGATCCGCATGGGCTTCACCGAGGAGGACCTGGCCGGTTCGGACCGCGCCGCCGATGCGCTGGTGGCGTGGGGCGATGTCGCGGCAATCCAGGCGCGGATCGACGCGCACATCGCCGCCGGGGCAGACCAGGTGGCGTTGCAGGTGATGCCAACCGGCGGCGGCTTGCTGATGCCGGAGGACGAACGGGTGCTGGAGCTGCTGTCGCCGCTCAGGGCTGGTTGAACGAATAGTCCGGCAGCGTCTCGAAGGCCAGCCGCAGCGCTTCCCCCCAACCCACCGAGACCGCGCGGTAGTAGGCGTTGTCCGCGGTGATGCGGCGCTCGTGCAGCGGGGTGAAGTTGTCGCGCTCCAGCACCAGCAGGTCGAGCGGCAGGCCGACCGAGAGGTTCGCCTTGAGCGTCGAATCGAAGCTGACCATCAGCAGCTTGACCGCATCCTCGAACGACATCGTGCGATCGTAGCCGCGGATCAGGATCGGCCGCCCGTACTTGGTCTCGCCGATCTGGAAGAAGGGGGTGTCGAAGCTGGCCTCGATGAAGTTGCCTTCGGGGTAGATCATGAACAGGCGCGGTTCCATGCCCTTGATCTGGCCGGCAAGGATCAGCGTCGCGGAAAACTGTCCGGCGGCCTCGGGCCCGGCTTCCTCGTCGCAGGCGCTGATCGTCTCGTGCAGCAGTTTGCCGATCTGGGTGGCGATCTGGTACATCGTCGGCGCTTCGAGCGCGGAATTGTGGCGCTCGTCCGGGGCCTTGGTGCGTTCCTCGAGCTGGCTGATCACCGACTGGGTGGTGGCGAGGTTGCCCGAGGTCATGATCGCGATCACGCGCTCGTCCGGGATCTCCCAGTGGAACATCTTGCGGAAGGTGGAGATGTTGTCGACGCCGGAATTGGTGCGGGTGTCGCTCATCAGCACCAGCCCCTTGTCCAGCAGCATGCCGACGCAATAGGTCACCCGCGAATCCCCCCTTATGTTGCGCGTGCGAACCGATTACTGTTCGGCGGTCTGTTGTTCAACCGAGAGGCTGACGACGAGGCCCGATTCGCTGGCCGGCCCGAAGGTTATCCCCGAGACCGGCGCCGCGTCCGGATAATCGCGCCCGCTGGCGACGCGCACATAGCGCGCGTCCGGGCTGACCCGGTTGGAAACGTCGAAGCCGACCCAGCCCAGGCCGGGCACCAGCGCCTCGGCCCAGGCGTGGCCGGCCTCCTGGTCGACGCGGTCGTTCATCATCAGGTAGCCGCTGACGTAGCGCGCCGGGATGCCGAGATGACGCGCAGCACCGATGAACACGTGGGCATGGTCCTGGCAGACGCCGTGGCCGTGGGCCACCGCCTCCTCGGCGGTGGTCGTCGCGTCGGTCTCGCCGATCTCGTAGCGGACCGCGTCGGCGATGCCGGCGGACAGCGCGTGGAGCAGGTCGAGCGGATCGTCCCGCCGCGAATCGAGCCCGGCGGCGAGCGCCCGCAGCTTCGGCCCGGGCCGGGTCAGCGGGGTCTGGTCGAGGAAGCACCACAGCGGCATGAACCCGGTGTGCGGGCCGACGATCCCGACGGTGTCCGCGGTCTCGACCGTGCCGGTGCAGGTGACCGCGACGCTGGTGGCGCCGTCGAGTATCGACACCAGCGTCGTGTGGTTGTGGTTGTGGTCGTCGAAATCGGCTTCGACCCGCGCCCCCTCGAGGTGCATGTCCCACGCCAGCACCTTCTGCCCGTGCGTGGTCTTGGGACGCAGCCGCAGGCGCTGCAGCCCGCGCGCGACCGGCCGGGCGAAGTGATAGCGGGTGGTGTGTCGGATCGCGAGACGCATGACGGGGCCTATTCGATGAACCGGTAATCGGCGGCGATGGCGTCGGCCAGGTTGCGGTTGGCGGCGATGAAGTCGGTCAGGAACTCGTGCAGCCCGAACTCGAACACTTCGGCGATCGTCTGCG
This sequence comes from Sphingomonadales bacterium, assembly GCA_028868535.1. GTDB lineage: Bacteria > Pseudomonadota > Alphaproteobacteria > Sphingomonadales > Sphingomonadaceae > Novosphingobium. Next base: position 91,336 of record JAGWUH010000006.1, on the reverse strand, counting down.
CTTGCAGGCGGGTGACCGCGCTGTCGAGCAATGCATGGCTGCGCAGCGTGGTTCCATGTTCGCGCGCCAGCCCGTTCATGTTGCTTGCGAGCTTGCTGTAGCTGTAGGCCAGGCTGCGCGGGAAGCGGCCGTCGCAGATCAGGAAATTGGCGATGCCGCGCGGATCGAGCGTGCCCGCGTTGAGCCAGCGGAACACGCGCTCTCCCGCCACCGAGCGCAGCATCATCTCCCATTGCGCGTTGTCCAGCGTCGAGCCGACCCAGGCTACCGACGGCAACAGCACGTGGTACTTGACGTCGAGGATGCGCGCGGTGTTGTCCGCCGCCTCGATCGCGGTGCCGACGCGGGCGAAATTGAAGATCTCGTTGCGGAGCATCGTCCCTTCGAGCGCGCCGCGCACCAGCATCGCCTGGCGCCGCACCAGCGCCAGCAGGTCGGCGAGCTGGGCCATGCGGACGGGCCGGGCCATCGCCTCGCACAGCGCCATCCACGCCTCGTTGGTGGCCTCCCAGACCTCGCGGGTCAGCGCGGTGCGGACCATGCGCGCGTTGGTGCGCGCATACTCCACCATCGCCAGCACGCTGGCCGGGTTCTCGCGGTCGCGCAGCAGGAAGTTGCTGACCAGCGGCCCGGTGGTTTCGTCGAAGCGGTCGTCGTAGGCGGCGGCGAGGCCGAGCGTGGTCAGCAGCGAGCGCCATTCCTCGTCGGACTGGCTGCCGCGCGTCAGCGCCATGCGGAAGCCCGCCTCGAGCAGGCGCGCGGTGTTCTCCGCGCGCTCGAGGTAGCGGAACATCCAGAAGATGCCATAGGCGGTGCGGCCGAGCATGGTTCAACGCTCCCCGACGGCTATTGTTGCCGTGCGATCGGGCGACAAAAACCGGTTCCCACTTTTTGTCATTGCACTCATTCCGCCAGCACCCAGCTGTCCTTGGTGCCCCCACCCTGCGAGGAGTTCACCACCAGCGAGCCCTTCTTCAGCGCCACCCGGGTCAATCCGCCGGGGGTGATGTCGATGCCCTTGGGCGACACCAGCACGAACGGCCGCAGGTCGACGTGGCGCGGGGCAAGTCCGGCCTTGGTGAAGATCGGCACCGTGGAAAGCGCCAGCGTCGGCTGGGCGATGTAGTTCTCCGGCCGTGCCCGCAGCTTCTTTTCGAACCGGGCGATCTCCGCCTTCGAAGAGGTCGGCCCGATCAGCATGCCGTAGCCGCCCGAGCCGTGGACCTCCTTGACGACGAGATCCTTGAGGTTGTCGAGCACGTATTTCAGCGAGTCCGCCTCGGCGCAGCGCCAGGTCGGCACGTTCTTGAGCAGCGGCTTCTCGCCGGTGTAGAACTCGACGATCTCGGGCATGAAGCTGTAGATCGCCTTGTCGTCGGCGATGCCGGTGCCGGGCGCATTGGCAATGGTGATGCCGCCGGCCCGGTAGATGTCCATGATCCCCGGCACGCCGAGCATCGATGTCGGATTGAAGGTCAGCGGGTCGAGGAAGGCATCGTCGACGCGGCGGTAGATGACGTCGATCGCCTGCCAGCCGCGCGTGGTGCGCTGGCAGACGCGACCGTCCATCACCCTGAGGTCGCTGCTCTCGACCAGTTCGGCGCCCATCTGGTCGGCAAGGAACGCATGCTCGAAATAGGCGGAGTTGTAGATTCCCGGGGTCAGCACCGAGACCACCGGGCGGTGCCCGGCGGCGGCTTCCGGTGCGCAGGCGGCGAGGCTGCGGGCCAGCGCGCGCGGATAGTCCGAGACCGGCTGAACCCGCACCCGGCTGAACAGCTCGGGGAACATCGCCATCATCGTCTCGCGGTTCTCGAGCATGTACGAGACGCCGCTGGGCGTACGGGCGTTGTCCTCCAGCACCATGAAATCGTCCGGCCCGGTGCGGACGAGGTCGATGCCGACGATGTGGGTATAGACCCCGCCCGGCGGCGTGAAGCCGACCATCTCGGGCAGGAACGCGTCGTTGTCGCGCAGCACGCGTTCGGGCAGGCGGCCGGCCTTGACGATCTCGCGCTTGTGGTAAAGGTCGTGGAGGAAGGCGTTGAGGGCCCGCACGCGCTGCTCGATCCCGCGCGACAGGCGGGTCCACTCGTCGCGGGTGATGATGCGCGGGATCATGTCGAACGGGATCAGCCGTTCCTGCCCGGCATCCTCGCCATAGACGTTGAAGGTGATGCCGGTGCGGCGGAACACCGATTCCGCGACTTGCCCCTGCTTGGCCAGCCAGGCCTTGTCCTGCGCGTCGTACCAGTCGCGGAAGGCGCGATAGGCGGGGCGGATGCCGCCGTCCTCATCCAGCATCTCGTCGAACGTCGCGCGGGTCGTTGTCTGCATCGGGCAACCTTGTCGTGGGGCGCGAGATGCAGGCTGCAACCTTTTTGCGGCTTTGCCAAGCGGCTTTGCTGCACGTGCGAAGAAAAATATGCAATCGTGCGGCGGATCAGGCCGCGGCGCGCGCCCGCGCGACAAGTTCCATGATCCCGGTTTCCGCCAGCGCCACGCGTTGCAGCGCGCGCTTGCCCGCCCCCGGATCGGACCGTTCGCGCCGCGCGTGCTGCAACGCGAGGTTGTCCCAGATCAGCAGGTCGTCCGGCCGCCAGACGTGCTCGTACTGGCACGCGGGTGCATAGAGATCGGCCAGCAGCCGGTCGATCAGCGCGCGGCTCTCGTCCCCCGGCAGCTCCACGATGCGGTCGGCATGGTGTTCGGTGACCACCAGCAGCATCGCGCCGGTGCGCGGATTGGGCATCGCCAGCGGGTGGATGGCGGCCATGTCGGGCATGTTCAGGCTGGGCATGCTGGAAACATAGAGATGGCGCAGGTGCAACGGTGCCAGCCGAGCCCGGTCCGCGGTGGACAGTCGGTTCCAGGCGGCGCGGTTGCTGACGAAGCTGGTCGAGGTCGGCCGTTCGGGCAACGCAATCGCGTGGAGGCAGATCACCTTGATCGGGCAGTCGGTATAGGTCAGGTCGGAATGGAACGGCAGCATGAAGCTGCCCGCTTCCTCGGCATTGTCGAGCACCGAGACGAACTGGCCGTCGCCAGCGTTGTCCACCGGCGCCGGCGGGCCGAACCAGCCGGTGATCTCGGTCTGGCGTTCGGGCGAGACGCGGCCGGCGCCACGCAGCAGCAGCATGTCGTGCGCATCGAGCGCGGACCGCAGCACCGCGACGTCTTCGGCCGCCCCTCCGGCCTGGACATCGAAGTCGTGGACTTCGACACCGAAGTCGGAGTGCAGCGGGGTGAAGCGCATGATCCTCTCCATTTTCGCGCAGGCTCCCGCTTTCCCGGAACCATGGCAAGCGAGAAATCGCCAAGGCGGGGTACCATCGCCGCGGCCGTGTGATACCGCGGCGCCCTGGACCAGCAACGAGGACGACCGATGACCGAACGCACGATGTGGCGGATCCCGATGCTCCCGCGCGAGGAGTGGACCGACGAGGCGCGCGAGGTCATGGCGTTCTGGGGCGAACCCAACGCCTGGGAGGAAGGCTCGAAGACCAACATCCAGAACGTCGTCGCCAACCATCCGAAGTTCGGCATGGCCTTCAGCGTCTGGGGCAAGCACTTCCTGACCAGCAACACCCTGCCGATGCGCCAGTACGAGCTGATCATCCTGCGCATCGGCTGGAAGCTGCAATCGCAGTACGAATGGCACAATCACGTCGGCTACGCGCTGCAGTACGGCATCACCCTGAAGGAGATCGAGGCGTGCAAGACCGGCGCCGGCGACCCGATCTGGGATGACAAGCCGCTCGATCGGCTGACGCTGGCCGCCGTCGACGAGCTGATGACCACGAACGACCTTTCGGACGATACGTGGAACGCGCTGGCGCAGCACTTCGACAAGCGCCAGATGATGGATTTCGTGTTCGTGATCGGCCACTACGTGATGCTGGGCTGGGGCCTCAACGCCATGCGCATGCCGCTGGAAGCGCACACCGACCCGATCGGCTGGGACCTGAAGACCGCGTCGGACAAGACCCCGGGCGTGACCTTCAAGCCCGGCGAGGTCGACGACTGGGCCGACAAGCGCGGCTATTCCTGACGCGTCAACGCAACGCCGGCAGCACCTCGCGCGCGAACAGGTCCGCCGCCTCGCCCCACTCCGGCGGATAGAAGCCGGGGCCGACGATGACGAAGCGGTCGATGCCGGCGTCGCGCAGCGCCAGCAGCTTCGCGGTGCAGGCTTCCGGCGTGCCGACGACGGCGAAATCGCGGACGAATTCGGGCGAGAGCGCGCCGTGCGTCAGCCGGTTCTGCTCGTGCACGCCGCCGTGCCGGTTCATGTCGTAGCCGTCGCGGATCGCTTGCAGCGAAGCGTTTTGGTGGCCTTTTGACGGCCCTTTGGCGCTGCCTTGCATGACCTGGAAGCGCGCCAGCGGCGCCGCCATCCGCATCGCCACGTCCATCGCCGTCGCATCGTCCGGGTGGCAGACGACGACGACCTGCACGCCGTAGCTCGGGCCTGTCCCCGCCATGCCGGCGCGGGCGGAGCGCGCGAGGTCGAGCGCCCACTGCACGCGGTCGAGCCCGGCGCCGACCGAGAACGTCACCCGCTCCGCCAGCCGCGCGCCCATCGCGATCACCCTGGGGCCGGTGGCCGCCACGTCGAGCGGCACCTTGGGCAGGCCGGACGTCGCCAGCCACTTCAACTGCGTCGCCTCGGGCCGCGCGCCCAGCGACAGGCTGTGCGAGGCCGGCCCGTCGCCGCGCTCACCCGTCGCCTCGAACGCCACGGCCCCGCCGGACAGCAGCGTCTGGAGCGTCACCAGATCCTGCTCGAAGCGTGCCACGGGCACCGGTGCCATGCCGAGGTAGGCCAGCGCCGAATCACCGCGGCCGACGCCCAGCACGGCGCGGCCGCCGCTCAGCATCTGGATCGTCGCGGCGCTCGCCGCGGTGACCGCGAGATTGCGGGTGAGCGGATTGGTGACGCCCGGCGACAGCTTGAGGCGGGTCGATTCGCGCGCCCAGGCCCCCATCAGCGCCCAGGGATCGGCGCTGAGCGACTGCGAGTCCATGAACATCTGGCCGTCCCAGCCCTGCGCTTCGAGGGCGGCGATCTCGGCCGGATCGAAACGCGTGTTGGAACCGCCGGCGCGCCAGATTTCGGGCATCGTTCTCTCCGCTGTATCGCGGCAGGTTGGCAGATGCGCGAGGCGTTGGCGAGAGTGGGACGCCCGCTAGAAATCGGCGTCGAGCTGTTCCAGCACCGCCGCGATCGCTTCGGCGCGGTTGGCGAAACCGAGGTGATTGCAGCGCAACGCCACCGCCCGGTCGCGCTCTCCCGGCCAGCCGGCGGACGCGCGGGGGGAGACGATGCCGTCGCGCGGGCTCCAGATCGCCACTGTCGGCACCGGCGGCTTTTCCGCGAAGTTGCCCGGAATCGGCGGCGCGTCGACCGAATGGCCGGTCACCAGCTGGTAGGCGCGCCAGGCGTTGTTCGAGCGCCGGTCCCCGGAAAACGGCGTGCCCATGGTGATGACGCGGCCGACGCTGCGCGGGATGCGCTTGGCGATCTCGCGCGCGAACAGCCCACCCAGGCTCCAGCCGACCAAGGCGACCGGCTGGCGCGAGTGGCGCGACAGCGCCGCGACGCGGCCGATCAGGAAGGCGAAGTTTTCCGGGGTCGGCCCCAGGTTGAAGCCGAGGCCCCATTCGTGCGCATCGTGCCCGGCGGCGGTCAGCGCGTGGAGCATCGGCCGCATCCGCACCGGATGCGCGCCAAAGCCGGGAAACAGCATGACCGGCTGGGGCCGGAGCGCGGGCGCGACCGGCTGACGGGTGCCGAAGCGCGGCGCGAGAGCCGCGAATTCACCGAGCAGGAACCGCAGGCGCGGTCCGGCAACGCCTTCCGGGCGCGGCTGTCCGGCAAGAGCCAGCCGCTGCACCGCACCGGCGTTCGCCCGGAAAGGGCGGTGGCGGGGCATGGGAAAACTGGTCATCCCGCCAAGCTAGGCATTGCCTATCAACAGGCGATGAACGGGCATCAGCTTTTTTTCGCGTTCAGCTCGTCGCCCTTGCAATCGCCGGTGCGACGCGAGGTCATGGTCATCGACTGGGTCATGGCCTTGCCGTCGGGCATCGACACCGTCGAATGGGTATGCACTTCGTAAGCGTCGGCGCCGTAGGAGCCCGACAGCGTGATCTTCATCGCCTCCGGCCCCTGCTTGCAGGTCATCGTCGCGTCGAGGTGGCCGTCGGCCATCTTGAAGGCGTCGTACGTGCAGCCGCTCTTGCCCTGGTTGAAGAAATCGGCGGCGGGCCGGGCGGCACCCTCGGGCGAGAGGCAAGTGACCAGCGTGCGCGCGGTGCCCATCGACTTCTGCATCATCGCCTTCGCCTCCGGCGGCATTCCCGGCATGTCGATCGCTTCGAGCTTGAGCGTCGATTCCCAGCGGCCCGGCTGCGGCCTGGCGCCCGACTCGGCCACCCTGGAGGCGACTTCGCCCGGGGTCGCGTTCCTTTCGTTGACCGCGTCCTTCTTGCAGGCGCCGAGCGCGAACGTGCCGGCCAGCACGGCCAGGACCAGGGCACGGGAAGCGAATGCGGTCATCGAAGTTCCTCCGGGCGTATGAGCAGGGGGGTGCCAAGGGGGTAACAAGCGCACGGCGCGCTGCCAACCGTCGCGATCATCCCATTGCTGAGGCCGTTGCTCAGGCCGGCGCGTCATCGACCGCGCGCAGGCGCGGCGTCGTCAGGCCATGATCGATCGCGTCGATCCGTGACCAGTCGAGGTTCATCTCGCGGCGGGCGATGCGCCATTCGCCGTCGCGCCGCTCGACCCGGTCGACATAGCGGATGCCGCAGACGAAATCGCGCTCGGGCTCGCCATCGCCTTCCGGGATGCGGTGCGTGGCGATCGCGTAGTGTTCGGCCCAGGCCGAATCACCGTCGAGCCGGACGAGCTGGTTGCCGGTCATGTGCTGGGTGACCGAGAACGCCTTCAGCGTCTCGATCCCGGCGGCGATGAAATCGTCGACGCCGCCGGCAAACGTCCCGAATTCGGTGCTGGCGTCGGGGTGGAAGCATTCACGCATCAATGCGAAATCGCGCCGGTCCGCTGCGTGGCAGTAGCGCATCTGGATGTCCTTGATCTCCGATTCGGCGAGAAGCTGCTCGATCGTCTTGGCCATGGTGGTCTCCTCTCTCGCGACGAAGCTGCGCCGGACAGCGATCGACGGCAAGTCGGGATTGCGGAACGAAAGCCGAACCTCCATATTCTGCAGCTATGGCCCAACTCGTCATCCGTCGTGGGCTGGAGGAACCCGATACCTCCGGCAGCTTCACGCCGCACAAGCCCGCGCGCCCGGAGAAGAGCGAGCCGGGCAAGCGCTTCCGCATCGTCTCCGACTACCAGCCATCGGGCGACCAGCCGACGGCCATCGCCGACCTCGTCGCCGCGGCGCAGGAAGGGGAAAGGACGCAGGTGCTGCTGGGCGTCACCGGGTCGGGCAAGACCTTCACGATGGCGCAGGTGATCGAGCGGCTGCAGCGCCCGGCGCTGGTGCTGGCGCCGAACAAGATCCTCGCCGCGCAGCTCTATGGCGAGTTCAAGAGCTTCTTTCCCGAGAACGCGGTCGAGTATTTCGTCTCGTACTACGACTATTACCAGCCCGAGGCCTACGTGCCGCGCACCGATACCTACATCGAGAAGGAAAGCTCGGTGAACGAGGCGATCGACCGGATGCGCCATTCGGCGACGCGCGCGCTGCTCGAGCGTGACGACGTGATCATCGTCGCCTCGGTCTCGTGCCTCTACGGCATCGGCTCGGTCGAGACCTATTCGGCGATGATCTTCGACCTGAAGAAGGGCGAGAGCCAGGACCAGCGCGAGATCATCCGCAAGCTGGTGGCATTGCAGTACAAGCGCAACGACGCCGCGTTCCAGCGCGGCGCCTTCCGCGTGCGCGGCGACAACCTCGAGATCTTTCCCAGCCACTACGAGGACATGGCCTGGCGGGTGACCTTCTTCGGCGACGAGATCGAGGAGATCGCCGAGTTCGACCCGCTGACCGGCAAGAAGGGCGCGAGCCTCGACAAGGTGCGGGTCTATGCCAACTCGCACTATGTGACGCCCGGGCCGACGATGAAGCAGGCGATGGAGGCGATCAGGTTCGAGCTGGAGGACCGGCTGCAGGAACTGCACGCCGAGGGCAAGCTGCTGGAAGCGCAACGGCTGGAGCAGCGCACGCACTTCGACCTGGAGATGATCGCGGCGACCGGATCGTGCGCGGGGATCGAGAACTACAGCCGCTTCCTGACCGGACGACTGCCGGGCGAGCCGCCGCCGACGCTGTTCGAGTACCTGCCCGACAACGCGCTGCTGTTCGTCGACGAGAGCCACCAGACGGTGCCGCAGATCGGGGCGATGGCCAAGGGCGACCACCGCCGCAAGATCACGTTGGCCGAATATGGCTTCCGCCTGCCGAGCTGCATCGACAACCGGCCGCTGCGCTTCAATGAATGGGACGCGATGCGGCCGCAGACGGTGGCGGTCTCGGCGACGCCGGGCGGCTGGGAGATGGAGCAATCCGGCGGCGTGTTCGCCGAGCAGGTGATCCGCCCGACCGGGCTGATCGACCCGCCGGTGACGATCCGCCCGGTCGAGGACCAGGTGCAGGATTGCATCAACGAGTGCCGCGAGACGGCGGCGAACGGCTATCGCACGCTGGTCACCACGCTGACCAAGCGAATGGCCGAGGACCTGACCGAGTTCATGCACGAGGCGGGGCTGAAGGTCCGCTACATGCATTCCGACGTCGAGACGCTCGAGCGCATCGAGCTGATCCGCGACCTGCGGCTGGGCGTCTACGACGTGCTGGTGGGCATCAACCTGCTGCGCGAGGGGCTGGACATTCCCGAGTGCGGGCTGGTGTGCATCCTCGACGCCGACAAGGAAGGCTTCCTGCGCAGCGAGACGTCGCTGATCCAGACGATTGGCCGCGCCGCGCGCAACGTCGACGGGCGGGTGATCCTCTATGCCGACCGCATGACCGGGAGCATGGAGCGGGCGATCGCCGAGACCGACCGCCGCCGCGAGAAGCAGCGCGCGTACAACGCGGAACACGGCATCACCCCGCAGACGATCAAGCGCAACATCCACGACATCGTGGCGGATACAGCCAGCCGCGACGGCGTCCTCGTCGAGATCGAGGCGGAAGGCGCGAACAATCTCGTCGGCCACAACCTCAGGGCCTACATCGAGGACCTCGAAAAGAAGATGCGCGCGGCCGCCGCCGACCTGGAGTTCGAGGAAGCCGGCCGGCTGCGCGACGAGATCAGGAAGCTGGAAGCGACCGAACTGGGTCTGCCGGAAGACGAGCGCAAGGCGCCGGTCGTGGGGCGGAGCAACGAGGGCAAGCCGGGGACGCGCAAGGGGCGGTTCGGCAGGGAGACCAAGCGGAAAGGGCGGTGGTGAGCCGCTATTGACCCAATCTCTGTTTAGCACTATTAGTGCTCTAAGGAGGGTGGGCCATGTATCAGATCGACGTGGATTTCGACGTATGGAAGGCGTTGACTTCTATGCGAATGAGCGAGCGCCACACCTACAATGACGTCTTGCGCTCACTGCTAAATCTTGAGTCAGCCCGGGAAGCCGAGACAGAATTGTCGAAGCTGGAATGCGCCGTTCCGAATGCATTCAGAGATGCTCGCAAGGGGTTCCACAGCCGTGGCCTTTTCCTGCCCGACGGCACAGAGTTGAGGGCCATTTACAAAGGCAAGGCATTCACGGCCCAAATCGCCAATGGCAAATGGATTGATGCGAAAGGGACAAGCTTTACGAGTCCCTCAGCCGCTGCATCGGCGATCACAGGCAACAACGTGAACGGATTGCGTTTCTGGGAAGGTCGCTTGCCCTCCAGTCAAAACTGGTGCCGCTTAGACTTGTTGAGTTGAGCAATGCCTTCCAAACTTGACAAATCGCCAATTGTCCTCCATATAGGACAAGCCTTTCAACTGGCGGAAACACCCGTCTTCACGGATTGGCTCGGCTCCTTGCGGGACCGGCGGGCGATGGCACGGATCGTTGACCGCCTGAAGCGCGCGTCGAACGGCAATTTTGGAGATCACAAGTCCGTAGGTGGCGGGGTCTTTGAATTGCGGGTCGATTACGGTCCGGGCTACAGGGTCTATTACTTCCAGCGAGGCAGGGAACTGGTCATTCTCCTGTGCGGAGGTGACAAGCGTACGCAAGATGCCGATGTTGCGCAGGCAAAGCAGCTGAAGGAAGAAATCGAGCGTGACAATGGAGCTTCGTCCGTTTGATGCGGCCAATCACCTCCAGACCGAGGAGGATATCCTGTTCTATCTGGAAGCCGCGATGGAAGGGAATGATGCCCGGCATATCGCCAGCGCCCTTGGGGACATCGCACGCTCGCGCGGAATGAGTGAAATCGCCAAGAGGACCGGGTTGGGTCGCCAGGCGCTTTACAAGGCGCTGTCCGAGAACGGCAACCCGACGCTCGAAACCTTGACCGCGGTGCTTTCGGCTCTGGGACTCGAACTGACGGTCCAGCGACGCGGCGATCGCGAAGCTGCTTGACCCGACACGGCTTCGCAGTTCCAGAAGGCCAAAGTGAGTTGGCTTCCGCAGTGAACTGAGCAACCCCTAAAGCTTCCCGAACTTCGCCTCGTAGCCGGCAACATCGTCCGTGGCGAGGAACCGTGCCTGCTCCACCCACTGGTCGCGCGCGGGGCGGCCGGCGAAGGCGCCGAGCTGGCCGTCGATGCGGGCGAGATCGGCGCCGTCCCAGGCGGCGATCTGGGCAAAGCTGGTGACGCCGAGTTCGGCCAGCCGTGTCGCCAGCTTGGGGCCGAGGCCCTTGATGCGGGTGAGATCATCGGCGGGGGCGGCGGGCGGCGCCTCGGGCGCGAGGGCATCGGCCATCGTCCCCTGGCCGGCTTCCTGCGCGGCTTCGACCTCATGCGCGGCGGCAGCGGCGATGACCTCGCCGATGCCGCCGAGGATGTCCGGGCCCGTACCGGCCAGCGCCGCGGTGGCGGCCGAGGGCGCATCGATATAGGCCTGGTTGCGCTGCGCCGGCGCCGCGCCCTCGTCGAGGGCATCAGGCGCCTGGTAGCGGCGGCGACGATCCGGCTTGCGCTGCGACAGCAGCCACCACAGTAGCGCCAGGAGGATCAGCACGATCCCGGCGAGGGCCATCCAGTTGGCCTGAAGCCAGGCCGGCTCGATGAAGGGGCTCACGGCGAAACTTCCTCCTTTCAGGCGGCTGGTTCGGCGGCAGGGGGCTCGCCGCCGACGTTGCGGCGAAACAGCACGCGATCATCGGGGCCGAAGCCCCATTTCCAGATGATCCAGCACCACACGCCGAGAATCAGCGGGATGCCGGGAATGATATGCACCCATTCCGGGGTCAGCGTCACGATCGCCGCGCCGATGGTCCCTGCCGCCAGCGCCGCGACGACCAGCGACCAGCGCCAATTGTTGATCGACTGGTCGAGCAGCCGGGCGAGCATCCGCGCCTTGACCAGCGATGCGATCGACAGGGTGAGCAGCAGCGCCGCGGCGGCGGCCGCAGCGCGGTACAATTCGCCGAGGTGGGCATCCTCGACCAGTTCGATCCCGCCGATCGTCAGCAGCCCCTGCAGCACGATCGTGCCGACCGAGACGGCGAGGTTGCGGATGCGCGCCATGTAGATCAGCGCCGCCTCGCTGACGACGGCGGTGGCGGCCGCGACCTCGGCGGCCAGCAGGAACGCCAGCGCCCCGGTGCCGCCGACGAACTTCGGACCGACCAGGCCCATCACCGCATTGCCGGGGATCGCCAGCGCCAACGCGATCCCGGCCTGTGCCGCAGTAATCCAGAACCCGACCTGGCACACCTGGCGGGCGATCGCGCCGAGGTTGCCCTCCTTCAGGTTACGGGTGATGACCGGCCCGAGGATGGGCTCGAAGCTGGTCTTCAGCTTCTGCGGCAGCGAGGCGACCTGCTGCGCCGCATAGTAGACGCCCACCGCTGCCGGCGTCGCGAACAGGCCGAGGATGGCGATGTCGAGCTTGCGCGTCCCCCACTCCACCGCGTCCGCCGCCGCCAGCGGCATCGAGGCCAGCGCCAGCCGGCCGATGCGCAACGGGTGCGGATGCCATGCATGCGGCCTGCCATAGGCCCGCAGCGTCGGTACCAGCGCGGTCAGCGCCGAGGCGAAGATGGAGATGATGTAGGCGATCGACAGCCCGCATTCGGCCAGCACCGGCATGCCGCCATAGGTCCCGAGCGGCCACAGCGCGGCGGCGACGATCGAGGCGGTCCACGGCTCGACCACCGAGCGCGCCCGCACCGTTGCCGCCACGTCGTAGCGATAGGCCATCGCCGCCAGGCCGATGTCGGTCAGCGTCGAGGGGAACACGGTGATCACCATCAGCCGGTCGATCCAGGTGAAGTGGCCGGACGGAAAGGCGATCACCGGCACCAGCCACAGCACTGTCGCGGCGACGGTGGCGATCATCACGCTCAGCAACATGCCGTCGGCGACGACGCAGGCCGGATGCCGCGGGTCCTCCGAAAGCCGCTGCGCCAGCCCGCGCTTCTGCCCCAGCGTGCAGAGTTGGCCGGCGAGTTGGATCGCCACCATGGCCGAAGCGAACCGCCCGAGCAGCTCCGGCCCGTAAAGCCGCCCACCGATGAACAGGAACGGCGCCGTCGCCGACAGCCGCAACAGGAAGCCGAAGAAGTTCGTCCGCCCGCCTTTAGCGAGAGCGGCGATGTCGGTATGGCCTTTGGCTTCGGTCAAGCGGGCAGGCTCGACGGGCTGCGCTCGGCCGTCAGCGGTCGCGCGAGCAGTTCCGAGACCACCTGCCGCGCCGGTGCATCGCCCTTGAGCAGGCGATCCACCGCGGCGACGATCGGCATCGCGATACCGCGCCGGGCGGCGAGTTCTGCAAGGACCGGGGCGGTGGCGGCGCCCTCGGCGACCGAGAGCTTGCCGGACAGGGCTTCCGCGGCGGTCTGCCCCTCCCCCAGCGCCTTGCCCAGCGAGAAATTGCGGCTGGCGGTGGACGCGCAGGTCAGCACCAGGTCACCGAGGCCGCAGAGGCCGGACAGCGTTTCCGCCCGGCCGCCCAGCGCCTCGCCGAAACGCAGCATCTCGGCGAAGCCGCGCGCGATCAGGGCGGCGCGCGCATTTTCGCCGAGATCGAGGCCTTCGACCACGCCGCAGGCGATCGCCAGCACGTTCTTGACGGCGCCCCCGATCTCCGCCCCGACCACATCGTCCGAATAGTAGGGACGGAAGGTTGGACGCGCGATCTGCGCCGAGAGCCGCTGCCACTGCGCTTCACCGCCGGCGCAGGCGAGCGTGATCGCGGTGGGGAGGCCAAGCGCGACCTCGCGGGCGAACGTGGGCCCGGACAGGACCGCAAGCTGTGCCGAGGGCGCGGCCTCGCCAGCGATGTCGAGCATGAGGCGGCCGGAGCCGGCCTCGATCCCCTTGGCACAAAGCACCAGGTCACGGCGCGCATCCGGCAGGCCGCGCAGTGCCGACGCGAGGAACTGCGCCGGGACCACCACGAGCAGCGTCGGCAGGTGCGCCAGCGCGGCGAGGTCGCGCGTGGCGTGGATTGCCGGGGCCAGCGGGATGCCGGGCAGGAACGGCGTGTTGGCGTGCCGGTCGTTGATTTCCTCGGCCAGGCCGTCCTCGCGCGCCCAGAGCAGGACCGGGGTCCCGTCCTGCGCGAGCATCTGCGCCAGCGCGGTGCCCCAGGCGCCGGCGCCGATCACGCCGATTCTTGCCGTTCCGTTCATGCCTTGACCCCTGCCCCCCGTACCGGCGCCGCATCGGGATCGAGCGGCCAGCGTGGCCGGGCCGCGATGTCCAATCCATCTTCCTGGCCCTGGCCGAGCCGTTCGAGGCCGGCCCACGCGATCATCGCCGCGTTGTCGGTGCAGAGCGGCAGCGGCGGCGCGACGAAGCGCAGGCCGTGCTGGTGCGCCAGCGTCTCGAGCGCGGCGCGCATCGCGCGGTTGGCGGCGACGCCGCCGGCGACGACCAGCGCCGCGACCGGGCCGGCCACCCCGATCGCCTTGCGGGTGCGATCGATCACGCAGTCGATCGCCGCCTGCTGGAAGCTGGCGGCGATATCGGCATCGGTGTGCAACGGGCACGCCGGGGCGACCTGCACCGGCTCGCCCGAGCAGCAGCCGCGGACGACCAGCGGCGGCCGCATCGCCTGCTTCGCGCGCAGCACCGCGCTCTTCAGCCCGGCGAACGAGAAATGCGGCTCGGCACTGCCCAGCAGCGGGCGCGGCAGCGGCACGGCCCGGGGGTCGCCCTCGGCCGCGAGCCGTTCCACCGCCGGCCCGCCGGGATAGCCGAGGCCAAGGATCTTGGCGGTCTTGTCGAAAGCCTCGCCAAGCGCATCGTCGATCGTCGTCGCCAGGCGACGGTAGCGGCCGACGCCCTCGACCAGCAGCAACTGGCAATGGCCGCCCGACGCCAACAGCAGCAGGTAGGGAAATGCCAGCGTGGCGTCGGCAAGGCGCGGGCTGAGCGCGTGGCCTTCGAGGTGGTTGATGGCGAGCAGCGGCTTGTTCGACGCCATCGCCAGCGCCTTGGCGGTGACGAGGCCGACCATCACGCCGCCGATCAGGCCGGGTCCGGCCGTCGCCGCGATGGCGTCCACCCCATCCAGCGCGATCCCGGCATCGCCAAGCGTTGCGGCGATCAGCGGTGCCAGCCGTTCGGCATGGGCGCGCGCGGCGATTTCCGGGACGACGCCGCCGTAGGGCGCGTGGGCCTCGTCCTGGGAGGCAATGCGCTGGGCGAGAATCGTCCGGTCGGCGCGCACCAGCGCAGCCGCGGTTTCGTCGCATGACGATTCAATCCCGAGCACGATCGGCATATGCGCCTTTCCCTTAGCCGCAATCGCGATTAGCACAACCCGCGATGCCTGACTCTCCGCTGACGCTCCGCCTCGGCACCCGCCGCTCCCCGCTCGCGATGGCCCAGGCCGAGGAGGCCCGGGACCGGCTGCAGGCCGCGCACGCCGGGCTGGCCATCGAGATCGTGCCGGTGACGGCCAGCGGCGACAAGGTGCTCGATCGACCGCTGGCCGAGATCGGCGGCAAGGCGCTGTGGACCAAGGAGCTGGACCAGTGGCTGTGGGATCGCGAGATCGACTTCGCGGTCCATTCGCTGAAGGATGTCGAGACGCTGCGGCCTGACTGGCTGGCCATCGCCGCGGTGCTGCCGCGCGAGGACGTGCGCGATGCGCTGGTCGGCGCACCGTCGATCGCCGCTCTCGCGCCCGGCGCGCGCATCGGCACCAGCGCGCCGCGGCGCGCGGCGCAACTGCTGCATTTGCGCCCGGATTGCCGGATCGTGCCGTTCCGCGGCAATGTCGCCACCCGGCTCGGCAAGTTGGCCGCGGGGGAGGCCGACGCGACGTTGCTGGCCTGCGCCGGGCTGAACCGTCTGGGACAGGCGCATGTCGGCCATGCGCTCGACCCGGCGCAGTGGCTGCCGGCGCCCGGCCAGGGCGCGATCGCGATCGAGTGCCGCGCCGATGATGACCGCACGCGCGCGCTGCTGGGCGCGATCGACGATGCCGCGTCGCGCCAGGCGGTTCTGGCCGAGCGTGCGGTCCTGGCGGCGCTGGGCGGCAATTGCCACAGCGCGGTGGCGATCCGCACCGAGGTCTTGGCGGGACGGCTGCACATCCACGCGGCATTATTCAGCCCGGACGGACGCAGCCGCATCGACGGCGAGGTGGCCATGCCCCCCGGCGACGAGGACGCCCCCCGGCGGCTGGCGGCAGAACTGCTGCGGCGTGCGCCGGACGAGGTCCGCGCGCTGTTCACCGGCGCCGGCGCGGGATGAGCCTGCCGCTGATCGTGCTGCGGCCGGAACCCGGCTGCACCGCGACGGTGACGGCGGCGCGGGCGCAAGGACTGGATGCCCGCGGCTTTCCGCTCCACGCCATCCGCGCGACGCCCTGGACGCCGGTCGCGCGCGAGGCGTTCGACGCCCTGCTGATCGGCAGCGCCAATGCCCTTCGCCATGCCGGGCCCGCGCTGGCCGGCTGGCGCGGCGCGCCTGCCTATGTCGTCGGCGAAGCGACTGCCGCCGCGGCGCGCGACGCCGGGCTCGAGGTGGTGGGGATCGGTGGCAACGGGCTGCAATCGACGTTGGGTTTGCTTGACCCGCGACACCGGCGCCTGCTGCGCCTGGCAGGGCGCGAGCGGATCCTGCTGGCCCCGCCCGACGGCGTGACCGTGATCGACCGCGAAGTCTATGCCAGCGAGCCCGTGGCGATGCCGCGGGGGCTGATCGACCTGCTGCGCGACGCTGCCGTGCCGGGTGTCGTCGTCGCCCTCCACGCCGGCGCGGCGGCGCGGCACTTTGCCGGGGAATGCGCGCGTCTGGGCATCGATCGCGGGCGGATCACCCTCGTCGCGATCGGGCCGCGCGTCGCCGCGCTGGCGGGCGCCGGCTGGGCTGCCTCTCCCGTGGCGGCGCGTGCCGACGACGCCGCGCTGCTGGCGCTGGCCGGGCAACTGTGCCAGAAGCGCGCCGAGGGCTGACGGGGAACGAGGACGGCATGGCGGAAGACGACCAGACGGCCATGGCCACGCAGGCACAGTTGCCACCCGCGGCGCCACGACGCTCCGGCGGGCTCGGCCGGCTGCTGGCGGGAACGGCCCTCGGGCTTGCCGTCGGCGTCGGACTGGCGGGCTGGTGGGCATGGCACAGCGGCGTCGACATCGAACGGTTGCTTGCCGGTCGGGGCGCGACCGGCGCGGCGGTGCCGGGCGAAGCGAGCGCCGTGCCGAACACCGCCGGGCCGGCGCTCGATACGGTCGAGGGGCGCGTGGCCCGGCTGGAATCGCGGCTCGGGCTGCTTGACCAGCAGGCACGCGATGCAGCCGGCAACGCCGGCCGCGCCGAGGCGCTGCTGATCGCGTTCGCCACGCGTCGGGCGATCGAGCGCGGCGCCCCGCTCGGCTATCTGGAGGACCAGCTGAAGCTGCGCTTCGGCGATGCGCTGCCCAACGCCGTGGGTACGGTGCTGGCCGCGGCGCGCAATCCGGTCACGCTCGACCAGCTCGCGCTGGGCCTGGATGAACTGGCCGCACAGGCCGCGGGATCGCCGCAGGAGAACGGCTGGGCCCGGGTCCGTCGCCAGATTTCCGGTCTGTTCGTGATCCACAACGCGCCGGAAGCCGCCGCCAGCGACCCGGGCCAGCGGCTGGCGCAAGTGCGGCTGATGCTGCGAGAGGGCCGCACCGGCGAGGCGATCGCGGCGGTGCGCGCGCTGCCGTTGCCGCGCCGGGAGGAGTGGGTTGCCGCGGCGGTGCGCTACCAGGATGCGGAACGCGCGCTGGACCTGCTGGAAACCACCGCGCTGGTCGAGCCGCGCGAGCTGGTCGATCGCGCCGGCCGCAAGGTTCCGGTCCCGGCGCCGGTGCCTGCCCCCGCCCCCGCACGACCTTCCGCTCCACCAACCTGAGCAAGGCAATCCCGGCCGCCGCCGAGGCCGGTCCAGGCCAGCAAAAACCCCGGAGGTCGCCCTCCGGGGTTTTGTTGTTTCCGGCCGAAGCCTGCGCGATCAGTGGTGGTCGTTGTCCTCGATCACCGGCAGGGTTTCGAACTGGTGGAACGGCGGCGGGCTCGACAGCGTCCATTCGAGCGTAGTCGCGCCTTCGCCCCAGTAGTTGCCTTCCGCCTTCTTGCCCATGGTGAAAGCATAGATGATGTTGAGCACCCAGATGCCGATGGACGCGGCCATGATCTGGTAACCGATCGTGGCGACGGTGTTCCAGTGTTCATAGGCCGGCGCGTAGTCCGGATAGCGGCGCGGCATGCCCTGCAGCCCGAGGAAGTGCATCGGGAAGAAGATCATGTTCACGCCGACGAAGAACACCGCGAAGTGCAGGTAGGAGAGGAACTCCGAGTGCATCCGCCCGCTCATCTTCGGGAACCAGTAGTAGAACCCGGCGAACAGCGAGGTGACTGCGCCGAGCGACAGTACGTAGTGGAAGTGCCCCACGACGTAGTAGGTATCCTGCAGGTTGTCGTCGATGCCGCCGTTGGCAAGGACGACGCCGGTGACGCCGCCGACGGTGAACAGGAAGATGAAGCCGATCGCCCAGACCAGCGGCGACTTGAACTCGAGGCTGCCGCCCCACATCGTCGCGATCCACGAGAAGATCTTGATGCCGGTGGGCACCGCGATCACCATGGTGGCGGCGGTGAAGTACATCTTCACGTCGACCGACATGCCGGTGGTGTACATGTGGTGCGCCCAGACGACGAAGCCGACGACGCCGATCGCGACCATCGCGTAGGCCATGCCGAGGTAGCCGAACACCGGCTTCTTCGAGAAGGTGCTGATGATCTGGCTGACGATGCCGAAGCCCGGCAGGATCATGATGTAGACTTCGGGGTGGCCGAAGAACCAGAACAGGTGCTGGAACAGCACCGGGTCACCGCCGCCGGCCGGATCGAAGAAGGTCGAGCCGAAGTTGCGGTCGGTGATCAGCATGGTGATGGCGGCGGCGAGCACCGGCAGCGCCAGCAGCAGCAGGAACGCGGTGACCAGCACCGACCACACGAACAGCGGCATCTTGTGCAGGGTCATCCCCGGCGCGCGCATGTTGAAGATGGTGGTGATGAAGTTGATCGCGCCCATGATCGAGCCGGCACCGGCGAGGTGCAGCGAGAAGATCGCGAAGTCGACCGCGGGGCCCGAGGAGCCGGTGGTCGACAGCGGGGCATAGGCGGTCCAGCCGATGCCGGCGCCCTGGCCGGTGCCACCGGGCACGAACGCCGAGATCAGCAGCGAGCAGCCGCCCGCCACCGTCAGCCAGAAGCTGATGTTGTTCATGCGCGGGAACGCCATGTCCGGCGCACCGATCATCAGCGGCACGAACCAGTTGCCGAAACCGCCGATGATGGCGGGCATGACCATGAAGAACACCATGATCAGGCCGTGCGCGGTGATCAGCACGTTCCACAGGTGCAGCGTCTGGTCGAAGCTCGGGTTCTTGGTGCCGAGCAGTTCGGCCCACCAGCCCAGGTACTGGATGCCGGGGTGAGCCAGCTCGGCGCGCATGATGCCCGAGATCGCGCCGCCGACGAGGCCGAAGGTGATCGCGAAGATCAGGTAGAGCGTGCCGATGTCCTTGTGGTTGGTGGACATGAACCAGCGGGCGAAGAAGCCCGGCTTGTGATCGTGATCGGCATGGCCATGGCTGTCATGGTGAGCCTGGAAATGGTCGGCGGTGGTTGCCATCGTTGCGGACCTTGTCTCGAGTCAGTTCAGGCGGCCGGGGCCGGCGAAGCGGGGGCGGCCGGAGCCGGGGAAGCGGCGGCGGCGGGAGCCGCGGCAGCCGGAGCGGCGGGCGCGCCGTCGATCTTGGCGCCGGAGTGGGTCATCACCCAGGCATTGAAGTGCGGGCGATCGAGCGCCTCGACGACGATCGGCATGTAGCCGTGGCGGGCGCCGCACAGTTCCGAGCACTGGCCGTAATAGACGCCCGGTTCTTTGACCACGAGCACCTTCTCGTTGATGCGGCCGGGGACGGCGTCGAGCTTGAACCACAGCGAGGGCACGGCGAACGAGTGGATCACGTCGGCGCCGAAGGTCTGCAGGCGGATCGGCTCACCGACGGGGACGACCATGCGATAGTCGGCGGCAAGCTGCGCCGGCTCGCCGTTGGCGATCGCCTTGTCGTCGGGAAGCATGTTCGAGATCACCTCGAAGCCGCCGTTGTCGGGATAGCTGTAGGTCCAGTACCACTGGTTGCCGGTGGCCTTGATGGTCAGCGCGTTGGCCGGCGCCGGCTTGTACTGCTTGGCGACGAGGTCGAGCGAGTAGATCGCGACGAACGCCAGGATCAGCACCGGAACGCCGGTCCACACCACTTCGAGCAGGGTGTTGTGGCTGGTCTTGGACGGGGTCGGGTTTGCCCACTTGTTGTAGCGCACAACGACGATCACCAGCAACAGCAGCACGAACACGCTGACGAAGCCGATGATCGGCAGCAGGATGCCGTCGTGGATCCAGCGGGCGTATTGGCCGTTCGGCGAATATTGGGTCTGGAAGCCGATGCCGCCCGGGACCGGCTGGCCCTTGCCGGCCGTCGGCTTCATCGGGGTGTAGCCACCGGGCGCGATCGCGAAACGGTCGCCCGAAGCGGCCGGCGCGGCGGAATCAGCCGTGGCGGGCGCGGCGGCCTCGGTGGCCGCGGCGGGGGCGGCCGGCGCCGCATGGGCCACCGAAGCGGCGGCCACGCCTGCGAGAACACCGAGCGCCAGGCCCTTCAGGCTGCGACTGGACACACGGACAAAATCGCCGAATTTCATCGTCTTCCTGCTTTCGCTTTGCTTGCGGGCAGGGATCAATCCCCCTGCTCGCCCCCCTTGGAATCTTCAGGCGCAATTGCCCCTGGGGCGGGCCTATACGCCCGCTTGCGGGGCACCTCAAGCGCCTCTAGGGAAAAATTGACGTGACGCAATGACGGTTCGCCCGGGCGTAGGCGCCAGGTCCGTTCCACGCCGACCGGCGAACCGTGAAATATTTTGTGAGAAAGTGCCCAAAGCATGCAGGAAGAAGACGTTCTCGCCGAGTTCCGCGCCAGCCAGGCCTTGCTGGAAGGGCATTTCCTGCTCTCGTCGGGGCGCCATTCGGCGCACTATCTCCAGTGCGCGCGGGTGCTGATGGACCCGATGCGCGCCGGCCGCCTGGCCAGCGCCCTCGCCGGCAAGCTGCCGCGCGACTTGCGCAAGGAGATCACCCGGGTCGTCTCGCCGGCGATGGGCGGGATCATCATCGGCCACGAGATGGGCCGGGCCTTGGGCGTCGAGGCGATGTTCGTCGAGCGGCCGTCGGGCACCTTCGAACTGCGCCGCGGTTTCGCGCTCCAGCCGGGCGACAAGGTGCTCATGGTCGAGGACGTGGTCACCACCGGCCTGTCCAGCCGCGAGGCGATCAGGGCGATCGAGGAAGCCGGCGGCCAGGTCGTCGCCGCCGCCGCGCTGGTCGACCGTTCGGGCGGCACGGCCGATCTCGGCGTGCCGTTCTATCCGCTGATCGCGCTCAACTTCCCGACTTACGCGCCGGACGAAGTGCCGCCGCACCTGGCGACCACCCCGGCGATCAAGCCGGGCAGCCGGGCCAAGCCCTGATGGCCGCCGGCCGGCCGGTGGCGAGGCTGCGCCTGGGGGTCAACATCGATCACGTCGCGACGATCCGCAACGCGCGCGGCGGCGATCATCCCGATCCGGTGCGTGCCGCGCAGATCGTCGCCGGCGTCGGCGGCGACGGCATCACCGCGCACCTGCGCGAGGATCGCCGCCACATCCGCGACGAGGACCTGGCCCGCATCCAGGCGGCGACCAGCCTGCCGCTGAACCTGGAAATGGCCGCCACCGAGGAAATGCTGGCGATCGCCCTGCGCCACAAGCCGCACGCCGCCTGCATCGTCCCCGAGCGGCGCGAGGAGCGCACCACCGAAGGCGGCCTCGACGCCGCAGGGCAGCACAACCGGCTGGCGCCGATCGTCGCGCGGCTGGCCGATGCCGGCATCCGCGTCAGCCTGTTCATCGCCCCCGAGGTCCGGCAGCTGGAGGCGGCGATGCGGCTTGGCGCTCCCGTGGTCGAGTTCCACACCGGTGAGTATGCGCACAGCGAGGGCGAGGGCCGCGCCACCGAACTGCGGCGCATCGCCGACATGGCGGCACTGGCGGTGCGCAACGGCATCGAACCGCACGCCGGCCATGGCCTGACCTACGAGAACGTCCAGCCGATCGCGGCGATTCCGCAACTGGCGGAGCTGAACATCGGCCATTACCTGATCGGCGAGGCGGTCTTCACCGGGCTTGAGCCCGCGGTGCGCCGGATGCGCGAACTGATGGACGCGGCGCGCCCGCTCGCCGCGCCGGGGAGCGCGGCATGATCGTCGCCATCGGTTCCGACCTGTGCAACATCGATCGCATCCAGGCCTCGCTCGACCGCTTCGGCGAGCGCTTCATCCAGCGCGTGTTCACCGAAGTCGAGCGCGCCAAGGCGGAAAGGCGCCCCTATACCCGCGCCGGCACCTACGCGAAGCGGTTCGCGGCCAAGGAAGCGTTCTCGAAGGCGGTGGGGACCGGCTTCAAGGCCGGCGTGTTCATGAAGGACATCGGTGTCGTCAACAGGACGTCCGGCGCGCCGACGCTGGCGCTGACCGGCGGCGCCGCGGCGCGGCTGGCGGCGATCGTGCCGGAGGGACATGAGGCCGTGGTTCATCTGACGCTCACCGACGACCATCCATGGGCGCAGGCGTTCGTCGTCATCGAGGCGCGACCCGTCGCGAAAGGGCACCAGTGAGCGAAGGCGAACCGCAAGTCGAACCGCGTCGCGATCCCGCGGCCGAGCCCGGCGCCGAGGCCGAGAGGCCGATCGACTGGGTCGGCGAGATCCGCGGGCTGGTGCTGATGCTGCTGGCGGTGCTGGCGTTCCACAGCCTGGTCGCCAAGCCGTTCTACATTCCGTCCGCTTCGATGGCGCCGAACCTGTGGGTGGGCGATCGCCTGGTCGTCGCCAAGTATCCTTATGGCTGGAACTGGGCTTCTGCCAGCTTCCACCTGCTGCCGCGCGCCGGATGGCGGGTGCTGCCGCGAACGCCGGAGTATGGCGACATCGTCATCGTCGTGCCGCGCGGCAGCACGTCCGACTACATCAAGCGCGTGGTGGCCCTGCCGGGCGACCGCATCGCGGTGGTCAACGGCCAGATCATCCTCAACGGCAAGCCGGTGCCGCAGGCGGTGGAGCCGCCGGTGGCGCTGCCGCTCGACGCGCTGCGCTCGGACGAGGACACAGATCCGTGCACCGGCTGGGGCTACGAGGGGCTGCTGGCGCGCGAGCCGTCGGGCAAGGTGGCGTGCGAGCTGCCGACCTTCCGCGAGACCTTGCCGAACGGCGCCAGCTACCGGATCATCGACCACATGGACCAGGCCTACGACCACATGGCGGAAATCCGGGTGCCGCCGGGCCACGTCTTCCTGATGGGCGACAACCGCGACGCCTCGGCCGACAGCCGGGTGCCGCTGGCCGCGCGCGGGCTGGGCGGTCCGGTCCCCATTTCCGACATCGGCGGCCGGGCGCAGTTCACCACGTTCTCGCTCGACGGCAGCGAGTCCTGGAACCCGCTGAGCTGGTGGCACAGCTTGCGCGGCCAACGCGCCTGGCGCAAGCTGCGTCCACCGCTGGACCATGACGGCGGCAAGTCGTGAGCGGAGCGCAGTGACAGACCTTTCCGAACAGCCCCCTTCGCCGCTGCCAATCGACCAGCGCGCCGGGCCGACCGACATCTCCGATCCGCTGCTGCGGCTGGAAGCGCGGCGGGCGGCGGTGTGGCTGGGCATGGGTGCCCTGATCGCGCTGGCAGTGGTGCTGGCGGAACCGCTGCTGGTGGTGTTCGGCGGCATGGTGTTCGGCGCGCTGATCGATGGCGGCGCACGCCTGATCGGGCGCGCGCTGCCGATCGGCCGCGGCTGGTGCGTGGCGATCGTGCTGGTGCTGGCGGCGGCGTTCATCGCCTGGTTCGTGATGTTCGCCGGCAGCCAGTTGGCGGACCAGGCCGCGGCGCTGCCGGAAACGGTGCGCCAGCAGGCGATGAAGCTGATCGGCTGGGCCCAGCGCCACGGGGTGCGGATCGATACCCGGATGCAGCAGAACCTGACCGAGCAGGCGCTGGGCGGCGTATCCGCGATCACCGGCATCCTCGGCGGCATTCTCGGCGGGGCGACCACGGCTTTCCTGATCCTGGTGCTGGGCATCTACTTCGCGGTCGATCCCGCGCCCTACCGCCGCGGACTGGCGTGGATGCTGCCGCTGGCGGCGCGCGACCACTTCGAGGGCACGCTGCTGCAGATGGGCCGTTCGATGCGGCGGCTGCTGGCCGGCCGCCTGCTCGGCATGGTCGTGGAAGGCGCGACGATGGGCGCGGCGCTGGCGGCGTTCGGCGTGCCGATGGCGGGATTGCTCGGCCTGATCTCGGGGCTGCTGGCGTTCCTCCCGAACATCGGCGCGCCGATCTCGGGCGCGCTGATGATCATGGTCGGTTTTTCCGGCGGCACCAACATGGGCCTTTACTGCATCGTCATCTACATCGTCGTGCAGACCATCGACGGCAACGTCGTCGTGCCGATGGTGGCCAAGCGCGCCGCCGATCTCGCCCCGGCGCTGGTGCTGTCGATGCAGCTGATCATGGGGGCGCTGTTCGGCATTCTCGGCCTGGCGCTCGCCGACCCGCTGCTGGCGATGCTCAAGGTCCTGCTCGAGCGGCAGGGCGAAGCCGCGCACGACAAGCTGGCCGCGAACGGGGCGTGAGCGGTTGGCCCGCAAGTTTCTCTATATCGTCCTGTTCGGGACCCTGCTGGTGATGGCGGGCCTGTTCGCGCTGCGGCAATGGGCGGGGACGCTGTCCGAGATCGCCTTCGTGCCGTCGACGCCGTTCGAGGCCCCAGCACCGCTGTCTGCGGACGCTTACGCGGCGACGGGCCGCTGGGTGGCGCGGCCGGGCCAGGCCGGCCCCACGGCGTGGCTGCCGCGTGGCGCGACGGCCGGCGCGAAGCTGGATGCGCGCGTGTTCTATGTCCATCCGACCAGCCTGTTCGACCGCACGCGCTGGAACGCGGCCTTATCCGATCCGGCGGTGGATGCCGTCACCGACGCGTTCGTTCGCGCGCAGGCCAGTGCCTTCAACGCCGGCGAGGTCTGGGCGCCGCGCTATCGCCAGGCGACGTTCGGGGCGATGTTGACGGCGAAGCCCGAGGGGCGCCGGGCGCTGGACGTCGCCTACGGCGACGTTCGCGCCGCGTTCGCGGCCTTCCTGCGCGCCGATCGCGGCGAAGGTCCGATCGTGCTCGTCGGCCACAGCCAGGGAGCCCTGCTGCTGATGCGGCTGCTGCGCGACGAGGTGGCGGGCAAGCCGGTCGCCGCGCGCGTCGCCGCCGCCTACGTGGTCGGCTGGCCGGTTTCCATCGCCCACGACCTGCCGGCGATGGGCCTGCCGGCCTGCACCGGCCCCGATCAGCCGGGCTGCGTGCTGTCGTGGATGAGCTATGCCGAACCGGCCGACGTTTCCGCGACGCTGGCGGTCTACGCCCGCGAGCCGGGTCTGGACGGCGCCAGCCGCAGGGGCAGCCCGATCTTCTGCGTGAACCCGCTGACCGGCGCGCCCGGCACGGCCGCCCCGGCGTCGGCCAACCGCGGCACGCTGCTGCCCGAGGCCGGCCCCGCCGGTGCCGCGCTCGCCGCCGGCATCGTCCCGGCGCGATGCGGGCCGCAGGGTTTCCTGCTGATCGGTCCCGGCCCGCAGATGGGCGCGGAAGTGATGCCGGGCAACAACTACCACGTCTATGACATCCCGCTGTTCTGGGCCAATGTCCGCGCCGATGTCGCGCGGCGCGTGGCCGCGTGGCGGGCGGCGGGGCGATGACGGTCACCCAGTCCACCGCGGAATTTCGCGCCGCCCTCCCCGGCGGCGGCGTCCTGCTCGGGCTCGATCTCGGCACGCGGACGATCGGCACCGCGCTGTGCGACGCCGGCTGGCGCTTCGCCAGCGCCGCCAGGACGCTGCCGCGCGGCAAGTTCGGCGCGGACAAGGCCGCCCTGGCCGCGCTGGCGCAGCAGCGCGAGGTGCGCGGCATCGTCATCGGCCTGCCGCTGAACATGGACGGCAGCGAGGGGCCGCGCGCGCAGTCGAGCCGCGCCTATGCCCGCAACCTGTGGACCGCCCTGGCGCTGCCGGTGCTGCTGTGGGACGAACGCTGGTCCACCACCAGCGCCGAGCGCGGGTTGATCGCGCAGGACATGAGCCGGGCGAAGCGCGCCGAGCGGATCGACGCCGCCGCCGCGGCCGTGATCCTGCAGGCAGCGATCGACGGTCTGGCCGGCGGCGTCCTGTAGTTCAGGCCGCCAGCGCCCGGCGCCGCGTCTTCGCCTCCATCGCCACCAGCCGGCTGCCGGCATTTTCCGCTCGCGCCCACAGCGCGTCGCGGGCCGCCGGACCATCCGCCACCGATGCCAGCGCGTCGAGGGCGTGGAGCCGCATCCGGTCGCTCGGGTGGGTGCGGGCAAAGCGTTCGGCAAGATCGATCGCCTCGGGCGCCGCGAGGCCGACGGCGATGCGCAGGAAGGCTTCGGAGGCGCCGTTCGACAGGATCGCACCGATCTCGCCCTTGTCCGGGTCGAAGCGGTATTGGTCCAGCCAGGCCTGCGAACCGTGCGAATGCATGATGTTCACCGAGACCGACAGCGCCTCGGCCGGAAGCTGGGTGTGGACATCGACGTGGGCGCGATAGAGCTGGAGCTTGCCGGGATCGAGCCGATGCCGGCCGGTCGACCGCAGCGCCACCGGTTCCCCGCGCCAGCCGGCCACGGCGTCGTAGTCGAATTCGTAGTAGTCGCTCCAGTAGCCGGGGCCGAAGTAGCCGAGCGTCAGGAAGCTGAAGTTGTGATCGTGCGGCATGCCGTAGACGAAGGCATCGCCGCCGCTGGCACGCATCATGTGGTCGGCCGGCCCGGGCCAGATGTTGGCGCGCAGGAAGCAGTTCGCGCCATGCGGGCGCGCCAGCACGATCGCCTGCGGGCCATAGGCATCGTCGTAGGGTTCGGCGCGGTGGCGCGCCGCCAGTTCGGCCACCATCAGGTCACCGAGGAAGTCGCGGTTGTTGCCCAACCGGCGCAGCAATCGCGCGTGGTGCGCCAGGTTGTCCGGATCGGCGGGGTCGAAGCAACCCGCCGCCAGCGCGTCGGCCGCTTCGGCGAGGCCGAGCACGGCATCGTCGGCGAGTTCGATCACATGGGGCATCAGGCCAGCTCCCGCAGCGGGGGATAGGTTTCCAGCAGGTGCGCGCGCAGCGTCGCCGCGGCCTCGCCCAGCGGATCGGCGGCATCGCGGGCGACCGCGTCGAGCACGGCGAAGCCGCCGCCGGTGTCGAGCCCCAGCCCCTCGCGAAGCGCCTGCCAGCGCAGCGCCTGGGCGCCCGGTTCGCGGGCGATTTCGGCCAGCAGCGGCGCGGCATCGGCCCGCCCCATCGCCCCGAGCAGCGACACCATCATCTCGAGCCGGCTGTCGCGGGGGGAACCGGCGGCGGTGTGAATCAGCCGGCCGTCGGCAAGCGCATATTCGCGCACCGGCTCCGGCACGGCGCGGCGGCGCTGGAGCCGCAGCAGGACCAGGCGGCCGGCGATCGCGCGCCATTGCAGGGCGGTGTTGCGCGCATCGCGGGCGATCAGCGTGCCGGGCCGCAGGTCGATATCCTCGGCGGTTATCCGGACCGACTGCGGGCCGTCGGCGACGCAGGCCAGGATGCGGGCGCTGCCGCCGCCGGCGAGGACGCGGTCCCACGATTCGATCGGCGCGCAGCTGACCGAAGCGGGATTCGGGCGCTGCGCATGGGCAGCGCCGTCGATCGCCACCAGCGTCAGCGTGACGCCGCCGGCACGGCCGAGCAGCAGCGTCGAATTGGTGCCATCGGTGAAATGGCGATGCGCGAGATGGGCCAGCGGCGCGCTTGCCAGGGCGTTGACCTGGGCCGCCACGAAGCCGGTGGCGAAGGCCTGCGCCGCGTCATCGGCACCGGCGAACAGCGCGGCCAGCGCCGTCAGGTCCGCGAGCGGCGCGCCGCGATCGAGCGCGGCCAGGGCATCGAGCACGGCGCGCTCGGACTCGCTCCATTGCTCGCTGGCGCGTGCCATGATCGACTGCGCCTCGCGCTGGGGCGCCGGGTCATCGCGGAGCGCGGCGATTTCGGGATGAACGATCATGGCGGGCCCTCGCACGCGGGACGCCGGGGCGGGACTGGCCCGCCCCGGTGCGGAACTCAGAACAGGTCGTAGATGAAGACCATCAGGGCGATGATCGAATCGTCCGAACCATCGGTGCGGGTGGGTTCGAGCGCGCTGCCGAAGACGCCGGTCATCTGGGTCTGGTCGGGCAGGTTCTTCATGTCGATCTTGGGCAGTTCCATGGGGCTTTCCCTCCGGTTGATGGCGCGAGGCGTGAGGCATCGCGAGGCGGTGGATGGCGCGGGGGGCGGCCGTCGATCGAATTAAAAGACCGTAATCCGTTATATGAAAACGACTCTTTTCAGGATGGCGGACAGCGGAGTATCACGATCAGGCCGGGGCCGGGGGTGAGCCATTCGCCGGGGGCGATCTCCTGCCGCGCCGCGTCCGCCCGCGCGCGCGCCAGCAGCGCTGCGGGCACCGCCGGTTCATGCGCGAGCACGTCGGCCGATCCGAGCCGGCGCGCCTCGGCCAGGGTGAGATCGTCGGGATCGCCGCTGCGGGGGCGGATCTCCACCACCTGCCCGGGTTCCGGGGCCGCGCCTGCGAGCCAGTCCGGCAGCCGCGATGCCGCGGCGGGGTCGAACGGGTCGAGCGGGCCGCCCGTGGCCAGCGCGGCATCGAGCGCGCGACGGCGTTCGCTGCCATCGGGGAAGCGGTGGCGCAGACGGGCGCGCGCGGCCTGGAGCGCCTCCGCGAGGAGGCCCAGCCCGGGTGGCAGCATCGCCTCCAGCCGCAGTCGCAGCGCCTTGGCGAGCCCGGCGGAGGCACCGCCGGTGCCGATGGCGATGCGGACCGGCCCGCGCTCGACGATCGCCGGCGTGGTGAAATCGCACAGCTCCGGGCGATCGACGACGTTGACCAGCAGGCCGGCGCAGCGGGCGCGGAGGGCGTCGGCCTGGGCCATCGCCGCATCGGCGTGGGCGATGAAGGCGAGGCGGGCGCCGCGATCGATGCCTTGCTGCAAGTCGTCGATCGGCTCGGCCCCGGCGTTGCGGACCAGCCGCCGCTTGGCCTCGGCGGCATCGCCCTCGCCCAGCACGATCACCGGCTGGCCGGTGACGCGGTGAAACAAAGGCAAGGCGTTAGGCATGCCCCGTCCCTATCGCGCCGTCCCTATCGCTTGTCGATAGGTCAGGATCGCTTGTCGATCCTGACCACCCAAAGACTCCGTAAGTTCAACGTTGCCGCGACCAGCGGCAACACCGCGTGGAGCGGGCCGGAAGCGATACGGTATGCGGGGGTGTTGACACAGGTTGACAGGGTTCAGGAGGCAAATTGCGGACGGGGAGAACGGGGCCTGTAAGGAAGGGACGCGACCTGTCTGCCATGAAGTGAATTCGACGGTTTGCGTGCGAATCCAACAACCTGCAATTTCAAAGAGCGCGCGCAAAATATTCGAGGATATTCGTGTAGGAAAGCCTTTTCTGGCCTACCCCGTCGGCTGCTCCATCGGCGAATCGAGCAATTCCCGCACCAGACTCGGCCGTTGCGAGATCATTGCCAGTAGCACCTGCGCGGGACCGGTCGGCCTCCTGCGTCCCTGCTCCCAGTTCAGCAGTGTTCCCTTGGCGACGCCGATGCTCTTCGCGAACGCGCCTTGTGATAGTCCGGTACTTGCCCTGATCGCTGCAACGTCGACTTCAGGCACTGCCACCTGATGCACCATCGCGCCGGCGGCTTCGCCCCGCGCAAAGGCAATCGCTTCTTCCAGTCCCTGCTTGATGCTCTCGTAAGCGGTCATTGCCGTGCCGATCAATAAAATTTGACAACCGTCCCCTGGACAGGATGGGGAATTTCAGTTTGTTTTCAGTATATTATACCTAAACGTCGTGTCATGGAAGGTCAACACCCCTCCCTTGCTTGTTAGGCGTCATTGACGTATACCCGCTATGCAGTCGCTTCCGATTACCGTGGCCGAGACACAGGCATTCGCGCGCTCGGCCGAGAAAATCTGGAGCGAAGGCGAGCGGGCGGAGCTGGTCGATTACGTCGCCCACAATCCCGAGGCGGGCGACGTGATCCCCGGCACCGGCGGAGTCAGAAAGCTGCGCTGGGCACGCTCGGGCAGTGGCAGGCGCGGCGGGGCGAGGGTGGTCTATTTCTTCTACCGGCCCGATTGTCCGCTCTACCTGTTGCTGGCCTATGCCAAGGCGCAGGCAAGCAATTTGAGCGCGGATGAAAAGAAAGCGGTGGCCGCCTTCGCGGCGACGATCAAGGCCACGGTGGAGTGAACGCAAGGAACACGGCGATGTCGAGCTTTGGCACGGACCTGATCGCGGCGATGGAAGAGGCCGCTGCGCATGCCCAGGGCAAGGGCAAGGTGGCGCGCATCCATACCGTCGAGGTGCCTGACGTGCGCGCGATCCGCGAGGGGCTGGGATTGTCGCAGCAGGCGTTCGCTTCCGCCTACCGGATTCCGTTGGCGACGTTGAAGGGTTGGGAACAGGGCCGACGGCAGCCGGACGCGACAGCGAGTGCCTATCTCTCGGTGATCGCGCAATTGCCGCGCGAGGCGCGCGAGGCGCTGCGCGCGGCCTGAACGCTCGGGGACATTACGAGACTCGGGGCCGGGTTACTACAACCACTCCGGCACCCGCTCCGCCGCGAGGATCGTGCTCGGCTCGATCCGGTCCGCCACGATGGCCCAGCGCGAGCCATCGACCATGACCTCGGGCACCAGCGGCCGCGAGTTGTAGGTGTTCGCCATCGTCGCGCCATAGGCGCCGGCGGTGCGGAAGACGGCGAGGTCGCCGGCCTTCACGACGTCGATCTCGCGGCCCATCGCGAAGGTGTCGCTGCTTTCGCAGATCGGGCCGACGATGTTCGCCACCGTGCGCTCGCCGGTCGGCGTGACCGCGAGGAAATCGTGCCAGGCGTCGTACATCGCCGGGCGGACGAGGTCGTTCATCGCCGCGTCGACCACCACGAACGGCGCGCTGACGCCGGGCTTGACCCGGATCACCTCGGTGACCAGCACGCCGGAATTGCCGACGATGACGCGGCCGGGTTCGAACATGATCGTCGCGTCCCAGTCGGCCGTCACGTCCGCCACCATCGCCGCGTATTCGTCCGGCCCGGGCAGTTGCTCGCCGAGCTTGTAGGGCACGCCGAGGCCGCCGCCGAGGTCCATGTGGGTGACGGCATGGCCTTCGCCGCGGATGCCGTGCATCAGGTCGCCCATGCGCACGAATGCGGCGCGGCTGGGGGCGAGGCTGGTGACCTGGCTGCCGATGTGGGCGGCGAGGCCGCGCATGGCGAGGCCGGGGCGCGCGGCGAGGCGCGCGTACATCGCGGCGGCGCGATCGTAGGGGACGCCGAACTTGTTCTCGGCCTTGCCGGTGCTGATCTTGGCGTGGGTGCCGGCATCGACGTCCGGGTTCACCCGCAGCGCGCAGGTGGCGGTGAGGCCGCGCGAATCGGCGATGTCGGCGAGCTCGTGGCCTTCCTCCTCGCTTTCGAGGTTGAACTGGCCGAGGCCGACATCGAGCGCGCGCGCCAGTTCGGCGCGGGTCTTGCCGACGCCCGAGAACACCACGTCGGCCGCCGGGATGCCCGCCGCCAGCGCGCGCTCCAGCTCGCCGCCGGAGACGACATCGGCGCCGTAGCCTTCGGACGCGAGCAGCCTGAGCACCGCGAGATTGGGGTTGGCCTTGACCGCGAAGGCGATGTGCAGGCGCGGCAGCCGCGCCGCCAGCGCATCGCGGAACACGCGGGCGTGGCGGGTGAGCGTGGCACGCGAATAGACGTAGACCGGGGTGCCGACGGCGGCGGCGATCGCCGGCAGCGGCACGTCCTCGGCGTGGAGGACGCCGTCCTTGTAGTCGAAATGGTCCATGGTGGTCTCTTTTTGATGTCGCACCGCTTTAGCAAAAAACCGGTGCCCACTTTTTTGCGCGGTGCTGTTGGTTGTCGCACCGCTCTAGCAAAAAACCGGTGCCCACTTTTTTGCGCGGTGCTTCTAGCCCTTTGGCGGAAGGTCGAAAGGATCGTCGGTGCGCGGCTCGGAGCGGGTGCGCAGTTCGACGTTGCGGCCGGGGCGTTCCTGCGAGGTCGTCGTCAGCAGGTCGTCCGAGCCGGGCTGGTCGGCGTGGCCGTAGGGCGCCACCGGGAGCGCCCTGCCCGCCTGCGGCTTGAGATCGCGGCGGACGCCGCAGGCCGACAGCGCCAGCGTGGCGAGCAGCAGCAGCGGGACGGTCTTGCGCATCGGCCTACTCCAGCCCGAGCGCGGCGCGCGCCTCGGCAACGCGTTGCTGTACCTGAGCCGGGGCGGTTCCGCCATGGCTGGCGCGCGAGGCGACCGAGGCTTCGACCGAGAGAGCGGCGAACACGCGATCGTCGATGCGCGGGTCGATCGCCTGGAGTTCGGCAAGGGTGAGCGCGTCGAGCGCGACGCCCCTGCCCTCCGCCAGCTTGACCGCGCTGCCGGTGATGTGGTGCGCCTCGCGGAACGGGATGTTGGCCTGGCGCACCAGCCAGTCGGCGAGGTCGGTGGCGGTGGCGTAGCCGAGCTCCGCCGCGGCGCGCATCCGCTGGGTGCGGAAGGTCGCGCCCTCGACCATGCCGGTCATCGCCGCGAGGCAGAGGGTGAGCAGGCCGGCGGCCTCGAACACCGGCGGCTTGTCGTCCTGCATGTCCTTGGAATAGGCGAGCGGCAGGCCTTTCATGGTGATCATCAGGCTGGTCAGCGCGCCGATGATGCGGCCCGAGTGGCCGCGCACCAGCTCGGCCGCGTCGGGGTTCTTCTTCTGCGGCATGATGCTGCTGCCGGTCGACAGGCTGTCGGGCAGGGTGACGAAGCCGAACGGCTGGCTGGCCCAGATGATGAACTCCTCCGCCAGCCGCGACAGGTGCAGCGCGCATTGCGCGGCGGCCATCAGGTAATCGAGCGCGAAATCGCGGTCGCTGACCGAATCGAGGCTGTTGGCGGTGGGGCCGGCGAAGCCGAGCGCCTGCGCGGTCATGTGCCGGTCGATCGCGAAGCCGGTGCCCGCCAGCGCGGCGGCGCCGAGCGGGCAGCGGTTCATCCGGGCGCGGGCATCGGCGAAGCGCGAGACGTCGCGCGCGGCCATCTCGTAGTAGGCGAGCAGGTGGTGGCCGAGCGTGACCGGCTGCGCGGTCTGCAGGTGGGTGAAGCCGGGCATGATGCTGGCGGCATGCTCTCCGGCGCGGGCGACGAGCGCGGTCTGGAGCGCGTGCAGCCCGGCCAGCGCCTGGTCGCAGGCATCGCGGACCCAGAGGCGGAAATCGGTGGCGACCTGGTCGTTGCGGCTGCGCGCGGTGTGGAGGCGGCCGGCGGCCGGGCCGATCAGCTCCGCCAGCCGGCTTTCGGTGGTCATGTGGATGTCCTCGAGGTCCCAGTCCTCGGGGACGCCGCTGGCTTCGTACTCCGCCGCCACCGCATCGAGGCCGTCGCGGATGGCGAGCGCGTCGGCGGTGGTGACGATGCCCTGCGCGCCGAGCATGGCGACGTGCGCCTTGCTGGCGGCGATGTCCTGCCGCCACAGCGCCTTGTCGAACGGGATCGAGGCATTTATCTCGCGCATGATCGCCGACGGGCCGGCCGCGAAACGGCCGCCCCACATGGCGTTCGCCCCGTGCTGCGCGGAGCCTGCCTTGCCTGAATTGTCCCCGGTGTCGCTCAAGTTCGCTTCCCTTGCGCTGGGCAGCCTGCTGCTGCTTGCGGGGGGCTGCGATAGGCAAAGCGACCGGCAGGCGCAACCTCCGGCGGGGGTGGAGGCCAGTGGGGAGGCAGGAGGCAAGGTCGATCGCAGCCATGCCGGGGCGGCGTTGCCCGACCTGGTGGTGCGCGATCCGGCGGGCAGGGAGCTGCGGCTGGCGGGGTTGAAGGGGCCGCTGCTGGTCAACCTCTGGGCGACCTGGTGCGCGCCGTGCGTGACCGAGCTGCCGACGCTGAACGCGCTGGCGGGACAGGGCAAGGTGCGGGTGCTGACCGTGTCGGAGGACCTGGGCGAGCCGGCGAAAGTGGCGGAATTCCTGAAGGCCAGGCGGCTCGACCGGCTGGAGCCCTGGCTCGATCCGAACAACGACGCGACGGTGAAGTACCAGGCGCAGTCGCTGCCGGTGACGATCTTCTATGGCGCCGACGGGCGCGAGAAGTGGCGCATCACCGGCGGCCACGACTGGACCGGCAAGGACATGCAGGCGCGGCTGGCGGAGTGAACGGCGGCGGGGTCAGGCGGCCTTGAGGGCGCGCCTCGACGCCGCCTCGCGTTCGGCGCGGGGTTTTTCGCGGCGTTCGAAGCGGAATTGCGCGACGACCTGGGCGAGTTCGGCCGACTGGTGCGCGAGGGCGCGGGCGGCGGCGTTGGCCTGTTCGGACATCGCCGCGTTCTGCTGGGTGTTGAGGTCGATCTGGCGGATCTGACCGTTGACCCGGCCCAGCGAATCCGCCTGGCGCGAGGCGTAGTGGGCGATCTCGCGCGCCTGGCCGGTGGCGCGGTCGGCGCTCTCGATGATCGAGCGCAGCGCTTCGCCGGTGCGGGCGACGAGCTCGACGCCTTCGTGAACGTCGACGCTCGACTTGCCGATCAGGTCCTTGATGACGCGTGCCGAATCGGTGGTGCGGTGGGCGAGCGCGCGGACCTCGTTGGCGACGACGGCGAAGCCCTTGCCGGCCTCGCCGGCGCGGGCGGCCTCGACCCCGGCATTGAGCGCGAGCAGGTTGGTCTGCAGCGCGATCGCCTCGATCACCTCGAGGATCTGCGAGATTTCCTCCGAGCTGCCGCGGATCTTGTCCATCGCGATGACCGCGGCCTCGACCACTTCGCCGCCCTTGCGCGCGTGTTCGTCGACTTCGCCGACGGTGGTGTTGACCTGCTGGGCGCTGCCGGCGGTGATGTCGACCGAGTGAGTCAGCTCGCCCAGCAGGCCGGCGATGTCGGCGAGCCCGGCGGCCTGCTGCTCGGTGCGCTGGGCGAGATCGTTCGAGGCCGAGCTGATCTCGGCGGCGCCGGTGCGGATGCCATCGGCGGCATCGGTGATGCGGGTGACGAGGTTGGACATCGCGAAGCGCATGCCGTGGAAGTCCTGCGCGACGCGATCGTAGGCGGCGGGGAGATTGGCCAGCTCCGCGCGCAGGTCGCCGGTCGACAGCGCCGCGAGCGCCTTGCCGAGTTCGGCGATGACGCGGCCGCGGTCGTCCTGCTCGGCCTTGAAATAGGCGAGCAGCGCCGCTTCCATGTCGAACAGCGCGGCCTTCACCAGCGTCGCCACGGCGCGGGCGAGGCGACGGCTGCCCGGGCGGAGGCGGCTGCCGACCATGTCCATGATCAGTTCCTCGAGCACGATCGCGTAGCCGCCGATGTAGAATTCCGGCGCGAGGCCGATCTGGGCATGGCGCTGGCCGATGTGCGCCGAGCGCTGGCGCGCGGCCTCGTCGAGCCGCGGGGACGCGAACAGCGCCCGCCAGTGGCGCATCTGCGCGGCGGCGGCGCCGGCGCGGGCCTGGTCGGTGGGCAGCAGCCGGCTGGTCTCCGGGTGGAAGGCGATCCGCCGGTAGAGCGCGCCGAGCGCGGCGTCGCCGCCCTTGTCGAGATGCGCGCGAATCTTGGGAAAGGACGCGTAGTTCTCGTCCGAGAAGGTGACGAACGGAGTCTGCATCGCCTGCATTTCGCTGCCTTTTCACTGCCTTGGCTGGCGGGCTGCGCGCCCGCAATCGTGCGGCGGTGGTAAACCGGCGTGGTGAATTTGATGCTGACCGGCCCTTGCGGTCGAATACGTAGGCGCGAATCGCACCGGAGCGACCCGCGCCGGCTTCGGCGAGGGCGGGATTGCAGGCGGGGGAGGCCGCGCTTGCTAGGTCTTGCGCGACGGGCCGCGCGGCACGTCGCGGAACGGCACGCCCTTGTCGCCCGAGGGCTCGCGCGGCATGCCGAGCACGCGTTCGGCGATGACGTTGCGGGCGATCTCGGTGGTGCCGCCGCCGATGCAGGTGACCTGGCGCATCAGGTAGCGCATGCCCTGCGAGCCGGTGTCGGCCTCCTCCTCCTCGCTCCACGCCGCCGCCTGCCCGCCCGCGAGCTCGAGCGCGATCGTCGCCTGACGCACGCCGGCGAGGCCGCGGAACAGGCGGTCGATCGACGACAGGTCGGTGTTGCCGGCGCCCGAGGCGGCGGCGCTGGCAAGTCGGCGCTGCAATTCGTGGGTGACGATCTTGAGCGCCTGCCCCTCGCCGATCAGCTCGCGCGCGGCGGGATCGTCGAGACGGCCGGCGCGACGGGCGACCGCGACCAGTGTCGGCTCCTTGCTCTCGTTCTGCTTGAGGCCGACCGGGCGCAGCACCCACGGCGAGTTGTGGCCGACGCGCTCGTGGTACATCCAGCGCTGGCCGACGGTCCAGCCGCCGTCGATCTCGCTCATGCGGTCGCTGTCGGGGACGCGGACGTCGGTGAAGAATTCCTCGCAGGCCTCGCTCTCGCCGTTGAGGCGCTCGATCCGGCGGATCTCGATCGAGGGCTGTTGCAGCGGCACCATGAATACCGTCAGGCCCTGGTGCTTGGGCACGTTCCAGTTGGTGCGCGCGAGGATCAGGCCCCAGTCCGCCCACCAGGCGCGCGAGGTCCAGACTTTCGAGCCGTTGATGATCCAGTCCCCCGTGGCGGGATCGCGCACCGCCGAGGTGGTGGCGCCGGCAACGTCCGAACCGCCGCCGGGCTCGGACAGGAGTTGCGACCAGACTTCATCGCCCCGGAGGATCGCCGGCAGATGGCGCGCCTTCTGCTCGGCCGTGCCGCATTCGAGGATGATCGAGGCGCAGGGCGAGAAGGTCGGCACGGCGAAGCGCGAGGGGAACTCGTGGCCGGCCAGTTCCTCGCAGAAGGCGCGGTGGTGCGCCGGGGTGAGGCCCTGTCCGCCGTATTCCTTGGGGAAGCACAAGCCGGCGAAGCCGGCGTCGTGGAGCTTGCGCTGCAAGGCACGATCGCGGGCGACGGCCTTGAGTTCCTCCGCGTCGTTCTCGCAATTCTGGTCGAGGTCCCAGGGTTGCACCGGGCCGAGGTTGGCCTGGATCCAGGCGCGGGCGCGCCGGCGGAAATCCTCCACCGGTTCGAGATCGTCGCTCATGCGGCTTGCTCCTGTTCGATCTGGATGGCGGCGATCAGCCGGCGATGGTCGGCCGGGGTGCCGTAGAGCAGCCGGTCGAGCGTGACGCGGCGCAGGAAGAAGTGCAGGTCGTGTTCGTAGGTGACGCCGATGCCGCCGTGGAGCTGGACGCATTCCTGCGCCAGCTCCGGCCCGCGATCGCCGATGTAGGACTTGGCGGCGCTGGCGTATTCGGCGGCGGCGGGGGTGCGGTCGGCGACGGCCTCGGCGGCGGCGTCGGCGACCGCGTGGCTGGCTTCGAGCCACGATTTCATGTCAGCGAAGCGGTGCTTGAGCGCCTGGTAGGACGCGAGCGCGCGGCCGAAGGTGTAGCGCTGGAATGCCCAGTCCACGGTCATCGCGAAGGCGGCGTCCATCGCCCCGGTCGATTCCGCGGCGAGGATCACCGCGGCGTTGGCGATCTGGCGGGCGAGTTGCGCGCGGGCGCCGCCGGGTTCGCCGAGCAGCGCCGCGGCGGGGACGCGGACGCCGTCGAAACGGACGGCGGAGAAGCGGCGGGTGACGTCGAGGCCCTTGAGCGGCGTGATCGCGAGGCCGGGGGCGCCGGTCGGCACGAGCGCCTGCGACGGCCCCTCGGCGCCGTGCGCGGTGACCAGCAGCCACTGCGCCTGGCCGGCCGATTCGACCGGGCGGACCGTGCCGTCGAGCACGTAGTCGGCGCCGTCGCGGCGCACGGTCACGCCGGCCTGGTCGGGACGCAGCCAGGGCGCCCAGCCGAGCGCGACCGCGGCGATGGCCTGGCCGCTGAGCAGGCCCGACAGCACCTCGGCCGCGGCGGCGGTCCCCTGCCCGGCATCGGCCAGCGCGGCGGCGACGACGTTGCAATCGACCAGCGGGCCGGGCGCCGCCGCCTTGCCGAATTCATAGGCGATCAGCGCGCAATCGACGGCGCCGCGCCCGCTGACGCTGCCGCCGCCGTGTTCCTCGGGCACCAGCAGCGAGGTCCAGCCGAGTTCCGCCCCGGCGGTCCAGTAGCCCGGGGCGAAGCCGGCGGGATCATGGCGCAGCTTGCGCAACTGCGGCAGCGCGGCGTTATCGGCAAGATAGCGCGCGGTCATGTCGCGCAGCATCTCCTGGTCGGAATCGAGGACGTGCCACATCGGCGGTCAGGCTCTCCCTGCCGCGGGCATCGATCGCGCGCGGTCGGGGGGATGATCGCCAGCGGGGCAGCGCCGGTCAACTGCCCCGCCGGGGAAGGGGATCGCCGGCGCGGTATCGCGGCGATTTGCGCGCGGCGCCGGCAATCGTTACAGGACCACGAGCAGCAGGGGAAAAGACGCGTGGTTTCCAGCCGCCGGCGGGCGCCGGCCGATTCCGAAATGCGGGCGACGCTGATCGCGGCGGCGGCGGACATCATCCGCGAGCAAGGGCATGGCGCGCTGACCTCGCGCACGCTGGCCGAGCGACTGAACCTGAAGCGGCAGATCCTGCACTATTACTTCGAATCGGTCGACGAGTTGCTCGTGCTGGTGGTGCGCGACACCCATGCCAAGGCGATGGCGGCGTTCGAGCGCACCGCGCGGACCGACGATCCGCTGCACGCGATCTGGCGGATGATGAACGATTCGCGGATGTCGGTGCTGGCGCTGGAACTGGCGGCGCTGGCGGCGCGGCGCCCTGCGGTGCGCGAGGTGGTGCGCGAGAGCGCCGAGGCGCTGCGCGCGCTTCAGACGCGCATCCTCGTCGATCACCTGGCGGCCAAGGGCATCACCCCGTCGATCGACCCCGAGTTCGCGACGATGGTGATTGCCGCGATGGCGCAGTCGCTGGCGCAGGAATCGCTGGTGGGCATCACCGCCGGCCACGACAAGGCGCGGGGGATCGTCGAGGCGGCGCTGACGGAGTTTTCCGAAACCGGGAAGTCCGCCTACTTCAGCTGACGCCCGCATCGAAGGCGATCGGCAGGCCGCGCAGGCCCCAGACGCCATAGAACGGCCGCCACTGCGACGGGCCGGTGCGGCGCGGATTGCGCAGGCGGCGGGCGATCTGGTGTAGGTCTTCCTCGATCTGGGCGCGGGCGATGAACTGGCCGAGGCAGATGTGCGCGCCCATGCCGAACGCCATGTGGGTGCGGATCTGCCGGCGATCGGGATCGAAGCGGTCGGGATCGTCGATCACGCGGCCATCGCGCCCGGCGATGCTGACCGGGAAGAACAGCATCGTGTCCCGGGGGATCAGGACGTCGTCGTGGACGATGTCCGCGCGGGCGATGCGCGGGATCGTCGAGGTCGTCAGGTAGCGGAAGTTCTCCTCGACCAGACGGCGGCAGAAGGCGGGGTCTTCGGCGCAGCGCGCGTAGAGGTCCGGCCGTTCGACCAGCACCGCCATCGCCAGCGTCAGCGCGTTCTTGGAGGTATCGTAGCCGGCGACGAACAGGAAGATCAGCAGGTCGTGGAGTTCGCGCTCGGTCAGGCCGCCGCGGTCGATCTGATCGACCAGCAGCTGCAGCAGGTCCGCGCCTTCCTCGCGCGGGGCGGCGCGACGCCCGGCGACGAGTTCCTGCACGAAGGCGTCGAGCTGGCCGGTCGCGCGTTGCAGCGCGGGAAGATGGGCGCGATCGAGGCTCTGGCTGAGGCCCAGCGCCTCCAGCGAGGCGCGCAATTCCGGGATGACGGCGCGCGGGGCGCCGATCAGGCTGCACATCACCCCGATCGGGAACTGGGCCGCGAACTCCTCGAAATCGAACGCGCCTTTCGGCGCCCACGCGTCGAGCAGCTCGGCGATCACGGCGCGCATCAGCGGGCGATGGCGGGCGGCCTGGCGCGGGGTGAACGCGGGGGCGAGCAGGCCGCGGATGCGCTTGTGCGCATCGCCCTGCCGGGCCAGCAGCATCTCTTCCTGGAAGCGGCCCCAGGGCGTGCCATGCGCGCCCATCAGCCCGACGACGTCGGCATAGGACCCTTCGAGCGCGCCATCGCGCCAGAGCAGCGCCTTGATCGCGGAAAACCCGTGGATGACGATGCCGTGGCCGCAGCGCGCCGCCCAGGGATGGCGCCGCCGCGCGGCGGCGATGTAGGGGAACGGATCGGCCGAGAACGCCGGGTCCTCGAGCGGGAGGTCGGGGAGATCGAGTTCGGTGAGCCGTTGCATGGCATTGCTCCCGTTCGGGCCGGCCGGTCAGTCCAGCTCCATCTGCGCGCGGAACGAGGAACGCTCGATCATGCCGGTCGCGCGTTCGCCGTCC
Source organism: Sphingomonadales bacterium (assembly GCA_028868535.1). Classification (GTDB taxonomy): domain Bacteria; phylum Pseudomonadota; class Alphaproteobacteria; order Sphingomonadales; family Sphingomonadaceae; genus Novosphingobium. The sequence goes on along the minus strand of JAGWUH010000006.1, from coordinate 51,221 downwards.
CAGGTGTAGGTGGCGTGGGCCTGCTGGATCAGCGGGAAACTGGGCGGCAGGATGCTGGGGCCGACCGAGCGGCAGGCGATGAAGGTGGTGCCGTCGATATGGTGCCGTTCGCCGTCCTCGGTTTCCAGGACCAGCGGTACCGGCTCGCCGTGCGTGAGGAACCGGCGCAGCCAGGGGGAGGACACTGCCTTGGCCGGTTTCAGCGCACCGTCGCCGGTGAACACGAAGCCCTCGTTGAAGTTGGGCGCGCCATCATCGCGCGGGGGGAAGGTGTTGACGCCGAACGCCTTGCCGCTGGGGAACAGCGCCGATTGCCAGCAGTGGCCCCAGAACCCTTCGTACTTGCGCACGCCCTGGCGCTTGATGCGCAAGGCCTGGCCCTTGAACGCGATGCGTTCGCCGTCGATGGCGAGCCAGCCTTCGGCGCGGCAGAGCTGCTCGAAACGGGGGCTGATGAAGCTGCCCTGCTCACCCGCCATGAGTTCGCGCGATTCGGCGGTGAGCGTGCCCGAGACCAGCGGCGGCGCGGCGGGGCGGAAGGCGATGTCGAAGCTGACCTGCTGGCGCGGCGCATCGGCGGGGGGCAGGTTGCCGTCGATCAGCTGCGTCGCGGTGGTGCGGGCGACCGCGTGCGGATCCATCGTCGCGCGCCACAGCGCGAACGGTTCGATGCATTGCAGCCGCACCGGACCGGCGCCGAGGATCGTCGGGTTGCCGGCGGCGTCGATCGGCGAAGGCGGGGTGCCGCTTTCGCGGGCGTGGAAGACGCAACCGTCGGCGAAGGCGACGTCGAGCCAGATGTCGTGCGCGTGCCAGTGATCGGCCCAGCCCTCGATGCCGATGCGCATGGCGAACGCGCCGTTCTCCTCCTCGAGCCAGAAATTGGCGGCGTCGCGGACGTCGGGGCCGGGCTGCGCGGGGAAGACGAAATCACGGGTCAGCGGTTGCCCGCCGGTGAGGTCGATGGCCACGGCATTTCTCCCAGTCTGCCTGCCGGCAGTGTGCCTGCGATCCGGGCGGTTGCCTACAGGAAATGGTGGCCGGCCATGGGCATCGCGCGGGCGGGCCGCTATGCTGGCCGGGCAGGAGGACAGGGGCGATGCTGAAGCGGCGGTGGGGCGCGGCTGTGGCCGTGGTTCTGGCGGGAGCGGGCGGGGTGGCGTGGGCGTGCGCCGATCCCGGGTGCTCGCCGGCGTGGTCGGTGCTGGTGCCCGACTACCAGTGCGCCGGGAACATCGCGCTGAGCCCCGGCAACGATTCGCGGATCAACCTGCTGCTGCTGATCCGCAGCCTGCGGCCGGTGGCGGAGACCGGCGCGGCCTATCCGAAGCGGGATTGGGACAATCGCGAGTTCGGGCGCACGTTCCTGACCTGGGCGGGGCTGCGCCAGAGCTATTGGCCCCGGGCCGAGGACCAGCGCGGGCGCGACGCCGCGCCGGACAGCGCCTGCACGGTCGCGGCGGGGACGGTGGCCCGGGCCGATCCGCCGACGCCCGAGGTGGTGGCGGCGTTCGGCGCGGCGCTGGCGGCGGAGCCGAAGCTGGCGGCGGCCGATCGTGCGGTGCTGGAAAGGCTGCGCGCGGCGGTCGGCTGCGGGGCGGTTGACTGGACGGCCTTGCCGGCGAGCGGGGTGGCGCGCGACTATGGCGCCTACCTGAAGGCCACCGATGCGTTCTATGCCGGCGACTGGGCGGCCGCAAAGGCCGGCTATGCGGCGCTGGCCACGGCCGGCAGCGCCTGGGTGCGCGAGACGGCGGCGTACATGCCGATCCGCGTCGGCCTGCGCGCGGCGGTGGCGACGGCGACCGACCAGTATGGCGATTTCTCCGCCGGCAAGGTGGACAAGGCGGCGCTGGCCGGGGCGCAGGCGGCGATCGGCGCGTACCTGAAGGCCTGGCCGCAAGGCCGCTATGCCGGATCGGCGCGGGGGCTGATGCGTCGCGTGCGCTGGCTCGGCGGTGATCGCGCCGGGCTGGCCCGCGACTACGAGGCGCTGGCCCTTGCCACCCCCGGCGACAGCGAGGCGGCGGCGGACCTCGTCGAGGAGATCGACGTGCGGCTGCTGGGCAGCGACGGCGATGTCGCCGAAGTGGTCAAGGGGCAGGAGGCGCCGCTGATGCTGGCCGCCGCCGACTTGCGGCGGATGCGGCCGGCGGACGGCAAGCCGGGGCTGACCGCCGCCGACCTGGCGGCGCAGCAGCCGGCGTTCGCCGGGCGCGATGCGCTCTATGGCTTCCTCGGCGCGGCGCGGACGATCCACGCCGGCGAGGACCCCAGGCCGGTGCTGGCGGCGATCCCCGACGACGCGCGACAGGCGGGGTACACGCCGCTGGCGTTCAGCCGGCAGGTGCTGCGCGGGGTGGCGCTGGGGCGCGCCGGCGATCGCAATGCCGCCGGGTTCTGGCGCGAGCTGATGGGCGGTGCCACCGGCCTCTACCAGCGCCCGCTGGTCGAGCTGGGGCTGGCGCAGGCGTGGACCAACGGCGGACGGATGGCGGCGGTGTTCGCGCCCGGATCGCCGGTGACCGACAGCGCCACACGCGAGGTACTGCTGCGCAGCGTGGCGCCGCCGGCGATCCTGCGGGCGACCGCGCGCGACGCCGCCCGCCCGGCGCACGAGCGGGATCTGGCGCGCTTCACGCTGCTGGCGAAGGGGCTGACACGGGGTTTCTATGGCGATTTCGGCGGCGACCTCGCGCTGCTCCAGCCCAACCCGCCGCGCGAGGGCACCATCGGCTGGATGGCGGGAAGCGATCCGGTGCCGGTGGGGGTGTTCGCGAAGGGCAAGTGGTCCGACGGCTTCGCCTGCCCGGCGATCGCGCAGACCGCAGCGACGCTGGCGCGCAATCCCGGCGATGCGCGGGCGAAGCTGTGCTTGGGCGATTTCCTGCGGCTCAACGGGTTCGACGCGTTCGGCGTCGGCTATGAGCGGCCGCCAGTCGACGCGCTGGGCGGCGGCAGCGACCAGTTCCCCGGCCAGCCGCGCGGTCGCGACGCGATCTACCAGGCGGTGATCGCGGATCGCACGGCGGCGGCGGACCTGCGGGCCTATGCGCTGTACCGGGCGGTGATGTGCTATGCGCCGTCGGGCTACAACAGTTGCTCGGGGCCGCCGGTCGGGAACGAGCGGGCGGAAGTGCCCAAGGCGACGCGCAAGGCCTGGTTCGACGAGCTGAAGCGCGCCTATCCGCAGAGCCGGTGGGCGCAGGCGCTGCGCTTCTGGTGGTGAGGCGGGCGCTGGCGTCGGGGCTGCTGCTGCTGGCGGGATGCCGGCGCGAGGAGCCGCAGGCCCCTGCCCCGCTGCCGACGGTGGCGGCGGCGGACTACGACGCGTTCTACCTGTGGCCGGGGGTGAAGCCGCCGGCCGGGGTGCGGCCACGGCTGCTGTACCTGCTGGACGGCGAGGTGCGGGCGGGAGGCCGGCCGGGGCTGGTGCGGTTGCGTTCCGGGACGCCGCGCCTGCCGGACAGCGCGGTCTGGCTGGTGGTGCGCAGCGACCGGCTCGACTGGGACGAGGCGACGCGCCGGGCCATTTTCGCGGACATGGCGCGCTGGCGGGCGGCGGGGACCGGGCTGGTCGGGTTGCAGGTCGATTTCGACGCGGCGACGCGGGGGATCGGCGGCTACCGGCGGTTCCTCGCCGGGCTGCGGGCGGCGCTGCCGCGGCGGTGGCAGCTTTCCGTCACCGGGCTGCTGGACTGGTCGGCGCATGGCGATCCGCGCGAGCTGGCGCGGCTGGCGGGCGTGGTCGACGAGGTCGTGGTGCAGACTTACCAGGGCCGCGAGACGATCCCGGGATACGCGGCCTGGTTCGCCGCGATGACCGCGTTTACCCCGCCTTATCGCGTCGCCTTGGCGGAGGGCAGCGGCTGGAAGGCCCCTCCCCGGCTGGCGAGCGACCCGCGGTTTCGCGGCTATGTCGTCTTCCGGATCGATCGCGGGCGACGTTAGCGCCGGGAACGCGCCGCGATCCGCTCCGTTTGCAGGACGACGGGCCCGGAGCGGAGTGTTTCCATGCGGCATCCCTGGGCGGCGCACATCGTCGCGATCATCCTCGCGCTGATCGGACTGGTCCTGCTGGTCGGCGGGGCGTGGCTCGCGGTGCTGGGCGGATCGGTGTACTACCTGCTCGCGGGGATCGTCATGGTGGCCGCCGGCTGGCACTTGTGGCACGCGCGCCTGCTGGGCGGCTGGCTTTACGTCGCGCTGTTCGTGATCACCGCGCTGTGGGGGCTGGCGGAGGCGCGCGGCAATGCCTGGGCGATGGTGCCCTGGCTGGTGGCGCCGCTGGTCATGCTGGTGCTGGTGGCGCTGGCGATGGCCGCGATCGCGGCAAGCCCGCGCCGCTGGCGGCTGGCGGGCGGCGGCATCGCCGTCGCGGTGGTGGCGGTCGTCGCGATCTTCGCGGTGCTGGGCCAGGACGACGCGACGGTGCTGGCGCTGCCGGCGGCGAGTTCGCAAGGGATGGCCGACCCGTCCGGCCTGGCGACCGGGCGTGACTGGCCGGCGTATGGCGGCACTTACGCCAACTGGCGCTATTCGCCGCTGACCGCGATCAATCCCGCCAATGTCGGCCATCTGCAGGTGGCCTGGCAGGCACATACCGGCGGGCTGCCGCGGGACCCGGACTTCGCGAAGCTCTACGGCACCGAGAACACGCCGCTGAAGCTGGGCAACCTGCTGTACAGCTGCACCGCCAAGAACGTCGTCGTCGCGCTGGATGCGCAGACCGGGCGCGAGGCCTGGCGTTACGACCCGCAGGTGCCCGACGCGTGGATTCCCTATACGACGGCGTGCCGCGGGGTGGCCGCCTATCGCGTGCCCGGAGAGGCGGACGGCACCCCTTGCGCGCTGCGCGTGATCGAGGGCACGCTTGATTCGCGGCTGATCGCGCTCGACGCGCGCACCGGGCAACCATGCCGCGAATTCAACGGCAATGGCCAGCAGGACACCAAGATCGGCATGGGGCCGGTGTTCCCGGGGCTGGCCTCGATCAACTCGGCGCCGAGCATCGTGCGGGGGGTGATCGTCGTCGGCCACCAGATCCTCGACGGGCAGTCGCGCCAATCGCCATCAGGGGTGATCCAGGGGTTCGACGCGCGGACCGGCAAGCTGGCCTGGGCCTGGGACATGACGCATCCGGACTGGACCGGCTATCCGCCAGCGGGCCAGACCTGGACGCGCGGCACCCCCAACATGTGGACCGGCAGCACCGCCGACGAGAAGCTGGGGCTCGTCTACGTGCCGCTGGGCAACGTTGCCGACGACTACATCTCGACCGGGCGCACGCCCGAGGAGAACGCCTATTCGAGCTCCATCGTCGCGCTGGACGCGACCACCGGGCGGCCGCGCTGGAAGTTCCAGGCGGTGGTGAAGGACGTGTGGGACTATGACTTCGGCAGCCCGCCGTCGCTGATCGACTACAAGGGCACGCCGGCGCTGGTGATCCCGTCGAAGCAGGGCGATTTCTTCGTCGTCGACCGCGCCACCGGCAAATCGCTGACGCCGATCGGCACGATCCGCGCGCCGCAGGGCGGGGTCGAGCCGCAGGAACGCGCGCCGACGCAGATCGAGAGCCTGTGGAACACCGTGCGCAAGCCGCCGATGGTGGAGGCCGACATGTGGGGGATGTCGCCGATCGACCAGATGCTGTGCCGCATCCAGTTCCGCCGCGCCGACTATCGCGGCTATTTCACCCCGCCGCGCGCCGATCGCCACACCGTGCAGTATCCCGGCTACAACGGCGGCAGCGACTGGGGCGGGGTGTCGATCGATCCGCTGCGCGGGGTGATCGTCGCCAACTACAACGACGTACCGAACTACCTGAAGCTGGTGCCGCGCGCCGAGGCCGACCGGCGCGGGATCAAGCCGCGCTTCGCCAGCCAGAAGATCTCGCCGAAATCGCACTCGGTCGACCCGCAGTGGGGCGTGCCGTACGCGATCGACGTCAATGCCGGCTGGCGGGTGCCGTGGACCGGGCTGATGTGCAAGCGCCCGCCTTATGGCGGCATCCGCGCGATCGACATCGCCACCGGGCGGACGCTGTGGGACCGGCCGCTGGGCACGGCGCGGCGCAACGGGCCGTTCGGCATTCCCACCGCGCTGCCGCTGACGATCGGCACGCCGAACAACGGCGGCGCGGTGACGACGGCGAGCGGGCTGGTGTTCATCGCCGCCGCCACCGACGACCTGATCCGCGCGATCGACCTGCGCACCGGCAAGACGCTGTGGAACGCGCCGCTGCCGGCGGGCGGGCAGGCGACACCGATCGTCTACGAGGCAGGCGGGCGCGAGTACCTCGCGATCTTCGCCGGCGGCCACCACTTCATGGAGACGCCGGCGGGCGACAGCGTGATCGCCTACGCGCTGCCGCGCGGATAGCGCGTGTCGCGGCTGGTCCGGCCCTGCCGAGCCGCCGGACCTGGGTGCGCGAAGATTTGAAGCCCGCTTGGGGCCAACGCCATGATGACGCGGGCGTCACAATCGAGACTCTAGCCGGCGCGGCGCAGGTTGGGGCGGGCCGGTCGCACCAGCCGGGACTCCGCCTCGGCGATGTAGTCGCGGGTCAGCGGCACCGCGTCCTTGCGGTGGGCGAGCTGGATCTGGAACACCATCAGCGCCCCGTTGCGGAAGCTCATCTCGGCGCCGGCGAGGTAGAATTCCCACATCCGGCAGAACGTTTCGCCCATCATCGCGCGGGCCTCGGCGCGGTGTTCGGCGAAGCGTTCCGACCACAGCCGCAGCGTCTCAGCATAGTGTAGGCGGAGGATCTCGATGTCGGTGGCGACGAGGCCGCTGCGCTCGATCGCGGGGAGCACTTCGGACAGCGACGGGATGTAGCCGCCCGGGAAGATGTAGCGCTGGGTCCAGGCATCGGGCCCGCCGTTGGCATCGGAACGGCCGATCGCATGGATCAGCGCGACGCCGTCGGCATCGAGCAGTTGCGCGACCTTGGCGAAATAGGCCTCGTACTGGGCATGGCCGACGTGTTCGAGCATGCCGACCGAGACGATGCGATCGAACGTTCCGGCGACCTCGCGGTAGTCGCTGAGGCGGAACTCGACGCGATCGGCCAGGCCTGCCTCGCCGGCACGCTCGCGGGCCAGCGCCAGTTGTTCGTGGGCGAGCGTGACGCCGGTGACGCGTGCGCCGGCGAGCCGGGCCAGCGCGATCGCCATGCCGCCCCAGCCCGAACCGATGTCGAGCACGCGGCAGCCCGGTTCGAGCACCAGCTTGGCGGCGATATGGCGGACCTTCGCCGCCTGGGCGGCCTCGAGTGTCTCGCCGCCGTGCGGGAAGTAGGCGCAGGAGTAGTGCATCGCCTCGTCGAGGAACAGGCGGTAGAGATCGTTGCCGATATCGTAGTGGTGGCGGGCGTTGCGACCGGCGAGGCGCCGGGTGTTGCCGCCGAGCAGGCGCCGCCAGGCCTGGCGCGCCTGCACCAGCGCGCGGATCGCCCAAGGCTCGCGCAGGCGCCGGGGCTGGCCGGTGATGAGCGCGAGCAGGCCGCGCAGGTCGCCCTCGACGATGACGAGATCGCCCGACATCCACGCCTCGCCCGCGCCGAGCCCGGGGTTCAGCGCCAGCCGCAGCGGCAGCCAGCGCCGGCGCAGGCGGATGGTGACGGCCGGTTCGCCGGCAGGATCGCCGAAGCGGGCCACGCGTCCGCGCCAGTCGATCACCGTCAGCCGGCCGCGACGGATGTGCCGCGCCAGCGCCATGCCCAGCAGCGGCAGGAATGCGTGTCCCTTTGGTTGCGCCGCCATGCGCGCCTCCCGCAGTCACCGGGGTGGCGCACCGGCGCCGCTCCCCAGCCAAGCAATGAGCGGATCGCCGGCTGGTTCCGTGCGACATCACGGCAGGGTAGCGGAGGGCAATGCAAAGGCGGCCGGGGAACCACGGTCAACGGTCTAAATTATCCGGGGATAGCGACGGGGACCTTCACCGGTGGTTCAGCAATCTTGCGCTAGGGGCCGGCGCGGGTCGTATGGGGTCGACAGGAAAATGCCTGCGTCAATCGGGTCGTGCTGGCGGGTCTTGCCGGGAATGATGCGCGGGCGCATCAGGATGCCGGTCGTGGTGGCCGTCGTGGTGGTTTCGGCCGGGTTTGGCGGTTGGACCGGCGCATTCGACAGCGCCCTCGCCTGGGCGCCGGTCGGCAACCGGCTGGCGGCGATCGGCGACTCGCTTTCCGATCCGTTGCGCTATTTCGCCGATCGGTCGCCCGGTGCGCGCGGCCATCGTGCGCTTTACCAGAGCAAGCAACGCATTGCCCCGAACCGGCTGGCCGACGCGCGGCCGGCGCCGTTCGAGCGGGTGCTGTCGAACGTGCGCCAGGCGCCGCCGGCCGGGCCGGGCGAAACGCCCCTGCTCGACCTGCTGTCCGCGCCCGGGCCGTTGTCCGGGACGTTCGACCCCGGGCTGCTTCCGGATGCGGGGCTGACGCCGGCCGGGACGGCAGCGGCACCGCTGCGCACCGCCAGCCTGTTTCCGGCCGCGCCGCTGCTGGCCCCGGCGGGGGGTGGCGCGCCGGGCGGCGCGGCGCCGGCCCCCGGGCCGGGCGTGATCGGACCGGATGCGAACATTCCCGACGCGACGGTGCCGGGCGCCAGTGCCGGCGCCGTGCCGGAGCCGGCGGGCTGGCTGACGATGATCGTCGGCATGGCCATCGTCAGCGGCGCGCTGCGGGCGAAAGCCCGGCGTGGTGCTTCGGCCTGTCCCGCGCCGGGCGATGCCTGAACGGCGGCCGGGACGGTGGCGGCGCCGGGCGCCGCTGGTCCTGGGCGCGCTGGCGGTCGCGGGGGGCGCCTCGGTCTTTCTGGGTTCGCGGCCGGCGGTGGTGCATCGCGACGCCGGGGCCGCCGCGACGCCGGCACCGGGCGACCGCGTGGCGACGGTGACCGCCTATCGCCGCATCGCCTTCGCGCCCGGCCGCCTGCCGGTGCTGCCGATGGGCAACGGCGCCGGCCAGCCCGTTCGCAGCGTGTTCGAGATCGGCCGGCAAATGGGCTTCGGCGACTTCGTCTGGGACGATTCCGGGGTGCCGCCGGGACCGGCCTGGGTCCGCGTCGACCTCGACCGGCAACTGCTTTCGGTGTTTCGCGGCGGGCACGAGATCGGCACCGCGGTGATCCTGTTCGGCGCGAACGACAAGCCGACGCCGCGCGGGCTGTTCCCGGTGCTGGAGAAGGCGCGGGCGCATCATTCGCGGGTCTATGACGCCGACATGCCGTTCATGCTGCGGCTGACCGCCGACGGGGTCGCGCTGCACGCCAGCGCGGTGCGGCGGGCGGCGGCGACGCACGGCTGCATCGGCACGCCGCCGGCGTTTGCCCGGCGCCTGTTCGAGCTGCTGCAGCCGGGCGATCCGGTGACGATCGTGGGATCGGCGGCGGAGGGCGCCGACACGCACCGCGGGACGGGGTTACCGCGCGGGTAACCGTGTTCGTTAGCCTTGCTGGTTGGTCGGGCGACAACCAGCACCTGCGACAGTCCTGCCTCGCGCAGGAGGCATCGCATGGCCGGACGTCCCGAATCCCACCGGAAGCACCGCTCGCGGGGGGCGCTTTGCGCAGTGGCGCTGCTGGGCCTGCTGCAGATCGGCGCGGGCGGCGTGTCCGACCGTTTCGAGGAGCGGGTGCTGTTCGCGCAGAACGGCGAGCGGGCGCAACTGGGGTTGGCGCCGCTGCGCTGGAATCCGGCGCTGGTCAGCTCGGCGCAGCGCTGGGCCGACCATCTCGCGGCGACGGCACGCTTCGAGCACGCCCCCGAGAACAGGGCGGCGCCCGAAGGCGAGAACCTGTGGGAAGGGACCCGGGGCTATTTCCCGCCCGAGGCGATGGTCAACGCCTGGGCGCGCGAGAAGAAATACTTCAAGCCGGGTGTGTTTCCGGACAACAGCGTCACCGGCCGGGTCGAGGACGTCGGCCATTACACCCAGATGGTGTGGCGCGACACGACCGAGGTCGGCTGCGCCAAGGCCAGCAACGCGACGGTGGACGTGCTGGTGTGCCGCTATGCCAGCGCCGGCAACTACATCGGCGAAGTTCCCTTCTGACCGCGCGCGCCGGGCGCGCGGGGCTTGCGGAGGGCGCGGAAGGGCGGCACGGTGCCGACGATGAAGCGCGTTCGATCCTGCCCGCCATCCGGCTTGCGCGCCGGGGCCGCCCTCGCCCTGCTGGCGGCGGCAGCCCAGGGTGGGGCGGCGTGCGGGGCGGCGGGCACGGCGGCGAACGCCGGGCCGTTTCTCCAGGACATGCTGTCGCGCGGCATCGCCAGCGTGCGCGGGTGGCCGGACAACGCGATCGCCTCGCCGGTGCAGTCGGTGCAGTTCAACGCCGCGCAGCCGTGCCGGCTGCTGCTGGTGGCGAGGAACGGGCACAAGTTCGACATCGCGCTGGACAAGGCGGTTTCCGTGCGGGTGGAGACGCGGCCGCGCGCGAATGCCGATGCCATCGCCATCACCGGCGGCACCGCGCCCTATGACAGCGTCAGCGTGTTCGTCGACGACGCCGAGACGCTGGGCCGGGTGGGCGCCGCCTTCAGCGCGATGCAGGCGAGCTGCGACAAGAGCCGGACGATCGGGTTCTGAAGCGGAGCGCGGGCGGGGCCGAGCCCGGCGTGGTGGGCGGTGACGGGCTCGAACCGCCGACCCTCTCGGTGTAAACGAGATGCTCTACCAACTGAGCTAACCGCCCGGCTTGCCGGAAACCCCGCTATGGCGCGGGTGCGGGGGGTTCGTCAACGCCGGTCGCACGGGGTTCGGGTTCACAGCAGCGTCGCGGCGCGCGGCCTGGCCCATGGGTCGGCCGTGCGGTCGACCGTCAGGCCGTCCAGACAGGTCCGGCACAGGGCAAACGCCTGTTCCGGCGTGCCATCGAGCCATCGGCGCCAATCGCTGCGCGCCAGCAGCACCGGCATGCGATCGTGCACCGCGGCCATCTGGTCGCAGCCGTCGACCATGACCATCGCGTAGGCGTCGCCCCATTCGGCGGTCGGCCGCCAGGTGCCGGCGACCGCGAAGGGGTCCTCCCCGGGCCCGGCATACCAGGTGCGGGTCATCCGGCCGGCTTCGCCTTCGGCCTCGGCCCAATGGCTGACGGGGACGAGGCAGCGCCGGCGGGCGAAGCTGTCGCGCCAGAACGCGGTGTGCAGCTTGTCCTCGCGCGCGTTGGTGACCGCCTTCGGCTTCAGCGGCTGCCCGCGCTTGCCCGTCATCGCCAGCGGGAAGCCCCAGTTCATCACCCGCGCCTGGCCTTCGGCGACGACCAGGCCGGGATAGCCGGGATAGACTTCCCCGGCGAAGTTGGCGCCGCGCGCGGGGGTCGCGCCGAACAGTTCCGCCACTTCGTCGACGGTCTTGCGCATGCGGTAGAGGTTGCAGATGGGCCGGCTCCTTCCCGGGGAAAGTAGGATCGGGCCGGCGCGACGTCAACTCGGCGGACGGGAATGTTTCTGGTATGTTCCCGCATGCCGGTCGATTCGCCCGTCCGCTTGCCCGAGGATTCCGATGCGCTGGACATCGCACGGCGTACGCCAGCCGACCTGCCTGTTCGAGGCGGCGGTGTTCCATTGCGCGGTGATGCCGGTCTGCGCCTGCGGCCATGCCGCCTGCTTTGCCCCGCACGGGCTGTGGTGGCACTTCCACCGCCGCCAGTGGGACGACCGCTTCGGCGAGGCGCGGCGGCGGTTCTGGTGCCGGCGCTGCCGCGCGGCGCTGGGCCGCAAGATCGCGCCGCTGCGCATCGAGGCGCCACACCTGACCGCCGAGGCGATCGCCCTGCCGCCGCCCGACGAGCGCGCCTGGCGGCGAGCAGTCAGCCGCCATCGGGCCTAGGGTGTGTACGGGCCTTTGGGGGGAAAGCCGGGGTTGCCGTCAGGCCGGCTCGCTCGCGCCGGCGCGGTTGAGCACCGCGCGGACCGCCGCGCCGGTCCAGGCACCGCCGCGGGCGGTTCGCAGGCCGCGCTGGTTGAGGCCGAGCGCGATGGCGTTGCAGCTGGCCTTGCCCTCCCGGCGGATGGCTTCGATCACCGGCAGCATCTCGCGCATGAATTCATCGGCCTTGCGCCGGTTGGCTTCGGCCCCCTTGCGGCGCGCATGGGTCGCGGGCGCGCCCTCGCCCGGCGCGCACTCCGCCTGCTGGCCAAGCGCACGCGCCGCCTTGATGCGCGCCTTGCTCACGTGCGCGGCACCATCAGGCATGAACGCGGCCCACGATGCTCCACAAATCCGTCATGGTTCCCCCAGCACTAATCAGACGAGTTGGTTCATTAATCCTAGCGATGCAACTGCAAACTAAACATGAACCGAAACATCGCAAATTCACCGGAATAATTTGAAAATCATGCAAGCGTTAACACAAGACGCCCGTGCGGTAGTCCGCCAGCAAGGTTTCGCGCGTAGAACTACCTAAGCAAGCGAACCGATGTTTACTTGGTGAAGACTCCGCTGCATTCGAGCACGATGCGCAATCCGGGCGCGTTGTCTTCCTGCGTGATTGCGCCGTTCAGGCTGGAAGCCATCGCTTCGACAAGGCGACTGCCGAGGCCGGTGCCGCGCGGCTCGGTGTTGGCCGACAGGCCGGAGCCGTCATCTTCCACCACCAGCCGGAAGCCGCCCTCGCGGCTGTTCAGATCGACGCGGATCTCGCCCGGGTGCTCGGGCGGATAGGCGTACTTGCAGGCGTTCGTGACCAGTTCGTTGACGACGATGGCCAGCGCCACCGCGTGCTCGGTCGCTAGCTCCAGCGGGTCCGCCTGCAGGCGGATCGCCCGCGCAGCGCCCGGGGCCGACCAGGACTCGCCGAGTTCCGTGATCAGCGCCTCGAGGTAGGGCACCATGTCGACCGAGCGGATGCTGGCCGAGGCGTAGAGGCGCTGGTGAATCCGCGCGATCGCGTGGATGCGTTGCCGGGTGTTGTCGAGCGCGGCGCGCGCGGCGGGATCGGTGACCATGCGCGCCTGCAGCGACACCAGCGAGGACACCAGTTGCAGGCTGTTGGCGACGCGGTGATTGGCCTCGTGCAGCAGCGATTGCAGCCGCTCGTTGCTCTGGCGCAGTTCCTCTTCCATCTGCGCATGGGCGGCGCGAAGCCGCACCGCCGCCAGCGCCTGGTCGATCGCTTCGCCGAGCAGGTCGAAATACTCGGCATTGGCGGCTTTCAGGACATAATCGATCGCGCCGGCCTTGAGCGCGGCCACGGCCAGCCGGCTTTCGTCGGAACCGGTCACGTAGATCACCGGCGGCGGCGGATCGAGCCGCCCCAGCGCCTCGAGCGTCGCAAGGCCGTCCCCACCGGGCATGTAGTGATCGACGGCGACCAGGTCGAACCGCTCCGCCGCAGCCATCGCCACGCCCTCGTCCTTCGACGACGCGGTCTCCACCCGGTAGCCGCGCCGTTCGAGTGCGCGCCGGGTCAGCCGGCGCAGCCCTTCGTCGTCGTCGATGTAGAGGATCGTCGCCGTCATGCCTCCGGCTCCGGCACCTGGATCACGGACAGGAACAGGCCGAGCTGGCGGATGGCGTCGGCAAAGCTCTCGTAGTTGACCGGCTTGGTGATGTAGACGTTGCAGCCCATGTCGTAGCAGCGCTGGATTTCCTGCCGGTCGTCCGTGGTGGTGAGCACGACCACCGGGGTGCGCTTCAGCGGGCTGGCATCGGCCTTGATGCGGGCGAGGATGTCGAGGCCGCTCATGTCGGGGAGGTTGAGGTCGAGCAGGACCAGCGAAGGCCCGTTGAGCGCGGGGCCGCGCGGGTCCTCGAACAGGAATTGCAGCGCCCGGCCGCCGTCGAGGAAATGATGTATCTCGTTGCGGATGCCGGCGCGGCGGATGTTGCGCTCGATCAGCCGGGCGTGGCCTTCGTCGTCCTCGATCATCACGATGTTGACCGGTTGGTCGCGGGTCATGTCACGGCATCCTTTTCACTGGAGAACTGGTTGGGCAGGTCGACCAGGAAGGTCGCGCCCTGGTCGAGCGCGGACTCGACGCGGATCGTGCCACCGAGGCGGTAGGCAAGCGCCCGGACGTGGGCGAGGCCTATGCCCTCCCCCGGCTGGTCCTGCGCGCCCGAGCGGCGGAACAGTTCGAACACGCGCTCGTGGTCGCGGGGATCGATGCCGCGGCCGTTGTCCGCGACGGCGATCACCGTCCGCCCGCGTTCCTGGCGGGCGCTGATGCGGATGTCGCCGGGGCGTGCCGGGCTCAGGTACTTGAGCGCGTTCTCGATCAGGTTCGAGAGGATCTGCTCCAGCGCCAGCCGGTCGCTGACGATCGTCGGCATCGGCTGCGCGATGGTGACCTGCGCCCCGCGCTCGTCGACGAGATGGCGGATGCCATCGACGACGCCGACCAGCAGCGGCGCCAGCATGACCGGTTCGGGCGTGATCGTCCGCCGCCCCTCGCGCGAGAGGCGCAGGATGGCGTTGATCAGCCGGTCCATCTTGTGCGTCGAGGTGCGGATGAAGCCGATCGCCTCGGGCAGGTCGAGCCGGACGGCGTCCCGGGCCTCGGCCCCGGTCCCGGCCCCGACCAGTGCCGGGGTGTCGCGCTCGACCTCGTCGAGCAGTCCTTCGAGCGACTTCAGCGAGGCTTCGAGTTCGGCGGTGAAGCCCATGACGTTGACCAGCGGCGCGCGCAGGTCGTGGCTGACGATGTAGGCGAAGCGCTGGATCTCGTCGTTGGCGCGTTGCAGGTCCTGGGTGCGTTCGCCGACCAGCGATTCGAGGTTGGCGTTGAGCGTGCGCAGATCGTCGCGGGTGCGGGTGAGATCGCGGGTGTAGCGCAGGATCACCATGATCGAGGCGAACGCCACGCCGAGCAGCAGCGTGCCCGCCACGGCGAGGACGAGGTAGAAGATCGCCACGAGCTCGCCCTGCTTGGCGATGCGCACGCGCAGCAGGCCCTGTTCGAGCGACAGCACGCGCTCGGCGCTTTCCTCCACCGCCTGCGCCGCCTGCTGCCGCACCGGTTCGCCGATCGCCGTGCCGGCGACGCCGCCATGGCCGGAGGAGCGCATCAGCCGGTCGAGCGTCTGGGCACGGCGGTGCATTTCGGCCAGTTGCGCCTGCTGGCGCGGGTTGTCGCGAGTCAGCCGCGCGACGGTATCGATCTCGGCCATGGGGTGCGCCCAGGCCTGGGCGTAGCTGGCGCCGCTGCTGCCCTGCAGGCCCAGCAGCTCGCCGCGGCGGGCACTGCGCAGTTCCTCGAGCGCGAGGCGGATGGCGCCGGCGTGGCGTTCGACCTCGAAGGTGTGGTTGACCCAGTCGGTCTGTTCCTCGCTGCGCCCCATGACGTAGGCGGCGACGGCGCCGGCCAGCAGCACCGCCAGGAAGCCGGCGCAGACCAGCGCGACGACGGTGCGGCCGAAGCGCTGGTCGAGCCGGTCCAGGGTAGCGAGTTGATGGAACACATGCGCGGACTATCCAGCCCCCAAGTTCAAAACAACAACAATGACAGTCCAGGCTCCGACATCCTTCGCAATTCGAAGAATTTCGGCACCGATAATCGATTGCGATAAGTATTGGCTTAAACAACGCGCAAAGGGTAATTTGGTTCCCGCAATATTGCAGTTTTTTGTCGGAACGCTTGACCGGACTGCGGGCTTTGCCCACGCTGGCTGGCCCACGGAGACCGGAACCGGTGAAGTACGACATCCTCACCGTCACCCGCTATGCCCAGAACTGCTCGCTGCTGGCCTGCGAGCAGACCGGTGCGGCGGCGGTGATCGATCCGGGCGGGGACATCGGCCTGCTGCTCGACTGGCTGGAGTGGCAGGAACTGCGGCTGGAGACGATCCTCGTCACCCACGGCCATTTCGACCACTGCGGCGCCGCGGCGGACCTCGCGGAACGCACCGGGGCGCGGATCGAGGGGCCGCACATCGGCGACGCGGCGGCGGTGGCCGGGTTGGCGGAGGCGGGCGAAAAGTTCGGGCTGAAGGCGCGGCCCTACACGCCGGCGCGCTGGCTGGAGCATGGCGACGTGATCGCCTTCGGCGCGCAGGCGCTGGAAGTGCTGCATTGCCCCGGTCATTGCCCGGGGCACGTCGCCTATTTCCACCGCGCCGCGCGCCAGGCGTTCGTTGGCGACATCCTGTTCCGGGGAGCGATCGGCGCCTGGGAGCATCCCGGCGGCAGCCTGCCGCTGTTGCTCGATTCGATCCGCAACCGCCTGTTCCCGCTCGGCGACGACGTGCGCTTCGTGCCCGGGCACGGCGACGAATCGACGTTCGGACGCGAACGGGTGCACAATCCGTTCGTCGGCGAGGAGGCGATGGCGCGGTGGCGCGAGCGGCGGGCGATGCCCGCGCCGCCGGCCGATCCCGCCGCGTGAAGCGCGCTCAGTCGGGCTGCTTGTAGAACCACATGATCGAATCGGCGCTGTTGTAGGCGTCGCACGGGGTCATCCGTCCGGAGGCGCCGAACTTGCCGAGCTCGGCCAGAAACGCTTGCGGGCTTTCGACGTCGAGCTCGTAGATCGACAGGCAGGCCATGCCGGGGGCGCCCAGGGCCACCGGGGTTGCCTCGTAGCGCTGGCCCGAGACGACGCCGGGCACCGAACAGATTTCCTGGACGTGGGTGCCGTCGTACCAGGCGGCGTATTCGGCCTCGCGCCCCGGATGCGCCTGCGACTGCACGATCATCAGATAACGGCCCATGCTTCCAGCTCCCTGATTGCCTGCGCCGGCTATCGCCCGTGCGACGGCTGCGGGGAAGCGCGAAATTTTCCGGCTGACGTTTCCCGCCGAGGCGTTACGATGGCAGAAACCCATGGGAGAAAGCATGTCGACGATGACGTTTCACGCCCCGGCGACGGTGGCGGAGGCTTGCGCACTGCTCGCGGCGGAGCCCGGCGCGCGGGTGCTGGCCGGCGGCACCGACCTGATCGTGCAGATGCGCTCGGGCCGGATCGCGCCGGCGGCGGTGATCGACCTCAAGCGGATCGGCGCGCTGAGCGGCGTGCGCGAGCAGGCGGGCGGCTTCGTGATCGGCGCGGCAACGCGCTGCACCGCGCTGAAGGAACACGCCGCGCTGGCCGCGGCGCATCCCGGCGTGGTCGAGGCGGCGAACCTGATCGGCTCGGTGCAGGTGCGCAACCGCGCGACCGTGGCGGGCAACCTGTGCAACGCCTCGCCAGCTGCCGACAGCGTGCCGGCGATGATCGCGGCGGGGGCGGTGGCGCTGATCGCCGGGCCGCAGGGGGCGCGCGAATTGCCGGTGGAGCATTTGCCGCAGTCGCCGGGGCGGACCGCGCTGGCGCCGGGCGAGTTCGTCACCGCGATCCGGCTGCCGGGCAAGGCGGCGCACAGTTCCGATGCCTACCAGCGGCTGACCCCGCGCACCGAGATGGACATCGCCATCGTCGGCGTCGGCGCGGCGATCACGCTGGCGGGGGACGGATCGTGCGCGGCGGCGCGGATCGCGCTGGGCGCGGTCGGGCCGGTGGCGGTGCTGGCCGAAGCAGCCGGCGCGGCCCTGGTGGGCACCCGGTTCGAGGCGGCGGCGCTCGACCGCATGGCCGAGGCGGTGCAGGCCGTGTGCAAGCCGATCGACGACAAGCGCGGCAGCGCCGCCTATCGCACCGCGATGGCGGCGGTGCTGGCGCGGCGCGTGGTGCAGATTGCCCGTGAGCGGGCCGGAGAAGCATGATGAAGATGGCGGTTTCCACGACGGTCAACGGCGACCCGCGCGCGTTCCTGTGCGAGCCCGGAGAGACGCTGCTCGAAGCCCTGCGCGGCACGCTGGGGCTGACCGGCGCCAAGGAAGGCTGCGGCACCGGCGACTGCGGTGCCTGCACGGTCATGCTCGACGGCGAGATGGTGTGCTCGTGCCTGGTGCTCGCCCCCGAAGCCGAAGGCCGGCGGGTCGAGACGATCGAGGGCGTGGCCGAGGGCAGTGACCTGCATCCGGTGCAGCGCCAGTTCCTCGAACACGGAGCGTTGCAGTGCGGGTTCTGCACGCCGGGGTTCATCGTCGCTGCGAAGGCGCTGCTCGAACGCGATCCCGATCCGAGCGAGCACGACTTGCGCTATTGGCTGGCGGGCAACCTGTGCCGTTGCACCGGCTATGACAAGATCGTTCGCGCGGTGCAGGACGCGGCGGCGGAAATGCGCCAGCAGGCACGGGGAGACGCGGCATGAACGCGCAGAGCGGACACAACGCCTATCGCGTCGTCGGCACCCGGCCGGTGCGGCCGGACGGCATCGACAAGGTCACCGGTAAGGCGCTCTATGGCCCCGACCAGATCGCGCCGAACATGCTGCATGGGGCGGTGCTGCGCAGCCCGCACGCGCACGCGCGCATCCGCGGCATCGACACCAGCCGCGCCGAGGCGCTGCCGGGGGTCAAGGCGGTGATCACAGCGCGTGACTTCCCCGGGCAGGAATCGGTGACCTTCAAGGGCGGCGAGACCAGCGGCGACCGGCGCGACATCGCCCACAACTGCATGGCGCTGCACAAGGTGCTCTATGCCGGCCACGCGGTGGCGGCGGTGGCGGCGACCAGCGAGGCGATTGCGCGCGAAGCGCTGGCGCTGATCGTGGTGGACTTGGAAGTGCTGCCGCACGTGATCTCGGTTGCGGAGGCGATCGCGCCCGGGGCACCGGTGCTGCACGACGACATGTTCACCGAAGGGCTGGAGCCGAAGCCGGCGCAGGCTTCGAACGTTTCCGCCACCTTCACGATGGCGAAGGGCGACGCGGCGGCGGCGATGGCGCGCGCGGCGGTGGTGGCGGAGGGGCGCTATGTCACCCAGCCGGTGCACCAGGGCTATATCGAGCCGCAGGCCTGCGTGGCTTCCTGGAACAGCGACGGGCAGGGGCAGATCTGGTGCTCGTCGCAGGGGCATTTCGACGTCCGCAACCTGACCGCGGGGATCCTGAACCTGCCGATCTCCTCGCTGCGGGTGACGCCGCTGGAAATCGGCGGCGGCTTCGGCGGCAAGACCACGGTCTATCTCGAGCCGGTGGCGATGGTGCTGAGCCGCAAGGCCGGGCGGCCGGTGCGGCTGGCGATGCGGCGCGAGGAAGTGTTCGCGGCAACCGGGCCGGCACCGGGCAGCGTGTTCGAGGTGCGCATCGGCGCCGATGCCGACGGCAGGCTGGTGGCGCTGGAGATGGAGTTCTGGAACCAGTCGGGCGCGTACCCGGGCAACACCCTGCACGGCGGCTGCGCGACCGCGCTGGGCGCGTACAACATCGCCGATGCGCGGGCGACCGGGTGGGACGTGGTCTCGAACTTCGCCGATACCCATGCCTATCGCGCGCCGGGGGCGCCGCAATCGGCGTTCGCGGTGGAAAGCTGCATCGACGAGATCGCGCTGAAGCTGGGAATGGACCCGCTGGAACTGCGACTGAAGAACGCGGTGAAGCCGGGCGATCCGTCGCCTTCGCGGCTACCGCACGGGGCGATCGGCTACATCGAGTGCCTGGAGGCAGCGAAAGCCTCGCCGCACTGGAATACGCCGGTTGCCGAGGGCGAGTCGCGCGGCATCGCCGGCGCGTTCTGGGGCAACTATGGCGGGCCTTCGACGGTGGCGGTGTCGGTCGCGTCGGACGGATCGGTGGCGGTGACCACCGGCAGCCCCGACATCGGCGGCAGCCGCGCCTCGATGGCGATCATGGCGGCGGAGACGTTGCAGGTGCCGTACGAGAGTGTGCGGGTGGCGATCGCCGATACCGCCTCGCTCGGCTATTCGATGGTCACCGGCGGCAGCCGCACCACCTTCGCCACCGGCAAGGCGGTGGTCGATGCCTGCGGGCAGATCATCGACTCGCTGCTGGCGCGCGGCGCGCAGCTGCTGGGGGTGGAGCCGGGCGAGGTCGCCTGGCGGGACGGCGCGGTGCATTGCATGGCGGCGGGCCGCGAGGGGGAAAAACTCGACATGGCGGCGATCGCCGGCCGGGTGCACCAGTTCTCCGGCCCGGTCTCGGCCGAGGTGCAGCTCAACGCGCAGGGCTACCTGCCGGGGTTCGGCGTGCACATCTGCGACGTCGCGGTGGACAAGGAGACCGGGTTCACGCGGGTGACGCGCTATACCGCGATCCAGGATGTCGGCCGG
Organism: Sphingomonadales bacterium; assembly: GCA_028868535.1. Classification (GTDB taxonomy): domain Bacteria; phylum Pseudomonadota; class Alphaproteobacteria; order Sphingomonadales; family Sphingomonadaceae; genus Novosphingobium. Next base: position 31,163 of record JAGWUH010000006.1, on the reverse strand, counting down.
GCGATCCATCCCGACTATGTCGAGGGGCAGTTGCAGGGCGGCGCGGCGCAGGGGATCGGCTGGGCGCTGAACGAGGGCTATGTGTTCGACGGCGCCGGGCGGGTCGATAACGCCGGGTTCCTCGACTACCGGATGCCGGTCTGTTCGGACCTGCCGATGATCGAGACGATCATGGTCGAGGTGCCGAACCCGGCGCATCCCTATGGCGTCAAGGGCGTGGGCGAGACCTCGATCGTGCCGCCGCTGGCGGCGGTGGGCAATGCCGTCAGCCGGGCGGTGGGCAAGCGGATGCGGGACCTGCCGATGGCGCCGGAAGTGGTGCACCGGGCGCTGGCCGGGGCCTGATGGCAAGAGTTGTCCTGACCGCGCCGTTCGATGCGCGGTTTTTCGGCGGAGTGGGCGAGCTGGAGATTCCGGCCAGCGACCTGTTCGCGCTGGTGCGGGCGCTGGACCTTCGGGCGCCGGGGTTTGCCCTGGCGGTCGAGGAAGGCGGGCTGCTCGCGGTCGACGGGGAGGCGGCTGCGGACTGGTCGGTGGCGCTGCGCGACGATGCCGAGGTGCTGGTGGTGCCGCGGATAGCAGGGGGTTAGGAGGCGGTTAGCGTCGCGACAAGGCCGGCTTCGTCGTCGAGCGCGCGCAGGTCGAGCAGGAGCGCGCCATCGGCGATGCGGCCGATGACCGGGACCGGCAGCGTGCGGAGGCGGGTGGCGAGCCGGTCGAGCGCCTTGCCGCTGGACCCGGCGGGGGTGCAGGCGAGCGCGACGCTGGGGACCGACTGGTCGGGGAGCGCACCGCTCCCGACTTGCGCGGCGGTTTCGATGACGCCGACCTGCCAGCTTGCGCCGAGCATGGCCGCCAGCACCGGTTGCAGGCGCTGCGCCGCCGCGTGGAGATCGGCGAGCGGGCGGGTGAGCAGGCGGAAGGCCGGAAGCTCCTGCGCGAGGCGATCGGGGCGGCGGTAGGCGAGCAGCGTCGCCTCGAGCGCGGCGAGCACCACTTTGGACAGCCTCAGGGCACGTTTAAGTGGGTGCTTGCGCACCTTTTCGATGAGGTCGCGGCGGCCGACGATCAGGCCGGCCTGCGGGCCGCCGAGCAGCTTGTCGCCGCTGAAGCTGACGAGGTCTGAACCGGCCGCCAGCACGTCCGCGACCACCGGTTCCGCCGGGAGGCCCCATTTGGTGAGGTCGACGAGGCTGCCGGCGCCGAGGTCGCAGATGAGCGGCAGGCCGTGGGCGTGGGCGATCGTCGCGAGATCGGCTTCGGCGACGGCGGCGGTGAAGCCGGTGACGCGGTAGTTGCTGGTGTGCACCTTCATCAGCGCGGCGGTCTTCGGGCCGATCGCGGCCTCGTAGTCGCGCGCATGGGTGCGGTTGGTGGTGCCGACCTCGACCAGTTTCGCGCCGGCCGAACGCATGACATCGGGGATGCGGAAGGCGCCGCCGATCTCGATCAGTTCGCCGCGCGAGACGACGACCTCGCGGCGGCCGGCCAGCGCCGCCAGCATCAGCAGCACGGCGGCAGCGTTGTTGTTGACGACAGTGGCGGCCTGAGCCCCCGTGAGTTCGCAGAGCAGCGGCTCGACCAGGCTGTCCCGCTCCCCCCGCCTGCCGGTGGCGATGTCGAATTCGAGCGCGCAGGGATCGCGCATCGCCAGCGCGGCATGGGCGATCGCGGCTTCGGACAGCGGCGCGCGGCCGAGGTTGGTGTGGAGCACGGTGCCGGTGCAGTTGAACACGCGGCGCAGCGTGGGGGCAGCGAGCGCGGCAGCCTCGGCCAGCACTTCGGCGGGGAGTGTCGCGGCGGCGGGGGGTGGGGTGCCGGTGCGCAGCGTGGTGCGATGGCGATCGAGCACGGTGCGAATCGCGCGGGTGGCAAGCGCATGGCCGTGCCGGGCCAGCAAGTCGGCGAGCGCGGGATCGCGCAGCAGCGCATCGACCGAGGGCAGCGGGCTGGTCATCGCGCGGCCGGACCACGCGGCGGCGGCAGTGTCAACCGGGGCATGGTCAGGGCTTGACCGCGAAGATCGCGATCATCGCCGAACCGCCGGTCATCCACACCGTCCGCGAGGAATTGCCGCTGGGGACGGCGACATACTGGCGGCCATCGACAAGGTAGGTCGAGGGGGCGCCGGCGATGGCGCCGCCGGTGTCGAAATCGTAGAGCGTCCGGCCGGTCATGGCGTCGAGCGTCAGGAAGTGGCCATCGAGGCCGCCGGTGAACAGCACGCCGCCGGCGGTCGGGGTGATCGCGGCGACCATCGGCGCGGGAAATTCGCGCACCCACAGCGGCGCCCCGTCCGCCGCCGAGAAGGCGCGGAGGTAGCCGCGCGCCTCGCTGGTGGGGTCCATCGCCGGGGTGCCGTCGAAATAGGGGCCGCCTGCGATCGACTGGTGCGGCGCCTGCTGCGTGGTCGAGCACCAGTGCACCGAGTTGACGTAGAGCGCGCCGGCGGCGGGGGAGAAGGCGGCGCCGTTCCATTCGGCGCCGCCGAGCGTGCCCGGGCAGTGGCGGACGCCGGCCTCGTTCAGCGGGACATCGACGTTGAGGTGGGGGCTGATCTCGCGCTGGGCGAGCAGGCGGCGGGTGGCGCGATCATAGAGGTAGAGCCAGCCGCCCTTGTTGGCGACGGCGAGCATGTCGCGGTTGCCGGCGCGGTAGATCATCGGCGCGGCGGCGGTATCCCAGTCGTGGGTGTCGTGCGGGACCTGCTGGACGTACCAGGCGAGCTTGCCGGTGGCGGCGTCGAGCGCGACCACCGAGTTGGTGAAGAGGTTGGCGCCGGGGCGCAGCTCCGGCCGGAAATCGGGGGCGGGGTTGCCGACCGGGACCAGCAGCTGGCCGCGCGCAGCGTCGATCGCGAACGTCGACCAGAACGAGCCGCCGCCGCGATCGGCGCCCTTGCCCCAGGTTTCGGCGCCGGGTTGCTTGCCGGTGGGGATCAGGTCGAAGCGCCAGACCTGCCGGCCGGTCTCGACATCGAAGGCGGCGACGAAGCCGTTGGCCCCCCAGTCCGCGCCGGCGGTGCCCATGTAGACCAGCCCCTTGTAGGCGACCGGGGCGGCGGAGAGCCAGTAGCCCTTGCGCTTCGACACCATCCACACGTCCCACAGCTGCTTGCCGGTCTGCGCGTCGAGCGCGAGCAGGTGGCCGTTGGGGGTGACGCGCAGCAGCTTGCCGCGATAGAGTGCGAGGCCGCGATTGGCCGCCCAGTTGGGGTTGCGATCGACCGGGTAGCGGTGCTCCCACAGCTTGCGGCAGGTGGCGGCATCGATCGCGAAGGTGTTCCACAGCGTCGTGAACCACAGCGTGCGGCCACGGACCAGCGGTGCGGTCTGGAACGCGCCCTGTTCGCCCGGCTGGAACAGGCATTGCGGGACGAGGTCCTTCGCGTTGGCCACGGTGATCTGCGCCAGCGGCGAGAAGCGCTGGCCGGTGAGCGTGCGGTTGTAGAGCAGCCATTCCCCGTCGGGCGGGGCGGCGAGGTCGGCATCGTCCACCATGGCGGTGGTGGCGGTGCCCTGCCCTTTCGGCGCTTGCGGGAACGGCGTGGCCGGGTCGGCCGCATCCTCGAGTTCGGCCGGATCGAGGCTGGGCTGCGGGGCGAGCACGGCGCGGAAATCAACCGGGGCGAGCGGCGCGTCGGTGGGCTGGTAGCCGTTCTGCGAGACGAGGTAGACGGACAGCGCGACATAATCGTCGAGCGGCAGGCTGGCGGGGGCACCGACCGGCATCGTCGACTGGATGCGGGTGAACAGGTCCACCAGCTTGTGCTTGCCGTCGAACCAGTTGGCGCGGAACTTCTCCCCGCGCAGCGGCGGGCCGGCGCGGCCGAGCAGGTCCGCGCCGTGGCAGGAGGCGCATTTCGCCGCGAAGACGTCGCGACCGGCAAGCGCCTGGTCGCGCTGGTAGTGGATCGGCTCGCTGGTCGCGGCGGCGCCGAGCCTGGCCGCCGCGAGCGCGGCCTGAACCAGGACGAGGACGAGAATGGGCCGGCGTTTCATGGCAGCGCCTCCCGCGCGCGGTGGCGGACGTAGTTGTGGATCAGCGCAAGTTCGTCGCGGGTGAGCTTTTCGAAGCGCGGCATGCCCTGCCGCTCGAGCGCGCCATCGTGGACGACGCTCCACAGGGCGTCGGGCGACAGCGCCGTCGCGGATTCGCGCAGGTCCGGCGCGGGGGCGCCGGCCGAGACGAGGTTGATGCCGTGGCACAGCGCACAGTTCCAGGTGTAGAGCGTGCGGCCGGCCTCGAGCTTGCCGGCATCGACCACGTAGGCAGGATCGTCGAGCGGGCGGACGTGGAGGTCCTGCGGGGCGCCGGGCGGCAGGGTGGCGCGGCCGCCGAGGCGGAAGGTGAGCAGGCGGCGCGGCTGCGCGCCGAAGTGCCAGCCGGCGAACAGGATGCCCTCGCCATAGGTGTTGCCGCCGTAGCCAACCAGCACCGAGACGTATTGCACGCCGCCGACGCTGTAGCTGATCGGCGCGGCGACGATGCCGAGGCCGGCGTCGAAGCGCCACAGCGGCTTGCCGTCGCGCGCGTCGTAAGCGGTGAGGAAGCCATCGGCGGCGCCCTGGAAGACGAGGCCACCGGCGGTGGCGAGGACGCCGCCGTTCCAGAAGAAGCGGTGCGGAACCTTCCAGCGCGCGGTCTGGGTGACCGGGTCCCAGGCGACCAGCTCACCCTTGCCGTCGCGATCATCGGCGAAGACCGCGCTTTGCGCGGTGCCGTTGAAGCGGATCGCGCCGGGCGCGGGGTGGCGGGTCCATTTTGCGCCGAGCTGCATGACGGGCACGTAGGCGAGGCCGGTCTGCGGGCTCCACGCCATGTCCTGCCAGTTGTGCGCGCCTTCGGGGCTGGGCCAGATCGTCGCCTCGCCGCTGCCGGTGCTTTCGTAGCGGATGCCGGGCATTTCGACCGGGCGGCCGGTGTGCGGATCGATGTGACTGGCCCAGGTGACCTTGCCGATCCTGCCGGCGCTGAGGAACTTTCCGGTCGCCCGGTCGATCACGTAGAAGAAGCCGTTGGTCGGCGCCTGGAGCAGCACGTCGCGCGGCTTGCCATCGACCGGGATGGTGGCGGCGACGATGTTGGCGGTGGCCTTGAAGTCCCACGCCTCGCGCGGGTTGACCTGGTAGTGCCAACGGTAGCGGCCGGTGCGCGCGTCGAGCGTGACCAGCGAGGCGAGGTAGAGATCGTCCCCGCCCTGCGGATCGCGCAGTTCGGGGTCCCACGGGCCGGAATTGCCAGTGCCGATGGTGAGCGCGCCGCGCGCCGGATCGTAGGCCATGCCGTTCCAGACGGTGCCGCCGCCGCCGGTGGTCTTCCAGAAATCCGGCCCCCAGGTCCTGGCCGCGCGCTCCATCGCCGGATCGCCGCGGTTCTGGTCGGGGCTGCCGGGCACGGTGAAGAAGCGCCAGACCTGGCGGCCGGTGCGCTGGTCATAGGCGGTGACGGCGCCGCGCTGGCCGTAATCGGCGCCGCCGTTGCCGATGACGACGAGATTGCCGAAGGCGCGCGGGGCGCCGGTGACGGTGCGCAGATCGTCGGGCGAAACCGTAGCTACAGTCCACTTGAGCTTTCCGCTGCGGGCGTCGAGCGCGAGCAGGCGGCCGTCGAGCGTGCCCGAGAATACCGTGCCGTTGGCGTAGGCGACGCCGCGATTGACCGCGAAGACGATGCGGACCTTGGCCGGATGGCGCCAGACTTCGGGATCGTGCGTCCACAGCAGGCGGCCGGTGCGGGCATCGACGGCATAGACCTTCGACAGCGAGCCGGTGAAATAGAGCACGCCGTTGACCGCCAGCGGGGTGGCTTCGAGCGTGACTTCGCCGGGGAGATCGAGCGACCAGGCGAGGCCGAGGCGCGGGACGCTGGCGCGGTCGATCTGTGCGAGGCGGCTGTAGTTGCTCTCGTCGGTGCCGCCGCCGTGGCCGGGCCAGTCGGCGCCCGTGCCGGGCAGCGCCGCGGCGGCAGCGGCGCCGACCAGTGCGGCAAGTCCCCCGATCCAGCGCATCCGTTCCCCCCGATCGAACATGGCCGCGATGATGCGGCGTGCCCGGCCGCGTGTCCAGCCGTCCGGCTTGCCGCTCTCAGATCTCGCGGTGGAGTTCGAGGTAATCGCGCGGGATGCGCAAGGTGGCGGCGGCGACCTGGGTCTCCCGCAGGAACAGCGTCAGCGCCCACATCAGCAGCGCGATGGCGACGATGAAGAAGCCGCCGGCGACGCGTTCGAGCGGAACGTTGAACATTTCCTCCACGAACAGGATCGCCACGGTGGTGCCGATCACCAGGCCCGCCAGCACCAGCAGCCGGATGGCGTCGGTGTTGAGCTTGATGCGGCGGTCGATCGCGCGGATCTCGGTGACGATCATGTCGTGCTCCGGCCCGTCGGTCTGGCCGTGGCGCGATTGCAGGTCGCGGGCGCGATCGACGATGCGGCCGAGTCGGGTGGAGAGGATGTTGAGGATGTTGCCGATCGCCACCAGCACGAAAACCGGCGCGAGCGCGAGCTGGATGGTGTGCGCGATCATGCGGCGGCGCCGGTGCGCCGGTCCCAGGCGGGGTAGCGCGGCATCGAGATCATGATCAGGCCCGAGAGCGCGCAGCCGATCGCGCCGACGACCAGGAACGGGCCATAGGACCCGGCGCGATCGTGCGCGACGGCGGCCAGGTAAGGCCCGAGCCCGGAGGCGGCGGCGAGCAGCGAGCTCATCACCCCGTAGATCGCGCCGAAGCTCTTCATGCCGCCGTAGCTGGCGGTGAGGTGGCCGGTGATCTGCGTCTTCGAGCCCGAGGCGTAGCCGTTGACCAGCATGGCCGCGACGATCGCCGCCGGGGTGGCGATGCCGTTCAGCAGCAGCACGAAAGCGGCGGCGGCGGCGCCGAGGGTGATCCCGCCGACCCAGTTGGGGGCGAAGCGGTCGAGCAACGCGCCGGTGACGAGCTTGCCGACGATGCCCATCAGCCCGCCGAGGCTGGTCAGCCAGGCGGCGTGGCCGCGGGTGACGCCGGCCTCCACCAGGATCTGGATCATGTGCAGGCCGAGGCCCATCGTCAGCACCATGACCACGAAGTTGCTGATCGCCAGCCGCCACAGCGCCGAATCGCGCAAGGCCTGGCGCGGGGTGAGGCCGGGGAGGCCGCTGGTATCGACCTTGTCGGCCTGGCCGAGGCGGGCGCGATCATGGGCATCGAAGAAGAACAGCCAGGACAGCAGCAGCGTCACCCCGCCCCAGCCGAGCGCCAGCCACAGGAAGGCGGCGCGCCAGCCGTAGCTCTCGATCAGCCAGTTGCCGAGCGGCGGCACCACCATCGCCGCGACCGCGGTCCCGGCGAGCGTGAGGCCGAGCGCAAGCCCGCGCGAACGCTCGAACACGCCGACGACGGCGGCGGTCCAGGCGGTCGACTTGATCGAGACCGCGACGGTACCGAACACCGCCCATTGCACCAGCCACAGCGTCGGCGACGGGCCGGTGCGGCTGAACGCCGCCATCGCCGCCATCGTCAGCACGGTGCCGGCAAGAACGAGGCGGCGGCAGCCCCAGCGATCGACGAGGAAGCCGAACGGCACCGCGAGCAACGCGGTGGCGAGCGTGGCGACCGAAGGCCCGAGCGCGTAGGCCGAGCGGCTCCAGTGGAACTCGTGCTCGATCGGCGCCATGAACAGGCCGGCGCCGGCGAGCATCACCGAGAAGAACGAGAATCCGACCGAGGCCGCGAGCACCAGCGTCCAGTTGGCGGCCCATTCGCCCCGGGCGGTGGGGGTATGCCGGTCACCCATCGCCGGTCAGGCCCGGGTGGCGACCAGCGTGGCGACGACCGAGGGATCGGCCAGCGTGCTGATGTCGCCGAGGTTCGAGGTATCCCCCTCGGCGATCTTGCGCAGGATGCGGCGCATGATCTTGCCGCTGCGGGTCTTGGGCAGGCCGGGGGCGAAGTGGATGACGTCGGGCGTCGCGATCGGACCGATCTCGTGGCGGACCCACTGGACGAGGGCCTTTCGCGTCTCCTCGCTCTCCGGCTCACCGGCGTTGAGGGTCACGTAGGCGTAGATGCCCTGCCCCTTGATGTCGTGCGGGAAGCCGACCACTGCCGCTTCCGCCACCTTGGCGTGGGCGACGAGCGCGCTTTCGACTTCGGCCGTGCCCATGCGGTGGCCGGAGACGTTGATGACATCGTCCACCCGGCCGGTGATCCAGTAGTAGCCGTCCTCGTCGCGGCGGCAGCCGTCGCCGGTGAAGTACTTGCCCGGATAGGTGGTGAAGTAGGTCTGGAAGAAGCGCGCGTGATCGCCCCAGACGGTGCGCATCTGGCCGGGCCAGCTTTGCGTGATGCAGAGGTTGCCCTCCGCCGGGCCTTCCAGCACCTTGCCTTCGCCGTCGACCAGCTGGGGGACGACGCCGAACATCGGTTTCGTGGCGGAGCCGGGCTTGAGGTCGGTGGCGCCGGGCAGCGGCGTGATCATGGCGCCGCCGGTTTCGGTCTGCCACCAGGTGTCGACGATCGGGCAGCGCCCCTCGCCCACCACGCGCCAGTACCACTCCCACGCCTCGGGGTTGATCGGCTCACCCACGGAGCCGAGCAGGCGCAGCGAGGCGCGGCTGGTCTTCCTGACCCACTCGTCGCCCTCGCGCATCAGCGCGCGCAGCGCGGTGGGGGCGCCGTAGAAAATGTTGACCTGGTGGCGATCGACGATCTGCCAGAAGCGGCTGTGATCGGGCCAGTTGGGCACGCCCTCGAACATCACCGTGGTGGCGCCGTTGGCGAGCGGGCCGTAGACGACGTAGGAGTGGCCGGTCACCCAGCCGATGTCGGCCGCGCACCAGTAGATCTCGCCGGGGCGGTAATCGAACACGTAGTGGTGGGTCATGGCCGCCCAGGTCAGGTAGCCGCCGGTGGTGTGGAGCACGCCCTTGGGCTTGCCGGTGGAACCGCTGGTGTAGAGGATGAACAGCGGGTCCTCCGCGCCCATCTCGGCGGGCGGGCAATCGGCGCCGACCGCGTCGCGCAGGTCGTGCCACCAGTGGTCGCGGCCTTCGGCGAAGGCGATGTCGTTGCCGACGTGGCGGACGACGAGCACGGCGGTGACGGCGGGGCACTGGGCGAGCGCCTCGTCGACGTTGGCCTTGAGCGGCACCTGCTTGCCGCCGCGCAACCCGGCATCGGCGGTGATGACCACGGTGCTGTCGCAATCCTGGATGCGGCCGGCGAGCGCATCGGGCGAGAAGCCGCCGAACACGATCGAATGGATGGCGCCGATGCGGGCGCAGGCAAGCATCGCCATCGCTGCCTCGGGGATCATCGGCAGGTAGATGGTGACGCGATCGCCGCGCCGGACGCCGAGATCGGTGAGGGCGTTGGCCATGCGGCAGACTTCGCCGTGAAGCTCGCGGTAGGTGATGCGGCGCTGGTTGGCGGCGTCGTCGCCCTCCCAGAGGATGGCGACGGTATCGCCGCGTTCGGCGAGGTGGCGATCCAGGCAGTTGGCGGAGACGTTGAGCGTGCCGTCGGCGAACCAGCGGATGCCGAAGTCGGCCTCGTGGTACGAGCACTGCGACAGCTCGGTCCAGGGCCTGATCCAGTCGAGCCGGGCGGTCTGCTCGCGCCAGAACGCCTCGGGTTCAGCGAGCGACTGGCGGTACATCGCCTCGTACCGGGCCTTGTCGACATAGGCGCGGGCGGCCCATTCGGGGGTGACGGGGTGGACCGCAACGGACATCGGCATTTCTCTCCAGCTTACCGGCCGGCGGTTTTCGCGCGTCGTTCCGGCGGCGTCAATAATGCCAGGATTGGCGCCAGCCGTAAGTCGCCGCGACGGGGTTGCCGGCGACGTCGGTCGAGGGGCGGAAGCGGAAGCGTTCCTCTGCCAGACGGCAGGTGATTGCGTCGGAACGGGGATCGCCCGAGGGATCGCGGACGCGGCAATCGTGGACGCGGCCGTCGGTGCCGACGGTGAACACGATCACCACCGAGGTACCGATGCGCTTGTCGCGGGTCTCGATCGGATAATCGCGGGCGGAATCGATCCGCCCGGCGATCTGGACGAAGCGCTGGCCGCCGCCACTGCCGTTGCCCGCGCCGCCCGTGCCGCCGCCCTGCCCGGCCCCGCCGGCGCCCGTCGCCACGCCGGCGGCAGCGGCGCCGGCGGGCGGCACGACCGGAACGAGCGCGGCCACGACGAGCTTGGGCGGAGGCGGAGCGGCCGCCCGGACGGCCGCCTTGCGCCCCGCCGTGGCGACGGCGCCGGCGTGCTTGGTAGCGGCGGGCGGAGATGGCGGCGGGGGCGGCTCGTGCAGGTCGAGCGCGACGAGGCCCGTACGCAGCACGCGGCGGCCGATGTCCGGGGTGAAGGCAGCGATGATGCCGATGATGACCGCGACGTGGAGCACGGCGACGACGGCGAACGTGGCGAAGCGGCGGGTGCGATCCGGCCCGGTGCCGAAGCCCCGGTCAAGCGGTCGATAGCCGTGCAATCGTGCCATGCCGCCGGCTATGGCACGGCGCGATGGCCGGCGGAAGGGCCCGACGTGATGATATGATGTATCCAATTTATGCAAATAAAATAGCCGCTTGATACTTTATCACATACCGATTTCGGTAGAATCGGGTTGCGAATCGTCGTAATGCTTTGCGGCCCGCAAATCTGCGGACTGATACGGGGCTACACGAACTGCCCCTCGACACCCCAGGATGTCACCCTTTCATGCATAACTGGATCTTGCTCGGCGCAGGCGCCGGGGTTTTCGTGCTGCTTGTCGGCATTGTCTGGCGTTCGCGGATCGTCTGCTATGTCGACAACAATCGCATCGCCATCGTCGAGAAGCTGTGGAGCGGCTCGGGTTCGGTGGAGTCCGGCTTCATCGCTCTGCATGGCGAGGCCGGCTATCAATCGGACGTGCTGCGCGGCGGCTTTCACTTCTTCTTTCCCTATCAGTACCAGGTGCATTCGCAGCCGCTGGTGACGATTCCTCAGGGGCAGATCGGCTATGTCTTCGCCCGCGACGGCGCGCCGCTGGGACCGACGCAGACGCTGGCGAGCAATGCCACGACCGCGGAATTCCACGACGTGCGCGCGTTCTTGGCCAACGGCGGGCAGAAGGGCCCGCAACGCGCGATCCTGCGCGAGGGCACGTATGCGATCAACACCGCGCAGTTCGTGGTGATCGCGCGCGACCAGATCTATGGGCTGATGCTCGATCGCGGCGATGCCGAGCTGTTCAACCAGATGCACCGGCTGATCGAGGAGCGCGGCGGCTTCCAGGCGGTGGTGATCAAGGATTCGGCCGACCAGATCGGTATCGTCACCGTGCACGACGGCCCGGCGCTGGCGGCGAACCATATCATCGCGCCCGAGGTGGGCATCGAGCAGGGCGACGCGGCGACGTTCCACAACTCGTTCCAGGACCCGGAGAAGTTCATCGCCGCCGGCGGGCGCCGCGGGCGGCAGCTGCAGGTGCTGGTCGAGGGCAGCTATTTCATCAACCGGCTGTTCGCGACCGTGGAGATGGTCGCCAAGACGGTGATCGAGGTCGGCCATGTCGGCGTCGTCATCAGCTATACCGGCGACGACACCGGCGATACCAGCGGCGAGGAATACCGCCATGGCGAGCTGGTGGCCAAGGGATCGCGCGGCGTGTGGAGCGAGCCGCTGCTGCCGGGCAAGTACGCGTTCAACACCTATGCCGGCAAGATCCTGATCGTGCCGACCACCAACTTCATCCTCAAGTGGGAGCAGGACACGGTGGGGCAGCACAAGTTCGACGAGAACCTGTGCGAGGTCTCGCTGATCACCCGCGACGCGTTCGAGCCGACCTTGCCGCTCTCGGTGGTGGTCCACATCGACTATCGCAAGGCGCCGCTGGTGGTGCAGCGCTTCGGCGACATCAAGAAGCTGGTCGAGCAGACCCTCGACCCGATGGTCTCGGCGTACTTCAAGAACGTCGCGCAGAAGAAGACGCTGATCGAGCTGCTGCAGGAACGCAGCGACATCCAGGAGCAGGCGGGATCGGAGATGCGCACCAAGTTCGGCGCGTACAACCTCGAGCTGCAGGAAGTGCTGATCGGCACGCGCGCGCGACCGGCGGCAACGACCAGATCGAGAAGGTGCTGCAGCAGCTGCGCGAGCGGCAGGTGGCGGCGGAGCGGGTCTCTACCTACGAGAAGCAGCGGATCGCCGCCGAGAGCGAGAAGTCACTGCGCGAGGCCGAAGCCAGGGCCAACCAGCAGACCGCGATCACCCAGTCCGAGCTGTCGATCATCGTCAAGGAGAACGAGGGCAAGGCGGCGCTGAAGCTGGCGACGCAACAGGCCGAGCAGACCCGCACCGCGGCGAAGGCTGAGGCCGACCGGGTGCGGCTGATCGGCGAGGGCGAGGCGGCGAAGATGGTGGCGCTGGCCGCCGCCGACGCCGAGCGAATCACCAAGACCGGCCTCGCCACCGCCGAGACGATCGCGCGGCAGGCCGAGGCATCGGGCGGCGCGCACAACCAGCTGACCCGGCAGATCGTGGAGCGGCTGGCCGAGGCGCTCGAGAAATCGGGCGTGGACATCGTGCCGCGCATCCAGATCGCTTCGGGCGTCAACGATGCGGGTGGCGGGCCGCTGGCGGCGCTGATCGGGATGATGCTGAGCCAGAAGGGCGAGGAACTGCTGGCGGAGCGGGCGAAGCCGGTTGGGCCGGCGGGACCTGCCGCGCCGCCCGAGCCGGTTGCGTGATCCGGTGCGATCCCCGGCGCGCGCGGCCGGGGATCGCCTATTTCAACTGCGAAATGTAGGCGACGACGTCGGCCCGTTCCTTCGGATTGGCCACGGCGATGACCATGCGGGTTCCGGGGACCAGCTTTTGCGGCGCGGTCAGGAAGGTGTCGAGATTGGCCTTCGTCCAGGTCAGGCCGGACTTCTTCAGCGCTTCGGAATAGGCAAATCCGGTCGACGCCGCCTTGCGGCCGCCGACGCCGTGGAGGTCCGGCGCCAGCGCCGACGGCTTGCCCGGCGCGCCCGAGTGGCACATGAAGCAGCGCGCCTTGAACAGCGCCTCGCCCACCTTGGCATCGCCGGCGGGACCGGCCGCCCGGGTGGCGGTGCCCGCGAGCACGGCGCCGGCGGCGAGTAGGGACGTCAGGACAAGGCGAACACGCATCGGGCAACTCCGGTCAGGCGATCAACTCCGCCGCTTCCTGCGGGCGACACGGTCCCGAGGCAAGCGCTTTTGCGAAGCATACGCGGGACAACGTAGGGCGGCAGGGCTGTCGCGGGCCTGAACGAAGGAACGAACGCAGGAACGAACGCGGGGAAGATCCGCGCGCTGCCCCCGCGCCGCTTACTCCATCACCCACCGCGACTGGGTGGCACGCGGGCTGAGGTACTTGGTCGCGGTCCAGCCCCCGTCGACGACGATCGACTGGCCGTTGACCATTTCCGAGCCCGGCCCGCACAGGAAGGCGATCACGCTGCCGAGGTCCTCCGGCTCCGCGAGGCGCGGATAGGGAGTGGTATCGACGTTGTTGCGCTTGAACATCTCGTCCTCGAAGCGGTGGCGGACCATGTCGGTCATCGTCACGCCGGGGGCGACGCAGTTCGAGCGGATGCCATAAGGGCCGTATTCGCAGGCCATGTGCTCGGTCAGCGACTTGAGCCCGCCCTTGGCGGCCGAATAGGCGCCGCCGCGCCGGCCGCCGATGTGCGCGAAGGTGGAGGTGACGTTGACGATGGCGCCCCCCTTCGGGCTGCCGTCCGGCCCTTCCGCCATCATTTCCGGCAGCACCGCGCGGATCAGCCGGAACGGCGCGCGCAGCATGATGTCGATCATGCCGTCGAAATCGGCATCGGCCGCCTCGTGCACCGGCTTGGGCGAGCCGACGCCGGCGTTGTTGACCAGCGCGTCGATGCGGCCGAAACGCTCGAGCGCGAGCGCGACGATGGCGGCGGGGGCGTCATCGGCGGTGACGTCGGCGGAGATCGTCGCGACTTTCGCGGGATCGCCGATCTCGGCTTCAAGCGCGGCCAGCTTGCCGGTGTCGCGGCCGACGCCGACCACCGCGAAGCCCATCGCGGAAAGCGCCTTGGCGCTGGCCAGGCCGATGCCGCTGCCCGCGCCGGTGATGATCGCCGTCTTCATGTCCAGACCTCTTCGCTGCATTTCTTCCGCGCTAGCCCGACGCGGCACGCAAGCCAAGCCGCCCGGGCGCTATTGGCGGCGCCGGGCCAGTCAAATCGCCGGGCTTCCCCCTGCCGGGATTGCCCGCTATCAGCCCGGCAAAATCGCCAGCGTGAAAGCCTGCCCATGCCGTTCGTCCGCCTTGCCGAAGTGAGCCAGATCCCCGCCGAGAAGAGCCTTGCCGTCGAGGCCGGGGGGAAGAAGCTGCTGATCTGCCATTCCAAGGGCGAGTTCTACGTCGTCATCAACAAGTGCAGCCATGCCGACGAGCCGCTCGATTGCGGGCGCGTGCGCGGCGGCTGGGTGGCGTGCCCGATCCACGGCGCGCGCTTCAGCCTGGCCACCGGCGCGGCGATGAACCCTCCGGCCAAGGAGCCGATCCAGACTTTCCCGGCGCGGGTGGTCGACGGCTGGGTCGAAGCCGAGCTCTGAAATTCGCCAAGGCGATAGGGCGGTGCTTTCCCCCGGGCGGCGGCGCGGCTAAGCCTGCGCGATGAGCAGCACACAGAGCACTTCGCCGATGGCCCTCGCGGGCATCCGCGTCATCGACATGTCCCGCGTCTTCGCCGCGCCGATCGGTGCGCAGATCCTCGGCGATCTTGGCGCCGACGTGATCAAGGTCGAGCGGCCCGGCGTCGGCGACGACGGGCGCGGCTACGGCACCGCCTGGGTCGAGGGCAAGGACGGGCTGGAAACGCGCCAGTCGAGCTTCTTCACCGTCTCCAACCGCAACAAGCGCAGCCTGACGCTCAACCACTCCAAGCCCGAGGGGCAGGAGATCCTGCGCAAGCTGGCGGCGGAGGCCGACGTGCTGATCGAGAACTACAAGGTCGGCGACCTCAAGCGCTTCGGGCTCGACTACGACAGCCTCAAGGCGATCAACCCGCGGCTGATCTACTGCTCGGTGACCGGCTATGGCCAGACCGGGCCGATGGCGGCGCTGCCCGGCTATGACGGGCTGTTCCAGGCGACCGGCGGGATGATGGCGGTGACCGGCATTCCCGACGGCCAGCCGGGCGCCGGCCCGCTGAAGGCGGGGCCGAGCCTGGTCGACTTCATCACCGGGCACAACACCGCGCTCGCCATCCTCGGCGCGCTGATGCACCGGCACGCCACCGGCGAGGGGCAATATATCGACATCGCCCTGCTCGACACCTCGGTGGCGATGGTCAGCCACATCATGCAGGACTACCTGATCAGCGGCGTCGCCCCGCCGCGGCTGGGCAACGGCGGCAACGGTGGCGGCCCGGCCGACCTGATCCACTGCAAGGACGGCATCATCTACCTGACCGCCGGCACCGACGAGCACTATCGCCGGCTGACCGTGCTGATGGAGCAGCCCGAGCTGTTCACCGACGAGCGCTTCGATTCGAACTTCAAACGCGGCAAGACCAACCGCGCCGAGCTGATGGACATCATCAATGCCTGGAGCGGCCGCTTCACCGAGGCGGAGGTCCAGGCGATGCTCGACGGTGTCGGCATTCCCGCCGCCAAGTACAACGAGCTGCCCGAAGTGTGGGAATACCCGCAAGTACAGTATCGCGGGCTGAAGGCGCGCACCCCGCACCCGCATGCCGCGGCCGGGCACGTCGACCTGATCCAGAGCCCGCTGGCGCAGATGAGCGCGAGCCCGGCGACGATCCGCCGGGCGCCGCCGCTGATCGGCGAGCATACCGACGAGATCCTGGCGGAGCTGGGCTATTCAGCCGAGGCGATCGCGGCGCTGCGCGAGGCCAAGGCGGTCTGAGGCGAATCAGGCGGCGTGGCGCGTGCCGGCCTGCGCCTCGCCCTTCCACTTCATCAGCGCCCGCACCAGCTTTTCCGAACGGGCGGTGAAATCGCCCTCGATCAGCGCCTCGGCGCGGGCCTTGCGGCCGGCCAGCGCATCGGCGAGCACTTCGCCGGCAGCGCGATGGAAATCGGCGTGGAGCCGCTTGACTACCTGGTAGGGTACGCCGTTCTTCAACGCCGGCGACAGCGCCGACGAGTGGAGCCAGTGGTCGAACTTGCACTTGTCGTCACAGCCGGCATCGTGCGCGGATATCTCGCATTGGCCGGTGCGCAGCGCGGTGCGCAGGCGCATCTTCCACATCCCGTGCGCGCCGATCGCATCGTCGATCTGTGAAACCAGCTGGCTATCCGACATGACCCGTTCTCCTGTTTGGCGCCCGCTTGGGCTTGTCGCCTTGCCCGCCGGTATGCCAACAGGGCTGACACGAGCTTATTCTGGGCTACGCAATCGTGCGGGGGGGCCGGAAGCGAAGGGGGCGGACATGAACTTTACCCGCGTGGCGACGGCGGCAGAGGTGGCGCCGGGGACGATGATCCCGGTCGAGGCCGGAGGGCGCAAGCTGTTGCTGGCCCATGTCGGCGGGGAATTCCGCGCCGCCGATCGCAAGTGCCCGCATCTCGGCTTCAACTTGTGCAAGGGCAGCCTCGACGGCAACGGCGTGGTCTGCCCGCTGCACAAGGCCAAGTTCGACCTGACCACCGGCGAGGTCGAGCGCGATCCGAAGCTGCTGTTCATCAAGATGACCGCGAAATCCGGGCTGACGCTGCACCCGGTCAAGGTCGAGGGCGGCGAGGTCTACGTCGGCATCGCATGAGCGAGATCGCGATCCGGCTGCGGCGCGCGGCGTTCAACGCGGCGATCGCCGCGGGCGATGCTGCGGCGATCGGGCCGCTGCTGGCCAAGAACGCGGTGATGGTCACCGGCAGCGACAGCGCGGTGATCGCCGGGCGGGCGCAGCAGGTCATGGTGTGGAAGTGCGAGTTCGCGGCAAGGCCGCGAACGACCTATGTGCGCACGCCGGAGCGGATCGAGCTGTCGCCGGTGGAGCCGATCGCGCTGTAGCATGGCCATTGGCAGGGCAGCGGCGCGGCGACGGCGTCGGGCAGCTATGTCGCCAAGTGGCGCGAGGTGGCCGGGGCCCGGGTGATCGAGGCCGAGGTGTTCGCGACGCTGGGCTGAGGGCCGCGCGCCTTCAGCGCTTGCGGACGAATTCGGCGCGCAGCACCAGCCCCTTGATGCCGTCGAACCGGCAATCGATCTCCTGGGCGTCGCCGGTCAGCCGGATCGACTTGATCAGCGTGCCGCGCTTGAGCGTCTGGCCGGCGCCCTTGACGTCGAGGTCCTTGATCAGCGTGACCTGGTCGCCATCGGCCAGCAGGTTGCCGACCGCGTCGCGGACCTCGACCGCACCCTCGGCGGCGCGCTTGGCGGCCAGTTCGGACGCCGGCAGCCATTCGCCGCTGTCTTCGTCGTAGACGTAGTCTTCTTCGCTCACGGATTGCATCCCATGCTGAGTTGGGTGGACTTGGACTTGACGATGCGCACGGCGCCGCGCGGCGTGCCCGGCGCCAGTTCGGCGCGGATGTCGTCGAGATCGGGCTTGCCGTCGGTGTGGAACTTCATGACGAACGCGCGTTCGCCGAGCACCATCGACTCGTCAAGCGGCTTGCAGCCGGTGGAGTGCGTGGTGCGGACGCCGACCAGCATGCCGTCGGCGTCGTAGAGCAGGTCGTAGCCATAGTCGCGCTGGATGTCGGTGACGTCCTTGATGTCCTTGCACTCGGCCCGGATCGCGGCGCAGACGTCGCCGGTCTCGGGCTCGGCGTCGGGGGCGACCTGCCAGCGCGGGACGGGGCTGAACTCGAACGGCGGCGCGACGTCGGCGGCGAGCGCGCCCCCGGCCAGCAGCGCCACTGCCCCGATCATCATCCGCTTGCGCATGGTCCACCTCCTGCCGCGCCGTTGCCGACCGGACCGCAATGCCGACCAGACCGCGCCCGTGCATTGACCGGCCGCAATCCACAACCGATCCACAGGCCGCCAACAGGCGATGAACCGCTTGTGCGCTCAGCTTTCCAGCTGGCGCAGCAGGCTGCGGACGTCGCCGTCCATGTCGGCGTCGCGGGTGCGCAGGTCCTCGATCAGGCGGACCGCGTGGATCACCGTCGAGTGGTCGCGCCCGCCGAACTTGCGACCGATCTCCGGGTAGGACCGCGGGGTCAGCACCTTGGCCAGGTACATCGCCACCTGGCGCGGGCGGACGACGGCGCGGGCGCGGCGCTTGCTGGCCATCTCGGTGCGATCGACGCGGTAGAACTGGCAGACCGTGCGCTGGATCTCGTCGATGGTGATGCGCTTGCGGTTCGCCGAGAGGATGTCGGTGAGCTGCTCCTCGGCGAGGCTGAGCGACACCGCCTGCCCGGTGAGCTGGGCATAGGCGATCAGCTTGTTGAGGCCGCCGACCAGCTCGCGCACGTTGCGGTTGATGGTGCGGGCAAGGAACTCGATGACATCGCCGGGCACCTCGGTCGGCGAGGAGAAGCGCTGCAGGCGGTGCTCGAGGATCGAGCGGCGCAGCTCGATGTCGGCGGGGACGATGTCCGCCACCAGGCCCATCGACAGGCGCGAGAGCAGTCGCTGCTCGACCCCGTCGAGCGCCTGCGGG
Organism: Sphingomonadales bacterium; assembly: GCA_028868535.1. Taxonomy (GTDB): domain Bacteria; phylum Pseudomonadota; class Alphaproteobacteria; order Sphingomonadales; family Sphingomonadaceae; genus Novosphingobium. The sequence continues at coordinate 12,554 of JAGWUH010000006.1, read as the reverse complement.
GCGCGATCGGCGGCGAACACCAGGCGCTTGCCCTCGGCCAGCAGCGCATCGATCGTGTAGAGCAGCTCTTCCTGGGCGCTGGCCTTGCCGATGATGAACTGGATGTCGTCGACCAGCAGCAGGTCGAAGCCGCGCAGCCGGGCCTTGAACTCGATCATCTGGTTCTGGCGGAGCGCCTGGACGAACTCGACCATGAAACGCTCGGCCGAGCAGTAGAAGATGCGCGCGCGCGGGTGGTTGGCGAGGAAGGCGTGGCCGATCGCGTGCAGCAGGTGGGTCTTGCCCTGCCCGGTGGCGGCCTTCAGGTAGAGCGGCGAGAACTGCGGAGTCTCCACCGCCGCCATGCGCTGCGCGGCGTTGCAGGCAAGGACGTTGGCGGCGCCGGTGACGAAGCTGGTGAAGGTCAGCGACGGGTCGAGCCCGATCGAGCCCATGCCGAGCGCGTCGCCGGCCATGCCGCCATCGACCGCGGCCGTGCCGCCGCCCGCACCGGTCAGGCCGATGGCGCGACCGTCGGCGGCCGGGTCGTTCGCCGGCCGGCGGGTGCTGCCGCCCTGGCCGAGGCGCAGTTCGGGAAGCTGGCGGCGGCCCGGGTGGACCGAGATGCGGACGTGGCGGACTTCCGATCGGGCGATCTTCCACGCCAGCGACAGGCGATCGGCGAAACGGTCGGACACCCAGTTGGCGGAGAACTCGGTCGGCAGGAACAGGTCGAGCGTGCCGGTCTCCTTGCAGAAGCGGCCGAGCTGGATCGGCCGGATCCACTGCGCATAGAGCTGCTGGCCGAGATCCTTGCGCAGGCCCTGGCTGATGTCGGCCCAGTCCGCGGCAAGATCGAGCGCTTCCTTGTCTTCCGCATCTCGCGCCATGTCAGACTTGCCCTTCATCGCCCCTGCCTCGGCACGCTTGCCCCCGGAAACCGTTCCCGTCACTCACCTGCTCCCCGATTGAACGTGCCCAGAGACGGCCGAGCGGGCTTGCGGCCCCGTCCGAGCCTTGCCCCCCGCACACAAGTACGACCCGTCCCGGAGCGCCATCGGCGCGCCGGCCAGTTCGTTTTTGCTTGTGCAAGCCCCCCGAGGCGAACGCCCTTGGTGAAGCTGTTTGTAAGGATGATCCGAGCCGCCGCGCAAGGCGTGGGCCGCAAAAAAACTGAAATAAACCGGCTTGACAGCGACGCGGGCGAGGGAAATCCAGTAAACCCGTCAAACCCCTGATTTCACGCGGGTTTTGTCCCACCCTCCCTGCGAATCGCGGGATTTCCGTGACATTTGCGTGAAACCCCCGTGACGCCCCTTTCGCCAACGAAAATGGCCGGCGGGATGCCCCACCGGCCATGTTCCTTTTTCGTGCCGTTCCGTCACCCCGATCGCTGCGATGCAGCGAATCAGGGGAGGCGAATCAAAGTGCGGCGACGCGCTTCGTCAGGCGCGAGAGCTTGCGCGAGGCGGTGTTGGCGTGAAGCACGCCGCGCGCCACGCCACGGGCCAGTTCCGGTTGTGCGGCGGCCAGCGCTTCCGAGGCGGCGGCCTTGTCACCACCGTCGAGCGCGGCTTCCACCTTCTTCACGAACGTGCGGATGCGCGAGAGGCGGTTGCCGTTGATCTCGGCGCGCTTTTCGTTGCGGCGGATGCGCTTGCGGGCTTGCGGCGTATTGGCCATGTTCGTCCTCTGTCGGGCCGCCGGGGCGGCATCAATGCTGCGAAAATCGGTGCTGAACGGCAGGCAAGCCCGCCGGGAAAGCGCGGCCCTTAGCGGTGGGTGGGCGAATCGTCAAGACGAAGCTGCCGGTGCGGCACATCCGCGGGGCGGACCGGTCATCCGGCGTGCGCCCGGCCGAAATCGAAGCGAATCCGCACCCACGCCCCGACCACGGGCTTGCCGTCGATCCGCGGCGGCCGGACGAGGAACTGCCAGGCGGCCTGGCGCAGCGCGCGCGACAGGCCCGAGCCGGGAGGTGATTCGTCGAGCTGCTGGCAGTTGTCGACGCGGAAGTGCTCGACCGTCTTGCAGGCGATCACCGCCCAGCTGCCCGGCGCGGTCCCCTGCGCGGGCATGTAGCCGCGCATTTCGGCGTCGCTGGGCTCGCGGACCCACTCGGCGTTGTAGAGCCGCGCGCCGCCCGGGCCCTCGCCCGGGCCATAGGCCGACGCACTGTTGCCGGCGTCCGACCCGCCGGCGGGCGCGGGCGGGGCCATGCGGCCGATGTCGGCGGCGGCCATCTCGCTGTGGCTGAACGGAATCAGCACCAGCGGCGAGCGGGTCGGCACCGGTTGCGGCGTAGCCACCGGCTGGACGTGCGGCTGCGTTGCCGGGCGCGATCGCGCCTGCCGGTGCGGCGTGGTCTGGCGGGGCGCGCGGTCACCCGAGAGCGTAACCGCGGTCAGGCGCGACAGCCCCCTGCCCGGCCGCTCGCCGATCGCGCCGAGCTGCAGCAGCAGCAGCCCGAACAGGCCGAGCAGCGCCAGCGACAGCGCCGTGGCGGCGGCCCGGCGCCGCGGCGACGGCGCGTCCCCGAAGCGTGCCGGGGCGGCAGCTTCAGCGAAGGTGGGGGCGAAGGTGGAGGCAGGCGCCATGGCGCGCGGTTACAGCCCCGCTTCTGACGCGTCCATGAATTGCCTGTAACCAATCGTGCCGGCAGCCGATCGGTCCCGTCATCTCTGGCAGCGCGGGCACCAGAAGCTGCTGCGCCCGCCCTGGACGATGCGGGCGATGGTGCCGGTGCAGCCGGGCTTGCAGCACGGCTGCCCCTCGCGGCCATAGACCTGCCAGTTGGCGGCAAAGTAGCCGAGCTCGCCGTTGGGCTGGGCATAGTCGCGGATCGTCGAGCCGCCGGCGGCAATCGATTCGGACAGGACCGCGCGGATCGCCGGGACCAGGCGTTCGAGCTCGCCGCGCCGGACCTTGCCGGCGGGGCGCTCCGGGCTGACCCCGGCGCGGAACAGGGCCTCGCAGACGTAGATGTTGCCGAGGCCCGCGACGATGCGCTGGTCGAGCAGCATCGCCTTGATCGGGGAGACCCGGCCTTTCAGCGAATCGGCGAGGTGGCGGACGGTCAGCCCCTCCCCCAGCGGCTCGGGGCCGAGCGCGGCGAACGGGGCGAAGCCGTCGAGCGCGACGGTATCGACGAGATCGACCGAGCCGAAGCGGCGCGCGTCGTTGAGCGCGAGGACATGGCCGGAGGCAGTCTCGATCACGAGATGGTCATGGCGGTCGGCCGTGTCGGGTTCGATCCGCCAGCGGCCGGACATGCCGAGGTGAAACACCATGGTCTGGTCGCGATCGGTGTGGATCAGACCGTACTTGGCGCGGCGACCGAGGCCGGTGACGGTGGCGCCGGTCAACGCCTGGCCGAGGCCCGCAGGGAACGGGCGGCGCAGGTCCGGCCGGTTGACGCGGACGCTGGCGATGCGCTCGCCTTCGAGCACGCGGGCGAGGCCGCGGACGGTGGTCTCCACTTCGGGCAATTCTGGCATAATTTACGCGCTACCAAGCTTTCGCACGCAGCGAAACTCTCCTAAGGCCGCGCCATGACCGAGACCGAGACCGCCTCCTTCGGCTACGAGGACATAGCCGCCGACGAAAAGGTCGCCCGCGTCGGCGCGGTGTTCTCCAGCGTCGCGAAGAAGTACGACGTGATGAACGACGCGATGTCGGCGGGGATGCACCGGCTGTGGAAGGACACGTTCGTGCGCCGGGTCAAGCCGCGCACGGGCGAGCAGATTCTCGACATGGCGGGGGGGACCGGCGACATCGCCTTCCGGCTGGCGAAATCGGGCGCGGAAGTGACCGTCGCGGACATCAACCAGGACATGCTCGACGTCGGCGTCGAGCGGGCGATGCAGCGTGGGATCGACGGGCTGGTGTGGAGCTGCCAGAACGCGGAGGCGCTGGCGTTTCCCGATCGCGGCTTCGATGCCTACACGATCGCGTTCGGCATCCGCAACGTCACCCATATCGACCGCGCGCTGGCCGAGGCATACCGCGTGCTGCGCTTCGGCGGGCGGTTCTTCTGCCTCGAGTTCTCGACGACGACCTGGCCGGGGTTCCGCGAGGTCTACGACGCCTATTCGCACAAGCTGGTCCCCCGGATCGGGCAGATGATCGCCGGGGACGCCGATTCGTACCGCTACCTGATCGAATCGATCCGTCGCTTTCCGCCGATGCCCGCATTCGAAGGCATGATCCGCGAGGCCGGGTTCACGCGCACCAAGGTCGAGCCGATCCTCGGCGGGCTGGTGGCGATCCACAGCGGCTGGAAGGCCTGAGCCGCCCGTGACCCGTCCCGCGACGCACATCTGGCGCCTGCTGAAGTGGGGGCGCACCCTCGCCCGGCACGGCGCGCTGCGGATCATCGAGCAGGATCGCAACACCCCTGCCCCGGTCAAGCGGCTGTGCCGGATCGCACGGCTGGGCACCGTCCAGCCGAAAGTGCCCGACTATGCCGAGGCGTTCCGCGCCTGCGGGCCGGCGGCGATCAAGCTCGGGCAGACGCTGGCGACGCGGCCGGACATCGTCGGCGAGGAGGCGGCGCGCAACCTGCTGATGCTGCAGGACAGCCTGCCGCCGGTGCCGTTCGCGGCGATCCGCGGCGAGATCGAGGCGAGCTTCGACAAGCCGGTCGAAGAACTCTATGCGCATATCGACCCGGAGGCGGTGGGCACCGCGTCGATCGCGCAGGTCCATCGCGCGGTGACGCCGGACGGACGCACGGTGGCGGTGAAGGTGCTGCGGCCCGGTATCCGCGAACGCTTCGCCCGCGACATCGAGACCTATGAATGGGCGGCGGCGCATCTCGAGGCGCTGGGCGGCGAGGCGAAGCGGCTGCGGCCGCGCGCGATCATCGCCAACCTCAAGCGCTGGACGCTGCGCGAGCTCGACCTGCGGCGCGAGGCGGCCTCCGCCTCGGAGCTGGCCGAGGCGGTCGGCGGGGTATCGGGCTATCGCATCCCGGCAATCGACTGGGACCGCACCAACGGCCGGGTGATGACGCTGGAGTGGATCGACGGCATCAAGGTCTCCGACCGCGAGGGCCTGATCGCCGCCGGGCACGACCTGCCGCAGATCGCCCGGCGGCTGGTGCTGGCGTTCCTGACGCAGGCGATCCACGCCGGGTTCTTCCACGCCGACATGCACCAGGGCAACCTGTTCATCGAGCCGGACGGGACGATCGCCGCGATCGACTTCGGCATCATGGGGCGGATCGACCGGCGTGCGCGGGTGTGGCTGGGCGAGATCATCTATGGCCTGAACACCGGCAACTATCGCCGCGTGGCGGAAATCCACTTCGAGGCGCAGTACGTCCCGGGCTGGCATTCGCTCGACGAGTTCGCGACCGCGCTGCGGGCCGTCGGCGAACCGATGCGCGGCAAGCCGGTGCACGAGGTCTCGGTCGGCGGCATGCTCGACGGCCTGTTCGCGATCACCCGCGACTTCGACATGGCTGTCCAGCCGCACCTGCTGCTGTTGCAGAAGACGATGGTGATGGTCGAGGGGCTGGCGACTGCGCTCGACCCGAAGATCAACATGTGGGACACCTCCGGCCCGTTCGTCGCCGAATGGATGCGCGACGAGATGGGCCCGGAGGCGTTCCTGGCAAACCGCCTGCGCGAGGACGTCGGCACACTGGCGCGGCTGCCCGACCTCGTCCGCCGCATCGAGGAACGCTTCCCGCCGAAGGGCGGCGCGCCCGAGGCCCCGCCGCTGCCGCCGGTGCCGCTGATCTGGGACCGTGGTAAACGGAATGCTAACCCCTGGCTCGCATATCCGGCGTGGTTCGTTCTCGGGGGACTGGCGGCATGGGCACTGATGCGACTGCACGGGGGGCTCTAGCCCCGCCCCGCGACCGGTTCGCGACCTGGTCGCGCCGGGACGCGGCGCTGTTGCTGGCGGCGGTGCTGGCGGTGCTGGTGGCGGCGGCGCTCGTACCGTTGACCGTGGGCAAGGGCGAGATCGCGACGCCGCCATCGGTGGTGATCGCGCACGCCAAAGCCAAGGAACGCCCGCGCGACGACGACCTCAAGCTTTACGACAATGCGATCCGCCGCATCCGGCACGGCGAGGCCTATTACGACTTCATCGCCGAGGAACATCGCAAGGCCGCCTATCCGCTGCGGCCCGGGCTGGCAGTGCGGCTGCCGACGCTGGCCTATCTCGACGCGGCGATGGGGGTCGAGGGCGACGGGCCGACGCCGATGGCCACCGGCGCGGCGATCGCGCTGATGCTGGGGGTGCTGGCGGCCTGGTGGGGACGGCTGGGCGCGGAGCTGGGGGCCGGGCCGCAGGCGGCGCGCTTGCGGCGCATGGCGACGGCGCTGCTGTTCCTGGGCGCGTCGCTGGGGCTGAACCGCTATTACTTCGTGCTGCACGAGCTGTGGGCCGGGATGCTGGTGGCGCTGGCGCTGGGCCTGCACCGGCCGGAAGAACGCGGCGGCAAGTGGATCGCCGCCTGGCTGGCCACCGCGCTGGCGCTGGCGATCCGCGAGCACGTGCTGCCGTTCGCGCTGCTGCTGGCGGCTTATGCGGCCTGGCGGCGGGCGTGGCGGGAGTGCGCGGGCTGGGTGGCGCTGGTCCTGCTGTTCCTCGCCGGGATGGCGGTGCACCTGCATCTGGTGGCGCGGCACACGCTGCCGGACGACCCGGTCGGGCCATCCTGGCTGGCGCTGCGCGGGCTGGGCGGATGGCTGTCGAACGTGGTGCTGTCGAGCAACCTGCGGTTCCTGCCGCACTGGGCGGCGGGGCCGCTGGTGGTGCTGATGGTGCTGGGCTTTGCCGGGTGGCGCAGCCGCCTCGGCACGTTCTGCACGCTGCTGTACCTTGGCTATGGACTGCTGTTCATGATCGCCGGGCGCAACGACAACTTCTACTGGGGCGCGGTGATCGCGCCGGGCATGTTCGCCGGGCTGGCGTTCGCGCCGATGGCGCTGGCGTCGCTGGCGCGGGCGGCGCGCGGCGCGAACAGGCCGGATCCTCAGTCCTTCAGCAGCTCATAATCCCCGGCATCGTCCACCTTGGCGGTCCAGCCGGGGTAGACGACGATGGTGGTGAAGGTTTCCTCGATGATCGCCGGGCTGGGGACGACGTCGCCGGGCTTGAGGGTCGATCCCGCATAGACCGGAATCTCCGCGAAGCCCTGGCCGAGGTTGGCGCGGCGGGTCTTGGCGGGGCTGGGCTTGCCCGCCGCAGCGGCGAAGCCGGCGCCGACCGCCGGGGTCGGCGTGACGACGTGGGTGGCGAGGCGGACGCCGACCACCTCTGGCGTCTCGTATTCGCGGATGTGGTTGTATTCGGCCATGTGGCGGGCATTGAACAGCTCGATCGCACGAACGCCGAGGCCGGCATCGACGAACGACAGGTCGCCCAGCTTGCCGTCGTGCTTGATGTCGAAGGTCAGCGCGAAGTTCTGGCCGCCGTAGCGCATCGCCAGCTGGTAGTTGCAGGCGACCTTGTCCGCCGGATAGCCGGCATCGGCGAAGTAGCGCCGGGCGCGGTCGGCCAGTTCCCCCCACATCGCCTTGAGCCGGTCGAGATCGAGCTGTGTGGCCTTGGCGTGGTACGAGCGCTCCTCGTCGATCATCGGGTTCGCCACCAGCGTGCCGAGCGCCGAGAAGGTGGGCGAGGCCTTGGGGACGAGGACGCGGGTGATGCCGAGATCCTCGGCCTGGATGGCGGCGAAGGCGGGACCGTTGCCGCCATAGGCGAGCATCGTCAGGTCCTTGGGATCGATGCCCTTGCCGGCGGTGGTGCGGCGCACGCCCTGCGACATGTTGGCGTTGACCACGCGCCAGGAATCGAACGCGGCGGTTTCCGCATCCGTGCCCATCTGCGCGCCGATCGCGGCGAAGGCCTCGGTGACGCCATCCTTGCTGAGGCGGAAGCTGCCGCCGGCGAAGCCTTCGTCGGTGGAGAGGATGCCGAGCATGACCAGCGCATCGGTCACCGTCGGATCGGTGCCGCCGCGGCCGTAGGCGATCGGGCCGGGCTCGGAGCCGGCCGAGCGGGGGCCGACCATCAGCTCGCCCGACTTGACGTGGCAGATCGAGCCGCCGCCGGCGCCCAGCGTTTCCACCTTCACCATCGGCACGCCGATCAGGTAGCGGTGGTGCATGTTCCAGCCGGCCTCGGCCGGGGCGCTGCCGTCGAGCACCAGCGACATGTCGTACGAGGTGCCGCCCATGTCGACGCAGAGCAGGTGCTTCGCGTTCTTGGCGACGCCCACGTGCGCCGAGCCGACGACGCCGCCTGCCGGCCCCGACGCCAGCACGCGGATCGGCGAGCCTTCGATGTAATCGACCGTCATCACCCCGCCGCTGGCCTGCATCACCATCAGGTGATTGCGATAGCCGCCTTCCTTGAGGCGTTGCACCAGCCGCTGCAGGTAGGAAGTGACGCGCGGGGCGACATAGGCGTTGACGACGGTGGTGCTGGTGCGATCGTACTCGGGCGCACGGGGCAGCACTTCGTGGGAGAGCGAGATCTGCGCGTTCGGCAGTTCCTCCGCGACCAGCTCGCGGACGCGCTTTTCGTGATCGGGGTTCACGAACGAGAACAGCAGGGAGACCGCGACCGATTCGACGCCCTGCTTGCCGAGGCGGCGCGCGGCATCGCGGACCGAGCCTTCGTCGAGCGGGACGTGGACGGTGCCGTCGTGCAGCAGGCGTTCGGAGACGGTCATGCGGCGGCGGCGCGGGGTGATCTGCTTGGGCGGGGCGAGGCGGACGTCCCAGATGTCCTCCTTGTGGCCGCGGCGGTATTCGACCTCGTCGCGGAAGCCTTCGGTGGTGATCAGGCCGGTGTGGGCGCCGTTCATCTCGATCAGGGTGTTGTCGGCGATGGTGGTGCCGTGGACGATCGCCTCGCACTGGCCGAGGAACGCGGCGAGGTCGAGGCCTTCCTTTTCGGCCAGCGCGCCGAGCCCTTCCATCACCCCGAGCGAGCGGTCCTGCGGGGTGGAGAGGTTCTTGTGGAGGATCACCTGGTCCCCCTTCAGCATGGCGAAGTCGGTGAAGGTGCCGCCGATGTCGATGCCGATGCGGTAGGTCATGTCTCGTGTCCCTCTCGTCGGGCGGGAGCCTGTCCCGCCCTTCCCCCACCCCCTGAACTCGCGGGGGCGCTTGCAACTTCCGGTTATTCGGCGGGTTCGCGCAGGTCCTCGACGCCCATCGCCTTGCGCAGGGCTTCGGTGGCGGCGAGATCCACTTCGAGGTTGTAGTCGTCGAAGTGGCCCTTGATGACGACGCCGTATTTCTCGTGCGCGCGCTTCACGCTGATGTACTCGTCGAGCACGTCCTCGAGCACCGCCTGCGGATCGCGGAGCAGCGCCGGGCCGAAGCCGCCGCCGCCGCCGTAAGTGTAGGCGATCACCGCGCCGGGTTCGAGCTGCGCGTTCTCCGCCAGCGGCACCTTGCGCTCCTTCGCGGTGCCGACGTCGAACCAGTTCGCGTAGGGGCTGGCGTCCTCGCCGCCGCACATGCCGCGCAGCGGGTGTTCCTGCGTGACCATCCACGCCATCGCCATCGCCGGCTTGAGCACCTGCTTGACGTTGGTGGAGCCGGGCATGCCGCGCCACTGGCCGGGGCCTTCGCTGTCGGTGACCATCTCGCGGCTCTTGCTGAGGATCGGGAAGCGCGGCTCGGCATCCTCGGCCTGCGCGAGCAGCAGGTTGCCGAGCGCGTTCGGGCAGGCGCCCCAGCCGTCGATGCCCTTGACCGCCGAGGCATCGTGGGTGCGGGTATCGACGCCCTGTTCGAGCCACATCTGGCCGTTCTCGTCGAAGCCGATGACGGCGTTGGGCATGCCCATCTTGTAGACCTGCGGCGCGGCGCGTTCGGGGACGATGCCGGAGAGCGCGATGCAGACCGCCTCGGTGATCTCGCACGCCGGGTGAAACGAGCCCAATGCGGCGGGCTTGTTCGGCGGCGGCTGGGCGATCGAGCCTTCGGGGATGACCAGCCTGACGGCGTTGAAGAAGCCTTCGTTCTTGTTGATCGTCGGGTCCATCATCGCGACCACCTGGGTCATGATGTAGCTGCGCGAGTTGGAGAAGGTGTTCCACACGCCGACCAGCTCGGGGCGATCGTCGGTGCCGGTGAGGTCGACCGTCAGCTGGTCGCCCGCGACGGTGCAGGTGACGTGGACCTTGACGTCCTTGATCCCCTGCGTGTCGGCATCGATCCAGGTGGTGCCCTCGTAGGTGCCGTCGGGCCAGCTCGCGACGACCTCGCGCACGCGGCGCTCGGTCTGGTCGATGTTGGTGTTGATGGCCGCCTTGACCACGCCGGCGCCCCACTTGTGGATCATGTCCGTCAGCAGGCGGACCGAGTGCTGGACGCCGCCGATCATCGCCGCGAGATCGCCGGCGAAGGTCGGCAGGCGGTTGTTGCGGACGATGAAGTCGAACACGTCGTGGCGTCTTTTCCCACGGTGCACGAGCTTGATGCACGGGAACGCCAGGCCTTCGGTGTAGATGTCGGTGGCTTCGAGGGTGAAGCCGCCCGGATCCTTGCCGCCGGTATCGCCCTGGTGGGCCTGAAGGCACTGGACCATGATCAGCTCGCCATCGTCGGAGTAGACCGGGGCGTAGACGCAGTAGTCGGGCAGGTGGCCGCCGCCGTAATCGGGATCGTTGGCGAGGAAAACGTCGCCGGGGCCCCAGTCATACTCTTCCTGCTTCATCAGCCCGTAGGCGACCTCGCTCTGGGTGACGAACGAGAGGTGCGGGGTGCCGATGGCGGCGCCGGCGAGGCGGCCGTGGGCATCGGCGATGGCGCCGTTGCGTTCGTTCGACTGGTTGATGATCGCCGAGGAGGCGGCGCGGCCGAGGTGGGTCGCGGCCTCGATGCAGATCGTTTCCATGGCGCCGCGGATGATCGTGGCGGTGACCGGATCGACGGTCTTGCTGGTGGGCAGCGGCGCCTTGCGCGCGGCGAGCAGGCGGTTGAGTTCGTAGGACATCGGTGGGGTCCCTTGTTCTGAGGCATCCTCGGGCGGCAGCCAGCGGCAGGCTGTCCTTGTTTTCCCGATAGGCGAGCGGCGATCGCGGCTTCTCGACAAAGCGCGCGGGGGGACCGATAGTTGGCGAACTGGTTTTTCGGGGAATGACGGTGACAATCGGGCATCCGGTCTATGCCGGGATGGGCAGGACGATCTTCGACCACATGTCGGGGCTGGCGCGGGAACTCGGGGCGATCAACCTCGGCCAGGGATTTCCCGAGGGGCCGGAGCCGCGCGAACTGATCGAGGCGGCGGCGCGGGCGCTGCGCGAACGATCGAACCAGTATCCGCCATCGGCCGGGCTGCCCGAGCTGCGCGACGCGGTGGCGGCCTATTATGGGCGGCGGCAGCGGCTGGCGCTGGAGCGCGGCAACGTCGTGGTGACCTCGGGCGCGACCGAGGCGATCTGCTCGGCGGTGCTGGCGCTGGTGCAGCCGGGGGACGAGGTGCTGCTGTTCGCGCCGGCCTATGATGCCTATGCGCCGATGGTGCGACGCTGCGGCGGCGTGCCCGTGTTCGTGGCGCTGCGGCCGCCGGGCTGGGGCTACGACGAAACGGCGATCCGGGCGGCGATCAGCGCACGGACGCGGGTGGTGATGCTGAACGATCCGCTGAACCCGATGGGGACGGTGGCGACCCCGGATGAGCTGGCGATGCTGGCGCGGCTGTGCCTGGAGCACGACCTGCTGGCGATCTGCGACGAGGTCTGGGAGGAAGTGCGGTTCGACGGCCGGGCCCATGCCTCGCTGCTGGGCGAACCGGGGATGGCGGACCGGGTGGTGAAGATCGGCTCGGCCGGCAAGCTGTTCGGGATGACCGGGTGGAAGATCGGCTGGATGATCGCCGGGGAGGAACTGGCGACACTGGTGGCGCGGGCGCACCAGTTCGTGACCTTCACGACGGCGCCCGCGCTGCAATGGGCGGTCGCCGAGGGTCTGGGCTGGGGCGAGGACTGGTTCGAGGGCCAGCACGCGGCGCGGGCGGCACAGCGGGCGCGGTTGCAAGGCGGGCTGGCGGAAGCCGGCTTTGCGGTGATGGCGAACGCCGCGACCTGGTTCGTGTGCGTGGACCTGGCGGCATCGGGGATTGCCCTCGACGATACGGCGTTCAGCGAGCGCGCGGTGCGCGAGGCCGGGGTGGCGAGCATTCCGGTGTCGGCGCTGTACGAGGAGGCGGACGCGCCGAAGGGGTTCGCGCGGTTGTGCTTTACCAAGCCCGACGCGCAGATCGACGAGGCCGTGGCGCGGCTGGGGCGTTTCCGCGCGGGCCTTTGAGTGATCGCCGGGCGATGCGGGCGCCGTTGGCGGGATTGCAGGAAAGGCTTTCACGCAGAGACGCAGAGGCGCGCAGAGCCGCCAGGACCTGCGGAGCCGCCGCGCTGACCGGTCGTCCCGGCGCGCGCTTCGATTTTTCTTGACAAATAAAACCAAAAGGGTTATGTCCCGTGCGCCTGCCACGGTCATGGCCATGATCGGAGGCAGAAGTTCAGGTCGGCGTTGTGGTGCCGCGGTGCGACAGTCCAAAGTCGTGGCCACGCGAACAGCGTCCCTTGGGATCGAAGC
>JAGWUH010000005.1 GCA_028868535.1 Sphingomonadales bacterium | reverse complement strand
CTCGTTCGGCAGGGCCGGGGACGGCGCTCGCAACGCGAGCCCGCCGCGCCGCTCCGCTTCGCTGGGTCGAGAGGCCCCTTGACCGTTGGGTCGAGCTGGTTGTGATGCGTGAACACTAGCCAGCCGGTCGCATGCAAGCAGTTCCAGCTGTCCCGCACCAACGTGCGCATGGATCGGTCCCTCAAACCCCCATCCGCCAGGCAGGACGCCCCGACGCCGGCCTGAAACCGCCCGCGTTTTCCCCCGGCGTTACGTCGCATTCGCCAGCGGCCGGAATTCCATGCCCGCGTGCCGTGTCGTCACACCCCCGCTCCACGCAGGGTCGCCGCTGGCCGCGGCGACGTTGAACTTACGGAGTCTGGCGACGGTCCAGATCGCAAGCGATCTGGACGGGGACTAGCGCAACCGCACCGGCACGTAAGCCGGCGGCTGGCCCCGCCGCTGCACCTGCAGCAGCAGCGCCGGCCGGTTCGCGGCCTTCGCCGCCCGCACCGCCGCGTCCAGCTCGCCCGGGGTGCCGGTCGGCCGATAGCCGGCGGACAGGATGATGTCGCCGCGCTGCAGTCCCTTCGCCGCCGCGTCCGACGAATCGTCGACGGCGTTGATCACGACCCCGCGCGTGGTCGGCGGCACGCCGAGCTGGCCGGCGATCTGCGGCGTCATCTGCAGCACCTGCAGGCCCAGCGACTTCTCGATCGCGCCCGAAAGCTGGCCCTTCTGGTCAAGCCCGCCGTTGTCCTGGTCGTCGCTGCTGAAGCCCTGGCTCTTGGCCAGTTCCTCCTCGCTCGGCCGCTTCGCCACGGTCGCGGTCACGGTCATGTGCTGGCCGTTGCGGATCAGCTCGATCGGGATGCGGCTCCCCGGCGCGGTGTTGGCGACGAGGAACGACAGCGACTGCCCCGGGCTGACGTCCTTGCCACCGACCCGCACGACGACGTCGCCGGCCTGGATGCCCGCCTGCGCCGCCGCCTTGCCCGGCTCGACCGCCTGGACGAACTCGCCATGGTTGTGCGGAATGCCCAGCGAATCGGCGAGGTCGTCCGACAGCGCCTGGATGCGGATGCCGAGGTAGCCGCGCTCGATCGCCTGGCCCTTCATCAGCCGCTCGACGATCGGCGCGGCGGTGTCCGCCGGAATCGCGAAACCGATGCCGATCGAGCCGCCGTTGGGCGAGAAGATCGCGTTGTTGATGCCGATCACCTGGCCCTTCATGTCGAACATCGGCCCGCCCGAGTTGCCCCGGTTGATCGCCGCGTCGGTCTGGAGATACCGGTCATAGGCGCTGCCGGTGCCGGTGTTGCGATAGACCGCGGAGATGATCCCCGCGGTCACCGTGCCGCCCAGCCCGAACGGGTTGCCGATGGCGATCACCCAGTCGCCGACGCGCGCGTTGCGGCTGTCGCCGAACTTCACGAACGGCAGCGGCTTGGGCGTGGTGATCTTCAGCACCGCGAGGTCCGAGGCGGCATCGCGCCCGACCAGCTTGGCCGGATAGTCGTCGCCGTTGGGCAGGGTGACCGAGATCGATTCGACCTCGCCCTTGCCCTCGGCGGTGATCACGTGGTTGTTGGTGACGACATAGCCGTCGGCCGAGACGATGAAGCCCGACCCCAGCGACTGCGCCTCGCGCGTCTGCGGGCCCTGGTCCTGGCCGCCGCCGAACAGCTCGCCGAACGGGGTACCGGCGAACGGGTTCTGGTTCTCGACCCGCACCTTCTGCCGGGTCGAGATGTTGACGACCGCCGGCTGCAGTTGCTGGGTCAGCTCGGCAAAGCTCGACGGGGCCCCGGCGCGCGGCGCGATCGACTGCATCTTCTGCTCGTCGTTCTGCGCCACTTGCGCGCCCGCGGGAAACCCGGTTGCCAGCGAAAGCGCCGCGCCGCCCAGCAGCAGCGCCGAAGTCAGTCCATAAGCGTATCGCACAGAGCCTCTACCTCCAGCCATGGCGCGTCCGGGAAAGGGCGGTCACCGGCCCCGTCCATCGTTCGCACCCCATCGTCACTTGTCTCGTCGTCGAATGTCTCGCCGTCGAATGTCTCGTCGTCACGTGTCTCGTCGCCATCTGCCCGTACGGTCCGAATTCACGACACCGCCGGGGGGCAGCAATCCGTTCCCCGGTCAGATGGGGACCACCGATAGTGCTTTCCACCCCTGAACGCAGCCTTAAACGCCGGCTCCGGTTGCCGAAATCGTTTTATTTTCCGGCCTTGCCGCGGAACTGCCGCAGATAGTCGTTGTCCGGCGACAGCAGGATCGTGCTGCCCGAGCGGTTCGCCGGGTTGGCGAAAGTCGCCTCGTAGCTCTTCATCGCCCGGTAGAAGTCATAGAACGCCGGGTCCTTGCCGAAAGAGGCGGCATAGATCCGCGCCGCCTCGGCATCGGCGTTGGCGCCGATGATCTGCGCGTTGCGCTGTCCCTGCGCGCGGATCGCGGTGGCTTCCTGCTGCCGCGCCGCCTGCATGCGGATGAACGCGCTCTCCAGCGGCGTGCCCTCGGGCAGGTCGGCGCGCTTGATCCGCACGTCGATCACCTGCGCGCCGTACTGCCGCGCCTCCTTGTCGAGCCCGTCGCGGATCGCCTTCATGACGTTGCCGCGCTCCGGCGTCAGCAACGACTGGAAGGTATGCCGCCCCAGCTCCTGGCGCAGCACCGAGACGAGGATCGGCTGGAGCTGCTCGGCGAACTTGTCGGTGGTCCCGGCCGATCGCACCATCCGCACCGGGTCGATGATGCGGAACCGCGCATAGGCATCGACGTCGAGCCGCTGCTGGTCGCTCGACACCACCTGCTGCGGCGGCGTCATCTCCACCGACAGCACCCGCTTGTCGACGCGCACCACCCGCTCGAAGAACGGGATGTGCAGCGCCAGCCCGGCGCCGGTCTCGCCGAAGTCGGTCCCCGGCTGGAAGCGGTTGATCACCCGCACCGGCTCGCCGACGCGGATCACCACCGCCTGCTGGGTCTCGGGCACGACGACGACGCTGGCCAGCGCCGCCACCGCCGCCACCGCCAGCGCGATCACCGCGGCGCGGTTGTCCTGCCACAGCCCTTCGAACGCGCCGCGCATCACTGGCCCTCCGGCGGCACCGCCTCGGCAGCGCGACGGCGCACCTCGGGCAGCGGCAGATAGCTGGTGGTCTGGCCGTCGACCACGACCTTGTCGTTGCTGGACAGGATCTTCTCCATCGTCTCGTAATACATGCGCCGCCGCGTCACTTCGGGGGCCAGCTTGTACTGGGCATAGACCGCGTCGAACGCCGCCGCGTCGCCCTGCGCCCGCGCCACCACCGAAGCGGCATAGGCCTGGGCCTTGGACTGGTCGCGCCGCGCCTCCTGCTGCGCCGCGCTGACCTGCTGGTAGGCGGCGTTGACCTTCTCCGGCGGATCGGCCTTCTTGATGTCCACCCCCTGGATCAGCACCCCGGCGCGATAGGCGTCGAGCACCGCCTGCATCCGCGTGCGCACCGCCTGCTCGATCTGCGCGCGGCCCGATCCGCCCATGACGTCGCCCAGCGGCACTTCCGCCACCGTCGCGCGCATCGCCGCCTCGGCCACCTCGCGGATCGTGCCGTCGGGGTCCTTCAGCTGGAAGGTATAGTTCTTCAGGTTCTTGATGTTCCACCGCACCAGGTACGACAGGTCGACCAGGTTCTGGTCGCTGGTCAGCATCAGCTTCTCGCCGTCGGTATCGGGGATCGAATCGCGCCGGATCGAGGTGACGTCGGCCACCTTGACCTTCTGGATCGGCCAGGGGGCGGTCAGGCTCAGCCCGGCATCGATCGTGTGGGTGTACTTGCCAAAGGTGGTGACGATGCCCTGCTCGGTGGAATTGAGCTGGTGGACGCTGGTGGTCAGCAGCCACAGCGCCACCACGCCCGCCGCCGCCCACGGCAGCCAGCCGCGCGTGTCGCCGACCGGCAGCTTCGGCCAGCCGCCGCCCGGACCGCGTCCGCCGGGACCACCGCCCTTGCCCGATCGGAAGATGTCCTCGATCCCGGCGGAGCGCCGCGGCGCTTCCGGACCCTGCGCCTGCCAGGGGTTGCGCGGCCCGTTGCCGCGCGCGCCGCCGGGCTTGTCGCCCGCGCCGGGTTCGCCGCCTTCCGGTGAACCGTCTCCCGCCTGCATTTCCCCGCCGGCCGGGCCGGGCACCACGTCGTTTCTGTTCATGCGCGACTCTATAGGGTCGCCGCGCCGGTAAAAACAGGGGCGGCCGGCGATTTTTCGGGCCAGTGCCAAAGCGGCTCAGCCCCCGGCCGCCGGCTTGGCCCCGCCCTTGCGGGCAGGTCGACGCACAAACCCCTTCTGTGCTTTCCGCGCTTGCTCTACAGCGCGCCCGAACCACCAAGGAGCACCCGTGTCCAGCGAAGACGAAGTCGCCCGGCTCCGCGCCAGCCTGCCCCCGCAAATCCAGGCCCGCGTCTCCTCGCTGCGGCTGGCGAACGGCGTCGCCACCGTCGTGCTCGACGGCACCGGCCACGACGCGATCGAGCGTGATCGCCTCGAGGCCGCCACGCGCGAGGCGCTGGCCGCCGCGCCCGGCATCGCCGAAGTCCGCGTCGCGGTGATGGCCGATCGTGCCGCTGCTGGCGGAAAGGCTGCTCCCCGGATTATCGCCGTCGGCTCGGGCAAGGGCGGGGTCGGCAAGTCCACGCTCTCGGCCAACCTGGCGATCGCGCTGCACCGCCTCGGCCGCAAGGTCGGCCTCGTCGATGCCGATATCTACGGTCCCTCGCAGCCGCGCCTGATGGCCAACGAGGGCCGCAAGCCCCATGCCAACGAGAAGAAACTGGTCCCGGTGCCCAGCCCCTGGGGCGTGCCGGTGCTGTCGATGGGCCACCTTGTCGAGGATGGCCGCGCCGTCGCCTGGCGCGGGCCGATGGCGGGCAACGCGCTCGGCCAGCTTGTCGATGCTGAATGGGGCGATGCCGAGATCCTCGTCGTCGATCTTCCCCCCGGCACCGGCGACGTGCAGTTGACGATGCTCCAGCGCCACAAGCCCGCTGGCGCGGTGATCGTCTCGACCCCGCAGGACCTCGCGCTGATCGACGCTACCCGGGCGATGCACCTGTTCGAGGCGGCCGGGGTGCCGGTGATCGGCGTGGTCGAGAACATGGCCGGCTACCAGTGTCCGCACTGCGGCGAAGTCTCCGATCCGTTCGGCAGCGGCGGCGCCGAGGCGGTGGCGCAGCAGGGCCACCATGCCTTCCTCGGCCGCATCCCGCTCGACCTCGCGATCCGGCAGGACAGCGACGCCGGCAAGCCGCCGGCGGCGGGGGAGGGGCCGCAGGCCGAAGCCTTCGCCGCGATCGCGCGCCGCGTCGCCACCTGGCTCGACAACCAGCGGTAGCCGCGCCACAACCGGTTTCATGGACCTCGCGCCCTGTGGACATTGACCGCCGCAAGCTGCTGATCGGCGCCGCCGCCGGCGGCGGCCTGCTGGTCGCCTGGCAGGTGCTGCCGCGCCATTATCCCGATCCGCTGCTGCCTGGCCCCGGCGAAACCGCGCTCGGCCCCTGGCTGCGCATCGGCAAGGACGGCACGGTGACGGTTTCGGTCCCCCAGCTCGAAATGGGGCAGGGGGTGCAGACCGTGCTCGCGCAGGTCGTCGCGGTCGAGCTCGGCGCCGATTGGCGCAAGGTCGCGGTGCAGCCGGCGCCGCCGTCGGAGCTTTGGCCCAACCCCGTCCTCGCCGCCGACTGGGCGGACCTGTGGATGCCCGCCTTCGCCGGCCTCGCCCGCCGGGCCGACGGCTGGCTGCCGCGCCACTGGGCCGAAACCCACCGCTTCAACGCCACCGCCGAAGGCACCGCGCTCGCCGCCTACGAACAACCGCTGCGCGAGGCCGCTGCCACCGCCCGCGCCCTGCTCGCCAAGGCTGCCGCCGCGCGCTGGGACGTGCCGTTCGAGCAGTGCGAGGTGAAAGGCGGCTTCGTCAGCAACGGCAAGCACCGCCTGCCGATCGGCGATATCGCCGATGAAGCCGCCGATCAGCGCCCGCCCTCGCCGCCGCCGGTGTTCCCGCAGCCGGCGTTCGAAAACCCCGCCGCCCTGCCCCCCGGCGCCCCGCTCGCCTTCCCCCGGCTCGACCTTGCCGCCAAGGCCACCGGCAGCGCGGTGTTCGCGGGCGACGTGCGCCTGCCCGACATGGTCCACGCCGCGATCCGCCACGCCCCGCTCGGCGCCGAACCCGCGCTCGGCCACTACGATCCGCACGCCGCCAATGGCGTCCCCGGCTTCCTGCGCCTCGTCCCCGGACCCGACTGGCTCGCCGCCGTCGCCACCGACTGGTGGGCCGCCGAACGCGCGCTCGGCCTGATCGCGCCGAAGTTCGCCGGCCATTCGCGCGCCGATTCGCTGAAGATCGACGCCGCCCTCGACAAGGCGCTGCGCAGCGGCGAAGGTCACCCCATCGCCACGGCCGGCGATGCCGACGCCGCGCTGCATTCGCCCGCCACCGTCACGCTGCGCTACGATGTCGCCCCCGCGCTCGCCTGCGGCATCGAGACGGCCGCCGCCACCGCCCGCTGGCGCGATGGCCGGCTCGAACTCTGGGTCGCCGCACAGGCGCCGGAGCAGGCGCGCCGCGCCGTCGCCGCTGCGCTCGGCATTCCCGTGCACGCCGTCATCCTCTACCCGGTCCCGGCCGGCGGCGGCTTCGATGCCCGCCTCGAAGCCGATCACGCGGTCGAGGCCGCGCTGATCGCCCGCGCCGTCGGCAAGCCGGTGCAGCTCACCTGGTCGCGCTGGCAGGAGATGCTCGCCACCCGCCCGCGCCCGCCGGTCGCCGCGCAGCTCCAGGCCCGCACCGACAGCGCCGGCATGATCGCCGCCTGGAAGCTGCGCGCCGCGCTTCCCGCCGCCAGCCTGGAATTCGGCGCCCGCCTGTTCGACGGCGCACGGCCGTGCGATGCCGCCGCGCAGGCCGGCCGGCACGCCGATCCCCGCGCGCTCGCCGGCGCCGTCCCGCCTTACGCGATCCCGGCGCTGACGGTCGAGCACGTCCCGGTCGCCACCGGCCTCCCGGCGGGCCGGGTGCGTGGCAACGCCCACGCCTACACCGCGTTCTTCACCGAGACGATGGTCGACGAACTCGCCGCCCGCCTCCAGCGCGAGCCGCTGTCCTACCGCATCGCCATGCTCGGCCACGATCCGCGGCTGGTCCAGTGCCTGCAACGCGTCTCCGCGCTGGCCGGCTGGAACGGCGGCCGCGACGGCTCGGGGCAGGGCGTCGCCTGCCACCGCATCGGCACCGTCGGGGAAGGGGGCTGCATCGCCGCCGTCGCCATCGCCCGCCGCGACGAGGGCGGGGTGCGGGTCGACAAGGTCAGCGCCGTCGCCGACCTCGGCCGCATCGTCAACGTCGATATCGTCCGCCAGCAGATCGAGGGCGGGCTGGTGTTCGGCATCGGCCTCGCGCTCGGCTGCGCGCCGGGCTATGCGCAGGGCCTGCCGCTCACCGGCAGTCTCGGCGCGATGGCGCTGCCGCTGCTGGCCGATTGCCCGGAAATCGAGGTCGAACTCGTCCCCAGCGATGCCCCCGCGTTCGATGCCGGCGAACTCGGCGTCGCCGTCGCCGCCCCGGTCATCGCCAACGCGCTGGCCTCCGCCACCGGCCTGCGCTTCCGGCGCCTGCCGCTGGTTTCAGAAGACTGATCGGAAGACTGATGCAAATCCCCCACGATCACCCGCCGATCCTGCCACCGAACGTCGCGGTGCTGCTGGTCAACCTCGGCACCCCCGACGCGCCGACCCCCGCCGCCGTGCGCCGCTACCTGGCGGAATTCCTGTCCGATCGCCGCGTCGTCGAGATCCCGCCGCTGCTGTGGAAGCCGATCCTGCACGGCGTGATCCTGCGCACCCGCCCGCGCAAGTCCGCGCACGCCTATGCCCAGGTGTGGAGCGAGGCCGGCTCGCCGCTCGCCGCGATCACCCGCGCCCAGGCCGAGGCGCTTCAGGCCCGGCTCGGCCCGGCGGTCACGGTGTCGTGGGCGATGCGCTACGGCAACCCCGGCATCGCCGCCGAACTCGCCCGGCTCAAGGCCGCCGGTGCGGACCGCATCCTCTTCGCCCCGCTCTATCCGCAGTACTCGGGCGCCACCACCGCCACCGCCACCGACGCGCTCGGCGCCGCGCTGGCGACGATGCGCTGGCAGCCGGCGATCCGCACGCTGCCGCCCTATCACGATCATCCCGCGCACATCGCGGCGCTGCGCGACGATCTTGCCGCCCAGCTCCGCGCCCTGCCGTTCACGCCGCAGGCGCTGCTGCTCAGCTTTCACGGCATGCCCGAACGCACGCTGCACCTCGGCGATCCCTATCACTGCCAGTGCCGCAAGACCGCGCGGCTGCTGGCGGAGGCACTCGCGCCGGAATTCCCCGGCCTGCGCATCGAGACCAGCTTCCAGAGCCGCTTCGGCCGCGCCAAATGGCTCGAACCCGCCACCGACGCGACGATCGCCCGCCTCGCGCGCGAAGGCGTCACCGCGCTCGCCATTGCCGCGCCCGGCTTCGCCGCCGATTGCCTGGAGACCCGCGAGGAACTGGCGATCCGCGGCCGCGAGCAGTTCGTCGCGGCGGGCGGACGTGACTACGCCGCGCTGGATTGCCTGAACAGCAGCGAGCCCGGGATGGCGATGCTGGAAACACTGGTCCGCAACGAACTCTCCGGCTGGCTCTGAGCCGCAGGGCCGTGCCCGATCGCGATGCGAAGCCCGATCGCGGTGCGAAGCCCGATCGCGCTACGAAGCCCGGTTGCGAAGCCCGATCGCGATGCGAAAACGCGGCCGCAGGTTTAGGCTGCCCGGTGCGCGAAAATCGTTGGGAATTTTCGCGCACCGGGCGAGCCAAGCCCGCTACCACTAGTGCGACCCGGCATAGGGCTCGGCGCCGTCGACCTCGATTGGCAACCCGACCGGTGCTTTGGGGTTAAAGCCGAGATAGCCAATCGCATTCGGCGACGCTCAGTCACAACCCTAGGCAGGCTGCCCGCGAAAGTCAACCAACAAAGCAAAGCAAGTCGCTGAATTTATAAGGTAACTTTTCAGTTAAGCGTATTGCGGATGCGCAAAAATTGCTCCCCAGTGCCACTTGGCTCCGAGGTACCCGCCGCACTCATCCGCCACATTGTCCCCGGTGCAGCAGCTTGTGATCGGCCAGCACCAGCGCCATCATCGCCTCCACCACCGGCACCCCGCGAATGCCGACGCAGGGATCGTGGCGGCCCTTGGTGCGGATATCGGCGGCCTGCCCGTCGCGCCCGATCGTCTCGACCGGGATCAGGATCGAGCTGGTCGGCTTGAACGCCACCCGCACCGTCACCGGCTGCCCGGTGGAGATGCCCCCGGCGATCCCCCCGGCGTGGTTGGCGAGGAACTGCGGCCCTCCGGAACCGCCGGCCTCGCCCGGCCGCATCGGATCGGCATTGTCCTCGCCGCGCAGCCGCGCCGCGCGGAAGCCGTCGCCGATCTCGACGCCCTTGACCGCGTTGATCCCCATCATCGCCGCCGCGAGGTCGGCGTCGAGCTTGCCGTAAAGCGGCGCGCCCCAGCCCGGCGGCACGCCCTCGGCGATGCATTCGACCACCGCCCCCAGCGACGATCCGTCCTTCCGCGCGCCGTCGACCAGCGCCTCCCAGCGCTTCGCCGCCTCGGCATCGGGGCAGAAGAACGGGTTGCGGCCGATCTCGGCAAAGTCGAACTGCGCGATGTCGATGGCATCGCCGCCCAGCTCGCTCACCCAGGCGCGGATCGTCACCTCGGGCACCACCCGCCGCGCCACCGCGCCCGCCGCCACGCGTGCTGCGGTCTCCCGCGCGCTGCTGCGCCCGCCGCCACGATAGTCGCGAAAGCCATACTTGGCGTCATAGGCATAGTCGGCATGGCCGGGCCGATAGGCCAGCGCCACCTCGGAATAGTCCTTCGAACGCTGGTCGGTGTTCTCGATCATCAGGCTGATCGGCGTGCCCGTGGTCCTGCCCTCGAATACGCCCGAAAGGATGCGGACAAGATCGGCCTCCTGCCGCTGCGTGGTGAAGCGCGAAGTGCCGGGTTTGCGTGCGTCCATGAACGGCTGGATCCACGCCTCGTCCAGTTCCAGCCCGGGCGGGCACCCGTCGACGACGGCGCCCAGCGCCGGCCCGTGGCTCTCGCCCCAGGTGGTGAAACGGAACAGGCGGCCGAAACTGTTGAACGACATGGCCGCGCTTTTGCCGAGAATGTTGGAAAAGTCCACCGGCGCGGTTACCAGAGGGGCATGTTCCTCGTCGTCTTCCGCAACCGCAAGCGCGCCGACATCGACGCCGCCGCCTATGCCGCCGATGCCGATGCGATGGCGTCGCGCGCGGCGGCGATGCCCGGCTACCTCGGCTTCAAGAGCTACGCCGCCGACGATGGCGAAGTCGTCGCCATCTCAGAATGGGCGGACGAGGCCAGCGCCCGCGCCTGGGGCCGCGATGCCGAACACGCGGCGGTGCAGGGCAGGGGCCGCGCCGGCTACTACGCGGAATACACGCTCTTCGCCTGCGACAGCCCGCGCATCCACCATTTCCCCGAGGCCCGTCCCGCATGACCGGCCCCCGCATTCCCCCGCTCCCGCGCGACCAGTGGACCGATGCCGCGCGCGACGTCTTCGCCTACTGGGAAGGCGCCCCCGCGCGTGAGAGCGGCTCGCGCTCGAACACGATGATGACGCTGGCCTGGCATCCGGCGCTGGCCCTGCCCACGCTCGATCTCGGCCGCCATTTCATGCTCGGCTCGACCCTCTCCGCGCGTGAACAGAAGATGATCGTGCTGCGCGTCGCCCATCGCTACGGCTCCATCTACCAGTGGACTCACAACACCGCCGCAGCCCGGCAACTCGGGATGAGCGAGGCCGAGATCGAAGGCCTCCGGGTCGGCCCCGAGGATCCCGTCTGGCCGGAGGAAGACCTCCTGCTGCTGCGCGCCGTCGACCAGACCGGCGACGGTGGCCGCATCGACGATGCCACCTGGGCGGCGCTCGCCGATCGCTGGTCGATCCCGCGGATCATGGACGTGGTCCATGCCACCGGTTACTTCACCATGGTCGCCTGGGGCCTCGTGGCGATGGGCGTCGAGGTCGAAGGGCATCGCGGTTGAGCGGGACCGCCAGAAGGAGCGAAGCGTGTCGATCACCGTCTATGGCATCCCCAACTGCGAGCAATCTGTTTCCTACGTAGCAGGAAGCGATGGACATACTTCCCGGGCGCGCGGCGTTAATTTCTGCGGCTTGCGGCTTTGGTAGCGCTTTCGCTTGCAGTGTACTCCGGAGGGAGCTTGAATTTGCCTGTTTGATCGTACCGTCGGTCGGCGCGCGTTGAAACTGCTCTGATCAGTCTCAGCCCTCGCCATGCGACAAATGAGAGCCAAAGTGCGCTCAGCCCGGCAACTGCTATAATCGAGGACCATTCCGCGAGATCGTATGGACGAGCAACGAAGGGGATCGGGGAAGCGAGCAAAATAAGCGTGACCGCAAGGGACCATGCTCCTGATCGGACGTAGCCAGTTCCGCCAAGGTCCCAATCGACAAACCGGCACAGCAAACGGATCATTTTCATAACGACGCTCTATATCATTCCGCGGTGGAAGCATACGGCAGAACAGATACTCGTCTCGGTGCGCTCGGCTGACTGGAGTCGCCAAATCAGATCGACATCTCGAATTTCAAAGAGGAGCAGCGAGTGACGTTAACCATGTATGCGATCCCCAACTGCGATACCGTGAAGAAGGCCCGCGCCTGGCTCGACGCGCGCGGCATTGCCTACGCCTTCCACGATTACAAGAAGGCCGGCGCCGATGCCGGCAAGCTCGCGGCGTGGATCGCAGCGGCCGGGCTGGACAAGGTGCTGAATCGCGCCGGCACCACCTTCCGCAAGCTTCCCGATGCCGAAAAGGCCGATCTCGACGCGGCCAGGGCGGTTGCGCTGATGGCGGCCAACCCGTCCGCGATCAAGCGCCCGATCGTCGAGTTCGCGGGCGGTCTGCTCGTCGGCTTCAAGCCGGACGAGTGGGAGCGGGCGCTGGTTGCGGAATAACGCGCATGTCCTGGCTCGAATGGATCGCCGCCGCGCTCGGCGTCGTCAACATCGCGCTGCTGGTGCGGCGCTCGGCGTGGAACTACCCGTTCGGCATGGCGATGGTCGCGCTCTACGTCGTCGTCTTCAAGGAAGCGCGGCTCTACGGCGAAGCCGGGCTGCAGGTGTTCTTCTTCCTGATGCAGGGCTATGGCTGGGTGCTGTGGTACCGGGTCGAGGACGCCGCCGCGCAAGTGCCGGTGCGCTGGCTTGACTGGCCCAGCCGCCTGGTCTGGCTGATGATGACGGCGGCGCTCAGCCTCAATCTCGGCTGGGTCATGCACCGCTTCACCAATGCCTCGCTGCCTTATGCCGATGCCGCGATCAGCGGCGCCAGCATCGCCGCGCAACTGCTGCTGGCATTCCGCCGGATCGAGAACTGGGTGCTGTGGATCGTGATCGATATCGCCTCGGTCGCGGTCTACGTGGTCAAGGGCCTGTGGCCGACGGCGGCGCTCTACGTGCTGTTCCTGGCGATGTCGGTGCTGGGTTTGCGCGAATGGATCGTCGCCGCGCGCGGCCACGCCTCGCAGGCATGATCCGCATTTGCCTGCACGGCGCCGAAAGCACCGGCAAGTCGGTGCTGGCGCCGAAGCTCGCGGCGGAACTGGGCATCCCCTGGGTGCCCGAATACGGCCGTACTTATGCCGAAACCCACGGCACCGCATTTACCATGGCTGATCTGCTGGCGATGGCACGGGGACAGGACGCGGCGATGCGCGCCGCCGCCGCCGCCGATCCGCCGCTGTTGCTGCTCGATACCGATCCGCTGATGACCGCGGCCTGGGCGCAGATGCTGTTCGACGAAATCCCGCCCGAATTGTTCGCCTATGCCAAGGCCGAGCATTACCTGCTGTTCGCCGCCGATACCCTGTGGGTGGCCGACGGCACCCGTTTCTTCGGCACGGCCGGGTCGCGCGCGCGCTTCGCGGCAGTGGCGGAGGACATGTTGGTCCGCGCCGGCGTCCCGTTCACCCGCATCAGCGGCGACTGGGCCGCGCGCGAGGCGCAAGTGCGCGCGGTGCTGGCGGAGCTGAGCTAACTCACCCAGTCGGCGACGTCCGCCGCCACCTTGTTCGCCGCCTGGTTCAGCGCCGCCGCCACCGCGTCGGCCTGCGCCGGCACCCCGGCCACGCTCGCCTCGAAGCGCCGCGTCGCCACCGGCTGGCCCGGCCGCTCGCGCATCGCGTCATAGCGCACCGTCACCGCCCGCGTCCGCGCGTCATAGCCCATCGCCAGCAGCTTCCCGCCCAGCACGTCGCGCGCCAGCGGCTCGGTCTCCTCGAACACCAGCCGCTTGCCCTGCGCGCGGATCGTCTCGGCCAGCAGCGCGCGGAAAAGCCGCGCCGGCCGCTCGACCCATTGCGCGTCTTTCAGGTAGGCCAGGTGGGTATCGTCGACCTGCACCGGCACGCGCGGCAGCGCCAGCACCCGGTCGGTATCGGGCTCGGTCACCAACAGCCCGCTCGCCAGCGGCGCGCTGACCCCGGCACCCGCCGGCGCGTGCGCCGCCGGGGTCAGGCTCATCAGCGCCTTGGGCGGCTTGCCGCCGCCGCCAATCGAGATGCAGCCCGCCAGCAGCGGCGTGGCCAGGGCGGCGAGGAGGATCGTGCGAAGCTTCATCGTCGTGGCTCTCCTCATGGCTTGTAGACCGGCAGCTTCGGCCCGCCGAGCACCGAGCCGCCACCCTGGCTGTCGATCTTCTCGGTAATGTCGCGCAGCGCCTTGGTGGTTGCGCGCAGATCGCGGATCGCCGCCTCGGCCGCCGGCAGCGTCGATTGCGAAAGCTGCTGCGCCGCCGGCCGGGCATCGCCCGCCACGCCCTTCAGCGCATCGGCAGCGCCCTGCGCCGATTTGAGCGTCTCGCGCAGTTGCTTCGCCAGCGATTCCCCGTTCTCGCCCAGCACGTGGTTGGCCGAATTGCCCACCGCCTCGAACGTCTGCAACGTCTTCGTCGCCTGCTGCAGCGTCGCATCGAGGTCGGCGATCGTCTTCTTCAGCTGCGGCGAGGCATCGGCGATGTTCGCGGTCAGCTTGTCGGTATTCGCCAGGATGTGCGTGACCGATTTCTGGTTCTCGTCGGACAGGAGCAGCGTCAGCCGCTCGGTCAGCGTCGCCAGCCGCTCGAGCAGCAGCGGCGCGTTCGACAGCAGCTCGCCCAGCCCGCCGCGCTTGGTCGGGATCACCGGCACGCCCTCCGGCCCCGGCTCGGCGATCGGCGGCGCGCCCTTGACCCCGCCGTTGAGCTGGATCGCCGAAACTCCGGTAAAGCTGCCCTGGATCGTCGCGGTGGTGCCTTGCAGGATCGGCACCTTGTCGTCGATGGCGATGCGCACGCGCACGAACTGCGGGTCCTTCTTCCACAGCTCGATCGCCTTGATCTGCCCGGCCGGCACGCCCGCGTAGGACACCTCGGTGCCCTTTGCCAGCCCGTCGACCGACTGGCGGAAGAAGATGTCGTACTCGTTCTTGCTGCCCTCGCCGAGATGCGCGAGCCAGATCGCGAACAGCGCCAGCAGGCCCAGCAATCCCAGCGTCACCGCGCCGACCCAGACGTGATTGGCCCTCGTTTCCATGCCGCGTGTCCTTACCGGTCCTGCTCATCGGGCGCCATCGGCGCGCGTTCATCGTCGTCTGCGTCGTCTTCGATTGCGGGAGCCGCCGCGTCGTGGTGCGGCGTGTCCTTGGCCTCCAGCGCCGCGCGCCCGCGCGGCCCGTTGAAGTATTCCTGGATCCACGGATGGTCGCTCGCCAGCAGCTCGGGGATCGTCCCCACCGCGATCACCTTGCGGTCCGCCAGCACCGCCACCCGGTCGCAGATCGCGTGCAGCGTGTCGAGATCATGCGTGATCAGGAACACCGTCAGCCCCAGCGTCTCCTTCAGTTCCAGGATCAGCCGGTCGAACGCATCCGCGCCGATCGGGTCGAGCCCCGCCGTCGGCTCGTCGAGGAACAGCAGCTCCGGGTCGAGCGCCAGGCTGCGCGCCAGCCCCGCGCGCTTCTTCATGCCGCCCGAAAGCTCCGACGGATACTTCGCCGCCGCGTTCTCCGGCAGCCCCGACAGCATCACCTTGAACCGCGCGATCTCGTCGAGCAGCGCCGGCGCGATCTCCGGATAGAACTCCTTCAGCGGCACCTCGATGTTCTCGGCCACGGTCAGCGTCGAGAACAGCGCCCCGCCCTGGAACAGCACCCCCCAGCGCGAACGGATGTCGATGTCGTCGTCGTCCTGCGCGGCGGTGATGTCGCGCCCCAGCACGGTGATCTTGCCCGCCTGCGGCACCTGCAACCCGATGATCGACCGCATCAGCACCGATTTCCCGGTGCCCGACCCGCCGACCACGCCGATGATCTCACCCTTGTTGACGGTCAGCGACAGGTCCTCGTGGATGACGTGGTCGCCGAAGGCATTGCACAGCCCCTCGACCACGATCGGGTGCCGCACGTCCTCCTGGCCGTCGGCCAGCTTCGGCTCGCGCCCGGGATCGCTTTCCGGCGCCGGCGCGCTCGCCGGGGAGGGCGGCGCCTCGCTCATATCCAGCCGATCTTCGAGAAGAACACCGCAAAGAACGCGTCGAGCACGATCACCGTGAAGATCGCCTGCACCACCGCCTGCGTCGTCCGCGTGCCCACTTCCTCGGAATTGCCCGAGACCTGCATTCCCTGATGGCACCCGGTCAGCGCCACGATCAGCCCGAACACCGGCGCCTTCAGCACGCCCACCCACAAGTCCCGCTGCGGCACCACCTCCTGGATGCGCCGCAGGAAGGTGAAGAACGGGATGTCCAGCGTCATCACCGAGATCGTCGCCCCGCCGACGATCGCGATCAGCGCCGCCACGAAGCCCAGCAGCGGCATCATCAGCACCGCCGCCAGCACCCGCGGCAGCACCAGCGCCACCATCGGCGAGACGCCGATCGTGCGCATCGCGTCGATCTCCTCGGTCAGCTTCATCGTCCCGATCTGCGCCGCGAACGCCGATCCCGATCGCCCCGCCACCATGATCGCGGTCATCAGGATGCCCAGCTCGCGCAGCGCGATCCGCCCGGTCAGGTTCACCGTCAGGATCTCCGCGCCGAACTGCTGCAGCTGCACCGCGCCCTGCTGCGCGATGACGATGCCGACGAGGAAGCTCATCATCGCGATGATGCCCAGCGAATTGACGCCGACCAGCTCCATCTGGTGGATCAGCGCCTTGCCGCGAAAGCGGCGCGGCTCGCGCACCACGTCGCGCACCGCCAGGATCACCTGGCCCAGGAACCCCAGCCCGGCCAGCGTCCCCTGGCCCCAGCCGATCACCGTCTCGCCCAGCGTCGCCAGCGCGCGGGTCAGCGCCGGCGGCCGCTCCGGCGTCAGCCGCGAGGTTCCCTTCGATTCCGATACCGCGTCGATCAGCCGCGTCGCCTCGTCGCTGGCGCCGGTCAGTTGCGCGTCGTTGTCGCGCGCCAGCCGCCACACCACCCAAGCGCCGACCGTGTCGATCGCGGTCAGTCCGGACAGGTCGATCGTCGCCACCGGCCCGGCCAGCGCGCGCAATCGCTTGTCGATGTCGCCGATCCGCGCGACGATCAACGGCCCGGTCAGCGCCACCCGGGTGCCGCCGTCCGCATCGTCGTCGGTGCTGAAGTCGGGCCTCTGGCGCATTCCGGGCATGGTCATGGTCCAAATCGGCGGGCGCGGCAAGCGTTCCCGCCGCGCCAAGCCGTGGCGAAAACAAGTTGGTCCCACCATACCGCAATCAGGGGGCCACGGCCTTGCGAACCCGCCCCCGCGCTGGCAAAGCGCCGCCCATGACCGACCAGACCGCCACCGCAGCCCCCGAAGCCGGGCTGGACAAGACGTTCGACCCCGCCGCGATCGAGGCGAAGTGGTACGCCCACTGGGAAAGCACCGGCGCCTTCCGCCCGGAGCGCCCGGACGCGCAGCCGTTCACCATCGTCAACCCGCCGCCGAACGTCACCGGCAGCCTGCACATCGGCCACGCGCTCGACAACACCCTGCAGGACGTGGTGATCCGCCATGAACGGCTCAAGGGCAAGGACGCGCTGTGGGTGGTGGGCACCGATCACGCCGGCATCGCCACGCAGATGGTGGTCGAACGCCAGCTCGAAGCGAAACAGGACAAGCGCACCAACTACAGCCGCGACGAATTCATCGCCAAGGTCTGGGAATGGAAGGCGGAAAGCGGCGGCACCATCACCCGCCAGCTCCGCCGCCTCGGCTGCTCGATGGACTGGTCGCGCGAACAGTTCACGATGGACCCGCACTTCACCCGCGCGGTGGTCAAGGTCTTCGTCGATCTGTACAACCAGGGCCTGCTGTACCGGGACAAGAGACTGGTCAACTGGGACCCCAAGCTCAAGACCGCGATCTCCGACCTCGAGGTCGAGACGCAGGAGGTCAAGGGCCACTTCTGGCAGTTCCGCTACCCACTTGCGGACGGCGTCACCCTCGATGACGGCCGCGACCACATCGTCGTCGCCACCACCCGCCCGGAAACGATGCTGGCGGACATGGCCGTCGCCGTCCACGCCGACGATCCCCGCTACAAGTCGGTGATCGGCAAGCACGTGATCCTCCCGCTCACCGGCCGCCGCATCCCCATCGTCGCGGACGAGCACGCCGATCCCGAACTCGGCACCGGCGCGGTCAAGATCACCCCCGGCCACGATTTCAACGACTTCGAGGTCGGCAAGCGCGCGGGTTTCAAGCCGTCCGAAATGCTCAACATGCTCGATGCCGAAGCCCGCGTCGTCCAGACCGCGGACGGCCTGATCCCGGCCGACCTGATCGGGCTGGATCGCTTCGCCGCCCGCGCCGAAGTCGTGGCCCGCCTCAAGGCCGCCGGCCTGCTCGTTCCCTACGTCACCAAGACCAAGGACGGCGAGGACATCGAACTCGACGCCGAGCCGCGCACCATCCAGACCCCGTTCGGCGATCGCGGCGGCGTCGTCATCGAACCCTGGCTGACCGACCAGTGGTACGTCAACGCCGCCGAACTGGCGAAGGCGCCGATGGCGGCGGTCCGCTCCGGCGCGATCGAGATCGTACCCAGGTCGTGGGAAAAGACCTTCTTCAACTGGATGGAAAACATCCAGCCCTGGTGCGTCAGCCGCCAGCTCTGGTGGGGCCACCGCATCCCAGCGTGGTACGCCGAAGATGGCCGTGTCTTCGTCGCCGAGACCGAGGAAGCCGCGCAGGCGCAAGCCGGCGCCGACGTCGCCCTGACCCGCGACGAGGACGTCCTCGACACCTGGTTCTCCAGCGCCCTCTGGCCCTTCGCCACGCTCGGCTGGCCAGAAAACACAGCGCTGGTGCAGCGCCACTACCCCAACGACCTGCTCGTCTCCGGTTTCGACATCCTGTTCTTCTGGGACGCCCGCATGGCGATGCAGGGCCTTCATTTCATGCATGAAGTGCCGTGGAAGCGGCTTTATCTGCACGGCCTCGTCCGCGCGGCGGATGGCCAGAAGATGTCGAAGTCCAAGGGCAACGTCGTCGATCCGCTCGGCCTGATCGACCAGTACGGCGCCGATGCGCTGCGCTTCTTCATGTGCGCGATGGAGAGCCAGGGCCGCGACGTGAAGATGGATGAGAAGCGCGTCGAAGGCTACCGCAACTTCGCCACCAAGCTGTGGAACGCCGCCCGCTTCTGCCAGTCCAACGGCATCGGCGCCAGCACCACGCTGGCCGCCCCGCCGGCGACCAGCGCGGTCAACCAGTGGATCATCGGCGAAGTCATCGCCACGCTGGCCGAACTCGACAAGGCGATGGCGGACCTGCGCTTCGACGCCGCCGCCAACGCCATCTACCACTTCGTCTGGGACCAGTTCTGCGACTGGTACATCGAGCTGATCAAGGGCCAGATCGATGCCGAGACGAAGGTGGTCGCCGGCTGGGTGCTCGACCAGATCCTGGTCATGCTCCACCCGTTCATGCCGTTCGTCACCGAGGAGTTGTGGCACGGCCTCGGCCCGCGCGAGAACGACCTGATCCTCGCCCGCTGGCCGCAGCCCGGCGCCGACGTGAACGCCGCCGCCGCGCGCGAGGTCGAATGGCTGATCGCGCTGGTGGGCAACCTGCGCACTGCCAAGAACGAGCTCGGCATCGCCCCCGGCGCAAAGCTCGAGGCGTGGCTGCCCGAGCCTTCGCCGGAAACCCGCGCGATCATCGAACGCAACCCGGCCGCGATCGACCGCCTCGCGCGCCTCACCGCGATCCACTTCGCCCCGGCCCCGGCGGGCGCGGCGATGCAGGTCGGCGCCGGCGATGCCAGCCTGATCGTCCCGCTCGAAGGGCTGATCGACATCGCCGCCGAAAAGGCCCGCCTCGAAAAGGCGCTGGCCGCCAGCCAGAAGGAGGCGAAGTCGCTCGAAGGCCGCCTGTCGAACCCCTCGTTCGTCGAGAAAGCCAAGCCCGAGGCGGTCGAGAAGGCCCGCGCCGACCACGCGATGCACGCCGCGGAAGCCACCCGCCTCGCCGCCGCCCTGTCCCGCCTCGGCTGACCATCCTCCTGCGTGGGGGAGGTGGCGGCACGAGGCCGGGTTTCGCGCAGAGCCCGCAGCGCATCTCAAAGCCCTCGACGCGAACCGCAGGGCCCGAAGAGGATCGCGGCTTTGCCGCAAGACGCCGCCGGCTCTGCGCTCCTCTGCGTCTCTGCGAGAACCCCTTCTCTTGTATCTAAGTCTCCGAAATCACACCGCTCTGTCCTACAGGCCCGGCTTCTGCTACGGCCCCACCATGCGCACCCTCACCGCCCTCGATCCCGGACGCTCCGCCAAAGGGCATAATCCGCCCCCGATCCGGGGCGCGCTCGTTGGACCTTGTCAACCCGTGTCAACACCCCCCGCCGAATGACCCTCGCGCTCGCCACGACTCGGCCGGGCGAACCGGAGATTTTCGCCGCGCTTCAGGGGGAGGGGCCCAGCGCCGGACGCCCCAGCGCGTTCGTCCGCCTGTCGCGCTGCAACCTCGCCTGCCACTGGTGCGACACCGCCTACACCTGGCGCTTCACCGGCGACAATCGCCCGCACAAGGACGGCCTCGCCTTCGATCGCGGCGAAAACCAGCTCGTGCTGGACGTGGCGGACATCGCCGCCCGCATCGTCGCCCTCGGCCAATCGCGCCTCGTCGTCACCGGCGGCGAACCGCTGCTGCAGGGTGCCGCGCTCGCCCGGATGCTCGCCCACGTCGCGATGCCGCATGTCGAGATCGAGACGAATGGCACCGTCGCCCCGCACCCGGCGCTCGATGCACTGGTCCACCAGTACAACGTCAGTCCCAAGCTCGCGCACAGCGGCAATCCGGCGGATCTTGCGCTGATCCCGGAACGCCTCGCCGCCTTCGCCGCCGATCCGCGCGCCGCCTTCAAGTTCGTCATCGCCGAGCCGGCGGACATCGATCAGGTTCTCGCGCTGGCCACGGCCCACGCCATCCCGCGCGAGCGGATATTCCTCATGCCCGAAGGCCGCGATTCGCCGACGATCCACGCGCGGGGGAGATGGCTGGCCGAATCCTGCCTGCTCCACGGCTTCCGCTTCTCGGATCGCTTGCACATCCACCTGTCGGGCGACACCAGAGGGACGTGAGCGAGGCCACGTCGATCAACGCCACCGGGGAGGGCCTGTGTGGACACCGGCGCGTGCGCGGCGGCGAAAGCGGCGGTTTGACCCGCATCAAGGAAGCCCACTGAACGTGCGTTCAGTCTCTCGGCAGAACGAGAGGAGAGGCCCCCGATGAGCTACACCGTCGAACCCATCAAGCCGCTGATTGGCGCCGTCGTCCGCGTCGACAGCAAGGACCAGATGTTCGCCCCCGGTTTCGCCGAGGAGATTCTCGGGCTGCTCGACAAGCACGGCGCCATTGTCTTCCCGCAACTGGGCTTCACCGACGAGGAACAGCTCCGCTTCACCGATACGCTCGGCGAACGCTGCAACTTCACCAACGACGTTCCCGGCGGCAACCTGGCGCAGCAGGACGTCTACACGATCACGCTCGACAAGGACGTCAACGACGAGAACGAATACGTCTACGGCTCGATGTACTTCCACATGGACGGCATCTGCTCGCCGATCCCGCCGTCGCCGATCACGCTGCTGTCCTGCAAGAAGAAGGCCGAACACGGCGGCCAGACCGAATTCGCCAACACTTACGCCGCCTGGAACGCGCTCAGCCCTGCGGAACAGGCCAAGCTCGAAGGCCTGCGCGTCGTCCACACCACCGCCGCGGCCGTGCGCGAGATCCTGCCCAAGGAGGCGCTGAACCCCAAGCGCGCCAACATGGAGCACGAGCACCCGCTGGTGTGGACGCACAAGGACGGGCGCAAGTCGCTGCTGATCGGCTGCCACGCCGATTACATCGTCGGCATGCCGAAAGTGCAGGGCCGGCTGATCCTCAACCGGCTGATGGAACTCGCCTCGCGGCCGGAGTTCTGCATCCGCCACGAATGGACGGTCGGCGATTTCGCGATGTGGGACAACACCGGCATGCTCCACCGTGCCGTCCCCTACGCCGAGGATTCGGGCCGTCGCATGCACCGCACCTCGGTCGCGGCGCAGGTCGAGATCGCCTGAGCGCAATCAGCCCCGCGCCAGCCGGGCGAAACCGGCTGCCGCGAGGAACGTCGCGCGCCGCCGCTCGCGCCGCGCCTCGGCCTCGGCATCCTTGCCCCACAGCTCGGCCTGCCAATCCTCTTCCAGGTTGGCGGCGTTCCACAGGTGGGGCAGGTCTGCCTCCGGCTCCAGCGCGGCCAGGCCGATCACCAGCGACGCCGCCAGGCTGGTCAGCGTCTGCAGCGCCGCCAGCGTGAACGGATCGAGCGCGGCCAGCACCTCGCCCAGCCGCGCCCGCGTCTCCGGCGGCTGCGGCCGGTGGATGATTCCCGCCACCCGCACGAAGCGCACCCCGTGGCGGGCCTCCGCCGCCGCCAGCAGCGGCTCCCAATCGGCCTCCTGCCGGCGCGTCAGCGCCTCGCCCGGATCGCCGCGATAGCACAGCGTGTCGGTCTCGGCGTAACCCAGCAGCGTGTTCGCCACCGGCGCGGGATCCGCCGCGATCACGTCCAGCGCATAGTCCGCCAGGTCGCGCAGCACGAACCGGGCGGGATCGATCTCCTCCGGCTGGCCGTCCCATTCGGCGGCGAGCGCCGCGGCCAGCGCCGCCGTCGGCACCACCTGCGGCCGGCCGCCCTGCGTCTTCACCGCGCGTCCGTCGAGCGTCACCTGCCAGCCTTCGGCGCCGCCGGCCACGCCGGCCTGCTTCCAGAAACGCTTCATCGTCCTACTTCCGGTTCTTCCAGCTGCGCGCCAGCAGTGCCGGCAGCCACAGCGATTCGACCGCGCCCAACGCGATCAGGCCGATGCCCATGGGCGGCGGCAGCTGGATCTTGCCGGCGACGATCGCCAGCCCGAACACCGCGAAGGCCGCGCCGGAAAGGCGCATGAACTGCAGGATCATGTAGGCGGTCCTGGCGTCGGCTTCGTTCATTGCAGCAGCGCTCCCAATTGCGCGGGCGTGGTTGCGACCGCGTCCGCCCCCGCGGCAAACAGCTCCTCCGGCGCGTGATAGCCCCAGGCAACGCCCAGCGCCCGCACCCCCGCGGCCTGCGCCATGTGGATGTCATAGGCGGTATCGCCTATCATCACGGCGTCGCCCGGCGCCGCCAGCGCATCCGCCAGCGCCGCCTCCAGCATCGCCGGATGCGGCTTGGACGGATGATGGTCGGCGGTCTGCAGCGTGACGAAATGCCCGGACAGGCCATGCCCGGCGAGGCAGTGGACCAGGCCGCGCTGGCTCTTGCCGGTGGCGACGCCGAGCAGCCAGCCGCGCTCCAGCAGCGAATCGAGCAACAGGCGGATGCCGTCGTACAGCGGCTCGGTCAGCCGTCCTTCGACCCGCGCCGCGCGGAACGCGTGCTTGTAGCGCTCGACCAGCTCGGTCTGCAGCTCCCGTTCGCCTTCGGGCAGCAAGGTCCGCACCGCCTGCGGCAGGCTCAGCCCCACCGCGCGACGGATCAGCGACCGTTCCGGGGCGACGAGGCCGACCTCGCCGAACGCCTGCTCCATCGCTGTGCAGATATCCGCCTGGCCGTCGATCAGGGTGCCGTCGCAATCGAACACGGCAAGCCGCACGGTCACGGACGGCGGCCCTTCGGCGGCGCCGGCTTGCGGGCGGGGGACTTGCCGGTGGGCTTGGCCGCCGGCTTTCCGGCCCGCTGCCCGGTCGGCTTGCGCGCGGTCGCACTGCCGCCATCGGCGCGCTTGCGCCGCTCGCCACGGCGCTCCTTGCGGTATTGCTTGGCGTGGGCCTTGGCCGCGGCCTTCTTGTCCTCGCGCGTCGGCGGTGGCGGCGCGGCGATCTCCGCCCTGCCGTCGGCCTCGTCGAAGCCGAGCTGAGTGAGCGACTGCGCCATGTGCTCGGGCAGCGGCGCGGTGACGTCGAGCATGCCGCCCTCCGGAAGGTCGATCACCAGCCGCCGCGCGTGCAGGTGCAGCTTGCGCGAGATGCTGCCCGAAAGGAACGCATCCGGCCCGCCGTACTTGCCGTCGCCGATGATCGGGTGGCCGATCGCCGCCATGTGCACGCGGAGCTGGTGCGTGCGGCCGGTGAACGGTTGCAGTTCCACCCAGGCGGCGCGGTTGCCGGCACGGTCGATCACGCGGTAGCGGCTGCGCGAAGGCTGGCCGAGCTCGGAATGGTCGACCATCATCTTCTCGCCGCCGGTGCCGGGTTGCTTGGCCAGCGGCAGGTCGATCAGGCCTTCGTCGGGCGAGGGCACGCCGGCGACCAGCGCCCAGTAGATCTTCCTGGCCGAACGGCCGGCAAAGCGCTTGGAAAAGCTGGCGGCGCTGCCCGGCGTGCGCGCGATCAGCAGCACGCCCGAGGTATCCTTGTCGAGGCGGTGGACGAGGCGCGGGCGCGGCTCGCCCTCGGCCGCGTAGGCATCGAGCAGGCCGTCGACATGCTCGTAAGTGCCGCTGCCGCCCTGCGTGGCGAGGCCGGGCGCCTTGTTCAGCACGATCGCCGAGGCCGTCTTGTGCAGCACCATCGATTGCGCCAGTTCGACCTGCGCCGGCGTCAGCGGGCGACGTTGCCGGGCCGGACGCGCCGATTTCGGCTCCAGCCCGCCGGGCGGCACGCGCAGCACCTGTCCGGCGCCCAGCCGGTCGGCCGGATCGGCGCGCTTGCCGTCGACGCGGATCTGCCCGGTGCGCGCCCAGCGCGAGATCGTCGCGAAGCCGATCTCGGGCAAGTGGCGCTTGAACCAGCGATCGAGCCGGATGTCGTGGTCGTCCGGCTGGACCGTGAACTGGCGGACGGTTTCGGACTTTTCTGCCATCACGCGAAACTCCGCATCAGCCAGAGGCCGGCGAACAGGCCGGCAAAGCCCGCCAGCAGCGACACCCCGACATAAGCTGCTGCCGCACCCAGCGCCCCGCGCTCGACGAACAGCGCGAACTCCAGCGCGAACGAGGAGAAAGTGGTGTAGCCGCCGAGCACGCCGACCCCCAGCAGCAGCCGCCAGTGCTCCCCGCTCCATTCCGCCGCGGGATTGCCGTGGCGCGCCAGCCAGCCGGCGAGCAGCCCCATCGCCAGGCTGCCGGCGACGTTCGCGGTCAGCGTCGCCCAGGGAAAGGTGCTGGCGGCAACCGGCCCGATCGCGGCCGTCCACAGCCGCCCGGTCAGGTAGCGCGCCCAGGCACCGAAGCCGCCGCCAAGGGCGACCAGCAGCGATGACGACGCGAATGTCGGAGTTGTGCTCATCGCCTGCGCCCTAGCCGCATTTGCGGCGGGGCGCCACCGGTCAGGCGGAAGGCTTGCGCATCGCCACCAGCGATTGCCCGAACGCAGGGTGTCGGGCGCCGTCGGCTCCATCGGTGAACGCGACATCGACGAACCCGATCCTGCGCGCGAAGTGAGCGATCCAGTCCCGGTGGAGGAACTGGTTCAATTGCGACGGACGCTTGCCCGTCAGCAGGTGGCGGACGTTGTCGTCGAAGATGGAAGCGTGCAGCGGATGGCCCATTTCCAGGAAGGAAAACACCAGCTTGCCCGCTGGCTTCAGCGCACGGAAGATGTCCTGCAGATAGACATATCCTTCTTCCGGGTAGAGGTGGGTGAACACCGACCAATGGAACAGCATGTCGAGCGACCCGTCCGGTGAAGCGATGCTCAACGGACGATGGACCACGGCACTATAGCCGGGGCACGTCCGGCGGACCTCGTCGACCAGTTCGCCGATAACATCCGCCCCCTTGTACTGGCCCTTCCAGCCGCTGCGGTACAACGCCTGGGCGGTGCGGCCGCAGCCGCAGCCCAGGTC
Source organism: Sphingomonadales bacterium (assembly GCA_028868535.1). GTDB lineage: Bacteria > Pseudomonadota > Alphaproteobacteria > Sphingomonadales > Sphingomonadaceae > Novosphingobium. The sequence goes on along the minus strand of JAGWUH010000005.1, from coordinate 89,614 downwards.
GTAAATCGCCATGCCGTCCGACAGGCCGTGGTGACGCAACACCGCAACCTGGCGCATGCCGTAATCGTGAAACTCGGCCATCGATGAGGCGCCTATCGCACGCGCCAGCGCCAGCGACCGATTCTGCGGGTATTCCCGCAGCCGGCGTCGAACCATCCGGCGATAGTCGCGGACGGCATGGGCGGGCGTCGCCCGGGGGCGTCCGGCCGGCAGCCAGCGCTTCATGATTTCAAGCAACAAATTCATGCCGTTAATCCAGCGCACCGGCCGCCCTGCATTGCCGGAAGGATCGCGCCGTGGCAATGCCCGTGAGGCGTCGCATCGCCGACTGGCTGCTTGCCAAGCCCGGATGCATCTGCTAGCCGCACCCAGCTTTGGGCCGATCCTCATGGGATTCGGCGCATTTCGTGTTTCAATGGATCAGGCGATCCCCGCGGGTGACGACGGGGCTCTTGCCGGTTTTCGTGAGGTGGTTGGTTTATGCAAATTCTCGTCCGCGACAACAATGTCGACCAGGCTCTCCGCGCGCTCAAGAAGAAGCTGCAGCGTGAGGGCGTGTACCGCGAGATGAAGCTGCGCCGTCACTACGAAAAGCCCTCCGAGAAGCGCGCCCGCGAGAAGGCCGCCGCCGTGCGTCGCGCCCGCAAGCTCGAGCGCAAGCGGCTGGAGCGCGACGGCGCCAAGTAAGCGCCGTCGGCGGGCGTCGGGGCAGCGCGGATCGCGCGAACTGCCCCTTGCCCCGCAACCCCGGTTGGGCCATGAGGGCGCGGCTTCGATCCGCGCCCTTTTTGCTGTGCCAAGCACCGGGCCGGAAACCGCATTTGAGCAATTGAGGACCGTTCGATGACCGAGATCACCCGCGTGCCCCTGCAACCCGTCGCCAAGGGTTCGATCACCAAGCTGTGGGCCGGCGTCGCCGCCGCGCTGCTGGTCGCCGGTGGCATCGCCTTTGCCGCCAAGCCGCCGCTGGTGGGCGTGAAGACGGTCGTCGCCGGTCATGAAGGCTCGCCGACCATGGAGGACGTCGTCAAGATCAACTACGTCGGCAAGCTCAAGAGCGGCAAGGTGTTCGACCAGGGGCAGGGCGCGATCATGCCGGTCGCCGGGGTCATCCCGGGCTTCAGCCGCGCGCTGCTGCAGATGCAGAAGGGCGGCAAGTACACGGTCAGCATTCCGGCCAAGCTCGGCTACGGGGCCGCGGGCGCCGGGCCGATCCCGCCGAACTCGGACCTCGTGTTCGACATCGACCTGCTCGATTACATGAACGCCAAGCAGTACCAGCAGCAGATGATGATGATGCAGCAGCTGCAGCGGATGCAGGGCCACGGCGGTGCCCCCGGCGCACCCGAAGGTGCCGCGCCGGAAGGTGCCGCGCCCGAAGCCCCCGCGCAGTAAGGCAGGCCGTCGCATGTCGGTCGATACCGCCACCGTCGCCAAGATCGCCTCGCTTGCCCGGCTCAAGGTCACCGATGCCGATCTCGCGGCGATGGTGCCCGAGCTCAACGGCATCCTCGCCTGGGTCGAACAGCTCGGTGAGGTCGACGTGACCGGCGTCGAGCCGATGACGGCGGTGATTCCCAACACGCTGCGCCTTCGCGACGATGTCGTGAATGCCGATCCGCTGACCGGCGGCGGCATCCGCGACGCAGTGCTGGCGAACGCCCCGGCGGCCGAACACGGCTTCTTCGGCGTGCCCAAGGTGATCGAGTAAGTGCAGGCGGCGGAAGCGCGCCTCTCGGAGTTTTTCCTGTGACCGAACTGACCGAACTCACCGTGGCCGAAATCCGCGACGGTGTCGCCGGAGGCGCCTTCAAGGCGGTGGAAGTGGCGGAGGCGTTCAACGCCAATGTTGCCGCCGCCCAGGCCGCGCTCAACGCCTTCATCGTGACGACGCCGTACAAGGCGATCGAGGCCGCCGCGCGGGTCGATGCCGATCGTGCCGCCGGCAAGGCGCTGGGCAAGCTGGCCGGCGTGCCGATCGGCATGAAGGACCTGTTCGCGACAAAGGGCGTGCAGACCACCGCCGCCAGCCACATCCTCGAAGGCTTCACGCCCGAGTACGAGAGCACCGTCTCGCGGAACCTGTGGAACGCGGGCGCGGGAATGCTGGGCAAGCTCAACCTCGACCAGTTCGCGATGGGTTCGTCGAACGAGACGTCGGCGTTCGGCAACGTCGTCTCGCCCTGGCGGCGCTGGGACGGGGATACCGCGCCGCTGGCGCCGGGGGGATCGTCCGGCGGTTCCTCGGCGGCGGTCTCGGCGCGGCTCTGCCCGGCCGCGACCGGCACCGACACCGGCGGCTCGATCCGCCAGCCGGCCGCGTTCACCGGCATCAGCGGGATCAAGCCGACCTATGGCCGCTGCTCGCGCTGGGGCATCGTGGCCTTCGCCTCGTCGCTCGACCAGGCCGGCCCGATGGCGCGCACGGTGCGCGATTGCGCGATCATGCTTGAGGCGATGGCCGGCTTCGACCCCAAGGACGCCACCAGCCTCGACCTGCCGGTGCCGGCGTGGGAAGCCGGGCTGAACCCTGACCTGCGCGGGAAAAAGGTCGGCGTGCCCAGGGAATACCGGCTCGACGGCATGGACGGCGAAGTCGCCGCGAGCTGGGACCAGGGCATCGCCTGGCTCAAGGACGCCGGGGCTGAGGTCGTCGAGATCAGCCTGCCGCACACCCGGTATGCGCTGCCGACCTACTATATCATCGCCCCGGCCGAGGCTTCCTCGAACCTCGCCCGCTACGACGGCGTGCGCTACGGCCTGCGCGACCTCCCCGATGGGGCCAACTTGCAGGAGATGTACGCGGCCACCCGTGCCGCCGGCTTCGGGGCGGAGGTCAAGCGCCGCATCCTGATCGGCACATATGTGCTCTCGGCCGGGTTCTACGATGCCTATTACACGCAGGCGCAGAAGGTGCGCACGCTGATCGCGCGCGACTTCGAAAAGGCTTTCGAACAGTGCGACGTGATCCTCGTGCCGACGACGCCGAGTGCGGCGTTTGCGCTGGGCGAGAAGAGCGCCGATCCTTTGGAGATGTACCTGAACGACGTGTTCTCGGTCCCGGCCAGCCTCGCCGGCCTGCCGGCGATGAGCGTGCCCGCGGGCCTGAACGGGCAGGGGCTGCCGCTGGGCCTGCAGGTGATCGGTCGTCCGTTCGACGAGCAGGGAGTGCTGAACGCGGGGCTGGCGATCGAGAGCCGCGCCGCCTTCCACGCCAAGCCGGAAAAGTGGTGGTAGGCGAACACGCAATTCATCCGCCGATTGCCTCGCTCCAGGGCAGCGAGGCAATCGCCGCCGAGGCGGCGAAGGCCGCGCTGTCGCACGATATCGAGGCACTGAATTTCCTGCAGCGTTCCGGCCAAGCGCTGATGGGCTCGGCATCTTCGGCCAGCTCGGTGATCTTCGGGGCCTTGCTCAGCGCCTATGCCGGGGTCAAGATCGCATCGCTGGCCGAGAATGCGACAAACGCCGCTCTGCTGCTGCTGATCTCGGTGATGCACGCGGCGTTTCTTTACGCTCTGAACGTGATCCACATCGACATGTTCGGCGACAAACCCACGGTCAAGCTCCCGTGGATGCTGTCCTGCGCCTCCTGCGTCGTCATCGCCAGCGTTTCGTGGCACGCGCTGTTTGGTTCGAGCCTGTTCTATTCGGCGATCATTGGCGGCTGGATCGTGATGACCATCGGAGTTCACGCGATCATCAAGCTGGCATCCAGCAAGTATCACGCGCTGGCGACGCACCATCGGACGGTTTCCGTCCCGGCAGATCACGAAGAACGGCCGCTTTGACGGGGCGCCGAAGATCGCCTCTTTTCAGCGGGCGCGGCTCGGCCTATCCGCGCGGTCATGACTGATTCCGTTTATCGCATCCAGGGCGCAACCGGCGAATGGGAGGTCGTGATCGGCCTCGAAGTCCACGCGCAGGTGACCTCCAACTCCAAGCTGTTCTCGGGCGCGGCCACCGCCTTCGGTGCCGAGCCGAATGCGCAGGTCAGCCTCGTCGACGCGGCGATGCCGGGAATGCTGCCGGTGCCCAACCGCGAGTGCATCCGCCAGGCGGTGCGTACCGGCCTCGCCATCGACGCGCAGATCAACAAGTGGTCGCGGTTCGATCGCAAGAACTACTTCTACGCGGACCTGCCGCAGGGCTACCAGATCAGCCAGCTCTACCACCCGCTGGTGGGCGAGGGGGCGATCGACATCGCGCTCGACGACAAGGATCCGGAGAACACCAAGCGCATCGGCATCGAGCGCATCCACGTCGAGCAGGACGCAGGCAAGCTGATGCACGACCAGCACCCGACGATGTCCTACGTCGACCTCAACCGCTCGGGCGTGGCATTGATGGAGATCGTCAGTCGCCCGGACATGCGTTCGCCGGCCGAAGCCGGGGCCTACCTGGCAAAGCTGCGCACGATCCTGCGCTATGTCGGCAGCTGTGACGGCAACATGGACCAGGGCTCGATGCGCGCCGACGTCAACGTCAGCGTGCGGCGGCCGGGCGAGCCGTTCGGCACGCGGACCGAGACCAAGAACGTCAACTCGGTGCGCTTCGTCATGGCGACGGTCGAGCATGAGGCGAACCGCCAGGTCGACGTGCTGGAGAGTGGCGGCAAGGTCGTGCAGGAAACCCGCCTGTTCGATCCCGACAGCGGCACGACGCGATCGATGCGCAGCAAGGAAGACGCGCACGACTACCGCTACTTCCCTGATCCCGACCTGCTGCCGCTGGAACTGACCGACGACTTCATCGAGGAATGTCGCGCCAGCCTGCCCGAACTGCCCGACGCCAAGCGCCACCGCTACGAGAACGCGCTGGGGCTGGCGGCTTATGCCGCGGGCGTGCTGACCGCCGAAGTCGAGACCGCGCGCTGGTTCGAGGCGCTGCTGGCCGAGACCGCCAAGGCCGCGGGCAAGCGCGAGGCCGAAGTCGCCAAGCAGGCGTCGAACTGGCTGATCTCGGAATTCTTCGGGGCGCTGAACAAGCTCGGCAAGACGCTGGATACCAGCCCGGTCGGCCACGAGGCGGCGGCGGAGCTGCTGGCGCTGGTTGCCGACGGCACGATCTCGGGCAGCATCGCCAAGCAGGTGCTCGAAAAGATGCTGGCGGGCGAGGGCGGCGCCGCCGAGATCGTCGAGCGCGAGGGGCTCAAGCAGACCAGTGACACCGGCGCGATCGAGGCGGCGGTGGCGAAGGTGCTAGCGGACAATGCCGACAAGGTCGAGCAGTACAAGGGCGGCAAGGAAGCGCTGTTCGGGTTCTTCGTCGGCCAGACGATGAAGGCGATGCAGGGCAAGGCCAACCCGCAGGTGGTCAACGAGCTGCTGAAGAAGGCGCTGGGCTAGGTCGCGGTTCGCCCCTTGCTTTCGCTCCGCGACGCGCTAGTTTCGGCGCGGGAACGAACGGGGAAGGGTCTGCAAGGTGTTGAAAACGGCATGGAAATCCGCGCTTCTGGGCGCGGCGGCGGTGGCTTGCGCGATCTCGGCTCCGGTGGCCGCGAAGGGCGTCACGCGCGAGGATTTCTCGTTTCCGGTGGACGGCAAGTTGCGGATCGCGGTTTTCCGGCCTGACGTCCAGGTCGGCTCGCTGCGCGTGGGCGGACTCGACGAGGCCAACGCCGAATGGACCGAATCCGCGCGGACCAATATCCAGCTGGCAATGGAGAATGCCGCGTCCGAGCGTGGCGCGAGCATGACGTTTCTCGGCGATGTCGGTGGTGCCGATGGCGAAGCGCTGGCGGCCTATCGCGGGTTGTTCCAGGCGGTTTCGGCAGAGATCGTGCAGCACCAGTTCCTGTTCGACCCGTTGCCGACCAAGACCATTCCGGCGATGCCGGGCGGCAAAGGCAAGCATCCCGGGCTGGACTGGACGCTGGGGCCCGGCGCCGCTCGCTTGCGCGACGTGACCCACGCCGACTACGCCATGTTCGTGTTTACGCACGATTCCTACGGTGATGCCGGGCGCAAGGTGGCGCAGGTCGTGATGGCCGGGCTGTTCGGTGTCTATGTGCCGGCGGGGGTGCATATCGGCTATGCCGGGCTGGTCGACCTGCGCAGTGGCAACATCGTCTGGTTCAACACCAATTTTGCGATCGGCGGCGATGTCCGCGAGCCCGACGGGGCAACGAAGCGCGTGCGCGAACTGTTGTCGGGCCTGCCGTCGCGTGATGATCCCGAAGGGAAAAAGTAGCGGAAGCGCGCGTTTGCCGTGGTGAACCGTCACGTACTCCCGTGGAAAGCGACGCTGGCACTCGCCCTGGCGGCGATGCCGGCTGCGGGCCGCGCCGATGCCGTCGTTGCCGGGCCCGATGCCGACCGGCTGGAGCGCGGACTGATGATGTCGGTCGACGAGGCCGAGCGCAAGTTTCGCGATTCGCCGTTGATCATCCGCGACCCGGCACTGAATGGTTATGTCCGATCGGTGCTTTGCAAGCTCGAAGGCCCGGCAAAGTGCGCCGCCGTGCGGCTCTACCTGGTGCGGACGCCCGATTTCAACGCCAACATGGCACCCAACGGCGCGATGCAGGTCTGGTCGGGGCTGTTGCTGCGGACACGCAACGAGGCGCAGCTTGCCGCGGTGCTCGGCCACGAATACGCGCACTACGAGAAGCGACACACGCTTGCGCTCTACCGCGAGCTGAAATCGAAGTCGGCGTCGGCCGCCTGGCTGGCAATGACCGGGGTCGGCCTGATCGCGGCGATCGCTATGGAATCGGACTTTTTCCGCTATTCGCGCGAGATGGAACGCGAGGCCGACCTTGCCGGGGTCGAGGCGATGGCGACCGCGGGCTACGATACCCGCGAGGCTGCGCGCGTCTGGGAGCAGTTGCGCGAGGAGATGGATGCAACGGCCGCGGCGCGCGGCACCACTTCGCGCAAGGACAAGGACAAGGGGCTGTTCGGATCGCATCCGCCTTCGGCGGAACGGGTCGCCTACCTCATCGAGGAGGCGGGCAAAATGCCCGGCCGGCCCGGCGAGAATGGACTCGCCGCCTATCGCGCCGGGCTCGGACCGTGGTGGCAGCTTTTCATCGACGATCAACTCAAGCGCAACGACTTCGGCGCGGCCGAATACCTGCTGGGCCAACTCGCGGCCAGTGGCTGGACGGCGGAACTGCTGTGCGCGCGCGGCGAACTCTTTCGGCGGCGTGGCGGTGTCGATGATCTCGCCAGGGCCGAAGGCTTCTACGCAGAGGCGGTCGACAAGGTCGCCGCTCCTGCCGAGTGCTGGCGCGGGCGCGGCCTGGCACGGCTGAAATTGGGCCGCGAGGCCGAAGGGCGCGCGGACGTGCTCGAATACCTGCGGCGCGCGCCCGACGCGAGCGACCGCGCAATGATGCAGATGATGGCGGGAGGAACAAGATGATGCGCATGGGGAAGCTGATGCTGGCGGCGGGCCTGGCGGCAATGCCGACGGCACCGGCCCTGGCCGGGTGGAAGCTGGTTTCGCACGGCGCGGAGGTGAAAGTCGCCAAGTCTGCGCTAGGCGTCACGCCGAGCGAGGACTGGAACCGCTGGTCGACGCGCCCGATCGCGAAGGGCGAGGTGTGGACGCTCGACGGTGCCGGATTGAACGAACTCTATTTCGTATCCGGGCTGGCCGCGGGCGAGACGCTGTTCAAGGATGCCCGCAAGAAGGATGCGCCGTTGCCGAAGCTGCCGGCCAATGCCCAGTTGACCGACATCCCCGACTTCTTCGAAAGCTCGGAGCGGGTCGGGCTCAACACCTCCGCGTTCGAACTGATCGGATCGGAGCCGGCGAAACTTGGCGGCAGGAGCGCGATCCGCTTCACCTATCGCTATGCCGTCGAAGGCAGTGCGCTGCAGCGCAAGGGCGTGGCCACCGCGACGCTCGAAAACGGGCAATTGACGCTGATCGCTTTCGCCGCGCCCGAGACGTTCATTTTCAACCGCGATGCTCCCAAGGCGCTTGCCGTGATGAACAGTGCGAGATTCTAAACATTTGACTTGAAACGTAGTTTATCGAATTGTTCCGCTTCGGAAGGAGGCGGGATGCGTTTCTGGATAACCGTGATCGCGTTGCTCTGCTCGCCCGCGGCAAAGGCCGAGCCGATCGGCAACGGCGGCCTCGTCGCGTTGCACAAGGCAGGGCTTTCGGGTGAGGCGATCGTGGCCAAGCTGCGCAGCGGCCCGTGCGATTACGATACCTCGACCGAGGCGCTGATCGCGCTGCACAAGGCGGACGTGCCTCAGGCGGTGATCGTCGCGATGATCAATCATTGCAGCGCCGCGCAGCAGCAGGCGATCACCGCAGGCGGCCATATCCCCGGCATCTTCCTCGTTTCCGCCGCCCTCCGAGAAGAGGCGCTGCACCCGGCGGCGCATTCTTCCGTGAAGGTGACGGGCAACGGCTCGATCCTGTTTCCGACAATCGCGCGGCTGATCGTGCCGCAGGCGGCGGCGCAGGTTACCGCCCCGGCCCGGCCGACGTTCCTGTTCGCCTTTGCGGTGAACGCGGCGCACGCGCCCGAATTCGGCGAGTTCAACGGCGGCGAGGTCACCGCGCCCACCGAGTTCAGCCTTGTCCGCTTTCGCGTCGAGGACGGCGTCCGGCAGGTGACGATCGGGCGGGTGCAGCCTTACGTCGAGATCAGCGGCATCGATCCGAAGAACACGCTGCCGTTCACCGTCCATGATCTCGGCGGGGGGCTGTTCCGGGTGGAGATGCCGGAGGGATTGCCGCCGGGCCAGTACGGCTTCGTGATGATGGGCGAACGGGAGCGGCGCCGGGGCACGCTGTTCCGAATCTACGATTTCGGCGTCGGCGACTGACCACCCGCCGCCGCAGCTCAGCCTCGCGTCCCCGTCAGCGCCATCGCCCCGAAAGCCCCGGCCACCACTTTGCCGGACAAGGTATCGCCGTCGACCTTGGCCTCGCCGTCCAGCGACATCGGCATCGGCACCTTCATCTCCATTTTCCAGGTCAGCGTCGGACCGTCGATCTTGCCGCCCTCGGTCGCCAGCGACCCCATCATCGGGCTGGTCAGCGTGCCCACGAAGCTGTCGCCGTCGACCGCGACGGTGAATGTGCCGTTCTGATCGCCCATCGGCGTCTTGACGGTGACGTTCCAGGTTCCTGCCGCACTCATGTCCCGTTCTCCTTGTTCGATGCTTCGATGACCTCGACCGGCAGCCCCAGGCCCTGGAGCTGCGGCAGCACCGCCGCCTTGTCGCCGACGACGACGAATACCATGCCTTCGGGCTGCAGGTAATCGCGCGCGGCGGCGTCGAGCTGCGGCGCTCCGATCGCGCGATAGCGGTCGGGCAAGGTCACGTAGTAGTCGTCCGGCCGCCCGAGGCGCTCGTTCTGCGCAACCGCGGAAAGCACCTGGGCGTTGGTCTCGAAGCGGTTGGGCAGGCCGCGGATGTTGCCGTCGGTGACGCGCTGCACTTCGTCCGCGGTCACCGGCTTCGCGCCCGGCAGCGCCTTCATGTCGGCAATCAGCGCCTTGATGGCATCGCCGGTCCGGTCGGTCTGCACCGGTGAGAACAGGAACAGCGCGCGCGGGCCAAGCGGTTGGCTGATCCAGGTTTCGACACCGTAGGACCAGCCCTTGTCCTCGCGCAGGTCCCCGTTGAGCCGTGACAGGAAGTCTCCTCCCAGCACCTCGTTGGCCAGTTGCACGGCCTCATGCCCCTGGTCGCGCCCGGCGATCGCCAGGACCCTGCCACCGACGATCACCGACTGCGGCGATTGCGGGCGATCGAGCACGACGACGCGCGGTCGCGGTGCCGGGACCGGCGTATCGATCCGCTTGACCGGCGCCGGGCTGGCCGGCGGCTGCCAGTTGCCGAAGGCGGCCTCCAGCCGCGGCAGCAGGTCGGCCATCGTCACGTCGCCGACCACGGTGATCCGCGCCAGATCGGGGCGAAGCCAGCGGTCGTGCACCGCGCGCAGGCTCGCCGGTGTCATCGCCCGCAGCGATTCGGCGGTGCCGAGGCCGTCGCTCGGCTGCGCATAGGGGTGGCCGGCGCCATAAAGCAGCGGATTCAGCGAGCGCAGCGCCAGGCTTTGCGGCGACGCCAGCGACGCGGCGAGCGCCGCCAGCCGCTGCTGGCGCACGCGGGCAACGTCGTCGGGCGCCATCGCCGGGTGCCGGATCAGGTCGGCCATCAGCGCCAGCGACGGCGCCAGGTTCGCGGTCAGTGCGGACAGTGTAACCGTGCTGGTGTCCATGGCCGTGCCGGCGGTGATGGTGGCACCCAGCCGCTCCTCCTCTTCGGCCACCTGCGTGGCGTTGCGGACTTTCGCGTCTCCCGCCGTCCCTTCGTCGAGCAAGGCCAGCATCGTGTTCTGCGCGCCCGGCGTGTCGAGCGCGTCCGCCGCCGCGCCGGCGTCAAAGCCGACGGCCACCACGACCTTGGGCACGGCCGTCCGTCGCGCCAGCGTGACGGGAATGCCGTTCGACAGCCTGGCGTGCTGGATGACCGGAAACGTAAGCGCGGCCACCGGCAGGACCGGCGGCGCCGTGCGCGGCGCTGCCGCCGGCAGTGCGGGTACCGGCTTGCGTGGATCGGGCAGCGGTGCCGGCCGGGTCGCCTCGTCGCCCCACCCGCCCTTCTGGTCGCCCGATTCGGTCCGCGCGCCGGGGGTGACGGCCAGCGCCAGCGGCGGACGGCGCAGCCACTTCTGCAAGGCTGCCCGAACCTCCTCCGGGGTCACGCTGGCGATGCGCTGCAATTGCTGCCTGTAATGCGCCGGATCGCCGGCATAGAGCAGCCCTTCGGCCAGGGTCGAGCCCTTGCCGCCCATCCCCCCGACGAGTTCCAGTGCGCCGATCTGTTCGCTGACCGTCACGGTCGCGGCCCGGCGGACCTCGTCGGCGGTCGGTCCTTCGTCGATCAACCGCCGGATCTCGACGTCGAAGGCGGCCTCGGCATCGGCGCGCGCGATGCCGGGCTTCACGTCCATCGATGCCGAAAGGAAGCTCAGCTGCTCATGCGCCTCGTTCTCGGCCTCGACGTGAACCGCATATTGCCGCCCCCGCACCAGCGCGTTGTCCAGGCGTGAGCTGGACAGGCCGCCCAGCACGCGCATGCCGACTTCGAGCGCGGGCGTATCCGCATCGTCCTCCGCCGGGCCGGTCCAGATGCGGTAAAGCCGGGTCATCGCGACGCGGTCGGTCAGTTCGCGCACCTGCGGCGCGGCCAGGGTCACGGGACCGGCCTGGACGGCCCGCACCGGCGGGCCGGAGGGGATGTCGCCGAAGTACTTCTCGACCAGCGGCCGTGCCGTCGCCATGTCGATGTCGCCGGTCAGCACCAGCACGGCGTTGTTCGGGCCATAGTGGTCCGTGAACCAGCGGCGCACGTCGCCCAGCGTCGCCGCGTCGAGGTCCGCCATCGAACCGATCGTCGCATGGCGGTAGGGATGGCCGATCGGGAACAGCCCGTCGCCCATCGCGTACTGGACGAGGCCGTAAGGCTGGTTGTCGTTCTGCCGTTTCTCGTTCTGGACAACGCCCCGCTGCTTGTCGAGCTTGTCCTGGGTGACCGCCCCGAGCAGGTGCCCCATGCGGTCGGATTCGAGGAACAGCGCCAGTTCCAGCGCGCCCTTCGGCACGGTTTCGACATAGTTGGTGCGATCGTACCAGGTCGATCCGTTGCTCGCGGTCGATCCCGCGGCTTCGAGCGGCGCGTCGAAGCTCGGTGCGTTTTGCGATCCGCCGAAGAACAGGTGCTCGTAGAGATGGGCAAAGCCGGTGTGGCCGCGCGGCTCGTGCTTCGATCCGACGCGATAGTAGGTGGTCACGCCGACCACGGGCGCCTTGCGGTCGGTGTGCACGATCAGCCGCAACCCGTTCTTCAGCGTCGCGGTCTCGAACGGAATCTCGACATGCGCGACGAGGCCGGCGAGCGGCGCCGGCTCGTCCGCCGCCGCCGCCGGGGCGGCAAGGACGAGCGCGAGGCCGAGCGCCAGCGGGGAAACGAAGCGGGCAAAGCTGTTCATCGGGTCGATCCAGTCGGTGGGGGCAAGGCGTGCCGTCGCGCCGGCAATGCCATTGTGCCGATGAACCCCAGCCTAAGCGCGCCCGCGCGCGACGTCACCCCCTGCGAAAGATCTGGCCCGAGTCGAACATCGCGATCTTCCAGTCGCCGCTGGCGTCGCGGGTGCATTCCATGCGCACGTCGGCGACCGCCAGCGGATCGCAGTAGTTCTCGAACGGCGGCGTGCCGGTGGCCGCGAAGAACACCAGCAGGAAGCCGACTTTCGCGCGATCCTCGGCCGGGAACGAGACCCGCAGGCTGGAGATGATGTGGCGCATCACCGGCGCGCCGCCGGCGGCGTCGAGGCGGGCCTTGCGGTCGCGATAGAACTGCGCCGCTGCCGGCAAGCCTTCGCGCCACTCGCCGCCGACGAAGTAGCGCACGTCGTCGGCGAGGACGCCGGCATCGGCCATGTTCAGCCCGTCGTTGACGTCGAGCTCGTCACCCCACTCATAGATCACCTGCTTGACCGCGAGAACGGCCGCTGCCTGTTCGGGAGTGAATTTCGCCACACCTGCATTCCTTACTGAAAGCCGCGGCCGGTTCCGGCCGGGCGGCATTGCCGTGAAGCCCGAAGGCCTCGCGTTGCCTCACGGCATCACGTAGATCGCCTCGATGTCCTCGCCACGCGCGACGTGGCCCGGCTTTTCGCGCCCGGCGATCGTGGTGCGGTGCATGACCCGGTTCTCGTCGGTATAGGGCACCACGCGATGCATGACGCCCTGGTTGTTCCAGATCACGAGGTCGCCGGGGGTCCAGTCGTGACGATAGACGTACTGCGGCTGCGATGCCCACTGCTGCAACCGGGTCAGCAGCGCGCGCCCGTGAGGGCCGGGCATGCCGACGATGCCGTCGGCATGCGTGCCGATCAGCAGTGACTTGCGCCCGTCGTCATGGGTCCACACCAGCGGCTGGTCCATCTGCGCGGCCATCGTCCGGTAGCGCTCGAGCCGCTCCGGCGGGACGATGCCATTGACCGGCCGCACCGCGGCCTCGACCGTGTGGATCACGTGCAGGTCGGCGATCTCGGCCTTTTCCCGTTCGGGCAGGTCGTCATAGGCGGCATAGAGGTTGGCGAACTCGGTGGCGCCGCCTTCGGCCGAAAGCGCGCGCGCGGACAGCACCGTCGCCTTGGGCAGCGGCTGGTCAATCGTGACGCCATCGATGTGCCAGAAGAACGTGCCCAGGACATAGTCGCGCTCGGTGTTGAGCTGCTTGTCGAGGGTGATCTTGTAGACATCCTGCGCGCTGGCATCCGATCCGGGCACCTGCCGGGTGAAGTTCACCCGCTCCCCCAGCTTGTCGGTGAAGGCGAGCTGCTCCGCGTCGCTGGCATGCAGTTGCGGGAACACCAGGACGCCGCGTTCTTCCAGCTTGGCGCGGACTTCGGCGATGAAGTCGTCCTTGGTCAGGTCCTCGCGGGAAATGTGGAAGATGCCGCCGATCTTGTCCTTCGCGTTCTCGTACCGGTATGCCATGTCACGAATTCCTTTTCTCCCGCCGGCAATGTTCGCCCCGATGCGAATGGAACGCAAGTGCGGAGCACAACGCCGGGGCGCTGAACGCATGAACAGCACAATGCTGGGGGTGGTCCTCGCGGGCGGCCAGGCGCGCCGCTTCGGCAGCGACAAGGCGCTGGCGCTGTTCGAAGGCGAAACCCTGCTCGACCGCGCGGTGGCACGGCTGGCGGGCTGGTGCGAGCGGGTGGTGGTGGTCGGGCGCGCGCACGCGCCGGTCGAGACGCTGGCCGACTGGCCACGATCCGGCATGGGGCCGCTCGGCGGGCTGGCGGCGGCGCTGCGGCTGGCCGGCGAGGGCGGCTACGCGGCGGTGCTGTCCTGCGGGGTCGATGCCGCGCTGCTGCCGGATGACCTGCCGGCGCGGCTTGGCGCGGCGCCGGCCTATGTTGCCGACCAGCCGGTGATCGGGCTGTGGCCGGCAACCGCCGCCGCCGCGCTCGAGGCGATCCTGCTGGGACCGGGCCGCCATTCGATGAAGGCACTGGCGGCGGCAATCGGCGCGCGCGCGGTCGACCTGCCCGGCGGCAGCGCCAACATCAACACCCAGGCAGACCTCGCCAAGCTGGAACAGCGGTTTCGCCGACGCTAGGGAACGGCCGAGGAGACGACGATGCGTTACGTGAGCTATGTCGATGCCGCCGGCCGTGCCGGCTATGGACGGCTGGAAGGCGATGCCGTGGTCGAGCTGGGCGGCGCGGGTGCGCCGGCCGACCTCAAGGCAGCGCTGGCGGAGGATACACTTGCATCGCTGCCGGCGGGCAGGACGGTGCCGCTGGCGACGGTCACGCTGCTGCCGCCTATCCCCAATCCCGGCAAGATCCTCTGCGTGGCGATGAACTATGGCGCGCATGTCGCGGAAATGGGACGGGAAGTGCTCGCGCATCCGGGCATCTTCACCCGCTGGAACGATACCCTGGTGGCGCACGGCGGCGCGCTGGTCAAACCGAGCGCGAGTGACTGCCTCGATTACGAGGGCGAGCTCGCGGTGGTGATCGGCAAGGGCGGGCGGCGCATCGCCGCCGCTGATGCGTTCGGCCACATCGCCGGTTTTTCCGTGTTCAACGATGCCTCGGTGCGCGACTGGCAGCGCCACAACAGCCAGTTCATCCCCGGCAAGAACTTCCCCGCCACCGGCGGCTTCGGGCCGGCGCTGGTGACCCCGGACGAGATCGCCGACCTTCCATCACTGCGCGTCCAGACCCGGCTCAACGGCGTGCTGGTGCAGGACCAGCCGATCGCCGACATGCTGTGTCCGGTGGCGGAGATCATCGCCTATCTTTCCGCCTTCACCGAACTTTCGCCGGGTGACGTGATCGCCACCGGCACGCCGTCGGGCGTTGGCGAAAAGCGCAAGCCCCCGCTCTACATGCAGCCGGGCGACCGGGTCGAGGTGTCGATCGGCGCGGTCGGAACGCTGGTCAATCCGGTGATCGCCGAGGCGTGACATGACAAGGGTGCCGCAAGCCGGGCCTGCGGCACCCTTTCGCTCCGTCCGGAGACGGAATCAACCTTACAGGTCGAGTTCGAGGATCGGCCCGTCGAAGTTGTACGCCAGCTTCTGCGTCGCCGCGGTGATCTTGTCCCACGGCTTTTTCGCGATGAGCGCATCGATCACGCGGTGGTTGTTCGAGATCAGGCCCTCGCGGTCCTTCGACAGGCGCATGTACTCGAACCCGGTCGAATGCAGGCCGCGCTGCTGGATCGGGATGTTCGAATAGTCCTGCTGCGGGATCTGCGGGAAATCCTTGCTGTCGTAAGGCAGGATGATCGGCTCCATCGGCACCGGGCACTCGGTGCCGGGGGCCATGTGGGTCAGCGACCAGATCTCGAACAGGCACGTCTCGGGACCGAGCGGGCGGATGCGATAGGTGGTCATGCCGGTGAAGTAGTTCAGCCCGAAGTGGTTCGGGAACAGGAACTGCAGCGCCTCGACGGGGTGTTCCTGCGAGACCTTGTTGAGGTCCGGCACGTTCTCGCCGCGCGCCTTCAGTTCCTTGCTGATCGCGTCCTGCACGATGCCGTACCACATCGGCATCGCCTGCACCGGGTCGGCCGGCAGGTCGACATCGGCGAACTTCCTGGCGATCTCGACCTCCTTGGCGTGGACCAGGCCGGCCATGCCGGCGCTGAGCAGTTCCATCGACTGGATGCACTCGGCGATGTTGCCCTTGACGTCGAGGTTGGGGTTGATCAACGGCCCGAGGCCGCCGGTGTCGTTGCCATAGCGCGCGTTGTAGAGGCTGGGCTGCGCGTGCTGCAGCTGCGGGTGGGTCTTCATCACGTGGTAGCCTTCCTGGAAGGCTTCCATCGCGATCTTCCAGTTGGCGGGCAGCACCGCGCCGTAATGCCATTCGGCGCGCATGTCGCTCATCAGCCGGGCGTCGAGCGCATCGGCGATCGGCCCCAGCCATTCGCGCAGCGGCGGCGCGCTGTCGTCGAAGTTGATGTAGGCCTCTCCGCCAAAGGTCTCGCAGCGCACCGGGCGGAGCTTGAGCTCCTCGGCCTCGAGCAGGTCCTGGCTGAACAGCTGCTTGCCGTAGACGAAGGTGCAGTCGCCATCCATGTTCCAGCGCCAGCCGTGGAACGGGCAGATGAACCCGCTCTTGGCGCAGTTGCCGTGCTCGTTGCCCTTGCCGCCGGCGACGGGCACGCCGCGGTGGCGGCAATGGTTGTGGAAGGCCTTGATGCCGTCCTTGGTGTTCACGACCAGCACCGACTTGTCGAGGATCGTGTATTCGGTCCAGTCGCCCAGGTTGGGGATTCGTTCGAGACGGGTCGCCATCTGCCAGCTGTGGCCCCAGACGGCTTCGGATTCGGCCTTGAAATACGCCTCGTCGTAATAGCGCTGGGCGGGGATCAGCTCGGGATTCGTCACCGGGTAGGGGTTGAGTCCGAGCTCGATGCGGGAGTCGATGTCAGCCATGGGGCACCTCACGTGGAATTCTGTTCTTGCGTGGGATGCTTTTGCTGCTTGCCGGGCCGCCGGACTTTGATCGATCGCAATTCGCAATTCGAGCACGTGTTCAGCGTCGCCGGGGCGATATGGCGGAGGCGCTTCAGTCGAGCATCGGCGGTGGCGGCGGCGCCCCCGGCGGCGTCTGCGCCGGCCGCACCAGCAGCACGGTCGGCAGGACCACGAGGCAGGCCATCAGCAGGACCCAGTAGGCATTGTTGTAGGCAACCATCAGCGCCTGCCGGCTGATCTCGCCGGCCGTCGCCGCGAGGTCGCCGGGCGAGGCGAGGTCGAGCGTCTGGTAGCGCCACGCGACTACCGGATTGTCCGCGCGCACCCCTTCCACCAGCCGCGAATGCATGGTGGCCTCGCTGCGGATCGTCACCGTCTGGAGAATCGCGATCCACATCGATCCGGCCATGTTTCGGATCAGCGAGTTGAGCGCGGCGCCCTCGTTGCGGAACTGCGGTTGCAGCGTCGCGAACACCACCACGGAAATCGGCACGAACATCAACCCGGCGCCGATGCCCTGGATGAACCCGGACACGATGATCATGGTCGCGTCCATCTCGAGCGTCCCGCTGTCGAGCATCCAGAGCGACCAGCCGCAGATGGCGACCCCGGCCAGCAGCATGATCCGGGGATCGACCCGGTTGATCACCCGCCCGACGGTGAGCATCGTGATCATCGTGCCGACGCCGCGCGGCGCGGTGACGAGGCCGACGAGCTTGATCGGGTAATGCATCAGCTCCGCCAGCATCGGTGCCACCAGTGCCATCACCCCGTACATCAGCCCGCCCAGGAAGAAGCCGAGCACGTTGCCGACCAGGAAGTTCGAATCGCGCAGCACCACCGGCGGCACGAACGGCTCGCGCGTGGTCATCGCATGGACGACATAGGCATAGAGCCCGGTTGCCGCGAGGACCGCCTCGACGCAGATCTCGGTGGAGGAGAACCAGTCCTTGATCTGGCCGCGGTCGAGCACGAGCTGGATGCAGGCGATCGTCATCGCCAGCATCGCGAAGCCGAACACGTCGAGCTTGCGCGGCGGCCCCTCGGTGCTGCTCTGCGGCAAGGTCGCCAGCAGGCCGACGAAGGTGGCGATGCCGATCGGCAGGTTGACAAGGAACACCCAGCGCCAGTTCAGCACTTCGGTCAGCCAGCCGCCGGTCAATGGTCCGACGATCGGCCCGATCACCGCGCCGACGCCCCACAGCGCCAGCGCGCTGCCGTGCTTTTCCGGCGGGTTGATCTCGAGCATGATCGCCTGGCTCAGCGGCAGCAGCGCCGAACCGAGCGCGCCTTGCAGCAACCGGAACGCGATCAGCTGGTCGAGCGTCGCGGCGAGCCCGCACAGCGCCGAAGCCAGCGTGAAGCCGATCACCGATCCGAGGAACACCCGCCGCCGCCCGATCCGCTGCGCCAGCCAGCCAGACAGCGGCGTGAACACCGCCGCCATGACGATGTAGCTGGTCAGCACCCAGGTAATCTGCTCGCGCGATGCCGAGGTGCTGGCCTGCATGTGCGGCAGCGCGACGTTGGCGATGGTGGCGTCAAGCTGGGTCATGAACGCGCCGGCCAGGGTGAACAGCGTGATCAGGCGCCGCAGGCCGGAAGGCGGATAAGGATGCGTCATGCCGATTGCCGGATGTAGCGGCGGCAGGTCCGGGCGCCAGTGGCATTGTTGCTAGCCGCCCTGGCGATGCCGGGAAACCGCCGCGATCGGCCCCGGCGATTACCGCGACATGCAAAAGCCATTGGCAGGAATGCGCTGCCGCGCCCATATCGCCGCCCTAATCCCCTCATGCGGCAGGCGCAGACATGGCAACCGACAACTACGACTACGACCTTTTCGTCATCGGCGCCGGCTCCGGCGGCGTCCGCGCCAGCCGGGTGGCGGCCGCGCACGGCGCCCGCGTCGCCGTGGCGGAGGAGCATCGCGTCGGCGGCACCTGCGTGATCCGCGGCTGCGTGCCCAAGAAGCTGCTGGTCTACGGCTCCCACTTCGCCGAGGAATTGCAGGACGCTGCGCACTACGGCTGGACGGTGCAGGGCATGCAGTTCGACTGGAACGTGCTGCGCGATACCGTGCTGCGCGATGTCGACCGGCTCAACGGGCTCTACACCCAGACGCTTGAGAACAACCACGTCGAGCGCTTCCTCGAACGCGCGACGATCACCGGCCCGCACGGCATCCGGCTGGCTTCCGGACGCGAGCTGACCGCGAAGGTGATCCTCGTCGCCGTCGGTGCCTGGCCGGTGCTCCCCGCATTCGAGGGGGTCGAGCACTGCATCACCTCCAACGAGGTGTTCCACCTGCCCGAGCTGCCGCGCCGCGTCGTGATCCAGGGCGCGGGCTACATCGCGCTCGAATTCGCGGGCATCTTCAACGCGCTGGGCAGCCAGGTCACCGTCGTCAACCGCAGTGACCAGATCCTGCGCGGCTACGACGAAGCGCTGCGCGATCGCCTGCTGCAGATCACCATGGCGCGGGGCATCACCTATCGCTTCAACTGCCCGATCGAGAAGGTGGTTCGCCAGGACAACGGCGCGCTGTCGGTCACCCTGTGCGGCCACGACGCGTTCGAGGCCGATTGCGTGCTGATCGCCACCGGGCGCAAGCCCAAGACCGATGGCCTTGGCCTCGAAACCGCCGGGGTCGCACTGGGCGAAAAGGGCGAGATTCCGGTCGATGAAGGAAACCGCACGACGTGCCCCAGCATCTACGCCGTCGGCGACGTCACCGATCGCGTCCAGCTCACCCCGGTCGCGATCCGCGAGGGGCAGGCCTTCGCCGACACCGTGTTCGGCAACAAGCCGCAGACCATCGACTATGACTGCATCCCGAGTGCGGTGTTCTCGCAGCCGCCGCTGGCAGGCGTCGGCCTCACCGAAGGGCAGGCGCGCAACCGCTACGGCAACGTCAAGGTCTATACCTCCGACTTCCGGCCGATGAAGAACGTCTTCGCCGAACGCATGGAACGCGGCCTCTACAAGCTCGTCGTCGATGCCCAGACCGACCGCGTGCTCGGCGTGCACATGATCGGCCCGGATTCGCCGGAAATCCTGCAGGCGGTGGCGATTGCGGTGAAGGCCGGGCTGACCAAGGCGCAGTTCGACCAGACCGTGGCGCTGCATCCGTCGATGGCCGAGGAACTCGTGCTGATGAAGTAGCGGCGATCGCGCGCCGGCATGCGACCTTTGTCTTAATCGCGCGATTAAACTCCTTGACGCTGCCCGTTCGGCGTGCCTTAGCGGGGGCGACATCTCGCATCCTTTGAAGGGGCACGAACAGGCATGTCCGCCAATATCGCCGAAATGGAAAAGCGCCGCGCAGCCGCCCGCCTGGGTGGCGGCCAGCGCCGCATCGACGCCCAGCACGCCAAGGGCAAGCTGACCGCGCGCGAACGCCTCGAGATCCTGCTCGATGAAGGCAGCTTCGAGGAAGTCGACGCCTACGTCGAACACAACTGCGTCGATTTCGGCATGCCCGACAACGTCATCCCGGGTGACGGCGTCGTCACCGGATCGGGCACGATCAACGGCCGCCTGGTCTATGTGTTCAGCCAGGACTTCACCGTGTTCGGCGGCGCCGTTTCCGAGCGTCACGCGATGAAGATCTGCAAGATCATGGATACCGCGCTCAAGGTCGGCGCGCCGGTGATCGGCATCAACGATTCGGGCGGCGCCCGCATCCAGGAAGGCGTCGCCTCGCTCGGCGGCTATGCCGAGATCTTCCAGCGCAACGTGCTCGCCAGCGGCGTCGTCCCGCAGATCAGCCTGATCATGGGGCCCTGCGCCGGCGGCGCGGTCTATTCCCCGGCGATGACCGACTTCATCTTCATGGTGAAGGACAGCTCGTACATGTTCGTCACCGGCCCCGACGTGGTCAAGACGGTGACCAACGAGATCGTCACCCAGGAAGAACTGGGCGGCGCCGTCACCCATTCGACCAAGACCAGCGTCTCTGACCTTGCGCTCGAGAACGATATTGAAGCCCTGCTCGCCACGCGCGACTTCTTCGATTTCCTGCCCTTGTCGAACAAGGACGAGGTGCCCGAGCGCCCCAGCGCCGATGCCTGGGACCGCGTCGAGGAGAGCCTGGACACGATCATCCCGGCGAACGCCAACCAGCCCTATGACATGGGCGAGGTGATCCGGAAGGTGCTCGACGAGGGCGACTTCTTCGAGATCCAGCCCGGCCACGCCGGCAACATCCTGTGCGGCTTCGGTCGCGTCGAAGGCAAGACCGTCGGCGTCGTCGCCAACCAGCCGATGGTGCTGGCGGGCGTGCTCGACATCAACTCGTCGAAGAAGGCGGCGCGCTTCGTGCGCTTCTGCGACGCGTTCAATATCCCGATCCTGACCTTCGTCGACGTCCCCGGCTTCCTTCCCGGCACCGCGCAGGAGCATAACGGCATCATCAAGCACGGCGCCAAGCTGCTGTTCGCCTACGCCGAGGCGACCGTGCCGAAGATCACCGTCATCACCCGCAAGGCCTACGGCGGCGCCTATGACGTGATGAGCTCGAAGCACCTGCGCGGCGATCTCAACTACGCCTGGCCGACCGCCGAAATCGCGGTGATGGGCGCCAAGGGCGCGGTGGAGATCATCTTCCGCGGCCTGTCCACCGAGGAGCAGGCGGAGAAGACGAAGGAATACGAGGACCGCTTCGCCAACCCGTTCGTGGCGGCGTCGAAGGGCTTCATTGACGAGGTGATCCACCCTCACAACACCCGCCGCCGGATCGCGCTGGGCCTGCGCAAGCTGCGCAACAAGGCGCTCGAAAATCCGTGGAAGAAGCACGACAACATTCCGCTGTAAGCGTCCGAAACCCAAAGGATACGACCATGGAAGACATCTACATCGTCAGCGGCGTGCGCACCGCGGTCGGCGATTTCGGCGGCGCGCTCAAGAGCTTCAAGGCCAGCGATCTCGGCGGCCTGGTCGCGGCCGAAGCCATGAAGCGCGCGGGCGTCGCCCCGTCCGACATCGAGCACGTCGTGTTCGGTGAGGTCGGCTCGAACAGCGCCCGCGATGCCTTCCTGTCGCGCGTCTGCGCGCTCAACGCCGGCATCCCCAATGAAGTCCCCGCGTTCACGCTGAACCGGCTGTGCGGCTCGGGCATCCAGGCGATCGTCTCCGCCACGCAGATGATGAAGCTCGGCGAAGCGTCGATCACGCTCGCCGGCGGTGCCGAATCGATGAGCAACACCCCGTTCCATGACCACACCAGCCGGTGGGGCCAGAAGATGGGCAACATCGTGCTCGAGGACGCGCTGACCGTGGGCTTGTCCGACCCGATTGGCGGCTATCACATGGGCATCACCGCCGAGAACGTGGCGGAGCGCCACTGCATCAGCCGTGAGGACATGGACGCGCTCGCCGCCACCAGCCACGCCCGCGCCGCCCGCGCCCAGGCCGAGGGCCGGTTCAAGGACCAGATCCTGCCGATCGAGATCAAGACCCGCAAGGGCACGGTCGTGTTCGACACCGACGAGCACGTCAAGGCGGACACGACCGTCGAGGTCCTCGCCACGATGAAGCCGGCGTTCAAGAAGGACGGCACCGTGACCGCCGGCAACGCCAGCGGCATCAACGACGGCGCCGCCGCCGTGGTGCTCGCCACCGGCAGCGAAGTGCAGAAGCGCGGCCTCAAGCCCCTCGCGAAGGTCGTCGCCTGGGGCCACGCCGGGGTCGAGCCCGAATACATGGGCGAGGGGCCGATCAAGGCCGTCCCCATCGCGCTGAAGCGCGCCGGCCTGACGCTCGACCAGATCGACGTGATCGAATCGAACGAGGCGTTCGCCGCGCAGGCCGCCGCTGTCGCCAAGGCGCTCGGCTTCGATCCGGAAAAGGTCAACCCGAACGGCTCGGGCGTCAGCCTCGGCCACCCGGTGGGCGCCACCGGCGTGATCATGACGGTGAAGGCCATCCACGAGCTGAAGCGTACCGGCGGCAAGTACGGCCTGATGACGATGTGCATCGGCGGCGGGCAGGGCATCGCCCTGATCATCGAGAACGTCTGAGGAGCAGGGCGATGAAGCTTGGCCGCATGAATCATATCGGCGTCGCCACGCCGGACCTCGACGCCTCGATCGCGTTCTACCGCGACGTCATGGGGGCGACGGACATTACCGAGCCGTTCGTGCTCGAATCGCAGCAGGTCCGCGTCTGCTTCGTCAACACCCCCGGTGAGAACGGTACCGCCGGCACGCAGGTCGAGCTGCTCCAGCCGACCTCGCCCGACAGCGCTGTCGGCAAGTGGCTGGAGAAGAACCCGCTCGGTGGCCAGCACCACGTCTGCTTCGAGGTGCCCGACATCCACGTCGCCAAAAAGTGGTTCGAGGATCAGGGCAAGCGCGTGCTCGGCGAGCCGCGCATCGGCGCCCATGGCACGCTGATCATCTTCGTCCATCCCAAGGACATGAACGGCATGCTGACCGAGATCATGGAAGTCCCCACGCACGCGCACTGAAAGGGCGGCCATGGCCTACGAACGCATCACGCTCGAAATCGCCGATGGCGTCGCCATGCTGACGCTGAACCACCCGCAGTCGCGCAACGCGCTGGCATGGGCGATGGCTGACGAGATCGCCGATGCGCTCGACCGCCTCGGCAATGCCCGGGCGCTGGTCATCACCGGCGCCGGCAAGGCGTTCTGCTCGGGCGGCGACATGGCGATGGCGGTGCCCGCCGGGCAGACCATGGGCGACGAGATCAAGCGCGGGCTGACCGAGAACGTCAATCCGATGCTGCTCAAGCTGCGTGCGCTGGACATTCCGGTGATCGCCGCGGTCAACGGCGCTGCCGCCGGGGCAGGGGCGCCGCTGGCGCTGTCCGCCGATCTCGTCATCGCCGGCGAATCGGCGTTCTTCTTCATGGCCTTCCCCAACGTCGGCCTCGTCCCCGATGCCGGCGGCACGTACCTGCTGCCCCGCCTGATCGGCACCCCGCGCGCGATGCAGATGATGATGCTGGCGGAAAAGATTGGCGCCGCGCAGGCGCTCGACTGGGGCATGATCTACAAGGTCGTGGCGGATGACATGCTGCTCGCCGAGGCACAGGCGCTCGCCGCCCGCCTCGCGAAAGGCCCCACCGTTTCCTACGGCCTGATCCGCCGCAACGTCAGCGTCGCGCTCGAATCCGACTATGCGTCTTCGCTGGCCCTCGAAGCCGAAGGCCAGCGCATCGCCGGCGGCAGCGCCGATTGCGCCGAGGCTGTTTCCGCATTTCTTGAAAAGCGTGCGCCCGACTTCCAGGGCAAGTGAGGACCATCATGGCGAAGATCGAAGACTGGCAAGCCGCCGCGTCGAAAGAGGTCAAGGGCAAGGACCTGACCTGGCAAACGCCCGAGGGCATCGCGGTCAAGCCGCTCTACACTGCCGATGACGTGACGGTGGACCCGGGCCTCCCCGGCTTCGCCCCGTTCACCCGCGGCGTCCGCGCCAGCATGTATGCCGGCCGTCCGTGGACCATCCGCCAGTACGCCGGCTTCTCCACCGCCGAGGAATCGAACGCCTTCTACCGCCGCAACCTCGCCGCCGGCCAGAAGGGCCTCTCGGTCGCCTTCGACCTCGCCACCCATCGCGGCTACGACAGCGATCACCCGCGCGTCACCGGCGACGTCGGCAAGGCCGGCGTGGCGATCGACTCGGTCGAGGACATGAAGATCCTGTTCGACGGCATCCCGCTCGACCAGATGTCGGTGTCGATGACGATGAACGGCGCGGTCATCCCGATCATGGCGTTCTTCATCGTCGCCGGCGAGGAGCAGGGCGTTCCCACCGAAAAGCTCGACGGGACCATCCAGAACGACATCCTCAAGGAGTTCATGGTCCGCAACACCTACATCTATCCGCCCGAACCGAGCATGCGGATCATTTCGGACATCTTCGCCTATACCAGCCAGAAGATGCCGAAATTCAATAGCATTTCGATCTCCGGCTACCACATGCAGGAAGCCGGCGCGACGCAGGTCCAGGAGCTGGCGTTCACCATCGCCGACGGCATGGACTACGTGAAGTACGGCGTCGCAAGCGGGCTGGACATCGACAAGTTCGCCGGCCGCCTGTCGTTCTTCTTCGCGATCGGCATGAACTTCTTCATGGAAGTCGCCAAGCTGCGCGCCGCGCGCGTGCTGTGGCACCGCGCGATGACCCAGCTCGGCGCGCAGGACGAACGCAGCAAGATGCTGCGCACCCATTGCCAGACCAGCGGCGTCTCGCTGCAGGAGCAGGACCCCTACAACAACGTCATCCGCACCACGATCGAGGCGATGGCGGCGATGCTCGGCGGCACCCAGTCGCTGCACACCAACGCGCTCGACGAAGCGATCGCGCTGCCCACCGATTTCTCGGCGCGCATCGCCCGCAACACCCAGATCGTCATCCAGGAAGAGACCGGCATGTGCAATGTCGTCGATCCGCTGGGTGGCTCGTACTACATCGAGGCGCTGACCAACGAACTGGTCGACAAGGCGTGGGAGATCATCGAGCGCGTCCAGTCCGAGGGCGGGATGGCCAAGGCGGTCGCCGCCGGCTGGCCGAAGGCGATGATCGAGCAAGCCGCCGCCGCCCGCCAGGCGCGCGTCGACAAGGGCGAGGACGTGATCGTCGGCGTCAACAAGTACCGGCTCGCCAGCGAAGACCGGATCGAGACGCTCGAGGTCGACAACCACGCGGTCCGCGATGCCCAGATCGCGCGCATCAACAAGGTCCGCGCGACGCGTGACGAGGCGAAGTGCCGGGCTTCGCTCGCCGCGCTCACCGAAGGCGCGCGAGCCGGCGGCAACCTGCTCGAGCTGGCGGTCAACGCCGCGCGCGATCGCGCCACGCTGGGCGAAATCTCGGATGCGATGGAAGCCGTGTTCGGCCGCTACGGCACCCAGCCGGTGCCGGTGAAGGGGATCTACGGCAGCGCCTATGCCGGTGACAGCCGCTACCAGCAGGTGCTCGACGGCGTCGAGGCAGTGTCGCGCCGCCTCGGCCGCAAGCCGCGCATGCTGGTCGCCAAGATGGGCCAGGACGGGCACGATCGCGGTGCCAACGTCATCGCCTCGGCCTTTTCGGACATGGGCTTCGAGGTAACCAGCGGCCCGCTGTTCCAGACTCCCGAGGAAGCCTGCAAGCTCGCGCTCGAGGCCGGCGTCGATGCCGTCGGGGCCTCGTCGCTCGCCGCCGGCCACAAGACGCTGATCCCGGCGCTGATCGGCCTGCTCAAGGATGCCGGGCGCCCCGACATCAAGGTCGTCGCCGGCGGCGTCATCCCGCCGCAGGACTACGACTTCCTGCGCGAGGCCGGCGTCCAGGGCATCTATGGCCCGGGCAGCAACGTCGTCGAATGCGCAGCGGACATGCTGCGCCTGCTCGGCCACAACATGCCGCCTGTGGGCTCGGAACTCGAAGCGACCAACTGATGGCATTCGGCTTCTCCGTCGAGGCGCTGCTTCCCACCGCGCGGGGCTCCGGCCCGCTGCGGATGGGCGTGGTGCGCATCACGGAAGCCGAATGGCGCGATCCGAACCCCGATACCGCCGCCCGCGCCGCCACCTTCGCCGCGCATCCCGATGCCGTGCAGGTGCTGCCGGGCAGCGCGGCGGCGATCGCCGAACTGGGCGAGCTGGTCGGGGTTGCGGGCGACCTGAAGACCATCGCCAGCGCCACGCACGAGGACTGGTGCCTGCTCACCCAGAGCGAACCCGGCGCTCCGTTCACCGTCGTTGCCGGCGCCGTCGCCTATCCCACCGATTGGCGTATCCAAGACAAGATGGGCAAGCCGGTCCACGAAGTGCACAAGCCCACCCACGGCTTTGCCGAAGCGCTCGCCGATCCGGTCGCGAAATTCATGGACGGGCTTCAGGCGCGCAACCTGTTCGGCCGCACCAACATGTTCGTGCTGGCCAGCGGCGAACACCGTTTCATGCCCCCCGCGCCGATGGCCGAACGCTTCGCCCACGTCACCCCCGAAAACGCCGGCGAAACCCTGTTCGTCCGCTGCGAGCGCGAGACGCTGCGCCGCCTGTTCCACACCCGCGCCATCGCCTTCGGCATCGGCATCTACCGCGCCCCGCTCGGCAGCCTGTCGGACGAGAACCTCGCCCGCGTGGCGGAATCGCTCACCGGCTTCCTCCCCGGCGAAGCCGAACGCCGGGGCGTCCCGCATTACGCGCCGGCCGTTGCGGGCTATATCGAACGCCGCCTTGGCACTAAGGTGGCCGCATGAAAGACCTTATGACCCCCCAGAAGCCTGAACTGCGCACCGACTGGACCCGCGACGAAATCGCCGCGCTGTTCGACCTGCCGTTCACCGAGCTGGTCTACCGCGCCGCCGAAGTGCATCGCCAGAGCTTCGACCCGGCCGAAGTCCAGCTCTCCACGCTGCTGTCGATCAAGACCGGCGGCTGCGCCGAGGATTGCGGCTACTGCAGCCAGAGCCAGAGTGCCGACAGCGGGGTGAAAGCCACCAAGCTGATGGGCGTGCAGGAAGTCCTGCAATCCGCCGCGCGCGCCAAGGACCACGGCTCGACCCGCTTCTGCATGGGCGCCGCCTGGCGCAACCCCAAGGCGCGCGACATGCCCGCGATCATCGAGATGGTGAAGGGCGTCCGCGCGATGGGCCTCGAAACCTGCATGACGCTGGGCATGCTCGAACCCGAACAGGCCGACCAGCTCGCCGCCGCCGGGCTAGACTACTACAACCACAACATCGACACCTCGCCCGAACGCTATGGCGAGGTCATCACCACCCGCACGATGGAAGACCGGCTCGACACCCTTGGTGAAGTTCGCCGCGCCGGCATCAACGTGTGCTCGGGCGGCATCGTCGGCATGGGCGAGACGCGGGCTGACCGCGTCGGCTTCATCCACACGCTGGCAACGCTCCCCAGCCACCCGCAGAGCGTGCCGGTCAACGCGCTGGTCCCGGTCAAGGGCACCGTCCTCGGCGACATGCTGGCAGATACGCCGCTGGCAAAGATTGACGACGTCGAATTCGTCCGCACCGTCGCCGTCGCCCGCATCACCATGCCGCAGTCGATGGTCCGCCTCAGCGCCGGCCGCGAGAGCATGTCCGAGATGACCCAGGCGATGTGCTTCCTCGCCGGCGCCAACTCGATCTTCACCGGCGACAAACTCCTCACCGCCCCCAACGCCGGGGATGACAACGATGCCGCCATGTTCGCCAGGCTGGGCCTGCGCGCGATGGCGGTCACGCAGACCGAGGCGGAACTGGCCGCACAGGCCATGCCGAAGGGCTGCGTGAAGCTGGAGGCCTTCCAGTAAGGCCCTGAACCGAATTCCAGCCGGCCTTCCGGGCCGGCGAGATTTGTTGGAGTATCGAGGTTGTTCAAGAAAATCCTCATCGCCAATCGTGGTGAAATCGCCTGCCGCGTCATCAAGACCGCGCGCCGCATGGGCATCCAGACCGTTGCCGTCTATTCCGACGCCGACGCCCGCGCGCCGTTCGTGCAGATGGCCGACGAGGCCGTTCACATCGGCCCGTCGCCCGCCGCGCAGAGCTACCTGATCGCCGACAAGATCATCGCCGCCTGCAAGCAGACCGGCGCCGAGGCGGTCCACCCCGGCTACGGCTTCCTGTCGGAGCGCACCAGCTTCGCCGAGGCGCTCGCCGCCGAAGGCATCGAGTTCATCGGCCCCCCGGTCAATGCCATCGCCGCGATGGGCGACAAGATCGAATCGAAGAAGCTCGCCAAACAGGCAGGCGTCAACGTCGTCCCCGGCTTCGTCGGCGAGATTGAGGACACCGAGCACGCCGTCCGCATCTCGAACGAGATCGGCTACCCGGTGATGATGAAGGCCAGCGCCGGCGGCGGCGGCAAGGGCATGCGCCTCGCCTACGATGAGAAGGACGTGCGCGAGGGCTTCGAGTCCGTGAAGCGCGAGGGGCTGAACAGCTTCGGCGACGACCGCGTGTTCATCGAGAAGTTCATCCTCAACCCGCGCCATATCGAGATCCAGATCCTCGGCGACAAGCATGGCAACGTGCTCTACCTGAACGAGCGCGAATGCAGCATCCAGCGCCGCCACCAGAAGGTGGTCGAGGAAGCGCCGTCGCCGTTCGTCACCCCGAAGATGCGCAAGGCGATGGGCGAACAGTGCGTCGCGCTGGCCAAGGCCGTGGGTTACTACAGCGCCGGCACCGTCGAGCTGATCGTTTCCGGCGCCGATCCCAGCGGGGAAAGCTTCTACTTCCTCGAAATGAACACCCGTCTCCAGGTCGAGCACCCGGTGACCGAGGCGATCACCGGCGTCGACCTCGTCGAGCAGATGATCCGCGTCGCCGCCGGCGAAAGGCTCGCTTTCGGCCAGGACGACGTCAAGATCGACGGCTGGGCGATCGAGAACCGCGTCTATGCAGAGGACCCCTATCGCGGCTTCCTGCCCAGCACCGGCCGCCTGATCCGCTACAACCCGCCGGTCGCCGGCTGGACCGATGACGGTCAGGAAAATGGCCGCCGCGGCGTCGATGGCGTCCGCGTCGACGACGGCGTCTACGAAGGCGGCGAAGTCAGCATGTTCTACGACCCGATGATCGCCAAGCTGATCACCTGGGGCAAGACCCGCGACGAGGCCGCGGACAAGCAGATCGCCGCGCTCGACGCGTTCGAGATCGAGGGCCTCGGCCACAACGTCGATTTCGTCAGCGCCATCATGCAGCACCCGCGCTTCCGTTCGGGCGAGCTGACTACCGGCTTCATCGCCGAGGAATACCCGGAGGGCTTCTCCGGCGCCGCCACCAGCGATGCGTTGAAGGCGAAGCTGGCGGCAATTGCCGGCTTCATCGCCAGCGCCCGCGCCGATCGCGCCCGCCAGGTCGATGGCCAGCTCGCGCGCAATCTCGATGCGCCGGGCGAGTGGTCGGTGAAGATCGGCGACCGCCGCTTCGCCGTCGATGTCAGCGAGGAAGCCGTCACCGTCGATGGCGTCGATTGTGATCTGGCGATGGAATACACCCCTGGCGATCGTCTTGTCGAAGCAGAAGTGGGCGAGGAAGCGATCGCCGTCCGCATCGAGCCGACCCGCGCCGGCCTGAAAATGACGACCCGCGGCGCCATCCACAAGGTCGAGATCCTCCCTGCGCGCATCGCCCCGCTCGCCGCGCACATGATCGAGAAGGTCCCGCCGGACCTGTCGAAGTTCCTGATCTGCCCGATGCCCGGCCTGCTGGTCTCGCTGAACGTGGCGGAAGGCGACAAGGTCGAGGCCGGCCAGCCGCTGGCGGTGGTCGAGGCGATGAAGATGGAGAACATCCTCCGCGCCGAAAAGGCCGCCACGGTCAAGAAGGTCAACGCCAAGGCGGGCGAGAGCCTCGCGGTGGACGCGATCATCCTCGAGTTGGAATGACATTCGCGGACCTGCTGGCGAGCGCCGAAGCCCGGGAAACCGGCTTCGCGCTCGCCGTCCCGCAATCCTGGCACCAGGGCCGCACCGCCTATGGCGGCTTCTCCGCCGCGCTGTGCCTTGCCGCCGCCACGCGCGCGGGCGATGGTCTGCCGCCGCTGCGCTCGGCCAGCTTCAGCATGATCGCGCCGGTCAACGGCACGGTGGAGGTCCGCGCCGCGATCGTCCGAAAGGGCCGGAACGCCACCTGGGCCGAGGCGCGCATCACCAGCGGCGGCAACCTCGTCTTTACCGCCAGCCTGGTGTTCATGGGGCCGGTGGCCAGCAGTCTGCACCGCAACGATCGCCCGGTGCCCGCAACGCTCGTGGCGCTCGAACAAGCGCGCCCAGTGACCTACACCAGCTTCACGCCGGCTTTCCTGCAGAACCACTTCGCCAGCCGCCACGCGCTGCCGCCTTCGCCCGAACCGCAGCCCGAGCTGTGCCGCTGGGTCCGCCTGAACGAACGCGCCGGGCTCGATGCGATGCTCGAACTGGTGCTGCTCGGCGATGCGCTGCCGCCCGGCGTCCTGCCGCTGATGAACCCCGGCGTGCCGGTCAGCACGATGCACTGGCAGGTGAACCTGCTCACCCCGGCGCCGCAGACGCGCGACGGCTGGTACCTGCTGCGCTCGGTCGGCGATTATGCCGAGGAAGGCCGCTCCAGCCAGCGCATGGCGATCTGGAACGCCGATGGCGCGCCGATCATGGCCGGGCTGCAGTCGGTGGCGCTGTTCGGTTAATCCTTCGCGGCAAAACGCTCCGCCGGCCCTTCGTAATGCCGGCGCGGGTTCGCCACGAACATCAGCTCCAGGTCGCCCTCGCTCACCCCCGCCGCCCGCAATGCCGGAATCACGTCGTCGTGGATGTGCAGGTAGTGGTGCTGCGGCATCACCCGGTGGTAGTCGGAGACGGAGGGGAAAAAGTCCGACCAGGCGCAGCAATCGTGCCCCAGCGCCATGGACCCGGCATAGCCGCGCCGGCACAGCTCCGCGATCGTCGCCACGCGCTCCTCGGCGGTGATGGTGAAATTGATGCCGAACCGGTCCATCCCCAGCAGCGATCCGCGATCCGCCACCGCCATCAGGTAGTCGATGTCGGTGCTGTCGCCGCAATGGCCGATCACCGCGTCGCGCAGGTCGACGCCTTCGGACTCCAGCAGGTCCTGCACCAGCAGCCCGGACCGGTTCTGCGGCGCGGTGTGCACGGTGATCGGCGTGCCGGTCAGCACGTTGGCCCGCGCGATCGCGCGCATCACCCGCTCGACGCCCTTGGTCATCCCCGGCATGTCGATCGCGCACTTCAGCTCGCCGGCCTTGATCCCAGTCCCGGCGATGCCCTCGTTGATATCCCTGAGGAACAGGTCGAGCATCGGTTCGGGCACGTCGCACAGCAGCCCCGGCCCGGTGAACTGGAACGGCTGTGGCACGTCGTTGAAGGTGTAGACCCCGGTGGAGACGATGATGTTCAGGTCTGTCCGCTCTGCCACCTTCGCCACCGCCGGAATGTAGCGGCCGAGCCCCAGCACGGTCAGGTCGACGATGGTGTCGATGCCGCTGGCCTTGAGCGCGTTGAGTCGCTCCACGGCGTCGTCGATGGTCTTGTCGGAGAAGAAATCGGGCCGGTAGTTCAGGACATACTCGGCATCCATCAGGAAGATATGCTCGTGGATCAGGACCTTGCCGAGCGCGCCCGCGTCGATCGGCCCCCGCACGGTCTGCACTTGCGCCATCCTGCCTCTCCCTTCGGGCCGATCATGGCCACGAACAGGCCTATCCGCCTTGACCGATGCCGACAACGGTCCGACTGTCGGGATCGGTCAAGCGATGCCGGGATCGTCCGCCTAGGCTGGCCGCGAAAGGGAGAGCGATGGGCAAACTGGCGGGCAAGGTCGCGGTCGTCACCGGCGCCAGCCGCGGCATCGGCAAGGGCACCGCGCTGACCCTGGCGGGCGAGGGCATGACGGTCTACGTCACCGGCCGCACGCTGCATCCGGGCGCCAGCCCGCTGCCCGGTAGCCTCGAGGAAACCGTCGCCGAATGTGCGGCAAAAGGTGCCCATAACGGCGGCAAAGCCATTCCCTTCGCCCTCGACCTCCAGGACGACGACGCCATCGCCGCGCTGTTCAAAGCCGTCCGCGCCGAGCAGGGCCGGCTCGATTGCCTGGTCAACAACGCCATGGCCATTCCCCCGGAAATGACCCAGCGCGTGGGCTTCTGGGAAAAACCGCTGTCGAACTGGCAAATCTTCGACACCGGCGTCCGCGCCGCGTACATCGCCGCGTGGCATGCCGCGCGGATCATGGTGCCGCAGCAGTCCGGCCTGATCGTGGCGATGTCCGGCTACGTCGGCCGCACGTACACCTACGACACGCTGTTCGGCACCACCAAGTCCGCGACGGACCGGATGGCGCGGGACATGGCGGTGGAATTGCAGCCGCACGGGGTTGCTTCCGTTTCGCTGTGGCAGGGCTTCACCTTTACCGAGCGGGCGATCGAGAATCTCAGCTCGGTGCCGGGAATGGCGGCGCAGTTGAACAGCATGGCGGGGTCCAGCCCCGAGTTTCCCGGGCGGGTGATCGCGGCGCTGCTGAAGGATCCCGGGTTGATGGCCAAGTCCGGCGGGAGCTGGATCAATGCCGAGCTGGCGGCCGAATATGGCGTGACCGATATCGACGGCCGCATGATCCCGAGCCTGCGCGAGCAGCGCGGCACGCCGGTGTTCGGACCGATTGGCAGCCAGTAGCAGGGGGTTCAGGGCATGACAGCGCGTCGTTTCGATGGCCGGGTGGCCGTGATTACCGGCGGGGGCAGGGGCCTGGGCCGCGAATATGCGCTGTTGCTGGCCCGTCTCGGCGCCAAAGTGGTCGTCAACGACAACGGCAGCGCCATTTCCGGCGACGGTGGCGACAGCTCGGTGGCGCAGCAGCTCGTCGACGAGATTGCCGCCATGGGGGGCGAGGCCGTGGCCAGCACCGACACGGTCGCCACGCCGGCGGGCGGGGCGGCGATCGTCCAGGCCGCGCTCGACCGCTTCGGCCGGATCGACGTGCTGGTCCACAACGCCGGCAACAACCGCTTCGCTCCGCTGGCGTCCACGTCCTACGAGGATTTCCGCGCGGTGATCGACGTCCACCTGCTCGGCGCGTTCCACGTCGTGCGGCCGGCGTTCGAGCGGATGTGCGGGGCCGGCTATGGCCGCGTCGTGCTGACGGGATCGATCGGTGGACTCTACACGATGCCGCAGACGGTCAACTACGCGATGGCGAAGTCGGCGATGATCGGGTTGAACAACGCCATCGCCATCGAGGGGGCGGAGCACGGGGTGAAGTCCAACGTCATCCTTCCGGGCGCGCTGACGCGGATGGCCGAGGGGCTCGACACGTCGGCCTATCCCGACATGCGGCCCGAACTGGTGGCGCCGCTGGTCGCCTACCTGTGCCACGAGAGCTGCGCGGTGACGGCGGAACTCTATGCCTCGGTCGCGGGGCGCATTGCCCGCGCCTTCGTAACCGAGACCGAAGGCGTCTACCTGCCGGCGTGGACGATCGACGACGTCGCCGAACGCCTGCCCGAGATCCGCGACGCGCGCCGCCAGTGGACGTTCCACCCGGCCGAGAACGGTTTCGGCGAGCATCTTGGCCGCAGCTTCGCGATGGCGTCGGGACAAGCCTGATCGAATGGGCGCGGCGCCGATTTGATGGCGCAATCGGCGGCCGCCACGCTATAGGACGCCGGTCCTGATCGGGGAGAAGCGACCTTGGCCACCAGTTCCGCCACCACACCGGTTCGCGTGTGGGACGTGCCCACCCGCCTGTTCCACTGGCTGCTCGTCGGCCTGTTCGCCTATTCGTGGTACAGCGGCGAGACCGGCGATCTCGAACGCCACCAGCTTTCCGGCATCGCGGCCTTCGGCCTGCTTGCCTTCCGCCTGATCTGGGGCTTCGTCGGCGGCAGCACCGCGCGCTTTGCCCGCTTCGTGCGCGGCCCGCGCGCGGTGATCGCATACTTGCGCGGCACCGGGCCGGCGACCGCGGGGCACAATCCGCTGGGCGGGTGGAGTGTCGTCGTGCTGCTGCTGCTGCTGCTGGCCCAGGTCGGCACCGGGCTGTTCGCGCAGGATACCGACGCGCTCTATCCCGGCCCGCTCAATTCCCTGGTCGATTACGACACCGCCGACCGGCTGGCCCACTTCCACCACCTGATCTTCAAGCTGCTGCTGCTGACGGTGGCCATCCACGTCGCCGCGATCGCCTTCTACCGCCTGCGCGGTCGCAACCTGATCCTGCCGATGCTGACCGGCGCCGATCCCGCCGTGGACCCTGCGGTAGAGCCGCTGGCGCCGGCCGGGATCGTCCGGTTCGCGATCGCGGCGATCGCCGCCGCCGCGCTGGCCTGGTGGGTCAGCAAGGGGGCTCCGATCTAGCGCGATAGATCGCACGATAGCCGGGCGCCCGAGGTTTCAGGGCTGGTTGCGCGCCCGCTTGTTCACCAGCGGCCTCGCATAGGACGGATCGCTGCGATCGCGCGCGGAGACGCCGTTGGCGGCGATGTCGGGCACGTCGCCGAACGGGACAGCCGCAGGCGGGGCATCGCTCGCCCATTCGATGACGTTGGTGCGCAGCGCGATGCGCCATTCCCCGTGGCGCCGCTGGAAACGATCGACGTAGCGGCCGCCCGCCAGCGTCAGCGTCTCGGCATCGGCGCCCGGGAAGGGCTTGTTGCGCGCGACGAAGAGGTAATAGGTCTCGGTGTGCGCGGCATCCCCGTCGATGTCGATCGTGGTGTTGAGCAGGCTGTGCTGCGTCAGCACCTGCCAGTCGCGATGCATCGGCATCGCCCAGTCCCAGCAACCGGGAACGTCGCCGACGTATGGCCCTGCGGCCATTTCCGCGTCCGGCCAGAACGCCGACAGGTATTCGTCGCGATCGAACCGGTCCATCCCGCGCGAGAACCGGCGCAGGCAATCGCGGATATCCTCCTTGTCGAGCAGCGCATCTAGGCGCTTTTCCCGGTCACTTGCCACGATTGTCAACCTCCGAGATCGGCGCCCAGATCGGCGAGCCGCGCGTTGCCCGGGCGGAGCCGATGGTGCTGCCGTCGATGTCGGTGACGCCGTATTCCATCGCCAGCTCGGTGGTGATGAACTCCCCGCCCGAGCGCTTCATCACCTGCGGATCGCTGGCCAACGCCGCGATCACCCGTCCCGGATGCTCGACGCTGCTGCCGTGCATCTGCGTGATCGATGCGGTCATCTTGTCGCCCATCCTGGCGAGGTTGTCGCGCGCCTTCTCGGTCAGCGTCAGGCCTTGCCACATCACCAGCGAGGCGACGTTGTGCGGTTCGAGCTCGATCGCCATATCGCGCGCCATCCGGTCGACCGCCGACTTCGAGGTGCCGAACACCACTCCGTAGGTGTAGGTGACGGCGGCAAAGCCGGAGATCGCGACGATCAGCCCGGACTTCCGGGGCACCATGATCTGCGCCGCGTGCCAGGCCGCGACATAGTTAGACCTGACCCCGACGTCCCACATCTCGAGGTTCGACAGCGGCTTTTCCCAGAAGCCCTTGGGCTCGAGCAGGTCTTCCGAAAGCTGGAAGGCGTTGTTGACGAGGATGTCGAGCCGGCCCTGCTCCTCCCTGACCCGTGCGAACAGCGCCGCCACCGCCGCGTCGTCGGCATGGTCGCAGGCGACGGCGATGCCCTTGCCGCCACTGGCCTTGCCGCGCTCGTCGCACTCGGCAGCGGTCTGGCCGACCGTGCCGGGCAGGTAGTAATCACCTGGATTGACCGTGCGCCCGGTGACGTAGACCGTCATCCCCTGTTCGGCGAGCACCAGCGCGATGCCCTTGCCGATGCCGCGGCTGGCGCCGGTGACGACCGCGACCTGGCCGGCCAGCGGGCCTGCGACAGGGCCGCTCACCGCGCTTCGCCCTTGAAGAAGCCTTCGGAAAAATCGCCCTTCGCGCGCCCGGGGAAGTGTTCGGCGGTGAACGGATAGCCCATCACCCCCTGCGACCAGTCGGCCGCCGCGCCCCAGTCCTGCTCCCAGTCATAGAGCATGACGCGATCGATGATCCGCCATTCGCCGTCGCGCTTCGCCATCGTGTCGAGGTAGCGCCCGCCGATGCAGGTGTCGCGATCGCCGTGGCCGGCATCGACGCGGTGGTACGAGAACACGTGCGTCTCGGCGCGGGCAAGGGCGCCCTCCAGCTCGATGTGGGTCTGGCCAAGCAGGTGCTGCGTGTCCTTGATCGCGTCGGCGCCGGGCACGACCCACGCTAGGTAGGCGTCGAAATCGCCGTTGTAGACGCCATAGTCGAATTTCGCTTCGGGCCACCAGCAACCGCGGATCAGATCCGGGTTGCGCCGATCCTCGCCCCGGGCCAGCCGCACCACGCAACGGCGGATGGCATCGCGATCGAGCAGATCGGCAAGCGCGGCATCGGTGTCCATCATCGTCTCTCCCTCGGCGGCAGCCTAGCCCCGCCGACCCGCCGCCGCTTGACCGATCCCGACAGCCGCGACCATCATGGCGCGATCGGTCAAGCCGCGCGCGCCGCGCCATGCTAGCGTAATCGAAGCCAGACCGGGAGAGCGCATGACCCAGCCGATCGACAAGGAGCGCGCCCGCGAACTCGTGCGCGGCTATTTCGCGGGAGTCACCGCCGGCAAGCTGCCCGCGGACATCCTCCATCCCGACCTCGTCGGCTGGACCACGCACCGCGGCGCGATGCCGGGCGCCGACTATTGCGCGCTGATCCCGGTCCTCGCCTCGATCTGCAAGGTGCCGCTGGCCTTCACCATCGATGCGATCACCGTCGAGGACGATCGCGCCGTCGCCGAGGCGCGCTCGGTCGGCACGCTGATCGACGGCACCGACTATCGCCAGACGTACGTGTTCGCCTTCCGCTTTCGCGATGACCGCATCGTCTCGATCGCCGAGCATTACAACGCGCTGGTCGTCGAGGCGACGATGATGCCCTTGCTGACCCGTAACGCCTGAGGAAACCGTGATGAAAGCGATCCGCCTCCGCCACCCCGCCGGCTATGACAACCTGCGGCTGGAAGCCATCGACCCGGTCGAACCGGGGCCGGGCGAGGTTCAGGTGCGGGTCCGCGCCGCCAGCCTGAACTTCCGCGACATGCTGGTCGCGAAGGGCTTTTTCCCGACGTTCGACGGGATCATCCCGCTGTCCGACGGCGCTGGCGAGGTGGTCGCGGTGGGTGAGGGCGTACCCGAGGGTGAGGGGGGACTCGCCGTCGGCGATGCGGTTGTCAGCACATTTCACCCCAAGTGGCGGGACGGCCATGTCGAGCGAGGCGAACTGGACAATGCGCCCGGCGGCCCGGCGGACGGTTTCGCGGCGGAGATCGTCACGCGCCCCGCCGCCAGCTTTACCCGCGCCCCGGCCAATCTCAGCCATGCGGAAGCGGCGACGCTGACCTGCGCCGGCGTCACCGCCTGGCGCGCCGTCATCACCGACGGCGCGGTCCGGCCCGGGGCGACGGTGCTCGTGCTCGGCACCGGCGGCGTGTCGCTGTTCGCGCTGCAGTTCGCGAAGCTGGCCGGCGCCACCGTCATCGCCACGTCGTCGAGCGCGGACAAGTGCGACCGGCTGCGGCGGCTTGGCGCCGACCACGTCATCAACTACCGCGAAACGCCGCAGTGGGCGGATGCCGTGCGCGACATCGCCGGCGGCGTCGGCGTCGATCACGTGATCGAGGTGGGCGGCCCGCACACCATCGGCCAATCCTTCGCTGCCGCGCGCACCGCCGGGCACATCGCCGTGATCGGCGCGGCGGGCGGCTTCGACATCGACACGATGCCGTTCGCGATCGTCCAGGCCAAGCGGTTGCGGCTCCAGGCGGTGACCGTCGGCAGCCGCGCCGATCAACTGGCGATGGTGCGTGCGATCGAGGCGCATGGCCTGAAGCCGGTGCTCGATCGCGAATTCGCGCTGGCGGAGATTGCCGATGCCTTCCGCCATCTCGAGTCCGGCCGCCACATCGGCAAGGTGACGCTGGCGATCTGAGTCGACATTCGATTTCGGCGCGCCTAAGGCTCGCGCCGTCATGGGGGGCTTGCGCCGGACCTTGCGCGATCATCGCCAGCTTGCGCTGCTCTGCGCGCTGCTGGCGCTCGTCGTGCGCGTGCTGGTCCCGGCGGGCATGATGCTGGCGCCCGCGGGCAAGTCCATCACCATCGCCATCTGCGCCGATGCCAGCGGCCTGCCCAAAGCGCAGCAGATCGTCGTTCCCGGCAAGCCGGCGCCTGAAAAGGCGCATGACGGCAAGGTCGAAGGAACCCAGTGCGGCTATGGCGCGCTGGCGATGGCCGCGCTCGGCGGTGCCGATCCGGTCCTGCTCGCCGCCGCGCTGGCGCTGCTCATGGTGCTCGGCCTCGCGGCGGTCCAGCCGGCGCGCGCCGGCCCGATCCGGCGGCTGCGTCCGCCACTGCGCGCGCCGCCACTCCACGCCTGAAGCCCCAGCCGCCCATTCCGGGCCGATTGACCGCGTGCGGCGTTGCCGCGCCAACTTCAGAGCGACATCATGATCAACATCCGTCCGGCGCTGCTCGCGCTGTTCGCCACCACCTGCCTTGCCACGCCCGCTTTCGCCGAGGAAGCGCCCGACGGCACCATCGTCGTCACCGCCGCGCGGGGCACCGCGCTCAAGGACATGGACGTCAGCGCCACCGTCATCACCGCGCGCGAAGTCGAGATGTCGCCGGCGACCGCCACCGACCAGCTCGTCAACCGCATCCCCGGCGTGTTCACGCTGAACCAGCCGGCTGCCGTGCTCCACCCCACCGGCGACACGTTCTCGATCCGCGGCTTCGGCACCACCACCAACGTCAACACGCTGGTCATGGTCGACGGCATTCCCGCCAACGACGCGTTTTTCCGCGTGGTCGACTGGAACCAGGTTGCCAAGAGCCAGATCGGCTCGATCGAGGTGATCCGCGGCGGTGGCGCCACCAGCCTGTGGGGCAACATGGCGATGGGCGGCATCGTCAACATCCTGACCCGCGCGCCCGAGGCCGAGCACATGGATTTCGACGCCAGCGTCGGCAGCTTCCGCACGCTTTCGGGGACTGCCACCGCCGGCCTGGCGCTGGGGGGCGACGTGGTCGCGGGACTGACCGTCTCGGACACGACTTCGGCCGGCTACAACAAGACGCCCGAAGCATATCGCAACCCGGCGATGGCGGCGACGTCGTCGAACAACCTCAACATCCAGGGCTCCGTCCGCGCCGCGACGGGCGCCGACAGCAGCCTCTTCCTCACCGCGTCCTGGCACCGGTTGCAGGAGAACAACCTGGTCTGGACGCTGACCCAGAACCGCTGGCAGACCTGGCGCGTCGCGTTCGGCGGGGAGAAGCGCGTCGGTGGCGGCCGGCTCGCGCTCACCGGCTGGGTCGGCGGCGGGCTGATGAACACCACCAACGTCAGCCAGACGCCGGGTTTCTCGATCTTCAATCCGGCGGTTGGCGTGCCCTATGTCTCGCAGACCGAGAACGCCACGTACCACAGCCTGGGCGGCAGCCTGGTCTGGCAGGCGAGCCTCGGCGTGCTCAAGGACATCAAGCTCGGCGTCGACGGGCGCAGCCTTTCGGCCAGCGATCCGCTGAACCTGTTCGCCACCACCGGCGCCACCGGCAACCTGCTGGCAAAGGCGAAGCATCACTTTGAAGGTGTCTTCGCGCAGGCGACGCTCGCACCCGGGGCCTTCCCCCTCGAGGTGACGATCGGCCTGCGCGGGGACTTCTGGCAGACCGCCGACGGCAGCCTGTCGGGCAACTATCGCGGCACCGTCCTTGCCAGTGCCATCGCCGACCAGTCCATCAGCCGCTTCGACCCGCGTATCGGCATGAAACTGGCGCTCGGCCGTGGGCTGTCGCTGCGCGGTGCGGCCTATTCCAACTTCGCCGCGCCCGGGATGAACCAGATGGTCCGCTCGTTCATCGGCGGGACCAGCTACACGACGTTCAACCCGGACCTGAAGCCGCAGACCAACCTCGGCGGGGAGATCGGGCTGGATTTCAACGCGCAAGGGGCGCTGGGCGAGATCTCGCTGCAGGCCAGCGCCTATGCCAACACGCTGCGCAACTTCATCGATTTCGCCACCGTGCAATCGGGCTGCGCGGCGGCGAACAATTATTGCGGTACCGGCATCGTCGGGATCAACGGCGGCCGGCTCAACCAGTACGTGAATGCCGGGGATGCGGTGCTGCGCGGCTTCGAGGTGCTGGGGTCATGGCGGCGCGGGCGGCTCTCGGCGCAGGGCGGGTTCACCTATACCGATGCGCACCTGACGCACTCGCTCTATGCGGCCGCCTCGAACGGCGTGATTCCCGACCCTGTCGGCCAGCAGCTCGGCCAGGTGCCCGAATGGACGCTGACCGCGAGCGCGGCGTGGCGGGCGAGCGATGCGCTGCAGTTCAACGTCGCGGTGAAGAGCTTCCCGGCCTATTGGGCCAGCACCAGCCACGTCCAGCGCAACGACGGGGCGACGATCGTCGACCTCGGCGCGGCGTGGGAGGTGCGGCCGGGCCTGACGCTCTATACGTCGCTGCAGAACGTCGGCAACAACCGGTTCCTGGACCAGGGGCTCGGGCTCACCGCCACCAACGGCAGCATCGTCAGCGGCAGCACCGTCCCGGCGCGGGGCATGCCGTTCTGGGCGACCTTCGGCATCCGCGCGCATATCTGATCGGGAGCGACCATGGCTGAATCCTCTGCTCCAACCGCGATCTGGCGCACGCTGTGGCGCTGGCATTTCTATGCCGGGCTGCTGGTGATCCCGTTCGTGATCGTGCTGTCGCTCTCCGGTGCGCTCTACCTGTTCAAGCCGCAGGTGGAGCGGTGGGAGGAGCGAGCGTTCCACAACCTGCCGACCGCCGGCGCGGTGGCGCCTTCGGCACAGGTGGCGGCGGCGCTGGCCGCCCATCCCGGGACGAGGCTGGCATTCTATCGCCTTCCCGAGCGGGCGGGGGATGCGGCGATGGTCCACCTCGCGTTGCCGGGGCACCGGATGCGCGATGTGTTCGTCTCGCCGCAGGGGAGGGTGCTGGGCGCGCTCGACCCGGAGACGCGGGTCATCGCGTGGGACCGCCGGCTGCACGGCCAGTTGCTGTTCGACCGCAGCGGTTCGATCCTGGTCGAGCTGCTGGCGAGCTGGACGATCGTGCTGATCCTGTCGGGCCTGGCGCTGTGGTGGCCGCGCGGCGGCGGGCCGGCGGGGGTGGTCTGGCCGCGGCTGGGCAGGCGGGGCCGCCCCTTATGGCGCGATCTCCACGCGGTCACCGGCTTCTGGGTGTCGGCGCTGGCGCTGGTGCTGCTGTTCACGGGTTTGCCCTGGGCACAGAGCTGGGGCAGCGCGTTCAAGCTTGCCCGCGGCGAGCTGGGCCTGATGCAGGGGCCGCAGGACTGGACGATCGGCGGCAAGCCTGCCGACGGCGACGACCTCCACGCCGAGCACAACCACGCGGCGATGGCGGCAGGCATGGCGGGAATGGACCACGCGATGCCGGCGACGCCGTTCCCGGCACGGGATGCCGCCACGCTCGACGTCATGGCCGCGCTGGCAGCGCGCGCGAACCTGGCGTTTCCGGCGGAAGTCGTGCCGCCGGGAATGCCTTCCGGCGAGGGCGGCAGCGGCAAGCCGGCGAGCGGCTGGGTGATCAAGTCGGACGCCCAGAACCGCCCGCTGCGCGTCACCATCCGCTATGACGCCGGCGGCACGCACCGCCTCTCGCGCGAGGACTTCGCGGATCGGCACTGGATCGACCGCGTGATCGGCTATGGCGTCGCCTGGCACGAAGGGCAGCTGTTCGGCTGGATCAACCAGCTCATCGGGGTGTTCACCGCCGCCGCGCTGGTCCTGGTGGCGGTATCCGGTTTCGTGCTCTGGCGCCGCCGCAAGCCGGCTGGCGGGTTGGGTGCGCCGCCGGGCTCCGGCACCTGGCCGAAGGGCTGGGGCTTCCGGCTGACGCTGCTGGCGCTGATGGTCTGGTTGCCGCTGTTCACCGCCTCGCTGCTGGTGGTGATGCTGCTCGAAGCAGCCGTGCTGCGCCACATCCCCGCCGCTCGCAACTGGCTCGGCCTCAGTCGGGCTTGACGTCCCACCCCCGGCCGAGCGCCTTGCCCACGGTGACATAAGCCGCGGTCAGCGCCTCGCGCCGGGCGATTTCGGCGGCCTCGGCATCGAGCGTGGCGCGATCGGCCTCCAGCGCCTGTGCCGGGGCGATCGTGCCGCCGTCGGCGCGCATCCGCTCCAGATCGGCGCTGGTGCGGGCGTGGCGCAGCGCGTCGGCGGCGTTTCCTGCCTCCACCCGTGCCGCGCCATAGCGCGCCAGCGCCGCCTCCGCGTCCTGCAGCGCGCCGAGCACGGCGCCGCGATAGTCGGCCAGCGCCGCATCGCGCCCGGCCCTGGCGCCGCGCACTTCGGCGGCGCCGCGCCCGAAGTCGAGCAGGTTCCAGGTCAGCCGCGGCAACGCCAGCGTCGATAGCCGGCCGGCGTCGAACACGTCGCCCGGGCCGGTTCCGCCCAGCCCGAGCATGCCCATGAAGCTCACCTGCGGCAGCCGCCGCGCCTCGGCGACGCCGATCCCCGCGTGCGCGGCCATCAGGCGGGCCTCGGCCGCGCGCACGTCAGGCCGCCGCGCCAGCAGCGCGGTCGGATCGCCGACCGCGACGGTGCGGGGCGGCAGCGGGATCGGTCCCGCCGTCAGCCCGTCGAGCGCCCCCGGCGCCGCGCCGGTCAGGACCGCCAGCGCGTCGCGCGCCACCGCCGCCTCGGCCGCGATCCGGGCCCGCTCGGCCCGCGTTGCCCCCAGCCGCGCCTCGGCCGACTCGACCGCGGCTTGCGTCACCGTCCCGGCTTCGCGCTGGGCCTGCGTCATGTCGAGCAGTTGCGCGTCCATCGCCTCCCGCCGCGCCGCCAGCGCCGCGCGCGCTTCCTGACCGCGCAAGGCGACATAGGCGCGGGTGATTTCAGCCGCGAGCGCCACGCGCGCGTCCGCCAGCCGCGCCTCCGCCGCCCGTGCCTCGGCCCGCGCGCGATCGCGCTCGCGCCGCTTGCCGCCCCACAGGTCGATTTCCCACTGCGCATCGAAACCGGCGTCGTAGAGGTCTAGCGAGCCATTGCTGCCGCCGAGCGCGCCATCGGGCACCCGCGCGTGCGCATAGAGCAGCCCGGCGCCCAGCGTGGGCGCGAGGCCCGCCTGCGCCGCCGCCACGCCGGCACGCGCCTGGCGCAGCCGCGCCGCCGCCGCCTCCAGCGTCGGCGCCTGGCGCATTCCCTGCGCGATCAACCCCGACAGCGTCTCGTCGCCCAGCGCGGCCCACCACGAACCGATCGGGACGGACCGGTCGAGATCGCCGATCCGGACGAAGCCGGCACCGTGCGGCACCGTCGGCGCGGCGATCCGCGCCGGCTCGCGCGCGCAGGCCCCCAGCGCCAGCATCGCACCCAGCAGCAAGCGCGCGCGCATCAGTGCACCGCCGCCATCGGCGTGCCCGGCCGCAGCGGGCGGATCATCAGCACCAGCGGCAGCACCACCACCGCGACCATCGCCAGCGCGAGAAACATGTCATTGAACGTCATCACCAGCGCCTGCATCGCCACTTGTCCGTCGAAGGCGCGATAGGCGGCCATCAAGCCTTCGGCACCCCCGCCGAAATTACGCGCCGATTGCATCAGCGCTTCCTGGACCCCGGGCTCGTTCGCCGAAATCCCGGCGTGGATCTGCCAGGAATGAACGTCGAACCGCTGGTCCTGGAAACTGGCCAGGGCGGCCAGGCCGACCGAGCCGCCGAGATTGCGCGCGACCGCGATCAGCCCGTTGGCATCGGGCGTGTCCTCGCTGGTCACCGCGGCCAGCACGACCTGCTGCAGAGGCAGCGCGCAATAGGTCGTGCCGATGCCGTAAAGCACTTGCGGCAGCACGAAGGCCTCGCCGGCGGACAGCACCGTCAGGCGACTGGCGAGCATGCACCCGGCAAAGCTGCTGACGATGCCGAAGGCCACCAGCAGCCGCGTATCGACCCGGTGCACCAGCAGCGGGAACAGCCCGGCCGAAGGGATCGCCACGAAGCCGCCGATGAACGTGATCTGCCCGGCCTGCAGCGCGTTGTAGCCGGCTATCGCGGCCAGGAACTGGGGGATCACGTAAAGGCCGCTGTAGAGCAGCAAGCCCACCGCGACCATCATCGTGATCGGGCTGGACACGCGTGGATTGCGCAACAGTGCCAGCCGCAGCACCGGCCGCCGCGCGCCGAGCTGGCCGATCGCGATCAGCGCGAAGCCGATCACCGTCACCGCCGCCAGCTTCCAGATCAGCGCCGATTCGAACCACTGTTCGCGATGCCCTTCCTCGAGCAGCGTCGTTGCCCCGCCAAGGCCGAGGATCATGCCGGCGATGCCGAACCAGTCGGCCCCCGCCAGCTCCCCGAGATCGCCGGAGGTGGGCTTCATCGCGAACACCAGCATCGCCACCTGGGCCGCGCAGATCGGCACGTTGACGAAGAAGGCGAAGTGCCAGGACAGGTTCTCGGTCAGCCAGCCGCCGAAGACCGGCCCGATCGCCGGCCCCATCAACGCCGAGGCCGCCACCATCGCCAGTCCGCCCGGCTGCTGCGCCGGCGGCAGCCGCTTTGCCACCAGCGTCATCGCGGTGGGAATCAGCACGGCGCCGCACAATCCCTGGCCGATGCGCCCGAGGATGATCATCGTCAGGCTGGTGGCGAGGCCGCACAGCACCGAAAACAGCGTGAACAGCAGCGCGCCGCCCACCAGCAGGCGGCGCAGGCCGAGCAGCCGCTCCAGCCAGGCGGTCAACGGGATGACCACGATCTCGGCGACGAGGTAGGCGGTGCCGACCCAGGTGCCTTCGCTGGGCGTCGCGCCGATTTCGCCTTGGATGACCGGCAGCGAGGCGTTGACGATCGACACGTCCATCAACGCCATCAGGCAGCCGAGCGTGCCTGCCGCCACCGCCAGCCAGTCGCCGAGCGACGCCTTCTCGGGCGGCGGGGCAGCCGCGGTCAC
Organism: Sphingomonadales bacterium; assembly: GCA_028868535.1. Classification (GTDB taxonomy): domain Bacteria; phylum Pseudomonadota; class Alphaproteobacteria; order Sphingomonadales; family Sphingomonadaceae; genus Novosphingobium. The sequence continues at coordinate 44,676 of JAGWUH010000005.1, read as the reverse complement.
TGCTGGTTCTGCTCCGCGCGGATCGCGTCGAGTTCCGCCTTGGCGGCGCGCGTGTCGACCTCGACCGTCACCGACATGCCCGGCGACAGCACCTTGCGCGCGGCCGGCCCGGCGGACAGCGCGATCTTCACCGGCACCCGCTGGACGATCTTGGTGAAGTTGCCGGTCGCGTTCTGCGGGGGGATCAGCGAGAACTGCGCCCCGGTTCCCGGCGTCACGCTCGCCACCCGGCCGCTGAAGGTGACGCCCGGCAGCGCGTCGACGCGCACCACCGCCGGCTGGCCCGGCCGCATCAGCCCGACTTGCGTCTCCTTGAAATTCGCGATCACGTAGAGGTCGGTCGACGGGACGATGGTGAGCAGCCGCGTTCCCGGCTGGACGTACTGGCCGACGCGCACGGCACGGCTGGCGACGCGGCCGGCCACCGGCGCGGCGACGCGGGTATCGGCCAGGTCACGCGCCGCCGACTGCTGCTGGATTTCCGCCGAACGCACCCGCGCGGCGGCCTCCGCCGCCTGCGCCCCCAGGCTCTCGACCCGTTCCTTGCTGGCGTTCAGCGCGGCCTGGCGCGCCTTCAGGTTGGCTTCGGCCTGGTCCTGTTCGGTGGTCAGCCGGGCCAGCTTCTGCGCGGCCTCGGCACCTTTCCTGACCAGCGGGCGATAACGCGCGACTTCGCGCGTGGCCTGGTCGAGCGCGGATTGCGCCGCCGCACGCTCCGCCTCGGCCGCCAGCACGCTGGCCTTCGCCTCGGACAGGGTGGCGGCGACAGCTTCGGCCCCGGCGCGGGCGGTCGCAATTCCGGCTTCGGCCGCGGACAGCCGGATGCGCACGTCGCCCGGGTCGATGGTGACGAGCAATTGCCCGCCGGTGACCGGCTGGTTGTCGTCCACCGCGACGGCGGTGACGTTGCCGGCCAGCTTTGCCGAAACCGCGACCTGGTCGGCCTGCAGCGTCGCGTCATTGGTCTCCTGGCGAAAGCGCCCGTCCTGCCAATACCACCAGCCGCCGATCGCCGCCGCCAGCACCGCCAGCCCCAGCGCCGACCAGCCGACCCTGCGCCAAACCGGGCTCATGCGCTTGCCCCCGCCACCGCACCTGTCGCCACCGCTGCGCTTCCCTTCTCGCCGGGCGCGCCGGTTCGGCTGCCCCGCTCTCCGCGATACTAGCTATTTCATGGTTAACGCAATGGAAACCGGCGAAGAAGGACGCGGTGCTATTGCCGGGCGGACCGTTGCGCGAAAGTCACGCCGCCGCCGGTCCGGCGCGGGGGCTCGGGGAAGGGGCGGGGCGGGAGATCGGCCGAGCCCCCGCCACCGGAAACCCCGCCGTCAGTCCTTGGCCTTGAAGGTGTCGTGGCAGCCCTTGCAAGCCCCGCCCAGCGCGCCTGCAGCGGCCTTGATTCGGGCGACGTCGCCGGTCGCGGCGGCGGCGTTCAGCCCCTTCGACGCGTTCACCAGCTTCTCCGCGGCAGCCTTGAACTCCGGGCCCTTCTGCCAGATCACCGGCAGCGCCTCGGTCTTCACGCCGGCCTCGGGGCCGGTGCCCTTGGGAAAGAACCCGGCGACCTTCGGCGCGGCACCGTCGATCAGGGCCGCGCCGGCCTTGATGGCGTCGACGTTGGGTGCATCGGCCTTCAGCTCGGTCATCACCGCCTTCATGCCCTTGCCCAACTGCTTGAAGTTGGCCTGTCGCGCCTGGATCGTGGTGCTGGCCGAAGCGGCCAGTGCCGCGCCGCCGAAGGCCAGCGCGCCGATCGCCAGCGCCGCCATCATGCCGTGATGCTGCTTCATCTGTGCTTTCTCCTAGCCGGCCTGTTCGCGTGGGGGCCGGCAGGGCAAGCATAGAGCATGATCGACGGGGATCGCTATTGCAATCGCCGCAGCCTCATTTGAAATCCGCAATCGAGCGGCAGCGGCGGGATCAGGCGTTGGCGGCGCGCGGCTTGCGCCCGGCCACCGCCAGCCGCAGCTCGTCACCGCGCCCGGCGCGGCGGTCGGCGGGCATCACCCGGTTCTTGCCGTCGCGCTTGGCGCGGAACAGCGCCGCGTCGGCCACCGGCACCAGTTCGGCGCAGGATGCCGCCGTCTCGGGCAGCGAGGCCACGCCGAAGCTGGCGGAGATCGCCGCCTGGTGGACCTCGGCCAGCCCCTCGATGCGCATCCGCAACTGCTCGGCCTTGGCGGCGGCGTCGTCCAGCGTGCAATCGGGCATGATCACCAGCAGTTCCTCGCCGCCATAGCGGCAGACGATGTCCGACGGCCGCAGCCCGCCGACGAGCTGCCCGGCGACATCGCGCAGCACCGCATCGCCCTTGGCGTGGCCGTGCTCGTCGTTCAGCGACTTGAAGTTGTCGAGATCGAGCAGCACCACCGACACGGCCGTGCCGTTCCGCTCGGCCAGGCTGATGTAGCGCTCGAGCGCGTCTTCCATGTAGCGCCGGTTGTACAGCCCGGTCAGCGGGTCGCGCAGCGATTGCGTGCGCAGCTTCTCGCGCAGGGCGATGTTCGAGAGCGCCAGCGACATCGAATCTGCCAGCGCCTGGCCGATGCGGCGGATGCCCAGCAGCGCATCGTAGGAATCGGCGCGCTCGGTCGCCAGCATCAGCAAGCCATAGACGGTGCCGCGTGCCATCATCGGAATTTCCAGCGCGCCGGCGCGACTGGCATGGTGCGAACAGCACAGCGTCGCCGTCGCCGGATCGTTGACGTGCCGCCGCCCCCGCTTCAGCGCCCAGCAGTTCGCCGGCGCCAGCGATTCCGCCGGGACGTAGCTGCCCGGCATGTCCCACGAGCCGGCGAGGTCGAGCCGGTCGCGCGAGTTGTTGAAGATGTAGAGCGCCACGCCCCAGCCCGGCAGCAGCCGCTGCGACGTCGCCATCAGAACGGCGGTGGCATCGTCATAGGTGTCGGCGCTCTGTAGCATGTCGGTCATCGTGAACAGCTCGTCGGTCTGCGCCTTGCCGTCGCGCGCATCGAGCACCAGCCGTTCCCGCATGTTGGAATCGAGCCCGCCATAGACCGCCGTCAGGCACTGCAGCACGACCGACAGCAGCACGCTGGCGAAGGCGACGCGCAGCAGCAGCGTTCCGCCGGCGTCGTGCCACACTTCCAGCCCTAGCGTCCCTGCCGCGGCCGCCAGGGTGACGACCAGCGAAATCCACAGCACGCTGAGGACCCGCAGGGTCCGCCGGCTCGCCAGCGCGTGCATCACGGTCTTGTCCATGGTCTGTCGCCTCGCCGCGCAGTCTCCCTGAGGCGCTAGGACGACAGGGTTTCGAGGCCGTTAAGCCCTGGGTATGGCGCAACCGATTGTCTGCGCCGAAATCAGACGAGCCGTTGCAGGCGTGCCCCGAAATCCCGCGCTTCCCACAGCAGCAGGGCGCCGGTGGCGACATGGAGGAACCCCGTCGCCACCGGGTCGCGGCGCAGGATCGGGTCGAGCGGCCCGCGCGCGAGCGCGACGTCCGGCACGCGTGCACGGATCAGCGCGGCAAGGTCGAGCATCATCGACAGCATCATCAGCATCACCGCGCCGGCCAAGTGCGTCTCCAGCCTGTCCATCGCGATCGTTGGCCCGCCGGCTGCGGCGATGGCGGCGGCATAGCCTGCCAGCAGCGCGTCGAGCCGGCTGAGCAGCAACTCATGCGGCGCGCCGGAGATGCACCCCCAGACCGGGATGGCCAGGTTCATCTGGCGCACCATGCCCCAGTCGAGCAGCCCGCAGCGCAGGCCGCCAACGTCGCGCCAGAACCAGGCATTGTCGATGTGCGTGTTCCAGTGCGCGAGGCCGACCAGCTCCCGGTCGGCGTAGAGGAAGCGGCGGATCTCCCGCTGATGCGCGACGAAGCCCAGCGCGTCGCGCTCGAACCGCCCCAGGAAGCCCTCGCTTCCCACCGTGCGCGGGAGCAGCGCCGGGCATTCGCGCGCGAAGTCGCGCAGCCGGGCTACCGCCGCGCGGACCCCGTCGGCGTCCTGCGCGATCGGCAGGTCGGCTTCGGCGGTCGCGCGGTCGAACGGGAACAGGCGCTCGGCTTGCGGCGACAATCGGCCGGACAGGAACGTCCCCGCCAGCCGCCCCTGCGCCTCGAGCAGCGCCTGGTAATAGGGCAGGGGGTCCGCCAGCTCATGGTCCATGCATTTGGCGCGCAACGGTTCGATCGCGCCCTGGCCGAAAGCGATCGCCTCGGTGATCAGCAGGCCGGTGCCGCTGGCCCGGGCGAAATCGCCGAAGAAGGCGCGTGGCACCGCCACCGGAAAGGCCGGGTGGCGCGAAAGCGTGGCCAGCCGGATCTCCGGTTCCAGCTCGAAGCGACGCCGATCGCGGAAAGCATCGCCAAAATCGCGCGAAAACTTTACGAAAAGCGTGCGAGGCAGGCCGTCGTCGCGGGCATAGTCCACCGCAAACCGCGCCTTGTGCCCTGAGTTGCCCTCGGCGACGGCAGCGAAATCGCGCATCGCGACGACCGCGTTGTCCGGCGCCAGCGCGCCGAACGCCCGCCCGGCGCGGGTCAGCCATTCCGGACCGGCGGCGCGCAGGCCCGCGGCATCGGCGGGGATCGCCAGCCCGGTGGCATCCCCGGTGACGAACCCCGGCGGCATCAATCCTGCTTCAGCGCCGCCCCGTACGGATTGGCCTCGGGCAGGCCATGCGCGGCTTCCCAGGCCTCGATGTCGTCGTAGCAGGCCTCGACCACCGACGAATAGGTCTCGCGGAAGAACCGTCGCTGGTCGGCGTGGTCGAACACGAACGGCCGGTTGTGGCGCACCGCGTTGAGGACGATCGGCGCGATGTCGTCCGGGTGGTAGAACCGCAGCGAACTGTGCGTGGTGTCGGTGGTGGCAAAGGTCACCTCGGCCTTGGCCTCCGGCCCGCCGAATCGGCTGGGCCGATAGGTGCCGTTGTTCTCCTTCATCCCGCTGGCGACGGCGCCCGGGCAGTACGAGGTGGTGAAGACATTGTGCGGCTTCAGCTCCATCGCCAGGTTCATCATCATGCCGATGATCCCGGCCTTCGCCGCCGAATAGGGTGCGTGCACCGGGATCCAGCCCGGCAACAGCCCCGCCATCGACGCGGTGGCGCAGATGTGGCCACCACCCGCGGCGATCATGTCGGGCAGGAACGCCTTGGTGGTGAAGGTCGTGCCGAGCAGGTTGACATGGAGGATCCACTCGACATCCTCGTCGCTCATCTCGATCAGCGGGGTGAAGCTGGTCGCCCCGGCGTTGGCGAACACCAGCTGCACCGGCCCCAGCGCCCGGGTCGCCGCGTCCTTCATCGCCCTGATCGATTCGCGTTCGCAGACGTCGACGTGGACCGCCACGGCCTCACCCCCCGCCGCCTCGATCTGCGCGACGGTGCGCCGGGCGTTTTCGAGCAGGATGTCCGCAACCGCCACGCGCGCGCCCTCGGCTGCCAGCCGCCGCGCCAGTCCCGCGCCGATGCCGCTGCCGCCGCCGGTGACGACCGCCGCCTTGCCGCTGATCTCGGTCATGCCTATCGTTCTCCCGTTTCGTTGCTTCAGTGTGTCGGTCGCGCCAGGTCCGCTGGCAAGGGCAGCGTCGAAGGATCGTCGGGGCGGAAGAACGCCTCCGCGAAAGTCGCCGGTGCCCCCGCCTCGCCGATCAAACGTGCGAACTTGTGCCCCTCGAATGTCGCCGCCGCCAAGGTCCGCGCCGCCAGCGCATCGCCGACCGTGAACAGTTGCGCGACCTGGCCTTCCAGCTCGCGCGCGAGGTCGTCGAGCGGCTCGCGCCCCGTCACCAGCACCACCGCATCGAACGGCTCGCGCCGTTCCTCGCCGGTGTGCACGTCGTACAGCAGCGCCGCGCCGGGCTCGATCGCCCGCAGCCAGGTCCCCGGCGCGAAGTTCACGCCGGCCTGTTTCAGCCGCTGCACCACCTGTCGCGCCTCGAAGGCGTCGACCAGACGGCCGGACACAGGGCTGAACCCGGCCGTGGCCTGGACGACTTGCGCGCCGTTCGCGGCCAGCAGCTCGGCGATGCCGGAGCTGGCGTGAAGCCCTTCGCCGTCGAGCAGCAGCACCCGGCCGCCCGGACGCGCGCCGTGCCGAAGCACGTCTTCCGGACGCAACACGTGGGGGAGGCCGCTGCCGGGAATGTCCGCGTCCATCGTGATCGAGCGTCCGCCCGGCACATAGCGCCCGCCGCTGGCGACGATCACCGCATCCGGCCGCAAGGTCATGACCGACGCCGCCGTCGCCTTCGTGCCCAGCCGCAGCTCGACGTGCAACTGCGACAGCTCGCGCTGCCACCAGCCGATTGCGGTGCCGTAATTCTCGCGCCCGGGCAGCCGCGCCCACAGCGCCAGCGCGCCACCCAGCTCCTCGCGCGCCTCGAACAGCACGACCTTGTGGCCGCGCAGCGCCGCCACCCGCGCCGCTTCCATCCCGCCGGGCCCGCCGCCGATCACCACGACGCGCTTCGGCTCCGCCGCCGCCGTCAGCGTCTCGGTGCCCCAGGTGCGCTCGCGATAACTGGCCGGGTTGATCGCGCAGCCCTGCACGCCCTCGCTGCCCGCCGCGGTGCACCAGTTGCAGCGGATGCAGGTCCGCGAGCGTGCCTCACGCCCGGCCCGCGCGTTCTGCACGAACTCCGGCTCGGCGATCAGCTGCCGCGCTGCGCCCCCCATGTCGATCACCCCGGCCGCGATCGCGGCCTCGACTTCGGCCAGATCGTTGATGCTGCCCAGCACGGAGAGCACCGGCACGCTCGCCGCGCTGCGCACTGCCTCCACGGCCGGGCGGTAGAACTGGTGCGCGATGAAGTTGTGCGGCATCCCGTGGTGGAACTGCTGCGGCTCCATGCCGACATCGAGGTCGATGTAGTCGATCAGGCCGTCGGCACAGAGGCGGTCGACGACCTCGCGCGCGCTCTGGGTGTCGTAGCCACCGGCGATCTGCTCGTCGCAATTGAGCCGCATGCCGATTGCCATCCGCCCGCCGCTGCCGCGCCGCGCCGAGCGCAGCATCTCGACCATGAAGCGCATGCGGTTGTCGAGGCTGCCGCCCCAGCGGTCAGTTCGCTGGTTGTAGTAGGGCGACAGGAACTGCTCGACCATGCTGGCATGGCTGCCGTGCAACATGATCCCGTCGAACCCGGCCGCGGCCAGGTTGGCCGCGCCGCGCTCCATGCAGTCGATCATGCCGAGGATCTCGGCCTCGGCCATGGCCCGGGTCGAGCCGCTGCGCTCCGCGATCGCGAACTGGCGGACCGACGGCCCCAGCGACGGCGTCTGCGCGCCGAACACCTGCCAGAAGCCGCTGCCCAGCCAGTGGTAGAGCGGCTGCGCGAACGCCACCCCGCCGGCAGCGTGGATCGCGTCTGCATAGGCGCGGAAGGCGCCGACGTTTTCCGGCAGGTTCGGGCTCGGCTGCCGGGTCCGCGCGCGTTCGTGCAGCGCCACCGGGATCACCACCATGCCGCAGCCGCCGTCGCGCACCCGCGCGGCGCTGTAGGCGACGAGCTCGTCCGCAGGCTTGCTGCCGACGGTGAGCGAACTGCCGTGCGGCGCAAAGAAGAACCGCGTCGGCACGGTGACCGGGCCGAGCTGCAGCGGGCTGAACAGCCTGGGGTACTTCGGGTGCATCGGCGCCTACTCCCAAAGCGCTGAGGCGAAAGGCGACGGAATTTGCCTCAGGGGGGAGCGAGAAGTGGTGCTTTCGAGAACCGGAGCGCAGCGGCCTTGATGGCCATGAGCACCGGAAGCACAGAAAGCGCCACTTCGCAGCCCGCCCTGGGGTAAATCACTAGCCTTTCAAGTGCGGCATCACCTTGTCGGCAAACAGCTTCGCCTGGGCATAGACCTGCTCGTACGACAGCCCGCCGAACGAGAAGTTCGCCAGCATCTCGTAGTCGCCGACCATCTCGAAGCGTTCCTGGTGGTGCTCGACCAGCTGCTCGGGCGTGCCGATCATGTTGCCGCCGATGTAGTCCTTGTAGGCCTTGTGCGCGCCGCCGGCCGCGGTCGCCGCGTCGCCCATGTAGGCATACGTCGAGTAGGACGGAAGGTCCTTGAAGTGCGGCGACATGAACTCGTAGTGGTTGGCCACGGTTTCGAACATGCGCGCGAAATAGGTGTCGGTGCGGCGGGCGACTTCGGCCTGGTCCTCGTGGCACAGCACGAAGTCGGAGATGATGAACGGCGGCGCCTTGCGGCCCTGGACCCGCTCGAACGTCTCGCGATACGAGATGATCTCGGGCACCGCGTTGCGCCAGTCGCCCTGGCTGAAGCGCAGGGCCTGCGTGCCGAGCTTGGCCGAACTCTCGACCGACGACGGCGACATCGTCACCTGCACCATGCGGTCCTTGAAGCTCTTGAACGGGCCAGGGCGGATCTCGGTGCGCGGGATCTTGTACCACTGGGTGTCGGCCTCGACGATGCCGGTCTCGCAGCCCTCGATGATGATCGCGGCGGCCTGGTCGAACATCTCGCGGCTGTCGGCGAGCTCGACCCCGAAGCTGCGGAACTCGCGACGGGCAGCACCGCGGCCCATGCCGAGAATCAGGCGGCCGTCGGAGAGGATGTCGAGCTGGAGCGCCTGCTCGACCACGCGCAGCGGGTTGTTCCAGGGCAGGATGATCGCCCCGGTGATCAGCTCGATCGTGCTGGTCTTGGCCGCCACCCAGCTCAGCATGCCGAACGGATCGGGACAGGCGGCATAGTCGGTGAAGTGGTGTTCGACCGGGCCGACGTAGTCGAAGCCCATGGCTTCGGCCTCGACCGCCATCTTCGTGTCTTCCATGAACTTCTGGCGATCGGGAATTCCGGCCAGGTTCTGGTAGCCGAGGTGCATGCCTACGCGCATCGTGTTGTCCCTCCTCAAAGCCGGCCGCGGCGCGGTCCGGGGTGTGGTCCTTCGTGGTTCAGGCCGCGACGGGGGTGATGGGTTCTTCCCCGTTCAAGGTGCAGCGGTGGTATTCGCGCCGGCTGGCGGTGTCGTAGGGCATGACGCGGTGCATCGCGCCGGTGTTGTCCCACATCGCCAGGTCACCCATCTGCCACTGGTGGCGATAGACGTACTTGTCCTGCGTGGCGTGGCGCATCAGGCTTTCCAGCAGGTCGTGGCTCTCGGCGAAATGCATGCCCTCGATGTGCGAGGCCGAGGTCGACAGGACCAGCGACTTGCGGCCGGACTTGTGGTGCCAGACCAGCGGGTGCGTCACCACCGGATAGCTGCACCACACCGCGAATTCCTCGGGCGTGCAGGTGCGCATCGCCGGAAACAGCGCCGCCTGCATGGTGTGGACGACGCGCAGGGTGGAGTAATAGTCCTGCTCGTCCTTCGGCAGGTCCTCGAACGCGGCATAAGTGCTGGCGAACAGCGTGTCGCCACCCTGGTTGGCCATGCGATAGGGGGTGAACAGCGTCGCGAACGGCGGCGTCGTCTCATAGTGGCCGTCCATGTGCCACAAGTGGTTGCCGGGCAGGAAGCGGGCGTAATCCGGGTTGACGTCGGGATCGAGGCTGACCTTCAGGATGCCGCCGTCGCCCTCGTTCAGGGTCTTGCCGTCGGCGCCGCGCTTGGCCCCGCCGACGCGGACGTCGCCCAGCGTGGCGGCGATGGCGCGCAGTTCCTCGTCGCTGGGGTGGAGGCCGCGCACCACCACCGCGCCGCGCCGCACCAGCAGCGCGCGGATCTCGTCGCGGAACCGGCCCGACAGCAGGTCCGCCTTGTCGATCAGCAACTGCGAGCCGATCACGGGGGTAAGGTCGACGGTCTCCAGCGCCAAGACATCCTCCTCGAGTGCGAATCGGTCCGGTGCTCCGGTTGCCGAATTAATGTCACCTGAGCCGTAGCAATATGCCGGTTTGCATCGCCTGTCACGAGGAATCTTGTGCGCCGGTCCGGCCGTTGACGGCGGGGGGCGGAATCGGCCAAGTCGCGCCGGTCACGCGCGCGCGGGCAGCGCGGCAGGAGAGGCGCCGAGATGATCGATCCCGTTACCGATTGCGCGATCCGCCAGCTTCATGCGCGCTATGTCGATGCCGTGTGGCGCAAGGACAGCGGGGCTTTCGCGCAGTGCTGGACGGAAGCGGCGCGGTGGCGGATCGCGGGGATCGACGCGCGGGGGCGCGAGGCGGTGACCGCGACGTTCGACCGGCTGATCGCGCCCAGCGAGGCGGTGCTGATGCTGCCGGGGGCGCTGCTGCTCTCGGAGACGCTGGCGGAGGTGGTCGGGCGGATCACGGTGACCGAGCTGATCCGGCGGCCGGGGGGTGCATCGATGCGGACGATCGGCCGGTACCACGATCGCTATGCCGAGGAGGGTGGCCGCTGGCGGTTCGCGGCGCGGCACTGGGATGCCGCCTATCGCGGATCGCCGTCGCTGCAGGACGAGATGCTGCCGCGGGAGGACCATGGGCCGCCGCCGGGGATGCCGCTGGACTGAAGGCTGGTGCCGGCTGAGGGATTTGAACCCCCGACCTTCGGTTTACAAAACCGCTGCACTACCACTGTGCTAAGCCGGCGTTATCGCGCGCGATAAGGATGCGCCTTTAGCGTCAGATGGCGCCGAAGGTCCAGCCCTCGGTTCGGGCGACTTCGGCAAGGCCGGGGGGGTGCCAGAGTTCCGGGCGGGCGTGGGCGTGGCGCAGCCAGGCGGCGGTGAGGAGCGCGTCGCTGGCGTGATCGGCGATGCCGCCGGCTCCGGGGACGGGATCGCTGGCGAGGTGGGCGAGGGCGGCGTTCAGTTCGGCGATGGTGCGCATCTTGGTGCGGCCGGGCGGGCGGCCGGCGGCGATCGCGGCAAGGCCGGTGTAGATTTCGAGCACGACGCTGCCGTGGGCGGGGAGCGGATCGACCGGCCAGACCGGGAGCGTCGGCGGAAGGCGGTGGAGCAGGCGCATGCCCGAGAGGCTGGCCTTGCCGACTTGGGCGGCGCCGACGAGGTTGAAGTTGCTGGTGGGACGGCAGCCCATGCGCTGCTGGGCGTGTTCGGTGGCGCGGAAGCGGCCGCGACCGGGCGGGAAGCGATCGCCCTGGCGGGCGCCGTGGCGGCGGAAGTGGCGGGCGGCCTCGGGGTGATCGACGAAGGCGGCGACGCCGAGGTGGGGATCGGCGGCGGAGAGCTCCTCCACCAGCGCCCAGAGCTGGCGGGCGGTGGCGGGGGAGCGCGGCCAGCCGGGGAAGAAGGCGCCGCGATCGGCGAAAGGGAGGCTGATGCCGAGATCGAGCCCGACGAGGGTATCGGGCGGGAGATCGGTGGTGAGCCAGGCGAGGACTTCGGGGCGGGACCAGCGGTGGCCGGGCCGGACGAGGCGGGGGGCGGTGGTGCCGCTGCCGGGCGCGCGTGCGCAAAGGGCGACGGCGATGCCGGGATGGCGTTCGCCGGCAGCGCCGGACCAGTCGATCGCGACGAAGTGTGCGAACCTCAAAATCGCTCGCCGATCACTGTCGAGTCTCCGTCGATTCAGCGTCGCCGCGGCGAGCGGCGACACGGTGTGTGCGTGGTGGTGACAGGACGCACGCCTTGGGGGTGTTGACACGCGTTGACAGGGTTCAAGGACCGATGGGGCAGGTTTACTGAAGACCAAAAAGTTCAGACCGCAGGACAGGCGGCGCGACGAAGCGAAGCAGCGCGGGGACTGTGACCGAATCGGGCGATGTAGGACAGCGGTTTCTGATCGCGGCCAGGCCATTCGACCGGAGCGCTCCCGATGCAGCGCCTTACTTTCCGCAGATAAACCGTCTTTAATCAAGCGGATGTCGAGTCTGCGACGCTTGGCTGGGATCGATCGCGCGCGCGCGTGAGGCCGGCGGGGAGCGGCGTGGATATCGAGCAGTTCATCGAGCGGTGGCGCAGCAACGAAGGGGGCGCGGAACGGGCGAACTTTCCGCTGTTCCTGACCGAGCTGGCGCAAGTGCTGGAACTGCCGCAGCCGTGTCCGGCAGAGGCGACGCATCGCGCCAACGACTACGTGTTCGAGCGGGCGGTGACCTTTCGCGACGAGGCAGGCCGCAGTGGGCATGGGCGGATCGACCTCTACAAGCGCGGATGCTTCGTGCTGGAGGCCAAGCAGAGCCGCGAACGGGGCGGCGCCAAGGAAGTGGCGGTGCCGGGCGAGCAGGGGGCGCTGCCGGGAATGGACGCGGGCGGGGCGCGCGGACGGCGCAGCGCGCATCGCGGCTGGGACGTGCTGATGCGCAACGCGCGCGAGCAGGCGGAGCAGTATGCGCGGGCGCTGCCGGTGGACCACGGCTGGCCGCCGTTCATCCTCGTCTGCGATGTCGGCCATGCGATCGAGGTGTTCGCGGACTTTTCCGGGCAGGGAAAGAACTATCGCCAGTTTCCCGATCGCGGCGGGTTCCGCATCTATCTCGACGACCTGCGCGATGCCGGCGTGCAGGCGCGGCTGCGGGCGATCTGGAGCGATCCGCACAGCCTGGACCCGGCGAAGCGGGCGGCGGCCGTGACCCGGAACATTGCCGGGCGGCTGGCCAGCGTGAGCAAGCTGCTGGAAGACCGCGGCCACAAGCCCGAGCCGGTGGCGCATTTCCTGATGCGCTGCCTGTTCACCATGTTTGCCGAGGACACCGGATTGCTGGAGAAAGGCAGCTTCACCGAAGTGCTGGGCGAGGCGCGGAGCGCACCGGACAGTTTCGCGCCGATGCTGGAAGACCTGTGGCGATCGATGGACACGGGCGGATTCAGCCCGCTGCTGCGCCGGACCGTGCGGCGGTTCAACGGCGGGCTGTTCGCGGAGCGGCAGGCGATCGCGCTGCGCAAGGAGGAAATCGGCGAGCTGTACGAGGCGGCGCGACACGACTGGACCGAGGTGGAGCCGGCGATCTTCGGCACCCTGCTGGAACAGGCGCTGGACAAGGAGGAGCGCAAGCGGCTGGGCGCGCACTACACGCCGCGCGCCTATGTCGAGCGGCTGGTCAACGCGACGGTGATCGATCCGCTGCAGGCCGAGTGGCAGGAAGTGGTGCTGGGCACCGTGGAGCGCGAGCGCGGCAGCGACCGCGAGGCGGCGATCCGCGCGGTGCACGACTTCCACGAGAAGCTGGCGGCGACGCGGGTGCTGGACCCGGCGTGCGGCACCGGGAACTTTCTCTACGTGGCGCTCGAACTGCTGAAGCGGCTGGAAGGCGACGTGCTGGAAGTGCTGGCGGAACTGGGCGGGCAGGAGGCGCTGGCGCTGGAAACGGCGACGGTGCATCCGCGCAACTTCCTGGGGCTGGAACTGAACCCGCGCGCGGCGGCGATCGCCGAGCTGGTGCTGTGGCTGGGCTACCTGCAATGGCAGATGCGCAACGGCACCAGCGTGAGCGACCCGGTGCTGGAGAAGCTGGCCAACATCCAGGCGATGGACGCGGTGGTGAAGCACGACGGGGAGCGGCCGAACGCCGACCGCAGCGGCACCGAACTGGCGAACCCGCGCCGGCCGGAGTGGCCGGAGGCAGACTACATCGTGGGGAATCCGCCGTTCATTGGCGGGAGCGTGATCCGTTCCCGGTTGGGGGAAGCTTATGCCGTGGCGCTGTGGAAGGCTAATCCGAAAGTGAACAAGAGCGCGGACTTCGTCATGTACTGGTGGGACCGGGCGGCGGAGCAGATGGCGCGCAAGGGATCGCGACTGCAGCGGTTTGGATTCGTGACGACCAATTCGATCACGCAAGGATTCAATCGCCGGGTGATCGCCCGGCATCTCGACGGGCGGGCGCCGTTGAGCCTGGTGCTGGCGATCCCCGATCATCCGTGGACGAAGGCGACGCGGGACACGGCAGCGGTGCGGATCGCGATGACGGTGGCGGCGCCGGGCAAGCGCGAAGGGCGCGTGCTGAAGGTGGTGCGCGAGGCGGGGCTGGACGGCGATGCACCGGAGATCGAGTTCACCGAAGCGGCGGGGCACGTTCACGCCGACTTGAGCACGGGGGCGAATGTTACTGGAGGCGTCAAACTCTTGGCCAATGCGGGAATCTGCCATGATGGTGTCAAGCTTCATGGATCAGGGTTCATCGTAAATGCGGACGAAGCGGAGGTGCTAGGCCTTGATCGTCGGGATGGTCTGGCACGCCATATTCGACCGTATCGGAATGGCCGCGATCTCGCACAGACGCCTCGCGGGCTTTTGGTGATCGACCTGTTTGGGTTGGAAGAGAGTGAAGTTCGGAGAAAATATCCCGAAGTTTACCAATACTTGCTCATTAGCGTGAAGAAAGACCGAGAGGATCAAGCAAGAAGATCAGGCACGAAAGATGCCTGGGCTTATGCGAAAAGTTGGTGGATATTTGGAAAACCTAGAAATGAAATGCGTCCGGCTCTTTCGGATCTTCGTAGGTACATTTGTACCGTGGATACCTCGAAGCACCGGGTTTTTCAGTTTCTACCAGTAGACTGTCTGTGCGACGACAAAGTCGTTATCGTGGCAAGCGAAGATGCCTACCACTTAGCGGTGCTTAGTTCGCAACAGCACGTCGCTTGGTCTCGTCGTGCTGGCGGGTGGCTTGGCGTCGGTAACGACTCCGTATACGTCAAATCGGCGACTTTCGACCCCTTCCCGTTTCCCGATGCGGCGGCCGAGCAGCGGCGGGCGATCGGGGCGCTGGCGGAAGAGCTGGACGCGGTGCGCAAGGACGTGCTGGCGCGGCACGGCGACCTGACGCTGACCGGGCTGTACAACCTGCGCGACAAGCTGCGCAAAGGCGAGGCGCTGGACGCGGCCGAGCAGGACCAGCGGCGGCGCGGGCTGGTAGACCTGATCGCCGAGCTGCACGACCGCATCGATGCCGGGGTGGCGGACGCCTACGGCTGGCCGCGCGACCTGGCGGACGAGGCGATCGTGGCGCGGCTGGTGGCGCTGAATGCCGAGCGCCATGCCGAGGAGCGCGCCGGGCGGGTGCGCTGGCTGCGGCCGGAATACCAGATCGCGCGGGCGGGGGCGGTGGCGCTGCGCCCGGCGGGGGACGGGGCCCAACTGGAAGCGGCGTTGCCCGCGGCGGCGGCGCGCAAGCCGGCGTTCCCGCGCGATGCGATCGGCCAGACGGCGGCGGTGATCGCGGCGCTGCGCGGCGGGGCGGCGAGCGCCGAGGCGATCGCGCGGAGCCATGCGCAAGGGATGAAGGTGGCGGCGCGGGTGCAGCGGACGCTCGATGCGCTGGAGCGGCTCGGGCACGTGACGCGGGCGGCGGACGGATATGCGCTGCGCCGGGCGGCGTGAGCGGGCGGAGCAGACCCAGGCTTGCCGCAGCGGCCAGAGGACAAAAAGCATTGCCGTCCCATTTCAGGACAAAATTCCGGCGCGCTCCGTATTGCCGCCGACGCCGGGAATCCCCGGAGTTTCGTGCAAACGGTTGTCCGATAGGGGAATTCCCGCAGGGCGCCAGAGCTGCCCGCCAAGAGCCGGGCCGTTAAGCTTGCGCTCATAATTCTGGACTCTTCGTATTTCAGTTAATAAAGTTATCGAGTCAGGGCGCAATTTAATTGCGAAGGGGAATTTGCGATGAGTTCTTTCAAGCGTGCCGCCGGTCTTCTGCTGGGCGCGGCGAGCCTGTTGGCGGCGGTGCCGGCTTCGGCCGCGATCAACCTGCCGGTGCCGGCCAACGCCTACATCACCTTCAACGGGCTCGACTGGGCCTGGGCGAACCCGCTGCCGGGCACGGCTTCGGACCTTTCGTTCCAGGGCTCGCTGGGCTGGCGCCTGCCGACCGTGGCCGAACTGGCGAGCGCGCCGCAGGCGACCGACTTCCTGTTCGCGGGCGGCAACGTGCCGTTCGGCGGCAGCGACCTGGCTTCGGGCGCCCATTTCCAGGCGACCAACTCCAACTATAACTTCGCGCAATCGGCCGGCGCCTGCGCGACGCCGTACTTCGCTTCGTTCTACACCCATTGCGACTGGCAGGACGGCAACGGCCAGACTTATGGTCCGTGGGCAGGAACCGCTGGCGCCGCCAGCTTTGCCGACCAGCTCTACGTGCGCACCGCGAGCGTCAACGACGGCGTGCCGGAGCCGGCGACCTGGGCGACGATGATCCTGGGCCTTGGCATGGTCGGCTTCGCGATGCGTCGCCGCCAGCAGGTGAAGGTGGCGTTCTCGTTCTGAGAACGCCGGTTTCCAGCCGGGGACCCGCAGGCGGGGCGAGCGATGCTCGCCCCGTTTGCGTTTGGGGGTGCCGGCTATTTCGGCAGCGCCGAGGCCATCACCGCGCCGGCCCCGGGGCAGGGCACGGCGAAGTGGCCGCCGACGGCGATCACGTCATACTGGCGGCCAGTCGATCGGCAGGCCGGTGCGGTGATCGGGCATCTGGATGGCGGCGAACAGCCACGCCTTGACGTCTTGCAGGAAGCCAGGCCCAGAGCGGAGCGCGTTGTATTCCAGCAGCTTGCGCGCGGTATTTCAGCTTGCGCGGTAGATGGGCGCGGGAGGGGCGGGGGGAGGAGAGGCAGTGCGCCGCGGCGGCGGCAAGGGGGCTATTCCGCGCGGCGCTCGCGGCGTTTCCTGTCCCACCACTCGAGCCGTTCGATCACCTGGCGCTCGAACCCGCGGGGGACCGGGCGATAGTAGGTCTGCGGGGAAAGGCCCTCGGGCCAGTAGTCGGCGCCCGAGAAGCCGTCCTCGGCGTCGTGGTCGTAGGCGTAGCCGGTGCCGTAGCCGATGTCTTTCATCAGCTTCGTCGGCGCGTTGAGGATGCTGGCCGGGGGGCTGAGCGAGCCGGTCTCCTTCGCTGATTTCCACGCCGCCTTCTGCGCGGTGTAGGCGGCGTTCGACTTGGGGGCGGTGGCGCAATAGAGGCAGGCCTGGACGATGGCGAGTTCGCCCTCGGGCGAGCCGAGGAAATCGTAGGCGTCCTTCGCGGCGAGGCACTGGACCAGTGCCTGCGGGTCGGCGAGGCCGATGTCCTCGCTGGCGAAGCGGACCAGGCGGCGCAGCACGTAAAGCGGTTCCTCGCCGGCGGTGAGCATCCGCGCGAGGTAGTAGAGCGCGGCCTGCGGATCGGAGCCGCGCAGGGATTTGTGCAGCGCGGAAATCAGGTTGTAGTGGCCGTCGCGGTCCTTGTCGTAGACGGCGACGCGGCGCTGGAGGAACTGGCCCAGCGCGGCGGGATCGAGCGGCGCGGGGATTTGCGCCGCGTAGAGCGTCTCGGCCTGGTTGAGCAGGAAGCGGCCATCGCCATCGGCGCTGGCGACGAGCGCGGCGCGGGCATCCGGGGTGAGGGGGAGGGCCTTGCCCTCGATGCCCTCGGCGCGGGACAGCAGGGTGTCGAGCGCGGCGGCGTCGAGGCGGTGGAGGATCAGCACCTGCGCGCGGCTGAGCAGCGCGGCGTTGAGCGCGAAGCTGGGGTTTTCGGTGGTAGCGCCGACGAGGGTGACGGTGCCCTTTTCCACGAACGGCAGGAAGCCGTCCTGCTGGGCGCGGTTGAAGCGGTGGATCTCGTCCACGAACAGCAGCGTCTTGCGGCCGGTGGTGGCGGCGGCTTCGGCTTCGGCGAAGGCTTTCTTGAGGTCCGCGACGCCCGAGAACACCGCGCTGATCGGGGCATAGCGCATGCCGGTGGCATCGGCGAGGAGACGGGCGATGCTGGTCTTGCCGGTGCCGGGCGGGCCCCACAGGATCATCGATGACAGGCGGCCGGCGGCGACCATGCGGCCGATCGCGCCTTCGGGGCCGGTCAGGTGCTCCTGGCCGATGACTTCGGGCAACGCGCGCGGGCGCAGGCGATCGGCCAGCGGCGCGTCTGCGGCGGGCGCATCGGCGCCGGGGGAATCGGTGCCAGGGGAATCGGGAGCGAAAAGGTCGGCCATCGGCGCCAAGGTAGGGGTTGCGGGAAAATTTGCATCTCCCTCTTGCCAAGACTGTATAAAGATATATCTTAGAGACATCGGATTGAAAGGAGATATATGCGATTCGACAGGATGCGGCGCGAACGCCGCGATGACGATGGCCGCGCGCGGATGATGCGCGCCGGCAGAGAGGGCGGAAGGGATGGCGGCCGGGGCGATGGCCAGCGGGGCCACGGTGGAGACGATGACGTCCATCACCGCGGGCGCGGCTTCGGGCGCGGGCCGGGCGGTGGCCGGGGAGGCTTCGAGGGCGGTGGCCGGGGGCGGCGCATGTTCGCCGGCGGTGAGCTGCGGCTGGTCCTGCTGGCGCTGATCGGCGACGCCGAGCGCCATGGTTACGAGCTGATCCGCGCGATCGGCGACCTGACCGGGGGGCGCTATGCGCCGAGCCCGGGCGTGGTCTATCCGACGCTGAGCCTGCTGGTCGACGAAGGGTTGATCGCCGAGACCGCCGGCGACGGCGCGCGCAAGGCTTTCGCCGCGACCGAGGCCGGGCGCGCCGAGATCGCCGCACAGGAGACGGTGATCGCCGGGCTGCGGGCGCGGCTGCGCGCGCTGGCCGAGGAAGGCGCGCGCGAGGCGAGCCCGCCGGTGCGGCGGGCGATGGCCAACCTGAAGATGGCGCTGGCCGGGCGGCTGGCCGCCGAGGACTTCGCCACCGAGACCGCACATGCGATTGCCGACGTGCTCGACGAGGCGGCGCGGCGGATCGAGCGGCTGTGACAGGAGGAACGACGATGAGCGTGGATGCAACCGTGCGCGTGCCGACACCGCACGCCAGCCGCTACCTGCAACAGGTGTGCAAGCACTGGGCGCACAACCTGGCGGTGACGTTCGACGCCGGCCAGGGCCGGATCGTGTTTCCGCGCGACGCGCGCGGGGCAAGCTGGACCGGCGATGCCGTGGTCACGTTCGTGGCCGAGCCCGACGCCTTGCACTGCACGATCGCGGCGAGCGAGGCGGGCCAGCGCGACGGGCTGAAGGGCGCGGTGGCGCGGCATGTCGACCGCTTCGCGTTCCGCGAGGGCGAGCTGGCCTGGGACTGGGTGGACGGCTGACGATCAGCGGCCGAGGCGGGCCTTCTGGCGGATCAGCCGCAGGTAGGTATCGGCGACGGCCTGGTTGATGCGGTCCCACGAGAAGTCGCGAGCGCGCTGTTCCCCCGCGGCGCCGTGACGGGCGCGCAGTCCGGCATCCTCGACGTAGGCGCGCAGCGCCTCGGCGAAGGCGTGGATCGCGCCGGGACGGACGAGGCGGCCCGACACGCCCTCGGTGACGAGGCTTTCGCTGCCGGTGGCTTCGGCGGCGACCACCGGCAGGCCGCAGGCCATCGCCTCGAGCGTGACGTTGCCGAATGTCTCGGTGATCGAGGGGTTGAACAGCACGTCCATGCTGGCGACGGCGCGGCCGAGATCGGCGCCCGATTGCAGGCCGGCAAACACCGCCTGCGGCAGCCGGCTCTCGAACCAGTCGCGCGCGGGGCCTTCGCCGACGACGAGCACTCGGTGGGGGATGCCCCGCGTGGCGAGTTCGTCGATGGTGTCGGCAAAGACGTCGAGGCCCTTTTCCATCACCAGTCGACCGAGGAAGCCGACGACGATCTCGTCGTCGGCGATGCCCAGCGCCCGGCGCCACTCGGGCGCGCGCTGGCCGGGATGGAAGATGGCGCGATCGACCCCGCGCGACCACAGCGAGATGTCATAGTTCATGCGCTGGTCGCGCAGGACCTGGGCGAAGCTTTCCGACGGGGCGACGAGCGCGTCGCAGCGCCGGTAGAAGCGGCGCAGGATCGCGGTGAGCACCGGTTCCAGCCAGGCCATGTTGTAGTAGCGCGGGTAGGTATCGAAACGGGTGTGGACCGAGGCCAGCACCGGGATGCCGCGCGCGCGCGCCCACGTCACGGCGCGGTGCGCGGTGACGTCGGGCGAGGCGACGTGGACGACATTGGGCGCGAAGGCGGCAAGATCGCGACGGACGCGCGGCGGCAGCATCGACGGCACGCGGTATTCGGCGCGGCCGGGAAAGGCGATCGACGGGACCCCGACGAGATCGCCGGTGGGCGGGAACGCGGGCTCGGCGATCGTCGGCGAGTAGACGCGGACGGCCGCACCCTGGCCGAGCAGGTAGCCGACCAGCCGGTTCAGCGCCCGGTTGGCGCCATCGACGGTGAGGTTGTAGTTGCCGCTGAACAGCGCGATGCGCAGCGAGGCGTTGTTCGCGATGCGGGCGGGATCCTCCATCGCCGCGCCCATAGCGTCGGGTGCGGCGGAAGGCCAGTCGGCAGATGCGAAAGGGGACGGCGCGGCGCCGTCCCCGATCGTGGCCGCGGTTTGGCCGGGGCGCCTCAGCGGCGCCAGCCGTGGCCGTAGCCGTAGCCGCCGTAATAGTGCGGGCGGTGGTGCCAGCGCCAATCATCGCGCCATTCCTCGCGATAATAGTACGGGCGATAGACCGGGTACGGACGCGCATAGTAGCGCGGATAGGCATAGTAGACCGGCTCGTAGACACGCTCGCGATAGTAATAGTGCGGCCGGTCCGACGAGGCGATCGCCGCGCCGACGGCGAGGCCGAGCAGGCCGGCGCCGACCGCGACGGCGGCGCCGTCACCGCCGCCGTGGTGGCGGTAGCCGCGATAGTACTGGGCGTGGGCCGGGGTGGCCGCGAGGCCGCCGAGCGCGGTGGCCGCGAGGGTGGCGGCGACCACCGCCTTGCCGAAGGGCTGGTTGCGGGTGAGGGACAGCATCTGTTCTCTCCTGTGGGCTATGACGTGGATGTCTCATCCTGATGATTGCAGGGGCCTGAATGGTCCCGGCGACAGGACCGGGCGTGGCCCGTGCGGGACAAAATGCCGATGCCGGCAATGGTGACGAAGAACGCCCCCTTCCGGGGGGAAGGGGGCGTTGGCGCGGCGGGTGACCGGTGGATTACCAGCCGCGACGTTCGTGACGGTCGTAGCCGTAAGGGCGGCCGTCGCCATCGTAGCGATAGCCATCGCGATCGTAGGCGTAGCCGCGCGGGGCGCCGTTCGGGTAAGCGCCGTAGCCGTTGTAGCGGTTGTCGTAATAGCCGCCGCGATATTCGCGATCGCGATCGTGGTGCGAGCTCGACGCGATGATCGCGCCGATGGCGAGCCCGAAGATGCCCGCGGCAATGGCGGGGCCGGCGACGTCGCTGCCGTGGCGGCGATAGGGATCGGCCATCGCCGGGGTGGCGCTGGCCAGCGCGGTGGCGGCAAGGGCGGTGGCGCCGATGGTCTTCAGCGCGGTCTTCTTCAGCGAGGTGATCATGGTGTTTCTCCTGGACGGATCGGCTGCGAGGTCCGATTCGCCGTCTTGAGTTCATGTTTACCGCTGTTTTCCTGAATGCAGCGCGAGCGGTCCTGGCAGCATTCATTCATCTTCACGGCTTCGCGGCTGAACGGCGCCCGGTCGCGCGGGAGGCACGGCGCGTCGCACGCCGACCGGCGAAAACCGGCGGACAATCGGCGAAACCTGAAGTGGTTCCCGCAAATTGTTGATATCCCATGTTGGGATTGCGGGAACCGGCAGGGTGGGCGGCGGGTTGGGTGGGGGATTTCGCCCCGGCCGCGGTGGCCGGGGAACCAGGGAGCCCAACATGCACGTTCTTCGATCAACCGCTCTGCTCGGCGCGGCCATGCTGCCGCTGCTGGCGGCGACCGCGCATGCGCAGGACGCCGGGACGACCGCGACCACCGGCGACGCCGCGGCATCGTCCAACTATGACCCGGACTGGCGGGCGCACACCTACAACGGCCCTTATGTCTCGGGCGCGATCGGCTGGGCCAACGGCGCCAATGGCCGCAACACCCACCTGTTCTTCGATCGCGACAACAACGGCACTTATGGCGACACCGTCACCACCGCGACCGGCGCCAACGCCATCGTCGGCCGCTGTCGCGGTTATTACGTGAGCACGATCCCGGGCGATTGCCGCGCCGATCGCAACAAGATCGACTGGGCGCTGCGGGCCGGCTGGGACAAGCGCATGGGCAACTTCGTGGTCGGCGGCCTGTTCGAGGGTTCGACCAACGACACCCGCGACGCGACCTCGGCGTTCGACAGCAGCGGCAATGCCTATCGCATCGCCCGCGGCATCGACTATGGCTTCGCGCTGCGCGGCCGCGTTGGCTGGACGCCGAATGGCGGCGGCCTGTTCTATGCCACCGGCGGTGTCAGCTATTCGAAGATGAAGCACATCTTCCGCACCACCAACACCGCCAACGCCTTTACCGAGGTCGATCCCGACACCTGGCGCTGGGGCTGGCAGGCCGGCGGCGGCGCCGAGGCCATGGTGACGCCGAGGATCGGCGTCGGGCTCGAGTGGCTGTACAACCGCATCCACGACAGCGACTATCGCGTTGCGGTGACCCAGGGCAGCGCCGGGGCGACCAGCCCGTTCGTGCTGGCCGGCGGGCAGACCAACATGCGCGCATCGAAGGTCTACCAGTACAACACGATCCGCGGCACGCTGACCTATCACTTCTGACGCCCGGCCCAGGGCGGACGCCCCCGGCGCGCTTGAGAACGCGCGCCGGGGGCGTTAGCGTGCGCTGATGGCCGATCCCCGCAGCACCGCGCCCGAAACCGCCGCGCATCACCGGCGCGAGGCCCGGGTGGAGACCCGGACGGTGCCGTCGCCTGTGACGCAGGCGATCCGCGAGGGCGAGATCCGCGTGCGGCCGCTGGGGTTGCCGCGCGGCGTGGCGGAGGACGTCTATCACCGGGCGATGCGGGCGCGCTGGCGCACGCTGGGGGCGCTGTTCGGCGTGGGTTTCCTCGCGTTCAACCTGCTGTTCGCGGCGCTGTACCGGATCGACCAGCAGGGGCTTTCCAACCCGCCCGAGGGTGGCGGCATCTGGCCGTTCTGGCGCGATTTCTTCTTCAGCGTCCATACCGTGGCGACGATCGGCTATGGCAACGTCTATCCGGTCTCGGTCTATGCCAACATCGTCGTCGTGGTGGAGATCACGCTCGGGCTGGTGATGTTCGCGCTGGCCACCGGGATCGCCTTTGCGCGCTTCTCGCGGCCGACGGCGCGGATCGCGTTCAGCCGGGTGGCGGTGGTGCGCGAGGTGGACGGGGTGCCGACGCTGATGCTGCGCGCGGCGAACCAGCGGCACAACATGGTCTATGCGGCGGAAGCGCGGCTATCGCTGCTGATCGATGCCGAGATCGGCGGGACGCCGATGCGGCGCTTTGCCGACCTCCGCCTGGTGCGATCGAGCAACCCGACCTTCACGCTGACCTGGACGATCATGCACCCGATCGATGCCGACAGCCCGCTGCACGGCTGGCTGGAGGCCGGCGGGCCGCTGGGCGGCGAGGAACTGCTGGTGCTGGTGTCCGGGCACGACGAGGCGAGCGGGCAGACGATCCACGGGCGCTGGGTCTATGTCGCCGACGACGTGCGCTGGGGCGCGCGGTTCGTCGACATTGTCGCCACCGATCAAGACGGCACCCGGACGATCGACTATCGCCGCTTTCACGATGTCGAGACACGGCAGCCGTTGGGGGAGGAGTGATGGCGATGGCGGGCGAGCGGAGCGGGACGACGGCGGTGGTGACCGGGGGCGGGCGCGGCTTCGGCAAGGCTTTCGGCGCGGCGCTGGCGGCACTGGGCGCGCATGTCGTGCTGGTCGACATCGACGGGGCCGAGGCCGAAGCGGCCGCAGCGGAGATTCGCGCGGCGGGCGGCTCGGCGCTGGGGCTGGGCGGCGACGTCACCGACGAGGCGCGGATGGCGGCGGTGATGGCCGAGGCGGCGCAGGCCAACGGCGGCATCGACGTGCTGATCAACAACGCCGGGCTGCACAGCGACGAATATGGCCAGCCGATCCTGAAGATGGGGCTGGCCAAGGTGCGGCGGCTGTTCGACGTCAACGTGATCGGCGTCGTCACCTGCACGCTGGCGGCGGTGCCGCACATGGCCGGGCGCGCCGGCGCCGTCATCATCAACATTTCCTCGTCCGCCGCGCACATGGGCGGCAGCGCCTATGGCGATTCCAAGCTGGCGGTGGCCGGGCTGACGATCACCTTCGCGCGCGAGCTGGGCGCGCAGGGCATCCGCGTCAACGCGATCTCGCCGGGCTTGATCCTGACCGACACGATCCGCGCGGAATTGCCCGAGGCGACCAAGGCACGGGTCAAGGCGATGCAGTTGATCGCTGACGACGGCGAGGAGCGGCACATCGTCGACGCCATGTTGTGGCTGACTTCGGGCAAGGCGGGCTTCGTCACCGGCGAGGTGCTGCGGGTGACCGGCGGCATGGCGGCCGGGGTCTGAGATTGAACGAGGGAGCAGGACGATGAGCGAGTTTGCGGTGCGGCCCGACGTGCGGGTGTTCCTCGAGGCGATGAAGGCGCAGCCGCGTCCGCCGATGAACGACGCGGTGGTGGCGATGATCCGGCAGATCCCGCCGGGGACGATGCCTTCGCCCGACCTGCCGGTGGGCGAGATCGCCCATGTGCGCGACCTGGCGATGCCGGGGCCGGGCGGGGAAATCCCGCTGCGGCTCTATGACGCGCGGGAGACGCGCGGGCCCGGGCCGGTGGTGGTGTTCTACCACGGCGGCGGGTTCGTCGTCGGCAGCATCGACACGCATGGCAGCATGGCCGCTTCGCTGGCGCGCGGGCTGGACCTGCCGGTGGTGTTCGTCGACTATCGGCTGGCGCCCGAGCACCCCTGGCCGGCAGCGCCCGACGATGCCGAGGCGGCGGCGCGGTGGATCGCCGCAAACGGCGCGGCGCTGGGACGCGAGGCGACGAGCCTGGTGATCTGCGGCGACAGCGCCGGGGGCGAGCTGACGCTGGTGACCGGGTTGGCGCTGCGCGATGCGCCGGCGGCGGTGCCGGTGGACCTGCTGTTCGCGATCTATCCTGCGGCCGATCGCGGCGGCGGGCACGCATCGTCGGAGCGGTTCAGCGAGGGGCTGGGGCTGGACCGGGCCGATACGCGCTATTTCGAGCAGGCCTATGCCAGCGACCGGTCGCACTGGCGCGGGGCGCCGCTGAAGGGCGATCCGGCGGGCCTGGCGCCGCTGCTGCTGGTGACCGCGGAGTTCGACCCGCTGCGCGACGAGGGGCGGGCGTTCGCGGCGAAGGCGATCGGCGCGGGGGTGGACGTGCTCTATCGCGAGGCGAAAGGCATGATCCACGGCTTTGCCACCTATCGCGCGGGCATTCCCTCGGCGCGGGTGGAGTTCGGCGCGCTGATCGGCGACGCGCGGCGGATGCTGGAACGATAGCCAAGAAAAAAGCGGGAGGTTGGAGCCTCCCGCTTTTTCGTTGGTTCGCTGATCCGGCGGTCAGTTGCCGAAGGTGCGTTGCCACCAGCCGGTGCGACGCTTGGCGGAGGCTTCGTCAGACTCGGCAGCTTCGGCTTCCGGCTCGACCTCGGCCGGGGCGGCTTCGGGCGCTTCGGTGGTCACCGTCTCCGCCGGTTCGGCATCGGCCTTCTTGCGGCGCGCGCGCTTGGGCTTGGCGGCCGGCTCCTCGGCGGCCGGAGCCGCCTCGACAGCCGGGGCTTCCTCCGCGACAGGCGCTTCGACGGCGGTGGCTTCCGCTTCGGCATCCGCCTTTTTGCGGCGGGTGCGCTTGGGCTTGGCGGCCGGTTCCGCGGCGGCTGCGGCTTCCTCTGCCGCCGGGGCTTCCTCCGCGACTGGTGCTTCGACGGCGGTCGCTTCCGCTTCGGCGTCCGCCTTCTTGCGGCGGCTGCGCTTGGGCTTGGCCGGGGCTTCGTCGGCCCCGGCGGGGGTTGCCTCCGCTACCGGCTCGGCCGCGACAGCGGCTTCGTCGGCGGCATCGGCCTCACCTTCGCCTTCGCCTTCACCCTCGTGCGCGCCCTCGCTGCCGGCCTCGTCGCGGTTGCGACCGCCGCGCCGGCGACGGCCACGGCGGCGACGCTTGCGCGGGCCTTCGCCATCCTCGCCGTTGGCGTCGGTCTCGGCGTCGCTGCCTTCGCCGGCTTCGTCGGCTTCGGACTCGACGTCCTCGCCCTCGGTTTCGGCGGATTCACCGTCGGCTTCGTCCTGGCGGTCGCGGTTGCGCCCGCGGCGGCGCTTGCGACGCTTGCGGCGACCTTCGCCGTCGCCTTCGTCGCGATCACGGCCGCGCGAGGATTCGCGCGATTCCACGATCTCGTCGTCGGCTTCGTCTTCCTCGACGTAGTCGTCTTCTTCCTCGATCACCGCGATCTGTTCAAAGCGGGGCACGAACTCGTTGCGCGGGCCGGACGAGGCGACGCGCATCTTGGCGCCCTCGTTCTCACCCTCGGGCAGGACCTCGACAGTGACGCCGTAGCGGTGCTCGATCTCGGCGAGATCGGCGCGCTTCGAGTTGAGCACGTAGATCGAGGCTTCCTGGCTGGCGAACAGCGTGATCACCGTGCCCTTGCCCTTGGCGGCCTCGTCCTCGATCAGGCGCAGCGCGGCCAGGCCCGCCGAACCGGCGGTGCGGACCAGGCCCGAACCGTCGCAGTGCGGGCATTCGCGCGTGGTCGCCTCGAGCACGCCGGTGCGCAGGCGCTGGCGGCTCATCTCCATCAGGCCGAAGCCGGAGATGCGGCCGACCTGGATGCGGGCGCGGTCGTTCTTGAGCGCATCCTTCATCGCCTTCTCGACCTTGCGGATGTTCGATCCGTATTCCATGTCGATGAAGTCGATGACGACGAGGCCGGCCATGTCGCGCAGGCGGAGCTGGCGGGCGATCTCGCGCGCGGCCTCGAGGTTGGTGTTGAGCGCGGTCGCCTCGATGCCGTGCTCCTTGGTGGAGCGGCCCGAGTTGATGTCGATGCTGACCAGCGCCTCGGTCGGGTTGATGACGATGTAGCCGCCCGATTTCAACTGGACGACGGGATCGTACATCGCGGTCAACTGGTCCTCGGCGCCGTAGCGCTGGAACAGCGGGACCGGATCGGCATACTGCTTCACCCGGCGCGCGTGGCTGGGCATCAGCAGCTTCATGAAATCGCGCGCGGCGCGGTAGCCCTCGTCGCCCTCGACGACGACTTCCTCGATGTCGCGGTTGTAGATGTCGCGGATCGCGCGCTTGATGAGATCGCTGTCCGAGTGGATCAGCGCCGGGGCGCTGGACTTCAGCGTGTTCTCGCGGATCTCGTCCCAGAGGCGCGCGAGATAGTCGAAATCGCGCTTGATCTCTGGCTTGGTGCGCTGGAGGCCGGCGGTGCGGACGATGCAGCCCATGCTCTTGGGAAGCTGCATCTCGGCGATGATCGACTTCAGGCGCTTGCGGTCGGCAACCGAGCTGATCTTGCGGCTGATGCCGCCGCCGTGGCTGCTGTTGGGCATCAGCACGCAGTAGCGGCCGGCGAGGCTGAGGTAGGTGGTGAGCGCGGCGCCCTTGTTGCCGCGCTCTTCCTTGACGACCTGGACGAGCAGCACCTGGCGGCGCTGGATCACGTCCTGGATCTTGTAGCGGCGGCGCAGCGCCATGCGGCGCTGGCGCAGGTCGTCGGCCTGGTCGCGGGTGTCCTTGCCCTGGCTGCGACCCTGGCGGCGACGGCCACGACCGCGGCCGCGACGGGCTCCGTCTTCGGCACCGTCCTCGGCACCTTCCTCGCCGGCGTCGTACTCGGCCTCGGCCGGTTCCTCGTCTTCCGAGAACGGGGTCTCGACATGGCCGCCCTCGATCGTCGCGACATCGTCCTTCTCGGAGGTGTCGATCTCGGTGACGCCGCCCAGATCGTCGTCGGCATAGGCGCCGTCGCCGGCGTCATAGGCGTCTTCCTCGGCTTCCTCGGCGGCGCGCAGCGCGGCTTCCTCGGCGGCGTGGGCGGCCTCTTCCGCCAGCAGGGCCTCGCGGTCCTCCTTGGGGATCTGGTAGTAATCGGGGTGGATTTCGCTGAAGGCGAGGAAGCCGTGGCGATTGCCGCCGAAATCGACGAACGCCGCCTGCAGCGACGGTTCGACCCGGGTCACTTTCGCGAGGTAGATATTGCCCTTGATCTGCTTGTGATCGGCAGAGTCAAAGTCGAATTCTTCGATCCGGTTACCCTTCAGCACCGCCACCCGGGTTTCTTCCGGGTGGCGCGCATCGATAAGCATGCGCGTGGACATCGTGTATTCTCCTGGCGTGCGGCGGTGCGGCGCCTGCTCCCCTGAGGGAGCCGGCCGGCGATGCGGCACGACGATTGCGTGAAACGCCGCGTGCAGGGATGCGCGCGGCGGGATGGGTTTGGCCCGCGCGCGGGGCGCGGGGTTGGATGACAGAAATGCCGGCGCGCGGGGCGCCGGACGGGGATGCGTCTGCAGCCGGGATGAGGCGCGCGTTGCCTGCGCGAGGGGCGATGGCGCGGTGCGACCCGGCCGTCATCGCCGACCCGGAAATCCGGGCGACGCCGGCCCACGCCGCCATCGCCCCGGAGGGCTGCGGTGCGTGGAACGGCGAAATACTCATCATGGACTGCATCAACCTGACTTGCCCGGACGGAAAAACGCCCGGACGGGTATGGGAAATCGCTTTGCCGATCCGGGGGAGGTTGCGCGACGTGCCTGTTTTTCGGCAGGTTCGTGCAGGGATCGGGGCGGCATATTGCCCAATTGCGACGAATTAGCACCTGCTTCGGCACGGTGCAAGGTCGTTGCAGCGGTCATGGCGTGGTCATGGTTAACGCAAGGTTGACGCGGCCTCCCGGAAATCGAGTGCAGCCGGCTGTGGATGGCGCGACCGACGGGCATTGCCGGGGCATTGCGCGGCGCCGGCGCGCGGACTAGGCGGGAAAACGATGCCGCGCATCCCCAGCCTTGGCCTGACCCTCGTGCTCGTCCTGCTCGCGCCGATCGGCGTGTTCGCGGCGATGATCGCGGCCGATCGCCACTTCGGCGCGCTGGGGCCGGACCGCAGCTATGTCGTGCGGCTGGAACTGCCGCCGGCGGGCGGGCAGACGGGTCTGCCGAAGATCGAGGGGCCGCTCGACGCCAGCCGGCCGCTGGTGGTGATCGACGCGGGCCACGGCGGACACGATCCCGGGGCGGGTGCCGGCCGGCTGCACGAAAAGGACCTGACGCTGGCGCTGGCGCGGGCGCTGCGCGACCGGTTGCTGGCCGGGGGCGGGGTGCGCGTGGCGATGACGCGCGACGACGACCGCTACCTGCTGCTGGAGGAGCGTTCGGGCATCGCGCGGCGGCTGCAGGCGGACCTGTTCGTGTCGATCCACGCCGACAGTGCCGGCGCCAGCGAGGCGCGGGGCGCGACCGTCTATACCCTGTCGGCCAGGGGCAGCAGCCAGGAGGCCGAGCGGCTGGCGGCGACCGAGAACCGGGCCGACACCGTCAACGGCGTCGTGCTGGGCAAGGGCGACAGCGACGTCGACGCGATCCTGGTCGACCTGTCGCAGCGCCAGGCCGAGGCGCGCGCCGCCGAGTTGGCGCGGCTGATCCTGCGCGAGGGGGAGGGGCGCATCACGTTCCGCGAGCGGCCGCTGCAATCGGCGGCGTTCGTCGTGCTGAAATCGCCCGACACGCCATCGGTGCTGTTCGAGGCCGGCTACATCTCCAACGCCGAGGACGCGGCCCGGCTGGCATCGCGCGAAGGGCGCGAGGCGTTCGCCGACGCGACCGCGAGGGCGATCCGGGTGTGGCTGGCGCGGCAGTCCGCCGCGGCGCCGTGAACGTGGCGCGGCGACGAGAAAGCCGATCGGCGTGCAGGGCGTTCGGGCGCGGCCGGATTTTCGGTGCGCCGCATGACGCGAAAAACCCGTTCCCATTTTTTCGCGCGATGCTCTAGAGCGACCGGCGATGGCTGACGAGGGTCCCGACGACAACCGGCATTACCGCATCCGGCGCGAGGTCGGCGGCGTGTGGTCGCGGCTGCGCGACGGCGCGGGCGCGCTGGGCGGGCACCTGGCGCCGGTTTCGGCGTGGTTTGCCGCGCGCTGGCGTTCGGGCTGGCTGTTCCGCATCGGCGCTTCGCTGCTGGGCGCGCTGGTGCTGGGTTATGCGGTGCTGTGGCTGGCGGTGCTGCGCAACCTGCCCTCGGCCGACACGCTGGTCGATTACCAGCCGCCGCTGCCGACGATGGTGCGCGGCGCCGACGGCTCGATCGTCTATTCCTATGCGCGGGAACGGCGGGTGCAGCTGCGCTATGTCGATTTTCCGCAGCCGCTGATCCACGCCTTCCTGTCGGCCGAGGACAAGAATTTCTTCAGCCACGGCGGCGTCGACTACATCGGGCTGGCGCAGGCGGTGGTCGACTATGGGCTGAAGTTCGGATCGGGCCAGCGCGCGCGCGGCGGCTCGACGATCACCCAGCAGGTCGCCAAGAACATCCTGATCGGCAACGAGTACTCGGTCAGCCGCAAGCTCAAGGAGATGATCCTGGCGCGGCGCATCGAGGGGGTGCTGTCGAAGCAGCAGATCCTCGAGCTCTACCTCAACGAGATCCCGCTGGGGCGGCAGAGCTTCGGCGTGCAGGCGGCGGCGCGCGCCTATTTCGGCAAGGACGTCGACAAGCTGGCGCTGCACGAGGCGGCGTTCCTGGCGATCCTGCCCAAGGCGCCCGAGACCTATGGCCGCGCCAAGTTCGCGGGGATGGCGCTGGAACGGCGCAACTGGGCGCTCGACCAGATGGTCAAGAACGGCTGGGCCAGCCGCGCCGATGCCGATGCCGCCAAGGCGCAGCCGCTGGGGGTGATCGCTCGCCGGGTCGAGGTCTATGACGCCGCCGTCGGCTATTTCGTCGAGGAAGTCCGGCGGCGGCTGATCGACAAGTATGGCGAGAGCGCCGAGGACGGGCCGAATTCGATCTATGCGGGCGGTCTGTGGGTGCGCACCTCGATGGACCCGGCGCTGCAGCACGCCAGCCTTTCGGCGCTGCGTGCGGGGTTGCTGCGCTACTGGTCGGGCAAGGGCTGGCCGGGGCCGATCGCGCATCTCGACCTCGATGCCGAGCACTGGCAGCGGCAACTGGTCGGGCTGAACAAGTCGATCGCCTACAAGGACTGGCGCGTCGGCGTCGTGCTGCGGCGCAGCGGGCCGAGCGCGACGATCGGCTTCCCCGACGGCACGACGGCGCCGCTTTCGGGCATGGCCGATCCGGTCCGCGCCGGCGACGTCGTCGCCGCATCGCCCGAGGGGAACGGCTGGGTGGTCCGCGCGATCCCGGCTGTGTCGGGCGGGATGGTGGTGGAAAGCCCGTACAACGGCCGCGTGCTGGCGATGCAGGGCGGGTTCGATTCGGGGCTGGATTCGTTCAACCGGGCGACGCAGGCGATGCGGCAGCCGGGATCGACGATCAAGCCGTTCGTCTATGCCACCGCGCTCGACAACGGCATGACCCCGGCGACGATGGTGCCGGATCAGGCGTTCTGCGTCTACCAGGGTGCGGCGCTGGGGCAGAAGTGCTTCCGCAACTTCGACAACTCGGGCAACGGCGGCATCCACACGATGCGCTGGGGGCTGGAGCAGTCGCGCAACCTGATGACCGTGCACATCGCCAACGACACCGGCATGGACAAGGTGACGAAGACCTTCGAGCGCGTCGGCATCGGCAAGTACCCGCCGTACCTGTCGTTCGCGCTCGGTGCCGGCGAAACGACGGTGGCGCAGATGGTCAACGCCTATGCAGCGCTGGCCAATTCGGGGGTGCAATACGCGCCTTCGCTGATCGACTATGTCCAGGATCGCAACGGCAAGGTGATCTGGCGTGCCGACAACCGCCGCTGCAACGCGTGCAGCATGGCCGAATGGGATGGCAAGCCGATGCCCCGGCTGGCGCCGAAGGGGCGGCAGGTGCTCGACCCGCGCACCGCCTACCAGGTCGTCCACATGCTGGAAGGCGTGGTGCTGCGCGGCACCGCGGTGGTGCTGCGCGACCTCAACCTGCCGCTGTTCGGCAAGACCGGCACGACCTCGGGGCCGACCAACGTCTGGTTCATGGGGGGCAGCGCCAACATCGTCGGCGGCGTCTACATCGGCTATGACCAGCCGAAGTCGCTGGGCGGTTATGCCCAGGGCGGCACGTATGCCGCGCCGATCATGAAGCAGTTCATCACCGAATCGCGCGATCGCTGGGACCATACCCCGTTCATCGCCCCCGAAGGGGTGCGGCTGGTGCGGATCGACCGGGTCAGCGGGCAGCGGGTGTTCACCGGGGCGCCCAGCGACGATCCCAAGGCCGGGGTGATCTGGGAGGCGTTCAAGCCGGAGACCGAGCCGCAGCGGCCGAGCCGGCAGGAGCAGCTGGCGGCCAAGCGCGAGGAACTGCTCGACCAGATCCGCCGTGGCGTCGAGGGTGGCAGCGCGGCGCAGGGCAGCGGCGAGGAGACCGCGCCGGGCGATTTCGCGGCCGAGCAGGGCGGCGTCTACTGATCCGCCTGCAATCGCGCGGTTAACCGCGTTCGTACGCGTTCCTACCGGCGTCGCGCGCCGGCTTTGGCAAGGGGGCGGTGCGATAAACCGGGCGGCGCCGGGCGGACCGGTCGCCGACCACGCGAAAGGCTCAGATGGCATTGCCTCCGACAAGGGATTTCCGGCGCGGCGAGTCGGCCGGCGGGCTGCGCGGCCTGTTCGGCTGGCGTCCGATCCAGGCGCTGCTGGTGATCGCGCTGCTGGTGCTGGCGACGCCGGCGGTGCGCTCGGCGCTCGATCCGTTCGCGGTGGAGCAGGTGCCGGGCGGCATCGTCATCGATACCGGCGGCGCCGAGGGGCGAATCGCCGGCGGCCAGTTCCGGCTCGACCTGCCGCTGGCGGTGGCGAACCGGACCGAGAACATGATCATGCGGGTCGAGCTGTGGACCGATGCCTGGGCCTGCCCGGAGGCATCGACCCCGACCGCGCAGTGCCGGCGGCTGCTGTCCACCGGCCAGGACTTCGCCACCAAGCTGGGGCCGGGCGGGTCGCTGTCGCTGCCGACGGTGCTGACCGGAGGTGCACCGGAGGGCGTGCGCGACGACGCGGCGGTGCGGATCGAGCGGCGCCTGGCGAACATCTACGACGACCGCGATGCCAAGCGCAGCGCGGCGATCGCCGCCATGCACTGAAGGGCAGGCGGCGGGTGCTGGACAGCGGGCGCGGTTCGTATCATCCTGCGGGCCATGACCCAGACCCCCCATCGCGCGCTGAGCAGGCTCAGCATCGCGCTCGCCGTGCCCGCCGCGCTGGTCGCGGCCGCCACCTTCGTCTCCAGCCAGCCGGCGCGGGCCGCACTGGCGGTGGGCGCCCGCGCGCCCGACTTCACCACCAAGGGTGCGGAGGACGGCAAGCCGTTCGACTTCTCGCTGAAGGCGGCGCTGAAGAAGGGACCGGTGGTCCTGTACTTCTACCCGAAGGCGTTCACCAAGGGCTGCACGCTGGAGGCACACGCGTTCTCCGAGGCGATCGACGATTTCCGCAAGGCGGGGGCGACGGTGGTCGGCATGTCGGCCGACGACCTGCCGACGTTGCAGAAGTTCTCCACCGAGGAATGCCGCAGCAAGTTCCCGGTGGCGATCGCCAGCAAGGACATCATCAAGGCCTACGACGTCTCGCTGAGCATGGCCGGGATTCCGATGGGCGGGCTGACCAGCCGCACGTCCTATGTCATCGGCCGCGACGGCACGGTGAAGCTGGCCTATACCAACATGGATTGGCGCGACCACGTCAAGCTGACGCTCGCGGCCGTCCAGGGCAAGTAGCGCGCCGGGCACCGCGCCAAGGCAAGTGGCTGAAAAAAGAGACATTCCCTATTGACCCCGGCCCCGCGTTGGCCTTGGGGCTGACGGGCGTTGCCCGAAATCGTGCGGCGACCGGCAGATGGAAGGCGCGGCGGTTGGGCCGCGTCGGGGCCATTGCCGGCGCCGTGACGGGAGCCCGGGGGGCAGCCGCCCTCCGGGCTTTGCCGCCGCGCCGATGGCGGCGGCCTTTGACTTTGCCGGCGATGCCGCTAGAGCCCCGGCCTTGATGGAAGCCGGTCCGGCGCCATGGTCGAGGGACCATGTTTCCCGATCCGCCAGGTGGCTCGCCCACCCGGCCGGGAAAGGCCGGGGCGTCGGGTTCGGGTAGCAGGAGTCCAGGTGTCATGCGTGCCGAAGGGCAGGCCCATATCGACCGGATCGAGGCGGCGCTGGCGCTGGTCCGCAAGTTCCTCGACTGGGAACGGGCGCTGCGGCGCTTCGACGAGCTGAACGCGCGCGTCGAGGACCCGAAGCTGTGGGACAATCCCAAGGAAGCCGAGGCGGTGATGCGCGAGCGGCGGCGGCTGGAGGCGTCGATCGGCGCGGTGCGCGACATTTCCGCGCAGATGGCCGACGCGGTCGAGTTCATCGAGCTGGGCGAGATGGAGGACGACGAGGCGACCGTGCGCGAGGGGCTGGACTCGCTCGCCGCGCTGGCCGAGCGCGCCGATGCCGACAAAGTCCAGGCGCTGCTGGCGGGCGAGGCCGACGGCTTCGACACCTACGTCGAGATCCACGCCGGCGCCGGCGGCACCGAGAGCCAGGACTGGGCCGAGATGCTGCTGCGCATGTACACGCGCTGGGCGGAGAAGCGCGGCTTCAAGGTCGACGTGATCGAGTACCAGGCCGGCGAGCAGGCCGGGATCAAGAGCGCGACGATCCTGGTCAAGGGCGAGAACGCCTATGGCTATGCCAAGACCGAGAGCGGCGTGCACCGGCTGGTGCGGATCAGCCCCTATGACAGCAGCGCGCGGCGGCACACCTCGTTCAGCTCGGTCTGGGTCTATCCGGTGATCGACGACAACATCAACATCGAGGTCAATCCCGCCGACCTGAAGATCGATACCTATCGCGCGTCGGGCGCGGGCGGGCAGCACGTCAACACCACCGACTCGGCGGTGCGCATCACCCACGTGCCGAGCGGCATCATCGTTGCCAGCCAGGTCGATCGCAGCCAGCACAAGAACCGCGAGATCGCGATGAACATGCTGAAGGCGCGGCTTTACGAGGAGGAGATGCGCAAGCGCGAGGAAGCGGCGAGCGCCGAGCACGCCGCCAAGACCGACATCGGCTGGGGGCACCAGATCCGCAGCTACGTGCTGCAGCCGTACCAGATGGTGAAGGACCTGCGCACCGGCGTGACCAGCCCGACCCCGTCCGACGTGCTCGACGGCGCGCTCGACCCGTTCATGGCGGCGGCGCTGGCGCAGCGGGTCAGCGGCGAGAAGGTCGACGTGGAGGACGTCGACTAGGATGCGCGCGGGGGGCGCCGTGCTGATCGCGCTCGCGCTGGCGGCCGGGGGCTGCCGGCGCGAGGACCCCGATGCCGGGCGGCCGGATTCGGCGCGGGGGTTCCCGCGGGCGGAGCGGCTGGCGGTGCTGGCGCCCGAGCAGGGCGGGGTGACCGAGGCGACGCGCGATGCCCAGGGCGAGGCGCAGACGGTGATGGACCTGGCGCGGATCGCGCCGGGGATGACCGTCGCCGACATCGGTGCGGGCGAGGGCTACTATACCATCCGGCTCGCGCAGCGGGTGGGCAAGAAGGGCCGCGTGCTGGCCGAGGACATCGACCGCGGGGCGCTCGCCAAGCTGGGCGACCGCGTCTCGCGCGAGCGGCTCGACAATGTTTCGATCAAGTTGGGCGATGCGGCCGATCCGCGATTGCCGGGCAACAGCTTCGACCGCGTGTTCCTCGTCCACATGTACCACGAGGTCGGCGAACCTTATGCCTTCCTGTGGCACTTGCGGCCGGCGTTGCGCCCGGGCGGGCAGGTGATCGTCGTCGACATCGACCGGCCCACCAGCCGCCACGGCATCCCGCCGGCGCAGTTGTTCTGCGAATTCGCCGCGGTGGGCTTTCGCTTAAGCGAGTTTGTTCGTAAACCGGAAGTAACGGGGTATTATGCGCGTTTCGAGGCGGTGGGCGAGCGCCCGGCGCCGGAGTCGATCCGCGCGTGTCGTGACCCGTCGCATGTGCAATCAGGGCCGCCCGCGCGCAATGGCTGAGCGGGTGCGGCAGATGGAAAGCGGGATTCAATGAGTTTCAAGGGTTTGTCTCCGATCATCTACGGCGGCCGCGAGGTCTGGCCGCTGGTCGAAGGCGGCAAGGGCGTGGCGGCGACGAACCACATGAGTTCGGGCGCCTGGGCCGCGGCCGGGGGCATCGGCACGGTTTCGGCGGTGAATGCCGATTCCTACGATGCCGAGGGCAAGATCGTCCCGCAGGTCTACAAAGCACTGACCCGGCGCGAGCGGCACGAGGAACTGATCCGCTATGCCATCGACGGCGCCGTCGAGCAGGTGCGGCGGGCGTTCGACCTTTCGGGCGGCAAGGGCGCGATCAACATCAACGTGCTGTGGGAGATGGGCGGCGCGCAGCAGGTGCTCGAAGGGGTGCTGGAGAAGACCCGCGGGCTGGTCACAGGCGTGACCTGCGGCGCCGGCATGCCATACAAGCTTTCCGAGATCGCGGCGCGCTTCAACGTCAACTACCTGCCGATCGTCAGCTCGGCGCGGGCGTTCCGGGCGCTGTGGAAGCGGGCCTATTCCAAGGTCGCGGACCTGATGGGCGCGGTGGTCTACGAGGACCCCTGGCTGGCGGGCGGGCACAACGGCCTGTCGAACGCCGAGGACCCGCTGAAGCCCGAGGACCCGTACCCGCGCGTCAAGGCGCTGCGCGACACGATGCGCGCCGAAGGCGTGCCCGATTCGGTGCCGATCGTGATGGCTGGCGGGGTGTGGTTTCTGCGCGAGTGGGATCACTGGATCGACAATCCGGAGCTGGGGCAGATCGCGTTCCAGTTCGGCACGCGGCCGTTGCTGACCGAGGAAAGCCCGATCCCGCAGGCCTGGAAGGACGCTCTGCGCGACCTGGAGCCGGGCGACGTGCTGCTGCACCGGTTCTCGCCGACCGGGTTCTATTCGAGCGCGGTGCGCAATTCGTTCCTGCGCGCGCTGGAGGCGCGGTCGCTGCGGCAGATCCCGTATTCGCGGGTCGAGGCGGGCGAACATACCGCGCGGCTCGACGTCGGCGTCAAGGGCAAGAACTTCTGGGTGGCACCGCGCGATCTCGAACGGGCGCGCGGCTGGGCGGCGCAGGGCTTTGCCGAGGCGCTGCGCACCCCCGATGATACCGTGGTGTTCGTCTCCCCCGAGGAGCGCGCGGTGATCAAGCAGGACCAGTCGGACTGCATGGGCTGCCTGTCGCACTGCGGGTTCTCGTCGTGGAAGGACCACGACGACTACACCACCGGGCGGCTGGCCGATCCGCGTTCGTTCTGCATCCAGAAGACGCTGCAGGAGATCGCGCACGGCGGCGACGTCGATCAGAACCTGATGTTCGCGGGGCACGCGGCCTATCGCTTCAAGCAGGACCCGTTCTATTCGAACGGCTTCACGCCGACGACGAAGCAGCTGGTCGACCGCATCCTCACCGGCGACTGACGTTTTCCGGACGCCAAGAAACAAGGGCGCGGAGGCCGAAGCTTCCGCGCCCTTGTTCTTGCGCCCCGCAGATCTGATTTAGCCGGGAGCTCCGGATGACCCAGTTCTAGTCCATTTCCCAGGCGCGTTCGCCGTGGCTGGCGAGGTCGAGGCCTTCGCGTTCCTCGTCCTCGCTGACGCGCATCGGGAACACCAGCGCAGTGCCCTTGGCCAGCGCGAAGGTGGCGATGGCCGACCAGGCGGCGACGACGCCGACGCCGAGCAACTGGGCGACGAGCTGCGAGCCGAGGTCGCGTCCGGGGGCGTAGCCGACGCCGCCGAGCGACTTCGAGGCGAACAGCGCCAGCAGGATCGAGCCGGTCATCCCGCCGACGCCGTGGACGGCGAAGACGTCGAGCGAATCGTCGACCTTCAGCCGCGCCTTGACGAGCTGGATCATCGGGAAGCAGATCGCCGCGGCGGCGACGCCGAACAGGATCGCCGCGCCGGGGGCGATGAAGCCCGCCGCCGGGGTGACGGTGGCGAGGCCGGCGACGGCGCCGGTGGCGAAGCCGACCGAGGTCGGCTTGCCGACCTGCCACTGCTCGATCGCCAGCCATACCAGCGCGGCGGCGCAGGCGGCGAGGTGCGTGTTGATGATCGCGGACGCGGCGACGGCGTTGCCGGCGAGCGCGGAGCCGCCGTTGAAGCCGAACCAGCCCATCCACAGCAGCGCGGCGCCAACCATCGTCAACGCCGGGCTGTGCGGCAGCATCAGCGTGCGGTTGAAGCCGAGGCGGGGGCCGACGAGGATCACCGCGACCAGCGCCGAGACTCCGGCCGTGGTGTGGACGACGATGCCACCGGCGAAATCGAGCGTGCCGTATTCGCGGAACAGCCAGCCGCCGCCCCAGATCCAGTGCGCGGCGGGTGCGTAGACGACGAGGCCCCACAGCGCGGAGAACACCACCACCCACGGGAAGCGGGTGCGATCGACCCAGGCGCCGACCATCAGCGCCGGGGTGATCGCGGCGAAGCACATCTGGTAGAGCGCGAAGACGTTCTCCGGGATGGTGGTGCCGGCGCGGACCGGGGCGAGGTGAGCGAGCAGCGCATCGCCCCCGCCGCCGATCAGCCCGCGGCCGACTTCGCCGAACGCGATGGTGTAGCCGCACATCACCCACAGCAGCGAGGCGGCGGCGGTGATCGCGCCGACCTGGACGGTTACCGCGAGGAAGTTCTTGGCGCGGACAAGGCCGCCGTAGAACAGCGTCAGCCCCGGCATGCACATCAGCAGCACGAAGGCCGAGGAGACGAGAATCCAGACGGTGTCCGCGCCATTGGCGGCGGCGGGCGATGTCTGGGCGAAAGCGATTTGTGGACAGGCAACGGCAATGGCCGCCAACACCGTCCCGAGGTGTTTGCGCATCCGGGTAATCCCCTCCTCACGCGGCGGCGGGATGCCGTCGCTATGTCCTCCATTGCCGCCCTTAGGCGGCGCCATGGCAGTGGGAAAGGGGATTTGCCGGCGGAAGGGGGATTTGCCGGGGGAAAGGGCATTTGCCGGCGCGTCGCCCGGTCTACCGACGGTCTGTCGCGACCGCCTGCGGCGGGTGGCGGCGCCGCGCATTGCGAATGGGGCAGTTGTATGGTATAGAGCATACCATGTTGCTCGACAGTCACGCGGTCGCCGAAATGGCGGGGCCGGTGCCCGACCCGGTTTCGGGCTCGCTGTGCCATGAGCTGCGCCGGGCTTCGGTGGCGGTGATGGCGGCGATGGCCGGAGAGTTCGGCCAGGCGGGGCTGAAGCCC
The DNA here is from genome assembly GCA_028868535.1 of Sphingomonadales bacterium. Lineage (GTDB taxonomy): Bacteria > Pseudomonadota > Alphaproteobacteria > Sphingomonadales > Sphingomonadaceae > Novosphingobium. Next base: position 5,731 of record JAGWUH010000005.1, on the reverse strand, counting down.
AGCGAGGCGACGTTGCTGATGCACGTCGGCGCGCACCCGGGTTGCACCTCGAGCGCGATCGCGCGGGCTTATCGCATCAAGCCGAACAACCTCGTGCCGCTGATCGCGCGGCTCGAGCGCGAGGGGCTGATCGACCGCGTCGCCGGCGAGGGGCGCGCGATCGCGCTGACCGTGTCCGCTGCGGGACGGGCGGTGCTGGAGCAGGTCGAGGCCGGCTTCGCGCGGCTTGAGGGGGCGCTGGGAGCCGGGTTTCCGGCGGAGCAACGGCCGCATCTGGTGGCGGCGCTGCGCGCGATCTGCGACGCGGCCTGCGGTTTCGAGACGCGGGCGCGGATTCCGCGCGCGTCGGTCTGACAGGATGGATGGGAGAAAGCATGATTTCGAAGTTGCTTCACGGTGACGTGACGACCTGGGTGTGGGCGCTGGCGCTGGCGGTCGGGATCGGCTGGGGGGTGACCAGCGGGTTCCTGAAGGCGCGCAAGATCCAGCCGCGCGGGTTCAAGTGGTCGGTGTTCCGCAACGAGATCGTGTTCGGCGTGCTGAACGCGACGATCACCGGGTTCATCCTCGGCACCGCGCGCGGCAAGCTGGAAGCGATGGGCTGGATCACGACGCTGCACGAACCGGCCGCCTGGTGGCGGATCGCGGGGGAGTACGTGCTCTACTTCGTCGGTTTCGACACCTACTTCTACTGGCTGCACCGCTGGATGCACGTCGAGCCGGTCTATACCTGGGTGCACAAGCTGCATCACCGCTCCACCGCGCCGAACCTGATGACGACGCTTTCGGTCAGCCCGCTGGAATCGGTGATCAATGGCGGCTACGTGATCCTGTTCCTGCTGCTGGTGACGTGTCACGCGCAGACGGTCGCGCTGATCCTGCCGACCAACATCATCATGGGGCTCTATGTCCACTCCGGCTACGAGTTCCTGCCGCGCTGGTGGAACAAGTCGTGGGCGACCAAGTGGTTCATCTCGGCCACCTTCCACGACCAGCACCATCGCTACTTCACCGGCAATTTCGGCGGTTACACCACGGTGTGGGACCGGCTGTGCGGGACGATGCGGCCGAAGTTCGAGCGCGACTTCGAGGCGATCGTCGACCGGCGCAAGCAGGGTGGCGAAGCCGTGGCGGCGGAGGCCTGAAGCCCGACGGGAGGACCGTCGGGATTGGGTCGATCGCGAGGCGAACCAGGCTGCCGTTCGCAGGTCGTCAGCGGCTGAATTTCGGCGCCCTCAGGCTTCGCCGTGGCCGAGGGCCATGTAGTCCGCGCTCTGCATCTCGATCAGGCGGCTGACGGTGCGGTCGAATTCGAAGCGGCCGCTCTCGTTGCCGGCGGTGCCGGTGTCGTAGAGGTCCTCGGGCGCGGCGGCGGCCGTCACGAAGAGCTTGACCTTCATTTCGTAAAGCGCGTCGACCAGGGTGACGAAGCGCGCGGTTTCGTTGCGGTTCTCGGCGCCGAGCCGGGGAATGCCGACGAGGATAACCGTGTGGTAGGCCTGTGCCAGCGCGAGGTAGTCGGCGGCGCCGCGCGCCTCGCCGCAGAGGCGCTTGAAGCTGAACACGGCGACGCCCTTGAGGCTCTTGGGCACGAACAGCTTGCGGTTGCCGCCGAGGTCGAGCTCCGCCGAGGGGACGTGGACGGCGTCCTCCGGCGCATAGTCGGTGAGGCGGAAGAACGCTTCGCGGACCTGGTCGGTCGCGGGTTCGCCGAGCGGCATGTGCCAGGAGGCCATGCCGGCGAGGCGCTGGAGGCGATAGTCGACCGGGCCGTTGAGCGCGAGCACGTCGAGTTCGCGTTCGATCAGCGCGATGAACGGCAGGAAATGCTCGCGGTTGAGGCCGTCCTTGTAGAGCTGGCCGGGGGCGCGGTTCGAGGTGGTGACGATGACCAGGCCGTGATCGACGATCAGCGCGGTGAACAGGCGCGACATGATCATCGCGTCGGCCGAGTTGTTGACCACCATCTCGTCGAAGGCGAGCACGCGCAGGTTATGGGCGATGGCCGCGGCGACCGGCGGGATGGGATCGCCGGTTTCCGACCGCCGCGCGTCGCGCAGGCGGGCGTGGACTTCGAGCATGAAGGCGTGAAAGTGGACGCGGCGCTTTTCGGTGATGCGGAGGGTATCGTGGAACAGGTCCATCAGCATCGACTTGCCGCGGCCGACGCCGCCCCACATGTAGAGGCCGCGCGGGCGCGTCGCCGGCTTGCGGCCGAGCAGCTTGCCGAGCAGGCCCCCGCCGGAGGGGGCGGATTCGAGCTCCTTCTGCAGCGCCGCGAGGCGTTCGGCGGCGGCGGCCTGCTCGGCATCGGGGCGCAGCTCTCCCGAGGCGAGCAGGGCTTCGTAGCGGGCGATCAGGCCGGTCACGTCGCGGCCCTGGCCGGCTTGCGCGCGGTGGCGGTGAAGCTGGCGACGAGATCGTCGTCCTGCACGACGAGGCCGCGGACGAAGCACAGGCGGCCGGTTTCGCGCAGCACCTCGACGACGGCGTCGAGCGGCCGCGAACCGTCACCGGCGGCGATGAACTGGCATTGCATGTCGACGGTCATCGAGCCGGAAACCGGAATGCCGCGCAGCTGGTAGATCGCGGCGAACATGCCGACATCGATCAGGCCGAGGATCACGCCGCCGTGGATGCGGTCCGCCGAGTTGACGTGCAGTTCGCGCGGGGTCAGCCGGATGCGGCACTTTTCGCCTTCGTCGCGCACCAGCAGGGTGCCGAGCACGGCGCGGTTGTAGCGTTCCGGCTCCGACAGTTCATAGGCGATCCAGCCGGGGTGGTCCGGGCTGGGTTCCCAGCGGAAGTAGGCGGACACGCGGGTTGCCCGGCCAGGATCAGAGCTGGCGCTCGGCCTGCATCTTCTTGATTTCGGCGATCGCGCGCGCCGGCGACAGGCCCTTGGGGCAGACGTTGGCGCAGTTCATGATCGTGTGGCAGCGATAGAGGCGGAAGGGGTCCTCCAGCTCGTCGAGCCGCTCACCGGTCATCTCGTCGCGGCTGTCGGCAAGCCAGCGGTAGGCCTGGAGCAGGATGGCGGGGCCGAGGAACTTGTCGGAGTTCCACCAGTACGACGGGCACGAGGTGGAGCAGCAGGCGCACAGGATGCACTCGTACAGGCCGTCGAGCTTTTCGCGCTGTTCGGGGGACTGCAGCCGTTCCTTGCCCGAGGGCGTGGTCGACACGGTCTGCAGCCAGGGACGGATGCTGGCGTACTGCGCGTAGAAATGGGTGAAATCGGGGACGAGGTCCTTGATCACTTCCATGTGCGGCAGCGGGGTGATGCGGATGTCGCCCTTGAGATCCTCGATCGCGGTGGTGCAGGCGAGGCCGTTGCGGCCGTTGATGTTCATCGCGCAGGAGCCGCAGATGCCCTCGCGGCAGGAGCGGCGGAAGGTGAGCGTCGAATCCTGCTCGTTCTTCATCTTGATCAGCGCGTCGAGGACCATCGGGCCGCAGCTGTCGAGATCGATGTCGAAGGTGTCGTAGCGGGGGTTCTCGCCCGAATCGGGATCGTAGCGGTAGACCTTGAATTTCTTGACCTTCGTGGCCCCCGGAGCGGCGTGATGGCGGGCCTTGCCCGTGATCTTGCTGTTGGCGGGGAGAGTGAAGGTGGCCATCGCGGGTTCCCTGAAAACGTGGCGTTTCGCGCCCGGAAGGCGCGGTTGGGGCCTCTCTAGCGATTCGGCGCGGCGGGGCAAGGGGGAGTTGCGAATGTCCGGGGCGGCGATGCGCCCGCGCCGTAGTGGCATCGCGCGGGGGGCATCGCGCGGGGATCAACGAGGCGGGGTTCCGCCATCGTCGGGAGCGGGTTCGGGGAGGCGGCGGATCTTCTGTCGCAGCGCCGCGCGGCGGGGCTGTTCCTGCTGAAGGTCCCAGAGGTGCTGGTAGTTGATCAGGAAATCGGCGACCTGTTCGGTGAACAGCGCGCCGAGCCGATAGGCGAGTTCCCGCGTGAGATCGCCCCGCCCCGACAGGACGTTGTGCAGGTGGGGCCGGGAAAAATCGATCAGGCGCGCGAGCGACGACACGTTCAGCCCGTATTGCGGCATGATGACCTGGCGGAAGAACACGCCGGGATGGGTCGTCAAGGTGGTAGCGTGCCGGACCCGTTGCCGGTTGGGGTCGGTGATTTTCCAGGCATCGGAATTGTGGTTCGGCACGATCGCACCCCTCCCGCCGGCAGATCTAGCGGCGGGAGCGGTGATGTCCAGAAATATTATGGTATTTCATGGTTTTGAATCGAATATCGGGCGTTCAGCGGGCGACCAGTCCATGCGGCTGGACAACGCCGAGGTCGATGTGGGTGACGACGCCGGGGGCGGCGTCGCAGACCGCGGGGACGGCGGTTGCGCCGACGATGCCGGTCCACGGCAGGCCGAGGAACGGGTGGCGGTCGTCGGCGTCGGGCAGGCCCATCAGGTTGCATTCGACGCCGGGATCGCCGTGGATGCGGACGCGGTAGCGGGCCTCGCCCTGTTCCCACAGCGGGTCGAGGTCCTCGCCCAGCTGCCAGTAGAAGTGGTAGACGAGGAACGGCTTGCCCTTGACCATCGCCGTCCATTCGTAGTGCTGGCCGCCGCAGGTGCCGGCCTTGACCATGCCGAACTTGTGCTCGATGTCCTTGAGCGCCTTCGAGACTTCGAATTTGGTGGTGACTTCATCGATCTCCACGCCGAGGGCCTTCGCGACCATGTCCATCGAGGCGTAGAACACCTTGTAGGTTTCGGGCGAGCGGCGCGGGTTGGCGAGCAGTTCGTCGCAATCGGCGCCGAAGCCCATGATCTCCGTGTAGATCATCGGGTTGCGGACCTTGTCGATGATCTCGGTGACCTCGATGCGGTCGATGCGGTTCATCAGCCGCGCGAGGGTGATCGGGAGGATATCGCCCGAGTAGCCGGGATGGATGCCGCAGGGATGGAACGAGACATTGCCCTTGCGGCAGGCGGCGTCGATCTGCTCGGCGAGTTCGGGGGTCCATTTGTTGGGCAGGAACGGACCGGCCGGCGAAATCACGTTCTTGCCCGATTCGAGCAGGCGGCAGACGAGATCGGGCGAAATGCCGGCGACGTGCGGGGCGTAGAGCACGGCATCCGCGTCCATCGCGATCAGCGCCTCGGCATCGGTGGTGCACAGCACGCCGGTCTTCGGCAGGCCCGCGATGTCGCCGGCGTCCTTGCCGTTCTTCTCGTCGCTGGTGACGTAGACGCCGACCAGCTCGATGGTGGGGTTCTGGATGAAGCCGCGCAGCGCCGCCGAGCCGACGACGCCGGTGCACCACTGGATGACCTTGTAGGTTTTCTCGGACATGGGATTTCCTCTCCTAGAGCACTGCCTTCACCTGGCCGCCGTCAATCCGGTAGTTGGCGCCGGTGACGAAGCCCGAGCGCGGGGACGCGAGGGTGCAGACGATCAGGCCGATGTCCTCGTCGATGCCGAGGCGGCCGGCGGGGGGGAGCTCGAAGATCTTCAGCTCGACCATCTTCGCGGTGATCTGCTCGACCGTCAGCGTCTGGTCGCCGAAGCGGTCGCGCATCGAGCGAATCAGGCCGTCGCCGACGATGATGCCGGGGGTGACGGTGTTGACGGTGACGCCGGTGCTGCGCAGCGAGCCGGCGAGGCTGACCGTCATGTTGTTGAGCGCGGCCTTGGCGGCGGAATAATCGGCGCCGAGGTTGTTGGGCTGGACCGCGACGACGCTGGAGACGTTGATGACGCGGCCGAAGCCGGC
>JAGWUH010000064.1 GCA_028868535.1 Sphingomonadales bacterium | reverse complement strand
CGCTGTCCGGGGTGGCGGTGAGGCCCGCCAGCCTGAACCGGTAGCTGACGCTGCTTCGCGCTGCATGGTGCGTCCGGGAAAAGGATGCGCCATCGCGGGCAACGCCGGCCTGAAACACCGGGGCCGCCTTTCGCGAGAAGGCGGGCCGGATGGGGGTGCGTGTAACCTATGTGGTTGCAAATGTCAAGAGGGGAGTTGCGGGGGTGGGCCGGTGGGGGGTCAGCGCGGTTGCTCGAGGTCCCCGCTTTCGCGGGGATGACGGGGTTGCGGGGGCCGGTGGGGTTCGCGATTGTCAGCCGAGGCCTTCGAGGACCATGTCGGGGGGGCGGTGGCCGTCCATCCAGAAGCGGATGTTGGCGATGACCTTTTCACCCGCCATCGCCCGGCCTTCGACGGTGGCGCTACCGACGTGGGGCATCAGCACGACGTTGGGCAGTTCGAGGAAGCGCGGGTCGATCCGCGGTTCGTGGAGATAGACGTCGAGGCCGGCGCCGGCGAGGCGGCCTTCGGCGAGCGCGGCGATCAGCGCTTCCTCGTCGACGACGTCGCCGCGCGCGGTGTTGACCAGGAACGCGGTGGGCTTGAGCAACGCGAGGCGGCGGGAGTCGATCAGGTGGTGGGTGGCGGCGCCGGCCGGGCAGTGCAGGCTGACGATGTCCGCCGCCGCCAGCATCGCGTCGAGATCGCCCTCGTAGCGGACGCCGAGCATGTTTTCATGCGCGGCGGGCAGGCGGTGGCGGTTGTGGTAGACGACGTCGAGCCCGAAGGCGCGGGCGCGGTGGGCGACGGCCTGGCCGATGCGGCCCATGCCGACGATCGCCAGGCACCTGCCGCCGAGCTTGTGGCCGAGCATCGCCGTCGGGCCCCAGCCGGACCATTCGCCGGCCAGCACCATGCGCGTCGCCTCGACCAGGCGGCGGGGGACGGCGATGATCAGCGCCATGGCGAGATCGGCGGTATCGTCGGTGAACACGCCGGGGGTGTTCGTCACCGGAATCTTGCGCGCGCGGGCGGCGGCGAGGTCGACATGCTCATACCCGGCGCCGAAGCTGGCGATCAGCCGCAGCCGGCCGGTGCCGCCGTGCTCCGCATCGTGGGCGTGGGCAATCATCTCGCCGTCGATGCGATCGGTGACGGTGGGGACGAGGACGTCGCAATCCCGCATCGCCGCGATCAGTTGCGGGCGGGTGAGGGGGGTATCGTCCGGGTTGAGCACGACGTCGAACAGTTCGGCCATGCGCGCCTCCACGCCCGCGATCAGGCGGCGGGTGACGATGACGCGGGGCTTGCCGTCGAAGCGGCGGCCGGGAGCGGGTTCGGTGACGACGGTCATGGTGCAAGCGCTATGCGAGGCGGGGCGGGGTGGTCAACAGGGTTTGGGGCGATCGGCACGGTTGCGGGGTTGCCGGGAATCGGCGGGTGCGGTTATGCGTCCGGGCATGGCTGGTGCACGAAAACTGGGACTGGGGCTGGGTCTGGCCCTGCTGGCAATGGCGGCGCCGGCGCGCGCCGCGCACGACGAGAAGGACATTCCCTACTGGGGCTCCCTGCGCACCGACACCGCCAACCTGCGGGTGGGCCCGGGCGAGGACTACCGGATCAGCTGGATCTATCATCGTGCGCACCTGCCGCTGAAGGTGCTGCGGGCGATGGAGGGCTGGCGGCTGGTCGAGGACCCGGACGGGGCGCGCGGCTGGGTGCTGGCCAAGTTCGTGTCGCGCGAGCGGCACGGGCTGGTCACCGGGCGCGAGCCGGCGGAGATGCGCGAGGCGCCGGACGGGGCGACGCGGCTGCTGTGGCGGCTGGCGCCGGGGGTGCTGGTCAAGCTCGACGAATGCGCGGACAGCTGGTGCCGGGTCGAGCTGAACGGGCGGACCGGGTTCGTCCGCGAGGCGGCGCTGTGGGGCGTGGCGGCGCTGAAGTAGCGGGGCCGGTGGCCGCGACCAAAGCCGGCAAGGGGACGTGAAAAAGCCCCGGCAGGCGCGGCCTGCCGGGGCTTTTCGGGCGCGCGGCGCCGGATCAGACCAGTTCGATCGCGACCGCGGTGGCCTCGCCGCCGCCGATGCACAGCGAGGCGATGCCCTTGGTCTTGCCCTTGGCCTTGAGCGCGCCGATCAGCGTGGTGATGATGCGGGTGCCCGAGGCGCCGATCGGGTGGCCGAGCGCGGTGGCGCCACCGTGGACGTTGATCTTGTCGTGCGGGATGCCGAGGTCCTTCATCGCCATCATCGCGACGCAGGCGAACGCCTCGTTGACCTCGAACAGGTCGACGTCGGCGATGTTCCAGCCGGCCTTTTCGACCAGCTTCCGGATCGCCGGCCCGGGGGTGGTGGGGAAGCGGTTCGGCTCGTGCGCGTGGGCGGAGACGGCGACGACCTTCGCCACCGGCTTCAGGCCCTTGGCCTTGGCCACGCTCTCGCGCGTCAGCACGACGGCGGCGGCGCCGTCGGAGATCGACGACGACGAGGCGGCGGTGATCGTGCCGTCCTTGGCGAAGGCGGGCTTCAGCGTCGGGATCTTGTCCGGGCGGCCCTTGCCGGGCTGCTCGTCGGTGTCGACGACGACTTCGCCGGCGCGGGTCTTGACGGTGACGGGGACGATCTCCTCCTTGAAGGAGCCATCGGCGATCGCGGCCTGGGCGCGGCGCAGCGATTCGATCGCGTAGGCGTCCTGGTCCTCGCGGGTGAGCTGGTATTCGTCCGCGACGGTCTGCGCGAAGGCGCCCATCGACGAGCCGTCGTAGGCATCCTCGAGGCCGTCGAGGAACATGTGGTCATAGGCGGTGTCGTGGCCGGCGCGGGCGCCCGAACGGTGCTTCTTGAGCAGGTAGGGGGCGTTGGTCATCGATTCCATGCCGCCGGCGATGACGACGTCGAGGCTGCCGGAGGCCAGCGCCTCGGCGCCCATGATCACCGTCTGCATGCCCGAGCCGCAGACCTTGTTGACGGTGGTGGCCTGGACGTTGAGCGGCAGGCCGGCCTTGAGCGCGGCCTGGCGGGCGGGCGACTGGCCGAGCCCGGCGGGGAGCACGCAGCCCATGTAGATGCGCTCGATATCCTCACCGGCGACGCCGGCGCGCTCGACCGCGGCCTTGACCGCGGTGGCGCCGAGATCGGTTGCGGTGACATCGGCGAAGGCGCCCGCGAGGCCGCCCATCGGGGTGCGGGCGTAGGACAGGATCACGATCGGATCGGAGGCGGAGATTTGTGCCATGACGGAGCCTTTCGCTGCGGCCTGGAAACGGCCGGGAATCGGTTGGGATGGGGCCGCCATAATGTTGCAATGCGGCAAGGGCAATCGCGCATCTGCGGTGGCTTTAATCGGGCGGTTAAGGCAACCGTGGCGAAATCGGCCGGAGCGGGGGCGAAAGCGGCGGGATTCGGCCGAATCCGGCGCGGAGCGGGGCCGGTGACGCGATTTCAGGGGATTGCCGGCGGCAATTCCTTCGCGGCTGCGCAAAACCCGGGAGAACCCCACTTGCGCGGGGCTGGCGGGGGGACTAGGGGCCGGGCATCCGGATCAACATCCCCGATTCAGCGCGCGAGATTTGCCGTGGTGGACCTGTCACAATACCTGCCGATCCTGATCTTCCTGGGGATCGCGTTCGCGCTTTCGGCGCTGTTCGTGTTCCTGCCGATGGCGGTGGGGCGGCTGACCGGGGCGCACAAGCCGAACGCCGAGAAGCTGTCCGAGTACGAGTGCGGCTTTCCCGCCTTCGAGGACCCGCGCAGCCAGTTCGACGTGCGGTTCTACCTGGTGGCGATCCTGTTCATCGTCTTCGACCTCGAGGCGGCGTTCCTGTTTCCCTGGGCGGTCAGCCTGAAGGAGACCGGCTGGGCCGGCTGGGTGACGATGATGGTGTTCCTGGGCGAACTGGTGATCGGTTTCATCTACGCCTGGAAGAAGGGGGCATTGGACTGGGAATGAACACGATGGCGCCTTCTGCCGCTTCCGGCCAGATCATCCAGCCCGACCAGGGCTTCTTCGACGACCTCAATGCCGAGGTCTCGAACAAGGGCTTCCTCGTCACCTCGACCGAGGAGCTGTTCCAGTGGGCGCGCACCGGCTCGCTGTGGTGGATGACTTTCGGGCTCGCCTGCTGCGCGGTCGAGATGATCCACGTCAACATGCCGCGCTACGACATGGAGCGCTTCGGCGTCGCCCCGCGCGCGAGCCCGCGCCAGTCGGACGTGATGATCGTGGCGGGCACGCTGTGCAACAAGATGGCCCCGGCGCTGCGCAAGGTCTATGACCAGATGAGCGAGCCGAAGTACGTGATCAGCATGGGCTCGTGCGCGAACGGCGGCGGCTATTACCACTACAGCTACAGCGTCGTGCGCGGCTGCGACCGGATCGTGCCGGTGGACATCTACGTGCCGGGCTGCCCGCCGACCGCGGAGGCGCTGCTGTACGGCGTGATGCAGTTGCAGCGGAAGATCCGCCGCGTCGGTACGCTCGAACGGTGATGGGGGAGCGTTGAGGATGGCCGTTCTGCATTCCGCGCCGCGGTTCTCGTCGAACGAGGGTGTCTGCGAGGCGCTGTCGGGCGCGCTGGGGGCGATGCTGGTCTCGGCGAAGGAGGAATTCGGCGAGATCGTGCTGACGGTGGCGCGCGATGCCATCGTGGATGCGCTGCGGCTGCTGCGCGACGGGCACGGCTACCAGCAGCTGATGGAGATCGCGGGCGTGGACTATCCGGAGCGCGTGGAGCGCTTCGAGGTGGTCTACATGCTGCTGTCGCTGACCCGGAACCATCGCGTGCTGGTCAAGGTGAGCGCGGCCGAGGATACGCCGGTGCCGACCGTGACGACGCTGTGGCCGGTGGCCGGGTGGCTGGAGCGCGAGGTCTACGACATGTACGGCGTGGTGTTCGCCGGCAACCCGGACCTGCGGCGCATCCTCACCGACTATGGCTTCGAGGGGCATCCGTTCCGCAAGGACTTCCCGCTGACCGGGTACCAGGAGCTGCGCTATTCCGAGGAGGACAAGCGCGTGGTCTATGAGCCGGTCAAGCTGGCGCAGGACCTGCGGTCGTTCGACTTCATGAGCCCGTGGGAAGGCGCCGACTACGTGCTGCCGGGCGACGAGAAGGCGGCGGCGCCGACCCCGGCGCCGGCGCCGGTGGCGACCAAGCCCGAGGTCAAGGGCGATCCCAAGGCCAACACGCCGAAGACCACCGATACGCCGGCCAAGACCGGGGCGGGCGAGCCGGCGAATGCCGAGGCGGCCAAGCCGGTGGCGAAGAAGGCGGCGCCGAAGAAGGCTTCAGGGGCCGAGCCGGGCGCACCGGCGCCGACCGAATCGCGGCCATCGCGCGCGCCGCGCAAGAAGAAGGCCGGCAACGAAGGCGGGGCCGGTCCGGCGCCGGAGGGTAGCTGAACATGAGCATGCAGCTCGAACAGTCGCCGACCACCGGCGACGAGGTCATCACCAACTACACGATCAACTTCGGGCCGCAGCACCCGGCGGCGCACGGCGTGCTGCGCATGGTGATGGAGCTGGACGGCGAGATCATCGAGCGGATCGATCCGCACGTCGGCCTGCTGCATCGCGGCACCGAGAAGCTGATCGAGCACAAGACCTACCTGCAGGCGCTGCCGTACTTCGACCGGCTCGACTATTGCTCGCCGCTGGCGATGGAGCACTCGTACGTGCTGGCGGTGGAGAAGCTGCTGAACGTCGAGGTGCCGCTGCGGGCGCAGTACCTGCGCGTGCTGTTCGCCGAGCTGACGCGCATCTGCAACCACATGCTGAACATGGGGTCGCACGTCATGGACGTCGGCGCGATGACGCCGAACCTGTGGCTGTTCGAGATCCGCGAGGATTGCCTGAACTTCTTCGAGCGCGCGAGCGGCGCGCGGATGCACGCGGCGTGGTACCGTCCGGGCGGAGTGCACCAGGACGTGCCGCTGAAGCTGCTGGCCGACTTGTCCGAGTGGCTCGACACGCGGCTGCCGCGGCTGTTCGAGGATGCGATGAGCCTCGTCGTCGACAACCGCATCTTCAAGCAGCGCAATGTCGACATCGCCGTGGTCTCGAAGGAGGACGCGGTGGCCTGGGGCTTCTCGGGGCCGATGATCCGTGCTGCCGGCATTCCGTGGGACTTGCGCAAGAGCCAGCCCTACGACGTCTATGACCGCATGGACTTCGAGATCCCGGTGGGGACGAACTCGGACTGCTATGACCGGTTCATGGTGCGGGTCGAGGAAGTGCGGCAATCGGCACGGATCATGAAGCAGTGCCTCGCAGAAATGCCCGAGGGGCCGGTTATGACCGCCGATCGCAAGGTGGGGCCGCCGAAGCGGGGCGAGATGAAGAGCTCGATGGAGAGCCTGATCCACCACTTCAAGCTCTATACCGAGGGCTTCCACGTGCCGGCGGGCGAGGTCTATGTCGCGACCGAGAGCCCGAAGGGGGAGTTCGGGGTCTATCTGGTCAGCGACGGCGGCAACAAGCCCTATCGCTGCAAGATCCGCCCGACGGCGTTTTCGCACCTGCAGGCGATGGACTTCATGTCGAAGGGGCACATGCTGCCCGACGCGACCGCGATCCTGGGCGCGATCGACGTGGTGTTCGGGGAGTGTGACCGGTGAGCCATCTCGCGACTGCCGAGGCCATGCTGGCCGCGTACAACGCGCAGGACGTGGATACCTACGTCTCGTACATGACCGACGATGCCTGCGAGGCGAACTATCGCGGGGCGGTGGTGCGCGAGGGCAAGGAAGGGACGCGGTCGGGGCTGGCGGCGGCTTTCGCCAAATGGCCGCATAACCGGGCCGAAATCCGCGAGAAACAGGCGATCGGCAACTATGTGCTGATGCGCGAATATGTCACGCGGGGGCCGGCGAGCGACGGGTCGGAGCTGGTCGAGCCGTTCGAGGTGATCGCGATCTATAGTTTCGAGGGCGACAAGTGTTCGCGGGTGGAGTTCGTGCGGTGACGGGACGTACGTTTGAAATGATGCGGGTGTGGGCGATGCTGACCGGCGTCGTCCTGATCACGTGGTTTTTCGCCGGGCTGGCGCTCCATCGCCCGGCGCCGGACATGGTCTCGATGCTGGCGACCGCGATCGCCGGGTTCGAGATGATGCTGTTCGGGCAGGAGCTGTGGTTCAAGCGGGGAGCCAATCGTGGCTGATCGTCATCTCGAACCCGTGACCGACGCGCTGCGCGCGCGCTGGGACGGGTTCCAGTTCAACGCCGCGTGGGACGCCAAGGCGAAGGCGGCGATCGCGCGCTATCCGGCCGGGCGGCAGCGTTCGGCGGTGATGGCGCTGCTCGACTATGCCCAGCGGCAGGTCGGCGAGGAGACGCAGACGCAAGGCTGGCTGCCGATCCCGGTGATGGAATACGTCGCGCGCTATCTCGACATGCCGGTGGTGCGCGTGGTCGAGGTGGCGACGTTCTACACGATGTACAACCTCGTGCCGGTGGGGCGCTATCACGTGCAGGTCTGCGGGACGACGCCGTGCATGTTGCGCGGATCGGACGACCTGATTGCGGCCTGCGCGAAGCGCGGGATGGAAGCCGGGCACGTTTCCGCCGACGGGCTGTGGAGCTTCACCGAGGTCGAGTGCATGGGCAATTGCGCCTCCGCGCCGATGGTGCAGATCAACGACGACAACTACGAGGACCTGACCGCCGAGCGGCTCGACCATATCCTCGACGAGCTGGCCGCCGGCCGGCAGCCAAAGACCGGGACGCAGGAGCCGGGGCGGCACACGGTGGAGCCGGTGGGCGCGCTGAGCACGCTGACCGCGATGGCGACCGAGAATCACGATTACCGGGGGGAGTGGTGATGGCGCCGCTGCCAGATTTCGCGGGCTGCATCGCTTCGGCGTTCATCGTGCAAGAGCAGCGGTTCATTTTCATGCCGTTCGGCAAATTCGGCTCCGCCTATGTCGGGACGAACAACCAGTTGGCGCCGTTCGTCCGTGCCATGCTGAATTGGTGTATTTCCGCTTCGGTATTCATCTTGGTCTTCGCAACTGCCGCTGTTTGGGTGAAGGTTGGGCATGATCCCCGGCGTTGGCTCGCGTTGGGCGGCTCGCTGGCGCTGCTGCTGGCCTGGACCGCGATGTTCGTATTGTGGTCCAAGATCGCGCCGAAGCGCGCCTATCTTTGCAGGATTGACCGTCATGCTTTCTGATAAGGATCGCATCTTCACCAACGTCTATGGCTACCAGCCGTGGAACCTCGCCGCGGCGCGGGCGCGGGGGGATTGGGACAACACCAAGGCGCTGCTCGAGAAGGGGCGCGACGGGATCATCCAGGAAATCAAGGATTCCGGGCTGCGCGGGCGCGGTGGCGCGGGCTTTCCGACCGGCATGAAGTGGAGCTTCATGCCCAAGGAATACAAGCCGGACCGGCCCGGTTTTCTGGTCATCAACGCCGACGAATCCGAGCCGGGCTCGTGCAAGGACCGCGAGATCATCCGCCACGATCCGCACAAGCTGATAGAGGGCGCGCTGGTCGCGGGCTTCGCGATGGGCGCGCGGGCGGCGTACATCTACATTCGCGGCGAATACATCCGCGAGGCCGAGACGCTGTTTGCCGCGGTGCAGGAAGCCTATGACGCGGGGCTGGTGGGCAAGAACGCCAGCGGTTCGGGCTATGACTTCGACGTGTTCGTGCATCGCGGCGCGGGTGCCTACATCTGCGGCGAAGAGACCGCGATGATCGAGAGCATCGAGGGCAAGAAGGGCCAGCCGCG
>JAGWUH010000063.1 GCA_028868535.1 Sphingomonadales bacterium | reverse complement strand
AGGAAACCACGGTCGAGGCGGGCAGCGGGCTGTCGGTGATGGAAGTGGTGCGCGAAAACGGGTTCGACGAGATGCTGGCGCTGTGCGGCGGCTGCTGTTCCTGCGCCACCTGCCACGTGCACGTCGCCCCCGAATGGGTCGACAAGCTGCCGGCCATGAGCGAGGACGAGAACGACCTGCTCGACAGTTCGGACCACCGCGACGCGACCTCGCGGCTGTCGTGCCAGATCCACATGTCCGACGCGCTCGACGGCCTGAAAGTCAGCATCGCTGCCGAGGATTGAGCACGGCTTTAGCGCCCCCAAGCGCAAATCGTTTGCACGCGGGCCGCGCTGAACCTACCTCTTCGGTCATGACGGCCCCGATTGCACGCACCGATACGCTCGCCCTGATCGGCGACACGCCGCTGGTCCTGCTCAAGGGACCGAGCGCTGCTGCGGGGTGCGAGATCTGGGGCAAGTGCGAGTTCGCCAACCCCGGTGCCTCGGTCAAGGACCGTGCGGCGTTGTGGATCGTCCGCGATGCCGAGGCGCGCGGTACGCTGAAACCGGGCGGAACGATCGTCGAGGGCACGGCGGGCAATACCGGCATCGGGCTGGCGCTGGTCGCCAATGCGCTGGGCTACAAGACGATCATCGTCATGCCGGAGAACCAGTCCAAGGAAAAGATGGACACGCTGCGCGCGCTGCGCGCCGAACTTGTGCTGGTGCCGCCCGCGCCCTTTTCGAATCCCGGCCACTTCGTCCACACCTCGCGCCGGCTGGCGGAAGAGACCGAGGGCGCGATCTGGGCCAACCAGTTCGACAACATCGCCAACCGCAAGGCCCACATCGAATCGACCGCGCCCGAGATCTGGGCGCAGATGGAAGGCCGCATCGACGGCTTTACCTGCGCCGCCGGCACCGGCGGCACCATCGCCGGCGTCGGCATGGGGCTGAAAGCATTCGACGAGGGCATCCAGGTGGCGCTGAGCGACCCGCACGGCGCCGCGCTCTACAACTACTACGCCCATGGCGAGCTGAAGGCCGAGGGGACCTCGGTCGCCGAGGGCATCGGCCAGGGGCGGATCACCGCCAACCTCGAAGGCGCGCCGATCGACACGCAATTCCGCATTTCCGACGAGGAAGGGCTCGAATGGGTCAGCCGGCTGCTGCAGGAGGAAGGCCTGTGCCTGGGCCTGTCCTCGGGCATCAACGTCGCCGGCGCGGTGGCGCTGGGCCGCAAGCTGGTGGGCGAGGGGCGGGCGAACCCGCGCGTCGTCACGATCCTGTGCGACACCGGCTTCCGCTACCTGTCCTCGCTGTGGAATCCGGAGTGGCTGCGCGCCAAGGGGCTTCCGGTCTTCCCCTGGCTGGCGGGATAGGCTAACCTTCGCGGCGATGCCGGCAACGGAACCAGATCGGCTGGGGCGCGAAGTCGCGGCGCCCACGGCCATATCCGCCCCGAACCCGAGGGAGCTGCGCGCGCAAGCGGTGAAGCGGCTGCAGATCGGACTGTTCGGGCTGGCGGCGATGCTGCTGCTCGTCGCGCTCGCCAACATCATCATGGAACGCGCGCGGCTGGCCGATTCCGCCACCGGCGAACTCGCCGCTTCCAGCACGGCCAGCGCCGCCAGCGCGGCCGATCCCCTCGCCGATCTCGGCGTGATCCCGTCGCCCGATGCGGCGTCGGGGCGCAAGCGGGCGGGTTCGCACTGATCCGATAGGCGCGGCTCGCCGTCCGGCGATGCGGGAACGCCTGCCCCGGGCCGGGGTGGGGCGCGTTCCCCGGTGCGCGAGGATCGCGCATTTCCACAAGAAAGTCATGGGCCTGGCGGTCTGTTCTCAGAACCGCCCCCGGCGCCGACGGGGCAGGGGGCAAGGGAATTCGGGGAGTTCATGCCACAATCGGGGTTCCTGCCGCCAAAGTGCGGGCTTCAGGCATTCCCCGCCAGCACCAACCGCTGTCGCAGATCACAAAAAAGCGTATGTTGTACAGGAGTTTAGCTACTTCTCCACACGCCTGTGCACGAAGTGGCACGAATTCCCGCATTGGGGCTTTCCAGCGCCGCCGACTCAGGGTAAACGGCAAACACCGACAGGAGTTTTTTCGTGCCGCCCGAACAGGGTGGCGGCCGGCGCGCGCCCGCACGCCGGGGTGGAACGATTCATGCCGGTTCGTGGGGCGTCTTCGCGCGTGGGGGCAAGTTCGGTGGCTGCAGAGCCTGTCATCTACAAGGGACAGGACTTCTCGCTGAAGGGCGACAAGGAGCGCTTCGTGCTGCCCGCCCGGTTCCGCAAGCCGGTGACGCAGAGCAGCGATGGCCGCAACGAGCTGCTGGTCACGCTCCATCCCGGTTTCGGCTGCCTGATCGGCTTCGGCGAATCCTATCGCGACCGTCGCGCGGAGCTGATCCGCCAGCGCGCCGAGGACGCGTTCCTGCGCGGCGAGGATTTCAACGCCGACGCGCAGAACAACATCTTCGGCGACGCGATGGAGGTCAGCTTCGACAACTCCGGGCGGATGATCATCCCGGGCTACCTGCGCAAGGCGGCCGGGATCACCGACGCGATCTTCTTCTACGGCTTCAACGAAACCTTCCTGATGTGGTCGCCCGAACGGTTGATCCAGAACGAGAGCCCGCAGTGGGCGGTGGCCCGCATGATGTGCGAGGCCTGGCTCGAAACCAATGTCAGGGGGAAGGGCAAGTGAGCGCCGCCCCCAATCCGCAGGCGACGGCCCCGCACGTCCCGGTGCTGTGCGACGAGGTGATCGCCGCGCTGGCGCCCGCCCCGGGCGCGCTGATGGTCGACGCCACCTTCGGGGCCGGCGGCTATACCCGGCGCCTGCTCGCCGCCGGGGCGACCGTCCACGCTTTCGACCGCGACCCCGACGCCATCGCCACCGGATCGCGCTGGCCCGAGGCCGGCGGCGCGCTGGTGCTGCACCACCGCCGCTTTTCCGAGATGGTCGCGGCGCTGGCCGAGGCCGGGGTCGACCGGGTCGACGGCGTCACCATGGACATCGGCGTCTCGTCGATGCAGCTCGACCAGGCCGGGCGCGGCTTCTCGTTCGCGGCGGACGGGCCGCTCGACATGCGCATGGCGCAGGACGGCCCGTCGGCCGCCGATTTCCTCAACACCGCCGACGAGGCGGAGATCGCCGACGTGCTTTTCCGCTATGGCGAGGAGCGGCAGTCGCGCCGGATCGCCCGCGCCATCGTCGCCGCGCGGCCGCTGGCGACGACCGGGGAGCTGGCGCGGATCGTGCGCAAGGCGCTGGGCTGGCACGCGGGCATGGCCAAGGATCCGGCGACGCGCTCGTTCCAGGCGGTGCGCATCCACGTCAACGCCGAGCTGGATGAGCTCGAGGCCGGGCTGGCGGCAGCGGAACTGCTGCTCAAGCCCGGCGGGCGGCTGGCGGTGGTCAGCTTCCACAGCCTCGAGGACCGCATCGTCAAGCAGTACCTGCGTGACGCCGGCGGCGCGCAGGGCGGCGGCTCGCGCCACCTGCCGCAGGTCCGCGCCGCCGCCGCGCCGGTGTTCACCGCCGTCAGCAAGGCGATCCGGCCGGGCGAGGCGGAACTCGCCGCCAACCCGCGTGCCCGTTCCGCCACGCTGCGCACCGCCATCCGCACCGACGCGCCCTACCGCCACAGGAGGCTGCCATGAACCTGACGCGCGACCGTCTCGCCTCGATCGGCTGGATGTCGATCCTCGCCGTCGTCGGTGCGCTCACGGCGGCGCTGATGTTCCGGGTCAACGCGGTCAAGTCCGAGGTGCAGCTGGCGGAGCGCCGCATCGTCGAGCTGCGCCACGAGAAGGAGTTCCTCGAGACCGAGTACGAGACCCGCGCCAACCAGCAGCAGTTGACCGACCTGAACGAGCTCGACTTCGGCTACAAGGCGCCCGCCGCCGGGCAGTACCTGGAGAGCGAGCGGCAGCTGGCCGCGCTCGGCAAGCCGCGCGCGCCCGACGCGCCGGCGCCGATACTGATGGCGAGCGCCGACGACACCGCGCCGCGCGGCGCCGCGGCGGTGATCCCGGCGCTGGTCTCGCCGATCACCGGCAAGCTGGTCGGCGATGCCCACGCGGCCGAGCCCGATGGCGACGTGATCGGCAAGGCGATCAACTCCGCCACGCTGGGCGACCGGCTCGCGCATGTCCGCCATCGCGACGATGACCGGTCCGCCGCCGCGCGGCGCGTGCGCGTCGCCGCCGGGGAATCGCACGAATGACGGTGATGCTGGCCCCGCCCACCGCGCCGGCCGGACGTGCCGCGCTCGGCGCGCGCGTGCGCAAGCCGCAGGCGCCGGGCGGCGGCCGCTTCGAGCTGGCCGACATGCGCAAGCGCGCGATGGTCGAGGCGAAGTGGCGTACCCGCTGGATACGCCGCGCCTTCACCGTGGTGGCGCTGGGGGCGCTGGCCCAGGTCGCGCATCTCGGCATCGTCGGCAAGACGCCCGAGGAGTTCTCCTTCGCCGACGAGCTGGTGCCCGAGCGTGGTGACATCGTCGATCGCAACGGCGTGCCGCTGGCGCGGGCGTTCCCGGCCTATTCGCTGTGGTATCGCCCGAACGCGCTCGGCAGCGGCCCGCCGCTGGTGAAGACGCCGATGGAAGTGGCGGTGGCGTTGAACCGCATCTTCCCGGACATGGACATCGCCCAGACCGCCGCGCGGCTGGCCTCGGGCAAGCCCGGCTACCTGCGCCGCCGCATCCTGCCGGAGGAGGCAAACCGCGTCCACGCGCTGGGCGAGCCGGCGCTGGAGTTCCCGCGCGAGAATGAGCGCTATTACCCGCAAGGGTCGATGGCCGCGCACGTGCTCGGCTATGTCGATGCCGAAGGGCATGGCCAGGTCGGCATGGAGCAGGTGTTCGACGCCCGCCTGCGCGACCGCGCCACGCGCGCCACCGCCTCGATGCTGAGCCTCGACGCGCGCGTCCAGGGCGCGCTGGAAGACGAACTGGCGCGCGGCATGCGCGACAGCGCCGCCAAGGGCGCCGCCGGGATCGTCCTCGACGTCGACACCGGCGAGGTGCTGGCGCTGGCCTCGCTGCCTTCGTTCAACCCCAACCTGATCGACCAGTCGGGCGCGGCCAACATTTTCAACCGCCTGACCAACCAGGTCTACGAGCTGGGATCGACGTTCAAGCCGATCACCGTGGCCTCCGCGATCGAGGCGGGCACCGTCACCAGCATGGCCCGGCGCTATCCGTCCGGGCAGCCGCTGACGATCGACCATCGCACGATCCACGACAGCCACAACTTCGGCGCCTCGCTGAACGTGCCCGAGGCACTGATCCATTCGTCCAACATCGTCCTCGCGCAGGTCGGCGACGAACTGGGTGGGCCGCGTCTGAACGCGACGCTTCGGACGCTGGGCTTCGACCACCGCCCGGTGATCGAGCTGCCGGCGAAGGGTTTCCCGATCTGGCCGCGCGGCGACTGGTCGCGGATCACGACGATGACGGTGTCCTATGGCCACGGCATGGCGGTAACGCCGCTGCACCTCGCCAGCGCCTATGCGGCGATGGTCAACGGCGGCGTCTGGCACCCGGCGACGCTGCGCAAGTTCGCCCCCGGCGAGCAGCCGGAGAGCCGCCGCGTCTGGAAGGCATCGACCAGCGCGCGGATGCGGCAGTTGCTGCGGCTGATCGTCGACATCGGCACCGGCAAGTCGGCCAACGCGGTCGGCTTCCGCGTCGGCGGCAAGACCGGCACCGCGGAAAAGAACATCAACGGGCATTACCAGCGCGACAAGGTGGTGGCGACGTTCGCGGCGGCGTTCCCGATGGACCACCCGCGCTATGTCGTGCTGGCGCTGATCGACGAGCCGCACGCCACCGCCGCCACCTCGGGCCAGCGCACCGCCGCGTTCAACGCCGCGCCGGTGGTCGGCAGGGTGGTGCCGCGCATCGGCCCGCTGCTCGGGGTGATGCCGGACCCCAGCCACGACATCGACCTGACCGACCTGGCGCCGCTGGTGGCGAGCGGAGACGGCGAGTGAAGCTGGGCGAGGCGGCCGCCGCCGCCGGCATCACCCTGTCCGATCCGGCGCTGGCCGCAGCGCCGGTCACGGGCTTCGCGATCGACAACCGCAAGGTCGCCCCCGGAAACGTGTTCGGCGCGTTCCCCGGCACCCGCGTCAACGGCGAGGACTTCATCCCCGCCGCGATCGCCGCCGGCGCGGTGGCGGTGGTGGCGCGCCCGTCGGCGCAGGTCTCCGGCGCGCTGCACCTCGCCGCCGAGGAACCGCGACGCCTGTTCGCGCAGGTCGCGGCGCGGTTCTACAGCCCGGTGCCCGACACGATCGTCGCCGTCACCGGCACCAACGGCAAGACCTCGACCGCCGAAATGACGCGCCAGTACTGGCGGCTCGCCGGGCACCGCGCCGCCTCGATCGGCACGCTCGGGGTGACCACCGAGGACGGCTCGGTCTCGACCGGGCTGACCACGCCGGACATCGTCACCTTCCTCGGCAACCTCGCCGGGCTGGCGCGCGAGGGGGTGACGCATGTCGCGTACGAGGCATCCAGTCACGGCCTCGACCAGTATCGCAACGAAGGGCCGCGCGTGCTGGCCGGGGCGTTCACCAACCTCAGCCGCGATCACCTCGACTACCACGCCGACATGGACGCCTACTTCGCGGCGAAGATGCGGCTGTTCGACGAAGTCGTGGCCGAAGACGGCACCGCGGTGGTCTGGGCGGATGATGCCTGGTCGGCCAGGGCGATCGACCACGCCCGGCGCCGCGGCCTGAAGCTGTTCACCGTCGGGGAGCGCGGCGAGGGCATCCGCCTGGTCTCGCGCACGCCGGGACTGCTCGGGCAGGCGCTGGAGCTGGAACACGACGGCCAGGTGCGCAAGCTGACGCTGCCGCTGATCGGCGCCTACCAGGCGGCGAATGCGCTCGTTTCGGCGGGGCTGGCGCTGGCATCGGGGCTCACCCCGGTGCAGGTGTTCGACGCGATGGCGCGGCTGCAGCCGGTGCGCGGCCGGCTGGAACGCGCGGCGCTGACCGCGAAGGGCGCCCCGGTCTATGTCGATTACGCGCACACCGCCGATGCGCTGCAAGCCGCTATCGCCGCACTAAGGCCGCATGTTGAGGGCGTCTTGATCGTGGTTTTCGGCGCCGGTGGCGATCGTGACGCCGGAAAGCGGCCTGAAATGGGCCGCGTCGCCGCGCAACAGGCGGATGTCGCCATCGTTACCGACGACAATCCGCGCAGTGAGGACCCGGCGGCGATCCGCGCGGCGGTGCTGGCGGGGTGCGCCGGCGCGGCCAACGTCCGCGAGGTCGGCGGCCGGCGCGAGGCGATCGCGGCGGCGGTGGCGATGGCCGGCAAGGGCGACATCGTGCTGGTGGCCGGCAAGGGCCACGAGCAGGGGCAGATCGTCGGCCGGGGCGATGCGATGCAGGTGCTGCCGTTCGACGATGTCGGCGTGGCCAGGGAATGTGCGGGAGAGATAGCATGATGACGCTGCAGGGCCGTTCCTCGCAGGTGCAGGTGACGAACTGGCCGGCGATGCCGGAAGACAGCCTGCCGCTGTCGCTGTGGACGGCGGCCGAGATCGCCGAGGCGACCGGCGGCACCGCCAGCGGAGACTTCCGCGTCTCCGGCGTCGCCATCGACTCGCGCGAGGTGATCGAGGGCGACCTGTTCGTCGCGCTCAAGGGCGATGCCACCGACGGCCACCGCTTCCTCGCCGGTGCCTTCGCGCGCGGCGCGGCCGGCGCGCTGGTCGAGACGCCGTGCGAAGGACCGCACGTGCTGGTCGAGGACACGTTCGCGGCGTTGCAGGCGCTGGCCCGGGCGGCGCGGGCGCGGTTGCTGCCCGACAGCGTGGTCATCGCGGTGACCGGCTCGGTCGGCAAGACCAGCGTCAAGGAGGCGCTGTTCGGCGCGCTCGACCGCGCCAGCCGCGGCCAGGCGCACCGCTCGGTCAAGTCCTACAACAACCATGTCGGCGTGCCGCTGAGCCTGGCGCGGATGCCGGCACGCACGAAGTTCGGCGTGTTAGAGATGGGGATGAACCACGCCGGCGAGATCGCCGCGCTGACCGTGCAGGCGCGGCCGCACGTCGCGGTGATCACCACGATTGCGCCCGCGCATATCGAGAACCTCGGCAGCGAGGAGGCGATCGCCGACGCCAAGGCGGAAATCTTCGGCGGGCTGTTGCCCGGCGGCGTCGCGGTTCTCCCGGCGGACAGCCCGCACTTCGCCCGGCTCAAGGCGGCGGCCGAGGTGCTGGGCGCGCGGGTCGTGTCGTTCGGACGCGCCGCCGCTGCCGACGTGCGGCTGATGGACGCGGTGCCGTCCCCCGCCGGGACCGGCGCGCAGGGCACGCTCGTCACCATCGACATGGGCGACCGGCGGCTGTGCTACACGATCAACGCCCCAGGCGAGCACTGGATCACCAACAGCCTGGCGATCATGGCGGCGGTGCGGGCGGCGGGCGGCGATCTCGGCGCCGCCGGGCTGGCGCTGGCGGAGCTGCCGGGGCTGCCGGGGCGCGGTGCGCGCACCGCGATCCGCGCGGACGACGGCGGCGAGGCGCTGCTGATCGACGAGAGCTACAACGCCAACCCCGCCTCGATGCGCGCGACGCTGGCGGCGCTCGGCGCGACGCCGGCGCGGCGACGCATGGTCGTGCTGGGGGCGATGAAGGAACTCGGCGACTTCGCGCCGGGGCTGCACGCCGGGCTGGCCGGGCCGATCGCCGAGGCCGGGGTCGACCATGCCATCCTCGTCGGCGACGAAATGGCCGCGCTGGCGGACGAACTGGGGAAATCACGCGCCGGCGCGCTTGGCAGCGCGATCACCTTCGCCCATTGCCAGAGCGTTGACGAGGCGCTGGAGCTGCTGCGCGATCACGGCATTGCCGGGGGCGACGCGATCCTGGTCAAGGGGTCGAACTCGGTCGGACTCGCCGCGCTGGTGGCGGCGCTGTCCGCGAAGCGCAACGGGTCGTGACGCGGCAATGCTATACCTGATCGCCAACTGGCTGCACTTCGCGGGACTGGCCAACCTCATCCGCTACCAGACCTTCCGGGCGGGGGCGGCGATGATGACCGCGCTGGTGATCGGGCTGGTGATCGGCCCCCGGTTCATCTCGATGCTGCGCGTGCGCCAGGGCAAGGGCCAGCCGATCCGCGACCTCGGCCTCGCCAACGAGATGGCCAAGCGCGGCACCCCGACGATGGGCGGGCTGATGATCCTGATCTCGCTGGTCGGCTCGATGCTGCTGTGGATGGACCTGACCAACCCGCTGGTCTGGGCCTGCATCGCGGTGATC
>JAGWUH010000062.1 GCA_028868535.1 Sphingomonadales bacterium | reverse complement strand
TCGAAGTAGACGATCTCGTCCCCGTCGATCTGCGCGTTCACCGCCGGCCAGTCCTTCAGCGCCAGGCACGCCGCCTTGGCGAAGAACGACATGAAGCCCAGCTTCACCCCGTGCTTCTTCTCGAACACGTCCTTGTAGCGGTTGCGCGCGTCCATCACCGCGCTCATGTCGACGTCGTTGAACGTCGTCAGCAGCGCCGCCGTCTCCTGCGCGCTCTTCAGCCGCTTCGCGATCGTCTGCCGCAGCCGCGTCATCCGCACGCGCTCCTCGCGGCGCTCGCCCGATGCTGCCGGAGCCGCCGCCGGGGCAGGGGCCGCCGGCGCCGTGCCGGCGGGCTTGGCCTGCGCCGCCGCGATCACGTCTTCCTTGGTGATCCGCCCGTCCTTGCCGGTGCCCTTGATCGTGCTCGGATCGATGCCGTACTCCAGCACCGCGCGCCGCACCGCGGGCGACAGCGCCGTCACGTCGGTCGCGGCCGGCTCCGCCGCCGGCGCCGCGACGGGAACCGGGGCAGGGGACGCCACCGCCGGCGCGGCTTCCGCCGCCTTCGCCACCGGCGCGGCCGGCGCTCCTGAACCGGCTTCGATCGTCGCGATCAGCGCGCCGACGGAAACGTTGTCGCCGACCTTGGCGAGCTGCGTCCCCATCACCCCGGCCGCCGGCGCGGTCACGTCGATCGCCACCTTGTCGGTCTCGAGGCTGGCGATCGGCTCGTCCAGCGCCACCGCCTCGCCGGGCTGCTTCAGCCAGGCGCCGATGGTGGCTTCGCTCACCGATTCACCCAGCGTGGGCACTTTCACTTCGGTCGACATAGAGTGTTCCCGTCTTGCGGTTCAGGAAGGGTAGGAAGGATTCAGCTCTTGGCCTTGCGGCGGATCTCGCTGCGCACCGAAAGATGCAGCGCGTTGCCCACCAGCGCCGCCTGCTCGGCCGCATGCCGCTTGGCGAGGCCGGTCGCCGGCGAGGCGCTGGCGGCGCGACCGGCAAAGCGCGGCCGCGTCACCTTGCAGTTGGCGGACACCAGCGCTTCCTCGATCAGCGGCTCGACGAAGAACCACGAACCGTTGTTGCGCGGCTCCTCCTGGCACCAGACCACTTCCTCGAGGTTCGGCATCTTCTCCAGCCGCACCTTCAGCGGTTCGCCGGGGAACGGGTAGAGCTGCTCGATCCGCACGATCTGCGTATCGGTGATCCCGGCAGCGTCGCGGGCCTCCATCAGGTCATAGGCGACCTTGCCCGAGCACAGCACTAGCCGCTTCGTGTCCTTGTCGGCGGCGCCGTTCATGTCCGAAAGGATGCGCATGAAGTGCCCCTCGCCGACGAAGTCCTCGGTGCGGGACTTGGCCAGCGGATGGCGCAGCAGGCTCTTCGGGGTCATGATGATCAGCGGCTTGCGGAACGGCCGGTGCATCTGACGGCGCAGCACGTGGAAGTAGTTCGCGGGTGAGGTGATGTTGCACACCTGCATGTTGTCCTGCGCGCAAAGCTGGAGATAGCGCTCCAGCCTGGCGGAGCTGTGCTCCGGCCCCTGGCCCTCGTAGCCGTGCGGCAGCAGCATCACCAGGCCGTTGGCGCGCAGCCACTTCGCTTCCGAGGCGGCAACATACTGGTCGATGATGATCTGCGCGCCGTTGGCGAAATCGCCGAACTGCGCTTCCCACAGCACCAGCGTCTTCGGGTCGGCGCTGGCATAACCGTACTCGAAGCCCAGCACGCCATACTCCGACAACGGGCTGTCATGGACCTCGAAACGCCCATGCGGCACCGTCGTCAGCGGCACGTACTTGCGCTCCGAGCCCTGGTCGACCCACACCGCGTGGCGCTGGCTGAACGTGCCGCGGCCGGAGTCCTGCCCCGAGAGCCGCACCGCATAGCCTTCGGACAGCAGCGACCCGAAGGCCAGCGCCTCGGCCGTCGCCCAGTCGAAGCCCTGGCCGCTGTTGAACATCTCGCGACGCCCGTCGATCACGCGGTTCAGGGTCTTGTGGACGGTCAGGTCGTCGGGCACCGTGGTCAGCGTCCGGCCCAGGCTGGCGAACAGCTTGTCGCCGATCCCGGTCGCGACGTTGCGCCGCGCCGTCTCCGGGCTCTGCGGTTGGTTGAACCCGCTCCAGCGCCCGCCGAACCAGTCGGCCTCGTTGGCCTTGTAGGTCTTCGCCGCCTCGAAGTGCTCCTCCAGGTGCGAGACGAACACCGCCTCGGTCTCGGCCAGGAATCCCGGCTCGATCATCCCCTCGGCCACCAGCCGGTCGGCGTAGATCTTGCTCACCGGCGGATGCGCGCGGATGCGGTCGTACATCAGCGGCTGGGTAAAGCTCGGCTCGTCGCCCTCGTTGTGGCCGAAGCGGCGATAGCACCACATGTCCACCACGACGTCGCGGCCGAAGGTCTGGCGATAGTCGATCGCCAGCTTGCAGGCGAAAGTCACCGCCTCGGGATCGTCGCCGTTGACGTGGATGATCGGCGCCTGCACCCCCTTGGCGACGTCCGACGGATATGGCGATCCGCGGCTGAACTGCGGGCTGGTGGTGAAGCCGATCTGGTTGTTGATGACGAAGTGGATGCAGCCGCCGGTGTTGTAGCCCTTGACCCCGGAAAAGCCGAAGCACTCCCAGACGATGCCCTGCCCGGCGAACGCGGCGTCGCCGTGGATCAGCACCGGCAGCACCTTCTTGTGCTTCGACTTGCCGTTCTCGTCGAGGCCGATGTCGTCCTGGATCACCTGGTAGGCGCGCACCTTGCCCAGCACCACCGGATCGACCGTCTCGAGGTGGCTGGGGTTGGGCATCAGGCTCATGTGGACCTTGATGCCGTCGAACTCGCGGTCGGTGCTGGTGCCGAGGTGGTACTTGACGTCGCCCGAACCGCCGACGTCCTCGGGATTGGCGGTGCCGCCCGAGAACTCGTGGAAGATCACCTTGTACGGCTTGGCCATCACGTTCGCCAGCACGTTCAGCCGGCCGCGGTGGGCCATGCCGTAGACGATCTCCTTGACGCCGAGCTGGCCGCCGTACTTGATCACCGCCTCCAGCGCGGGGATCATCGATTCGCCGCCGTCGAGCCCGAAGCGCTTGGTGCCGACGTACTTGCGGCCGAGGAACTTCTCGTACTGCTCGCCGCGCACCACCGCCTGCAGGATGGCCTTCTTGCCCTGCGGCGAAAACTCGACCGACTTGTCCGCGCCTTCCATGCGATCCTGGAGGAAGCGCCGCTCCTCGAGGTCGGTGATGTGCATGTATTCGACCGCGACCTTGCCGCAGTAGTTCTTGCGCAGGATCGCGACGATCTCGCGCACCGTCGCGTATTGCAGGCCGAGGTAGCCGCCGAGGTAGACCTTGCGGTCGAGCGCCTCGCCGCTGAAGCCGTGGTATTCGGGGGTCAGGTCCGCCGGCAGGTCGCGCTTGGCCAGCCCCAGCGGATCGAGGTCCGCCGCGAGGTGCCCGCGCACACGATAGGTGCGGATCAGCATCACCGCGCGCAGCGTGTCGGAAGCGGCGGCTTCCAGCTCGGCCTCGCTGATCGTCGCCCCGGCCTTGGCACCGGCCGCCTTGGCCGCCGCCTTGATGGCCGGCTTCAGCACCATCGGGTCCAGCGCCTGGGTCAGGTCGTCCTCGCCCGCGGCCGCGCGCCAGTCGGCACGCTGCCAGCTCGGGCCGGCCTGCGGCGCCTCGTTGAGGTCATCGGCGATAAAGTCGTGGCTTTCGCTACCCATCGGGAATCACCTTCTGTCGCGCCGGAACCAGTCCCGGCGCCTTCGCGAAACGCGTATCCTGGGCCAGTCGCTCCCGGGGAGGCAGAGCGAGAAAGCCCCTTCGTGGCCACCGGGTGGGGCAGGCGGTAGTCCTGCCCCGTTTAATGGCCGATGTATGGTTAGCCGGCTGTTGCCGGTCTTATCCGCAGAATTACTTCAGCAATTCGACCAGCGTCTCGCCGAGCAGGCTGGGCGAGGCGGAGACACGGATGCCGGCGGCTTCCATCGCGGCGATCTTGTCCTCGGCGCCGCCCTGGCCGCCCGACACGATCGCGCCGGCATGGCCCATGCGTCGTCCCGGCGGGGCGGTGCGCCCGGCGATGAAGCCGACCATCGGCTTGGCACGCCCGCGCTTCGCCTCGTCCTTGATGAACTGCGCCGCTTCCTCTTCGGCCGAGCCGCCGATCTCGCCGATCATGATGATCGACTTGGTCGCGTCGTCCGCCAGGAACATCTCCAGCACGTCGATGAAGTTGGTGCCGTTGACGGGGTCGCCGCCGATGCCGACCGCGGTGGTCTGGCCGAGGCCGACGTTGGTGGTCTGGAACACGGCCTCATAGGTCAGCGTGCCCGATCGGCTGACCACGCCGACCGAGCCGGCCTGGAAGATGTTCGCCGGCATGATGCCGATCTTGCACTCGTTGGGCGTCAGCACGCCCGGGCAGTTCGGCCCGATCAGGCGCGATTTCGAACCCGAAAGCGCCCGCTTCACGCGCACCATGTCGAGCACCGGAATGCCCTCGGTGATGCACACGATCAGCTCCATCT
The DNA here is from genome assembly GCA_028868535.1 of Sphingomonadales bacterium. Taxonomy (GTDB): domain Bacteria; phylum Pseudomonadota; class Alphaproteobacteria; order Sphingomonadales; family Sphingomonadaceae; genus Novosphingobium. The sequence goes on along the minus strand of JAGWUH010000062.1, from coordinate 4,789 downwards.
GCGCGTCGATCGCCTCGAGGATCGCATCGGCCGCGCCCGGCGGCGGCACGTAGATGCACGAGGCGGTGGCGCCGGTCGCCGCCTTGGCCTCGGCGACGGTGTCGTACTGCGGCAGGCCCAGCGATTCCGTGCCGCCCTTGCCCGGCGTCACGCCCGCGACCATCGCGGTGCCATAGTCGAGCGCGGCCTGGGTGTGGAACGCGCCGGTCTTGCCGGTCATCCCCTGGGTGATGACCTTGGTGTTCTTGTTGACGAGGATCGACATTCGAAAAGGCTCCGATGGGGAGGGAAGGAGCCGGCCGGATTCACGCGAACCCGGCCGTGATCAAGTTGCGGATCAGCCGAGGCTGCCGTCGATGCCCTTGCAGGCAGCAACCAGTTCCTTCACGGCGTCGATCGACACCTGCAGGCCGGCCTTGGCCTTCTCGTCGAGATCGATCTCGATCACTTCCTCGACGCCGCCGGCGCCGATCACGCAGGGCACGCCCACGTAGAGATCGTTGATGCCATACTTGCCGTCGACGTGCGCGGCGCAGGGCAGCACACGCTTCTGGTCGCCGAGATAGGCCTCGGCCATCGAGATCGCGCTGGCCGCCGGCGCGTAGTAGGCCGAGGTGTTGAGCAGCGCGACGATCTCGCCGCCGCCGTTGGCGGTGCGCTTGATGATGGCGTCGATGCGCTCCTGGGTGGACTTGCCCATCTTGATCAGGTCGGGAACCGGAATGCCCTTGACCGTGGAGTAGCTGGCGACCGGCACCATGGTGTCACCGTGGCCACCGAGCACGAACGACGAGACGTCGCGCACCGAAACGCCGAATTCCTCGGCCAGGAACGTGCTGAAGCGCGCCGAGTCAAGCACGCCGGCCATGCCGACGACCTTGTTCTTCGGCAGGCCCGAGAACTCGCGCAGCGCCCAGACCATCGCGTCGAGCGGGTTGGTGATGCAGATCACGAAGGCGTCGGGGGCGTTGGCCTTGATGCCTTCGCCCACCGCCTTCATCACCTTGAGGTTGATGCCCAGCAGGTCGTCGCGGCTCATCCCCGGCTTGCGCGGCACGCCGGCGGTGACGATGATCACGTCGGCCCCGGCAATGTCCTTGTAGTCGTTGGTGCCGGTCACCCGCGCGTCGAAGCCCTCGACCGGGCCGCACTGCTGGAGATCGAGCGCCTTGCCCTGCGGCACGCCTTCGACGATGTCGAACAGGACGACGTCGCCCAGTTCCTTCTGCGCGGCGAGGTGCGCGAGCGTACCGCCGATGTTGCCGGCGCCGATGAGCGCGATCTTCTTGCGTGCCATGGGAAACTCGGTCCTTCCTTGCGTGGCGGGCCGGGATAGCACCGGCCGAAATCCTGCGCGGGCCTGTCTGCGCCGGGTGGGGCCGGCTAGCGGAGCAACCACTTCGGTCAAGGCCGTCCCGCACAGTCCCGCAAGGCGCAGGCAGGCCATCGGTGCCGAGTGTTCGTGCGTCGCCCTACGCAGGAGCGCGCACGAATGCAACCCATGAAAAGGCCGAAAACACAATTGTTTTTGCAATTGAGAACCAATTGCATTAAGTCGTCGAAACGCGCCTCCGCCAGCGGCTTCCGACCGGGCGTTTCAGGCAGTGGGTGGGCCGTCAGGCCTGAAGCTGCCGCAGTCCCTTGCCCAGCAGCTTGCCGCGCTCCTGCGCCAGCAGCATGTTGGCCAGGTAGTCGGGCACCGCCCGGCTGAAGTAGAACCCCTGGCCGAGCGTACACCCGGCGTCGCGCACCGCGCGCACCTGCTCGATCGTCTCCAGCCCCTCGGCCACCAGCTCCATGCGCAGGGTCGACGCCATGCCGGAAACCGCCCGGATGATCGCGTCGCTCTTCTCGCCGGCGTTCTCGCCCGAGACGAACGAGCGATCGACCTTGATCTTGGAGAACGGATACTTCTGCAGGTACGACAGCGAAGAATAGCCGGTGCCGAAATCGTCGAGCGCGAACCGCACCCCCGCCTCGGACAGTTCGGCCATGAACGCCTCGGTGTTGGCACTGTGGTCGAGCAGCACCGTCTCGGTCACCTCCAGCTCGAGCCGCCGGGGATCGAGCCGCGCGTCCTTCAGCGCCTGCAGGATCGCCATCGCCGAACCGGGCGCGCGGATCTGCAACGGCGACAGGTTCACCGCCAGCGTCACGTCGTCGGGCCAGCCCGCCGCCACCCGCGCCGCCTGCGCGGTGATCCAGTTGCCCAGCGTGATGATCGCGCCGGTTTCCTCGGCCACCGGGATGAACTCGTCGGGTCGCAGCTCGCCCTTCTGCGGGTGGAACCAGCGCACCAGCGATTCGAACGCGCGGATGCGCCCGGTCTCGAGGTCGACGATCGGCTGGAAGAAGATCGAAAGCTCGTCGCGCTGCAGCGCCAGCCGAAGCTCCGCCTCGATCTCCTTGCGCCGCATCAGGTTGCGCGTCATCGACGGATCGAAGAACGAGAGCTGCTTTCGGCCGTTGACCTTGGCGTGATACAGCGCGAGGTCCGCCGCCTGCATCACCGCGTCGAGGTCGCTGCCGTCGTCCGGCATCAGCGCGATGCCGATCGAGCTGCCGATCTCGAGCCGGTCGTCGTCGATGCGCACCGGCCGGGTGATGTCCTCGAGCATCCCCATCGCCAACTGCTGCGCCGCCCGCCGGTCCTCGACCTCGCAGGCGACGACGAACTCGTCGCCGCCGAACCGCGCCACGCAGGCACCCTTTGGTGATCGATTGCGCAACCGAACCGCCACTTCGGCGAGAAGACGGTCGCCGACCTGGTGCCCGAGCGTGTCGTTGACTTCCTTGAAGCGATCGAGATCGAGCCAGAACAGCGCCAGCTTCTGCGCCGGCCGCAGCGCGGTCACGCGCTCGACCAGATGGTGGTTGAGGCCCGCGCGGTTGAACAACCCGGTGACGACGTCGGTCCGCGCCAGGTGCTGCATCTTGTCCGCCAGCCGCGTCGCGGTCTCGGCCGCGGCGATCGAATCGCGCAGCACCCGGAACGTCGACAGCGTGATCGAGGCCATCGCCGGCACGGTCAGCGCCAGCGCCAGCGCCAGCAGCCGGAACGGCAATTCCGGGCGCAACGCGCAGGCCAGCGTCAACGGCGCAAGCGCGAGCACGGTCTGGCCGATCGCGATAACCGGCCGCCCGGCGTTGCGCGCGGCGATCGAGACGCCATAGGCAATCGCGTTGCCCATCAGCACCGCCAGTGCCGGGGTCGGCACGCCGCTCGACACCGCGGTCGCGGCGAGCAGCCCACACAGGCCCGAATACGTGAACGCGCCGATTTCATACAGCGTTTCGCGGACCAGGGTGGACCCGGCGGTCACGCGCGGCAGCTGCACGGCCATGACGATGCGGATCACTGCGACGGCGGAAAGCGCCGTCGCCAGCACGGTCAGCGTCGCATCCTCGGCGGCCAGCGCGCCGCCCCAGGCGCAGATCAGCCCGCAGGCGGCACCGGCGACAAGGTTCGAGGGCTGCGTGTACAGCGTATCGACCAGGGTCTTCCGAACCCGGTCGTCGAGCGCGCTGCTTCGCGACAGCAGGCGCAACAGGATACGCAAACGCTTGATGGCGGGCTCCTTCGGTGGAGTCCCGTTTACCTCCCCGACCGTCACCGAAGCGTTAACGCGATAGTGACCATCCCGGCCATCATCCGTGCCTGCAGCGGCGTCGCGCCGACGCACGCCGTGCGTTCAGATCTGCTGTCGGCCCCGCGCCCCGACGGCCCCCGCCGCCAGGCGGCGGTCCAGCGTCCGGCAGATCGCCAGCCAGTGCTGGTACTCGTCGCGGCGGCCTTCGAAATAGGCGGCCTCGGCATTGTCGCGGGCGCGCTCGGCGGCCTGCAGGCCCCAGGCGGCGAAATGGCGCAAGGTCGCGCGCAGCAGCGCGTCGCGGCCCAGGCCTGCTTCGGTATCGTTGGCCGGGCGCGTCAGGGAAGGCCGCGTCAGCACTTTCGTGACGATGGCGCATTCTCCACTGCCGGCGGCGGCAAAACGGATCGACATGGGGGCAGGCACTCCGCTGGTTCGATGCTCGTCGCAGAGCACCGGATCGGCTTCGTTCTACCGGGATGGCGCTAAACGATCGTGATCCGGGATGGTTACGAAAACCGGCTCGGACCTTAACGGATTACCCCGCGGGGGGTTTCGGGATCACCGCCCCGCCGGTCCCGCGCGGACGCCGCTTCATCGCGCGGGATCGCCTCACTCGGGCGTGGCGATCCAGCTGCCGCTGGCGCGGTATTCCTCGCGCACCGCGTCGCCGCCCGGCAATCCGCGCGCGCGGAACGCCTCGTCGCCGCCGCGCCGCAATGCTTCGGTGGCATAGACCGGCGCCGGCAACGCGGCGATGCTGTGCGCGGCGTAGACGCCCGCCTGCTCGAAGTCGCCGTGCGCCGCCTTCAGCCCGGCCGCATAGGCCCGCTCGATCGCCAGCGGATCGGGCGAGGCCTCGGCCGGGCCGCCGCTGCGGGCATGGGGTGCCGCCATCGGCTCGCCGCCGGCATAGGCAAAGCGGAACGCCGCTTCCGAACCCGCCGGTCCGGCCATGCGATAGAACCGGTGCGCGCCGATCTGGCCCAGGAAGTGCAGGCTGTCGGCCCAGTAGGGATGGACGGCGAACGTGTGGTAATGCGTCGCCAGGCCGACCGGCGCATAGACGTAGCCACCCAGCGCCGCCCGCGCGACCATCTCCGCCCGCTCCCAGAACAGCCGCACCGGCCGCCGCGCCAGCGCGCCGTCGCAGGTGAAGGTGAACTGGCAGCCGGTGCTGCGCTCGCTGCCCTGGTAGA
>JAGWUH010000077.1 GCA_028868535.1 Sphingomonadales bacterium | reverse complement strand
GGGCCAGCATGGGGATCGCGAAATCCGGCCGCTGGGTGTCAGGCCGCTTGCTGTCGCCAAAGATGCCGGACAGCAGCTCATCGAGGAAGCCGCGCGCCATATCAGTTTTCCTCCGGAACCGCGGCCGGGAAGCCCGCCGCCCGCACCGTCGGCTGGGCTCTGCTTTCCGGCGTCGGGACCGTGCCCGTGAGAGCCGCTGCCTTCGCGTCGCTCTCGGTCTGGGCCGCGTGCGTCCTATACTCCGTTGACGCTTTGACCCGCGCCGCCGCCTCGGCACCTGCGGTCGACTTCGGCGCATTCGCCGGCGCTACTGCGGTTTCAGTCTGAACCGTGGGTGCCCGCCTTGTCGCCGCTGCATTGTCGTCAGTGGCCGGCGCCACCGGCGCCGCTCCGCCAACGCTGCGGGTTTCCGCGCGTCGCTTGGAGGCCTCGGCAGCCGGTTGCGCCGGATTGCGACCCGCCCTGGGGGCTAGGCGGGCCTCAACATCATCCTTGATCGCCTTGACCGGATCGGCGGCCCGGGCACGAGCCGCCGCGACGACCGCGGGATCGGGGAGATTGGGATCGACGCCACCGGCCGCACGGTCGACCAGCTCGGCACGATCGACGGCATCGGCAAGCGAGTTTGGCGGCGCGACAGCCACCGCATTGCGATCCGGGATTGCGGTCGCGTTGGCCAGGAGCTGCTGTTGCCATTCGCCGCTCTGGACGACGGCGTGCACCGCCGTCACCTCATGAAGACGGCCGCGCTCATCGATGTAGGGCTGGAACACGATGCGCAGGACACGTTCCTGCGTTCGACGCGCATCGATCGGTGGCGCCGACGCCCCCTGCCCCGTCGAAGCAACTCGGGGTGGCTTCGGCGAAATGCTACGACGCCGGCTGTCGCGCGCCGGCGATGGCTCGCCTGTGCCACCATCGCCTGCGATCATCGCCAGCGCACGATCATCGATCGACGAAGACGGCGCGCAGATGCCGTCCGGCGCCGAACAGGAGAAGCTGCCCTTCACATTGCTGCCGAACGTCGCGCAGCCGGAGAGCACGGCCACCGCTGCGACGGCGCAGGAGCCCCGCAGCAGCAGGGCGCGGCGAAGCGGCGCCCCGCTCACGACTGCGCCCCCCGCAGCCAGGCCTCGAGAAACTCCTTCGGCCGATACCCTTCGAGGACGGCCCCATCACCACGCACGATAATGGGCGTCGCGTTGAGACCATGTTCCCGGGCGAACCGCTCATTGGCGTCGAGGCCCCTGGTGTCGCAGGACGCAGGAGCCTTGAAGGGTTCGCCGGCATAGGCGGCGTGCAGCGCCTGCTCCTGATTCTTCGAGCAATAGACGCGATCGGCAATGTCGCGGCTACCGAGGACCGAGATTGGCCGCTCGACAACCTTCACGTCCATGCCGCGCAACACGTTCGTGAGCGCCCGGCAATAGCCGCAGCGGAAGTCCGTGAAGATGGTGACGCTCTGCTTCGCGGCGCGGTTGCCCCAGATGATGGCCCCCTCAGGCGAAAGGCCAGAGAGGTTGAGCGCAGCGGGGCGCACGGGCGCACTCGTCTTCCCGACGCCGCGGACGGGCGCTGTGACCTCACCTGAGTCGGCGTCATCCGCCGCTGCGGCGTTCGCCTTGGCGGCACCGCCCACCAGCATGTCCGGGTTAATCTCGAGCAGCCGCGCCGCGGTCAGATCCTGGCGCGTCTCCATATCGTAGACACGGCCGATGATCAGATACCGCGCGCCGCGATTGACGTAGAACAGGTTCGCGCCCGAGGTGACCTCGCACAAACCCTCGATTTTCTCGCAA
>JAGWUH010000034.1 GCA_028868535.1 Sphingomonadales bacterium | reverse complement strand
CGACCTGACGCGGCTGGCGCAGGCGATGCTGACGCGGTTTCCGCAGTACTATCGCACCTATATCGGCAAGCCGGGGATGACCTGGAACGGCATCACCCAGCCCAACCATGATCCGACGCTGGGGGTGATCCCCGGGGCGGACGGGATCAAGACCGGCTTCACCAACGAGGCGGGGTACAATTTCCTCGGTTCCGCCACGCGCGACGGGCGGCGGCTGATCATGGTGATCGCGCACATGCCCAATGGCAAGGAGCGCGCCAGGGTTTCGCGCGCGCTGCTCGACTGGGGGTTCGCGGCCTGGGAATCGCGGCGGATCTATCCGGCCGGTCGCATTCTCGCCGATGCCGAGGTGCAGCAGGGCGATGCCGCCAGCGTCGGGCTGGAGACGGCCCAGGCGATCGACATGACGATGCCGCGCGGGGTGACGGCGCCGGTCAAGGCGCGGGTCCGCTACAACGGGCCGCTGGTGGCGCCGATCGCCAAGGGGCAGGAAGTGGCGATCCTGGAAGTGCGCGTGGGGCAGCAGCCGCCGGCGGAAGTGCCGCTGGTGGCGTCCGCCGACGTCGCCCGCGTCGACAGCGTGGCGGCGCGGCTGCGGGCCGGCCTGTCTGGGCTCCTGCGGTGAGCGCGTCGGCGCGCGGCCGCTTCATCGCGTTCGAAGGGGGCGAGGGTGCGGGCAAGTCCACCCAGGCGCGCCTGCTGGCCGAGGCGCTGCGCGCGCGCGGGACGGAGGTGGTGCTGACCCGCGAGCCCGGCGGCACCCCGGGCGCGGAGGCGATCCGCGGGCTGTTGCTGAGCACCGATGGCGAGGGCTGGGGCGCGCGGGCGGAAGCGCTGCTGTTCGCGGCGGCGCGTTCGGACCACGTCGAGAAGCTGATCCGACCGGCGCTGGGGCGCGGGGCCTGGGTGGTCTGCGACCGGTTTCTCGATTCGAGCCGGGCCTACCAGGGCGGGGGCGGGGGATTGCAGGATGCCGACATCCGGGCGCTGCATGCGATCGGCAGCGAGGGACTGCTTCCCGACCTGACCGTGCTGCTGACGGTTGAATCGGGACAAACCGCATACCGGCTGGCCCTGCGTGACCGCGGAGTCAGCGATCGCATTGGCGGCCGCGACCTCGCCTACCATGCGAACGTACTCGACGCCTTCAACCGGTTCGCGCTGGCGGAGCCGGATCGCTTCGCCGTCGTCGAAGGGGATGGCCCGCCGGAGGCGGTGCACCGCGCCGTGCTGGCGGCGCTGGGGCTGTGATGCTGGAAGGCCATGGCGAAGCCTGGCGTGAATGGCGGGCGGCGCTGGCCTCGCCGCGGATGCATCATGCCTGGATCCTGTCGGGCGTGCAGGGGATCGGCAAAGGTGCGTTCGCGCGGGCGGCGGCGGCCGAGCTGGTGGCCGAGCCAGGCGTGCCGCAGCCAGCGCCCGGGGCCCATCCCGACATCCTGATCCCAGAACATCCGCCGGAGAACAAGGAAGAGGGCAAGAAGCGCGAGGCGGGGGACGACTATCGCCGCAAGCGTTCGATCCCGATCGACGAGATTCGCAGCCTGCAGCACCGGCTGACGACGCGGCCGACGCTGGGCACGCGGCGCGCGGTGATCATCGATCCGGCGGACGATCTCGAGAAATCGGCGGTCAACGCGCTGCTCAAGAGCCTCGAGGAGCCACCCGCCGGGACTTACTTCCTGCTGGTGACGCACCGCATCGGCCGGTTGATCCCGACGATCCGCTCACGCTGCCGCATCCTGCGCTTCGCGCCGCTGGGCGAGGGGGCGATGAACGCGATCCTGGCGCGGGAGGCGCCCCAGGCCGATGGCGCGACGCGGGGGGCGGCGATCGCCGCGGCGCAGGGATCGCCCGGCGCGGCGCTGGCCTTCGTCGAGCAGGACCTCGGCAAGGTCCACGCGGTGATGCAGGCGCTGCTGGCGGAAGGCGACGACGATTTCGCGCGGCGCGGGCAGCTTGTGGCGCTGTTCGGCACGCGGCAGGAGCGCGAGCGCCAGGCGGCGGTGCTCGACCTGGCACGGGCGGAGCTGTCGCGCGCGCTGGCCGGTGCATCGCGCGAACGGCAGGCTCGGATCATCGCCGCGCATGCTGAGCTGGTGCGGCTTTCGGGCCAGATCATGACCTACAACTTCGATCCCGGGCTGCTTGCCGGTGAAATTGGCTCCTTGCTGGCCTCGACCGCCGCAACTAGAGAGGCCGCTCGCCCCTAACAGCGCCAAGGATACCGCCCGACGTGGCCGAGCCGTTCTACATTACCACCGCCATCGCCTATCCCAACGGCAGGCCGCACATCGGCCATGCCTACGAGGCGATCGCCGCTGACGTCATCGCCCGGTTCCAACGGATGATGGGGCGCGACGTGCGCTTCCAGACCGGGACCGACGAGCACGGCCTGAAGATGGCGCAGAAGGCGCGCGAACTGGGCACGACGCCGGCGGCGCTGGCCACCGAGATGACCCAGCACTTCATCGACATGGACCGGGCGCTGAACGTCTCGTACGACGTGTTCCAGCGCACCACCGATCCGGCGCACCACGCCTCGGTGCAGGCGCTGTGGCAGCGCATGGAGGCCAAGGGCGACCTCTATCTCGATCGGTACGAGGGCTGGTACTCCGTCCGCGACGAAGCCTATTACGACGAGAGCGAACTGGTGGCGGGCGAGGGCGGGGAGAAGCTTTCGCCGCAGGGCACGCCGGTGGAGTGGACGGTCGAGGAAAGCTGGTTCTTCCGGCTGTCGAAGTACGCGCAGCCGCTGCTGGACCTGTACAACGGCCAGCCCGACTTCATCCGGCCCGAAAGCCGCCGCAACGAGGTCATGCGTTTCGTCGAGGGCGGGCTGCGCGACCTTTCGGTATCGCGGACGAGCTTCGACTGGGGCGTCAAGGTGCCGGGTTCGGACGACCACGTGATGTACGTCTGGGTCGACGCGCTGACCAATTACCTGACCGGGCTCGGCTATCCCGGGGAAACCCCGGACATGGCGAAGTGGTGGCCGTGCGACGTCCACCTGATCGGCAAGGACATCACCCGGTTCCACGCGGTATACTGGCCGGCGTTCCTGATGAGCGCCGACCTGCCGGTGCCGCGCCAGGTGTTCAGCCATGGCTTCCTGCTCAATCGCGGGCAGAAGGAATCGAAGTCGCTGGGCAATGTCACCGACCCGGTCGCCCTGGCGGATCGCTTCGGGGTGGACGTCCTGCGCTACTTCCTGATGCGCGAGGTGACGTTCGGGCAGGATGGCAGCTATTCGCCGGAAGCCATTGTTTCGCGCGGAAATACTGAACTCGGCAATGCCTTCGGCAATCTCGCGCAGCGCACGCTGAGCTTCATCGCCAAGAACCTGGGCGGGGCGCTCCCGGCGGTCCACGCCCGCAGCGCCGAGGACGAGGAACTGCTGGCGCACGTGGGCAGGGCGGTGGGCAGCGAGTTGCCGGCGGCCTTCCAGGCGCTGGCGCTGCAACAGGGCATCGACGCCTGGTTGCAGGCGGTGTTCGCTTGCAACGCCTATATCGATGCGCAGGCGCCGTGGGCGCTGCGCAAGACCGACCCGGAGCGGATGGAGACGGTGCTGGCGACGCTGTTCGTCGCCATCGGGCGGCTGGCCGTGGCCATCCTGCCGGTGATCCCCGAAAAGGCGGGGGCGCTGCTCGACATGATGGGCGTGCCGCAGGCGAACCGGACTTACGGCACTGTCGGCGCAGACTGGTATGCGGCGCTCGCGGCCGGTGATGCCCGCCTGGGCGCGCCGACCCCGCTGTTTCCCCGGCTGGAGCTGCCTGCGGACGAAGACGCCTGATGCTGGTCGATTCGCACTGCCATCTCAATTACCCTGGACTGGTCGAGGACCAGCAGGGCGTGCTGGCGCGCGCGCGGGCGGCAGGGGTGACGGGGTTCCTGAACATCTCCACGCGCCAGCGCGAATGGGCGGACATCGTCGGCCTGGCGGAGCGCGAGGCGGATGTCTGGGCGAGCGTCGGCATTCATCCACACGAGGCCGATGCCCATGCCGACCTGGGCGCCGCGGCGCTGCTGGAAGCGGCGGCGCATCCCCGCGTGATCGGCATCGGCGAGACCGGGCTCGACTACTACTACGACAAGTCCGACCGCGACGTGCAGCGTGCGCTGTTCCGCGTGCACATCGGCGTCTCCCGGGAAACCGGGCTGCCGCTGATCGTGCACACGCGCGATGCCGAGGAGGATACCGCGACGATCCTGCGCGAGGAAATGGCGCGCGGTGCGTTTCCCGCGCTGATCCACTGCTTCACCGCGTCCGCCGGTTTTGCCGAGGCGGTCCTGGAACTGGGGCTGACGATATCGCTTTCGGGAATCGTGACGTTCAAGAACGCCAGAGACCTGCAGGCGGTGGCGGCGACGATCCCCGAGGATCGCCTGCTGGTGGAGACCGATGCGCCGTTCCTCGCGCCGGTGCCGCATCGCGGCCGCACGTGCGAGCCGGCTTTCACGGCGGACACGGCGCGGTTCGTGGCCGGATTGCGCGGCGTGTCCGAGGCGGCGCTCGGCACCGCGACGACCCGCAATTTCCACGCGCTGTTCACCAAGGCGGCCGCATGAAGGTGCGCGTGCTGGGCTGTGGCACGTCGACCGGGGTGCCCCGCATCGGCGGGCCCGACGGGCTCGACTGGGGCGCCTGCGACCCGGACGAACCGCGCAACCGCCGCAGCCGCGCCTCGGTGCTGATCGAGGGCGATGACGGCGCGCGCCTGCTGGTGGATACCTCCACCGACCTTCGCGCGCAGCTGATCGCCGCCGGGGTGAACCGCATCGATGCGGTGTTCTGGACGCACGATCACGCCGATCACGCCCACGGCATCGATGACCTGCGCCCGTTCCGCTATGGCCGCGCCGGGCCGTTGCCGGGCTATGCCGCCGACGAGACCGTGCGGCGGCTGCGCCAGCGCTTCGGCTACGTTTTCGCGGGGCAATTCGGTTATCCGACGATCGTGACGCTGGAATCGCTCGACCGACTGCGCATGTGCCACGGGATCGGCGTCGGCCATTGCCAGTTGCCGCACGGTCCGGCGCAGTCCACGGCCTTCCGCTTCGACTGCAACGGCAAGTCGATCGGCTATGCGGTCGACTTCAGCGAGATCACGCGGGGCGTGGTCGAACTGCTGCGCGACTGCGACGTGCTGGTGACCGACTGCCTGCGCCGGGAATCGCATCCGACTCATGCCAACCTGGCGATGGCGCTCGAACTGGCGGAGGCGACGCGGGCCGGACGCGCGGTGCTGACGCACCTGGACAAGTCGATGGATTACGCCACGCTTTCGGCGGAATTGCCCGCGCATGTCGAAGTCGGCTACGACGGGCTGGAAATCGAGGCGTGAGCGTCGGCAGGGGGCCTTCGGGGGCGGACGGACGCTTCGCCGGCCGTGAATCTCAATTTACATAATACATATTATCATTTCATTCCGGCGATCCCGAGGCAGCGTGAACGGCAGCGAACTTCCCGAGCCCCCTCTTGAACGGCTCCTGGCGATCATGGCACGCCTGCGTGACCCCGAGCGCGGCTGCGAATGGGACCAGGCCCAGACTTTCGCGACGATCGCGCCCTACACGGTCGAGGAAGCGTACGAAGTCGCCGATGCGATCGCGCGCGAGGACCTGGCCGGCCTGCGTGACGAACTGGGCGACCTGCTGCTGCAGGTGGTGTTCCATGCCCGCATCGCCGAGGAAGCCGGACACTTTGCATTTCCCGACGTGGCCACGGCGATTGCCGACAAGCTGGTCGCGCGCCACCCGCACGTGTTCGGCGCCGTCAGCGACGAGCGCCCGCGCGAGCAGCGCTGGGAGGCCCTGAAGCAGGCCGAGCGGGCCGCCGCCGGGGCAACCGGGGTGCTTGACGGCGTGGCGCTGGCGCTGCCGGCGTTGTTGCGTGCCGAGAAGCTGCAGAAGCGGGCCGCGCGCGTCGGGTTCGACTGGCCTGATGTCACGGGTCCGGAGGCCAAAGTGCGCGAAGAGCTGGTCGAGCTGGCGCAGGCGGGCGACGAGGCGGAAAAGCTCGATGAGGCGGGCGACCTGCTGTTCGCGGCCGTCAACCTCGTCCGGGCGCATGGCATCGCGCCGGAAGAGGCGCTGCGGGCGGCCAACGCCAAGTTCGAACGCCGATTCCGCGCGATGGAGGCGTTGGCGGCGGCGCGGGGCGAGGAATTCGCGACGCTCGACCTCGCTGCGCAGGAAGCTTTGTGGCAGGCGGTCAAGCGTTCACAGGCGGGTGAAACGGCCTAGTTCGCGCGGAGTCAGGCGCACGCGCACGCGATGCGCGGGTTCGCCGGTGCGGTCGAACTCCTCGTCCGAGAGGATTTCGCCGTGGGCGTGCAGCCAGGCCAGGCGCTGGCCATCGGCGGCGGCGAGCTCGAACACGTGCTCGCGGGCGTCCCCCGTCAGCAGGTGGCCGACCGCGGCAAGCAGTTCGGCACAGCCTTCCCCCGTCAGCGCCGAGACCGGCAGCACGAGGCCCTCGCCCGCGGCTTCAGCCTGATCGCGCAGCTCCTCGACGCGGTCGGCATCGAGCAGGTCGAGCTTGTTCCAGACCTCGACGATCGGCGCGCGCGGGGCATCCCCCTCGCCTTCGAGCACGCCGAGATCGCCGAGCACCGCCAGCACCTGCTTCTTTTGCGCGGCGGTGTCGGGATTGGCGATGTCGCGCACGTGGAGGATGAGATCGGCGCCAGTGACTTCTTCCAGCGTGGCGCGGAACGCGGCGACGAGCTGGGTCGGCAGGTCGGAGATAAAGCCGACGGTGTCGGAGAGGATCGCCTTGTCCACGCCCGGCAGGCGGACGGCGCGCATCGTCGGGTCCAGCGTGGCGAACAGCAGGTCCTGCGCCATGACGTCGGCGCCGGTCAGCCGGTTGAACAGCGTGGACTTGCCGGCATTGGTGTAGCCGACCAGCGCGATCACCGGCCAAGGGGCCTTGCCGCGACGATCGCGGTGGAGGCCGCGGGTGCGGCGGACCTGTTCGAGCTCGCGGCGGATGCGGGCCATGCGATCACGGATCATGCGGCGGTCCGCCTCGATCTGGGTCTCGCCCGGGCCGCCGAGGAAGCCGAAGCCGCCGCGCTGGCGTTCGAGGTGGGTCCAGGAACGGACGAGGCGACCGGCCTGGTAGTCGAGGTGGGCGAGCTCGACCTGGAGGCGGCCTTCGGCGGTGGCGGCGCGTTCGCCGAAGATTTCGAGGATCAGGCCGGTGCGGTCGATGACCTTGCGGCCGAGCTTCTCCTCCAGGTTGCGCTGCTGGACGGCGGTGACGCCACCGTCGACGACGACGAGGTCCGCCTCCTCGAGGTTGCAGGCGTCACGGATGCGTTCGATCTGGCCTTCGCCGAACAGCGTGCCGGGACGGACTTCGCGGATCGGCACCGCGAAGGCGTCGACGATGTCCAGGCCGATGGCGAGCGCGAGCCCCCTCGCCTCCTCGATGCGGGCGGCGGGATCGACGTCGGTGGCGCGGCCGCGGATTTCCGGGCAGACGATGAGGGTGCGCGCGCCGCGCGCCACCTCTTCGCGGCTGTCTTCGAGGAAGCTCACTGCGGGCTCACGGAGACAAGGCGCGGCCCGGAGCGGGGATGGCCGCCGCCACCGCCCCGGGGCGCAACGGCCTCAGCGGCCGTGTGTGCCGGATTCCCGCATAACCGCCTTTCGCAGCCGGGCATCGGCCAAATCCTTCAATCGTCTTCCTCGCCTTCCCATTCGCCGGACAGGTCGACCGGGGTGACGGGCTGGATGGTGGAAACGGCGTGCTTGTACGCCAACTGGACGTAGCCTTCACGCTCCAGCAGCATGCAGAACAGGTCGTAGGCGGCGACCCGGCCCTGGAGCATGACGCCGTTGACGAGGAACATCGTCACCTGGACGCCGGCGCTGCGGATCGACGACAGGAACACGTCCTGCAGCAGGCGCAGCTTCTTCGAGCCATCGGCGGCGACGTTGAACTGGCGCGCATCGACCGGCTGGCTGGGCATGATCGTCGACACGGCGTGCTTGTAGACGAGCTGCGACTGGCCGTCACGGCGGAGCAGGATCGAGAAATTGTCGAACCAGGTTACAATGCCCTGGAGCTTGACGCCCTTGACGAGGAACATCGTCACCGGGGTCTTGTTCTTGCGGAGCAGGTTGAGGAACTGGTCCTGCAGGTTCTGCCCCTTCCCCGCTGGCGCGGGAGCCGGCGCGACCGGCGCCGTTGCGGGGGCCGACTCGGCGGCTTCGGATGCCGCCGGCTTGAGCCGGGGCCGGGCGGAAAGGGTACGTCCGGTCATATCTTACTCCACGTTCTTGGCGGCCGCTGCTGCGGTCCGCGATCTGGCCGGGTTCGGGTTCCGGCCGATTTCGCTGCGAGCCTATCTCTTCGCAGGTGCAGCGTAAATGCGAAAAATCAAACCTGGCGCGAACAATTCCCGTGTCCTTGCCGGGGCAATCAATCCTCTTCCTCGTCGCCTTCGCGGCGATCGACCATGCCGAGCAGCTTCAGTTTCCGGTGCAGCGCCGAGCGTTCCATGCCGATGAAGCTCGCGGTGCGGGAAATGTTCCCGGAGAAGCGGCGGATCTGGACGCGCAGGTATTCGCGCTCGAACGCCTCGCGCGCCTCGCGCAGCGGCACCCCCATCAGCGCGGGCATGCCCATGTCGCTGCCGAGGCGGCCGTTGACGATTTCCGAGGGCAGCATGTCGGGTTCGATACGGGCGAGCCGGTCACGCGGGGCCAGAATCACCGTGCGTTCGACAACGTTGCGCAACTGGCGCACGTTGCCGGGCCATTCGTAGGCCTGCAGCGCGGCCATCGCCTCGACCGCGACTTCCGGCGGGGCCATGCCCTGGTCGTTGGCGTAGCGGGCGAAGAAGTGATCGACCAGCGCGGGGATGTCGTCGCGCCGGTCGGACAGCGACGGCACCGCCACCGGAACGACGTTGAGGCGATAGAACAGGTCCTCGCGGAAGCGCCGTTCGGCGATCTCGCGTTCGAGATCGCGCGCGCTTGACGAGACGACGCGGACGTCGACGCGGATCTGGCGATGGCCGCCGACGCGGACGAAGGCCTGCTCGGTCAGGACGCGCAGGATCCGCGCCTGGGTGGAGGCCGGCATGTCCGCGACCTCGTCGAGGTAGAGCGTGCCGCCATCGGCCATTTCCAGCAGGCCGGGACGGACCAGCTTGCCGTCGGCTTCCTCGCCGAACAGTTCCTGCTCGAAGCGTTCCGGGGTGATGCGGGCGGAATTGACCGTCACGAAGGCGTGGTTGGCGCGCGGGCTCCAGGCGTGGAGCAGGCGCGCGGCGACTTCCTTGCCCGAGCCGGCCGGGCCGGTGATCAGCAGCCGGCTGCCGGTGCTGGCGACGCGCTTGAGCGTGGCGCGGACCTGGTTGATGACCGAGGAATTGCCGGTGAACTCCTCGCCGATCGCGGTCGCGGTATCCTGCTTGAGGCGCGCGTTCTCGCGGCGCAGCCGCTCGGTTTCGGTGGCGCGCTCGACGAGGTGGAGCAGGCGTTCGGCCTCGAACGGCTTTTCGATGAAGTCCATCGCCCCCCGGCCGATCGCGGAGACGGCGGTGTCGATGTTGCCGTGGCCGGAGAAGATGATGACCGGCAGCTCGGGCTCGCGCGCCTTGATCGCGTCGAGCACCTCGAGTCCGTCCATGGGGCTGCCGTGCAGCCAGACGTCGAGCAGGACGAGGCTGGGGCGGCGCTGGTCGACCGCGGCGAGCGCGGCCGCCGAATCGCCGGCGGTGCGGCACTCGTACCCCTCGTCGCTGAGCACGCCGGCCACGAGTTCGCGGATATCGCGTTCGTCATCGACGATCAGGATATCAAGCGCCATCGACAGGTTCCTTATGTTGAGCGGTCATTCTGCGGTCTCGGCGGCGCGCGGCGCCGCCAGCGGGTCGCGGGCGAAGCGCATCGACACCTGGGTGCCGCCGCTTTCGACCGCGGCGAAGGTCATCTCGCCGCCGTGTTCCTCGACGATCTTCTTGACGATCGCGAGGCCGAGGCCGGTGCCCTTTTCCCGCGTGGTCACGTAAGGTTCGACGATGCGTTCGCGGTCTTGCGGCAGGCCGATGCCGTTGTCGGCGATGCGCACGCAGATGGCTTCGGCGGTGCCCTCGATCGTCACCGCGATGCGGCCGCGATAGCCTTCGTCGGCGGTCTTGGCGCGGGCCTCGACCGCTTCGGTGGCGTTTTTTAGCACGTTGGTCATCGCCTGGCCGAACTGGTGGCGATCGCAGGCGATGACGCCGATACCCGCTTCCGCCCGGAAGGTGAAATCGATGTCCGGCCGCGCCACTTCCTGCAGGAACAGCGCCTGGCGGGCGAGGTCGACCGCATCCTCGCCGCGGAACACGGGCTTGGGCAGGCGGGCGAACGACGAGAACTCGTCCACCATCTTGCGCAGGTCGCCGACCTGCCGAATGATCGTCGCGGTCAGTTCCTCGAACAGCTCGCCGTCGGTCTCGATCTGCTTGCGATAGCGGCGCTTCAGCCGCTCGGTGGCGAGCTGGATCGGGGTGAGCGGGTTCTTGATCTCGTGGGCGATGCGACGGGCAACGTCGGACCAGGCCGCCTGGCGCTGGTCGAGCAGCTGGCGGGTGATGTCCTCGAAGGTGATGACCTGGCCACCGGGATTGCGCGAGATGCGCACCGCCAGGGTCAGCAATTCGCCGCCCTTGGCGTGCTGGACGACGCCCTCGGAGCGGCCGCTTTCCGCCAGCGCGACGATCTGCGGCGCGATCTCGTCGAGCGAAACGCCCACCGGGGCCGGCCCCTCGCGATCGAGCAGGAGCTTGTTGGCCGACGAGTTCATCAGCAGCACGGCGCCGCGTTCGTCGAGCGAGATGATGCCGGCGGTGATCGATTCGAGCACGGCCTCGATGAAGGTGCGGCGTTCCTCCAACTGCTGGTTGGCGCCGACCAGGTCCTGCGTCTGCCGTTCGATCTGGGCGGCCATGCGGTTGAAGGCGCGATTGAGCAGGCCGATCTCGTCGTTGCCGGCGCGGCCTTCGACGCGCATCGCGTAGTTGCCGGCGCCGACGCGGCGGGCGGCGGCGACGAGCTGGTAAAGCGGCTGCACCTGGCGATCGGCGAAGCGCAGCGCAAACCACACCGCGAAGCCGACGAGGGTGAGCGAGGCGACGAACAGCGCCAGGTTGAAGCGCAGTTGCAGCAGGCGCGCGCGCTGGGTCAGGACCTGGTAGGCGCGGACGATGTTCTCGGCGCTGCGGCCCTGGCTGAGCGCGAGCAGGTCGGACTTGCGCGCGGTGTAGAGATAGAGCCCGCCGCGCAGGTCGATCGCGGTGACGGCCTCGATGCGATCGGCGGTGACGTTGACGACGATCTGCTCGCCCGCGTCGAGCCGGCGCAGCTCGGCCTGGGAGACGCGCTGGTCGTTGCCCGAGCCCTTGTCCGGGTTGACGATGGCGGCGGTGCGCAGCCGGCCGTCGCTGCCCTTCTGCAGGATCGCCACCTCGTCGAGCTTGCGCAGCACGATCTGGTCGCGCATCGCCTCCTGGAAGCCGGCGCTGACGATCGTGGTCAGGCCGAGGATGTAGCGCATGTCGGTGGCCATCGCGACGGTCTCGTTCGAGACGTCGCGCTGGGTCTGCTCATAATAGCCGCGCGCCAGCTTGTTGGCGTTCTCCAGCATCCCGCGCGAACTGTCGGAGAACCAGAATTCGACGCCCGACTGGAACAGCACCGAGGCGAAGATCACCACCAGCAGTGTCGGGATGGCGGCGATCATCGAGAACAGGAACACGAGCTGGACATGCAGCCGCCCGCTGCCGCCGATCGTTTCCGCCGCGCGCTTGATCGCGATCCAGCGGCCGAGCAGCACCAGCAGCGTGAGCGCCGGGACCAGCGCCCCCACCAGCAGCGAGGCGGTGAGGCCGGATGGCAGCAGCCCCCCCTTCCCCAACTGGTTGCGCAACGCCCACCAGCTGCTGAACACGGCGATGGCGAAGGCCAGCAGGGCCACCCCGGTGATGATCGGGATGATCGGCGTGCGCCGCGCCGCCAGGCGCAACCGACGCAGCCACGGCCAGCGTCGGTGGAGGATGAAGGCGGTGCGCATAGTTGCAAGCATACAACACTGGTGTTGCAGCGTTGCAAGCGGAAACTGGCGCTATCCCCTGCTCCGGGGAGGCCGGTCAGCGGTCAGCACGCCATTCCCGCGCCCACGATCAACGCAGGTGGTAGAGTTCGGGATCGATGGCGAGTTCACCGAGACGCTTGCGCAGCGTGTTGCGGTTGATGCCCAGCATCTGCGCTGCGCGAAGCTGGTTGCCGCCCGTCGTCTTCAGCACTTCGGCGAACAAGGGCGCTTCGAACGCGGCGAGCGCGGCATCGTAGATCGTGCCGGGGGCCGGGCGCTTGTCCGCCAGCCAGTGCGCCACGGCGCCGGCGAGCCCGTCGCCGGGTTCGCCGCTGTCCGCCGGCGCGGCGGGTTCGTCGGCGCGCGCGCTGGCCAGCAACGGCTCGAGCGCGGCGGCGTCGACCTGTTCCTCGCGCGCCAGGAGCGCGAGGCGGTAGATGAAGTTGCGCAGCTCGCGGACATTTCCCTTCCACGGCTGCCGCCTGAGCACGTCGACGGCTTCGGCGGTGAGGAAGCGGCGCGGCAGCCCCTCGCCCGCCGCCTGGACCAGGAAGTGGCGGGCCAGCGCCTCGATGTCGTCGGCGCGATCGCGCAGCGGCGGCAGGTGGACCGGCACCACGGCGAGCCGATAGTAGAGGTCCTCGCGGAACTGGCCCGCGGCGATCATCGGCTCGAGATCCTTGTTGGTGGCGGCGATGATGCGGGCGTCGATGCGCACTTCCTCGCGCCCGCCGACGCGGCGGATCGTGCCCGATTGCAGCGCGCGCAGCAGCCGCGTCTGCGCCTGCATCGGCATGTCGCCGATCTCGTCGAGGAACAGGGTGCCGCCGGCGGCCTGCTCGAACTTGCCGATGTGGCGGGCGACGGCGCCGGTGAAGGCACCGCGCTCGTGCCCGAACAGCTCGCTCTCGATCAGGTCCGCCGGGATCGCGGCGGTGTTGACCGCAACGAAGGGCCCGGCGCGGCGGTGGCCGAGCTGGTGGATGGCTTCCGCCACGAGTTCCTTGCCCGTCCCCGATTCGCCGAGGATCAGCACCGTCAGGTCGTTGCGCAGGACGCGCGTGATCATCCGGTAGACCGCCTGCATCGCCGCGCTGCGCCCGACCAGCGGCAGGCCTTCGCCGGCCCCCTCGCCGTCCAGCGCCGGCGACGGCGCGCTGGCGCCGGCGGCCTGCCGCACAGTGCGGGCGAGCTCGTCGATGTCGAACGGCTTGGGAAAGTATTCGAAGGCGCCGGTGTCCGACGCGCGCACCGCGGTATCGAGCGTGTTCTGCGCCGAGAGGATCACCACCGGCAGGCGCGGGTGCGCGGCGGTGACCCTGCCCAGCGTTTCGATGCCGTCGCCATCGGTCAGCATGACGTCGGTGACCAGCACGGCAAATTCGCGCGAGGCAAGCAGGCGATCACGCTCGGCGATCGAATCGCAGCGGACGACATCGAAGCCCTCGGCCTCGAGCGCGGCCGTGATAACGATTGCGATCGATTCGTCGTCCTCGACGAGAAGCACGCTCATCCGGATATCCTCAGCCAGCTTTCACGCTCCGCGCCGACCGCGCCGATTCGACGGCGAGCGGCAGGTGCAGGCGAAAATGGGTCCAGCCGCCCACCTCGTCGCGTTCGTAGGCGATGCGGCCGTTCATGTCGCCGACCAGCTTGCGCACCAGCGCGAGGCCCAGCCCCTGCCCGGTCTTCTTGGTGGTAACGAAAGGTTCGAACACCAGTTCGCGCATCGCCGGATCGATGCCGGGACCATTGTCGGAAACGCGCAGCTCGATCGGCAGGCGCACCGGCTTGCCGCGCGCGGTGGATTGCAGCTGGAGCCCGCTGGCGAAGCGGGTGCGGACGATGACGCGGGGATGCGCGACCTCGCGGCAGGCCTCGCGCGCGTTGGCGAGCAGGTTGATCAGCACCTGGACGAGGCCGTTGGCGCTGCCCAGGACCGGCGGCAGCGAGGGATCGAACTCCTCCTCGATGCGCGGGCCGCCATCGGCGGCGGCGGAAATGATCGCGCTGGCATGGCGCACCGCCTCGTGCAGGTTGCAGGGGGCGACCGGTTCGGTGGTCCGGCGCGACAGCGACTGCATCTGGTCGATCAGCTTGGCGATGCGATCGACCTCGTCGGCGATCAGCGTCGTCAGCGGCTTTTCGGCATCGCCGACCTTGCGGGCGAGCAGTTGCGCGGCGCCGCGGATGCCGGCGAGCGGGTTCTTGATCTCATGCGCGAGGATTTCCGGCGCGCGCAGCACGCTGTCGTCGCGCGAGGCGCCGCCGTCGCCCATGTCGGCGGCATGATCGAGCAAGGTGAGCATCTGCCAGCCAGGTTCGTCCGCGACCGGGGCGAAAGTGACGTCGATGCGCCGGCGGACCTGCCCGAGCACGGCAACGTCGACCTGGCGGGCGGACAGCGGCGCGTCCGATTCGCGGATGCGGGCGATCAGGCGCTCATCGGCGAAGTCCAGCACGTCGAACAGCGAGCGCGAGGTCAGGCGGCGGGCGGACTGGCCCAGGAACTGTTCGGCCGCCGGGTTGACCGCGGCGATGGTCTGGTCCGGCCCGAGCAGCAGCACCGCCAGCGGCAGGCTCGCGAGTTGCCGCCGGGCGTCTGGAGAGGCCGCGACGGCCTTGCTCATGCCGCCTGCTTCTGGAGGAACGGGTCGTAGAAGCGGGCCAGCGAGGCGAGGACTTCGTCGGGATTGTCGACGAAGTTGACGCGATTGCGGAATTCGGCCGATCCCGGCAGGCCCTTGGTGTACCAGCCGAGGTGCTTGCGAGCCAGTTTGACGCCGGTTTCGCTGCCGTAGTGGGTCAGCATGTCGCGGTAATGCTCGACCAGCAGCGCGTACTGGCGATCGATCGCCGGGTCGGGCAGCCGGCCATGGCCCTGCAGCCAGTGCATGACCTGGCCGAGCAGCCACGGCTTGCCGTAGGCGCCGCGGCCGATCATCACGCCGTCGGCACCGGACAGTTCCAGCGCGCGGGCGACGTCGGCGATCGAGCAGATGTCGCCGTTGACGATCACCGGCACGTCGACCGCCTCCTTGACGCGGCGGACGAAGGCCCAGTCGGCCTCGCCCTTGTACATCTGGTTGCGGGTGCGGCCGTGGACGGTGATCATCCGCGCGCCGAGATCCTGCGCGATGCGGGCGAGTTCGGGGGCGTTGAGGCTGGCGTGGTCCCAGCCCATGCGCATCTTGACGGTGACCGGGACCTTGACCGCCTTGACCGTCGCCTCGATCAGCCGGGTGGCCAGCGGGACGTCGCGCATCAGCGCCGAGCCGGCCTCGCCGTTGACGACCTTGCGCACCGGGCAGCCCATGTTGATGTCGATGATCGCGGCGCCCTGCTGCTCGACCAGCCTGGCCGCCTCGGCCATCTGCGCGGGATCGCAGCCGACGAGCTGCATCGACACCGGTTCCTCGGCCGGGTCCCACGCGGCCTTCTGGATCGACTGGCGGGTCTCGCGGATGGCGGCCGGGCTGGCGATCATCTCGGTGACGTTGAGGCCCGAGCCGAACCGGCGCACGAGGCGGCGGAACGGCAGGTCGGTCACCCCGGTCATCGGCGCGAGCACGACCGGGCAATCGATCCGGACCGGGCCGACCATGATCGGCGCCAGTTGCGGTGGGGGCGGCAGGGTGGGTTCGGGCGTGCTCATCGTGGGGATGCCTAAAAAACGGGCAGCACATAGGGAATTGCCGGGGCCGCGGCAAGCGATTACCGGGGCGGCGATGGATGCGCCCTCCCCTGCCCGTATCGCCGCTGTCGTCGTCGCCGCCGGGCAGGGCCTGCGCGCGGGGCAGCCCGTGCCCAAGCAATTCGCGCCGTGGCGCGGCAAGCCGGTGCTGCTCCATTCGGTCGAGGCGTTGGCGGCGCACGGGGTGGCGCCGATCGTGATCGCCATTCCCGAAGGCGCCGACGCGATCGCCGGCGCGGCGGTGGCCGGGATCGACGGCGTGCGGTTCGTCACCGGCGGGGCGACGCGGCAGCAATCGGTGCGGCTGGGGCTGGAAGCGCTGGCCGGCGACGCGCCCGCGCTGGTGCTGGTGCACGATGCGGCGCGACCCCGGCTGGGTGGTGCGGTGATCGACCGGCTGGTGGCGGCGCTCGTCACACGTCCGGCGGCGATCCCGGTGCTGCCGGTGGTGGACAGCCTGTGCCATGCCGAGGAGCACGGCGCGACGATGGGGGCGCCGGCGCGGCGCGAGGACCTGCGCCGGGTGCAGACCCCGCAGGCGTTCCGCTATGCCGCGATTCTGGCCGCGCATCGCGACTGGCAGGGCGCACCCGATGCCGGCGACGATGCGCAGGTGGCGCAGGCGGCCGGGCTGGACGTGGCGCTGGTCGAAGGGGACGAGGCCTTGCACAAGTTGACGTTCGCCAGTGATTTCAGCGGCGCCCTGCCCCCGGTTCGGGTCGGCAGCGGCTATGACGTCCATCGGCTCGAGGAAGGCGGCGAGCTGTGGCTGTGCGGGGTGCGAATCGCGCATACGCACGGCCTGGCCGGGCATTCCGACGCCGACGTGGCGATCCACGCGGCGGTGGATGCGATGCTGGGGGCGATTTCGGCCGGGGACATCGGCCAGCATTTCCCGCCGTCCGATCCGCAGTGGCGCGGGGCGAGTTCGGACCGGTTCCTCGCCCATGCCGGCAGGCTCGCCGCCGAGGCAGGCTATATGCTGGGACAGCTCGACGTGACGATCATCTGCGAGGCACCGAAGATCGGCCCGCACCGCGAGGCGATGCGCGCACGGCTGGCGGAAATCCTCGGTTGCGATGCCGGCCGTATCAGCGTCAAGGCGACGACGACCGAAGGCCTGGGCTTTGCCGGGCGGCGCGAGGGGATCGCCGCGCAGGCCGTCGCGACGATGGTGCTGGCGTGAACCGCATGCTGGAACCAACGCAGCATGCCATGCGCCGGATTCTCGCACTTGCCGCTTCCGCGGCGCTGATCGTGATGCCGGGCATGGCCCGCGCGGCCGAGGCCCCGTGCCTGACGCCGATGGAATTCACCGCGCTGGCGACTTATGCCTTGCCGAGCGTCGTCACCGGGACGGCGCAGCGTTGCACCCCGGCACTGCCACGGCAATCGTTCCTGGCGACGCAGGGGCCGGCGCTGGCGCAGCGTTATGCGGCGAGCAAGCCGGCCGCCTGGCCCGGCGCCAAGGCGGCATTCCTGAAGCTGGCGGGCGGATCGACCGGCGAGGCCGCTTCGGTGCTGCGGTCGCTGCCCGATCCGCAATTGCAGCAACTGGCCGATGCGGCGATCGCGGCCAAGCTGGGCGATACCGTACCGGTGGACCGCTGCGGTTCGATCGACCGGCTGCTGAAGCTGCTGTCCCCCCTTCCCTCCGAAACCACTGCCGAGGTCGTGATGCTGGCCGTCGGGCTGGGTGCGGCGGCCGGACAGGCGCGGATCGGCCGGATTTCCGTGTGTCCCGCGTGATGGACTGGAGCGTGTCGTGACCGATTGCCTGCTGCCCGAAGATATCGTCGCCCTTGCCGCCAAAGTGATCGCCGCCAACGCCGCGCAAGGGCGACGGGTGGTGCTGGCGGAAAGCTGCACCGGGGGACTGGTGGCGGCGGCGCTGACCGAGATAGCGGGGTCGTCCGCGGTGCTCGACCGCAGCTTCGTGACTTATTCGAACGAGGCCAAGCAAGGGCTGCTGGGCGTGCCCGAAGAGATCATCGACACGTTCGGGGCGGTGTCGATCGCCTGTGCCTGGGCGATGGCGCAAGGCGCGCTGAAGAACAGCAACGCCGACGTGGCGGTGTCGATCAGCGGGATCGCCGGACCGGACGGGGGAACGCCGCAGAAACCGGTGGGGCTGGTGGTGTTCGCGCGGGCCGAGCGCGGCAGCGAGGCGATCGAGGCCGAGGAGCGGCGGTTCGAGGCCAAGGGCCGCGCCGACGTGCGACGGCAGGCGACGCGCGTGGCGCTGGACCTGCTGATGCCGGGATCGACCCTCGGGGACGAGACCTAGGTCCGGCAGGACGGGCGTCCGCCGGGGCAGCTTTGCGGACTGGACACTGTCTGGTCCTAGACCCAGCGCCCGTGCAGGATGAGTTCGGCGAAGCGTTCGGTGACGGCCGCGAGGTGCGCGGCGCGGCCGGGTTCGGGCATCAGGCCTGAATCGAGGGCGAGGCCGGCGAGGCCGTGGACCTGGGCCCAGAGGATCGTCTCGACCTGGTCGGCCGGCAGGACCGGGCTGGCGGCGAGCGTGGCGAGGCGCTGCAGTTCGGCGCGGGCGCGGGCGCCGGCCTCGCGGACTTCCGGGAAACGCGCCGGGTTGCAGGCATCGGGGCGGAACATGATGCGGAACACGCCGGGCTGCGCCAGCGCAAAGGCGACGTAGGCGCGGGCCGAGGCGACGAGGGCGGCGCGCAAGCCGCCCGCTTCGGCGCATTCATTGGCGGCAGCGAGGCGCGCGGCGAGATCGTCGAAGCCGTCGCGGACCAGTTCGGCGAGGATCGATTCCCGGTCCTCGAAATGGTGGTAGGGCGCCTGGTGAGTGCAACCGGCACGACGCGCGACCTCCCGCATCGACAGCGCCGCCGGACCATCGGCATCAAGCAGTTCGCGTGCGGTGCGCAGCAGCACGGCGCGCAGTTCCGGCTGGGCGGCGGCACGGGGGCGTCCCGCCTTTTTCGCCGTGATTTCATTGGTCATGCAGGAACCCTCGGCTGGACTTGACAGTGTCTATATCCACTGTCTAGATATTTAGACAGTGTCTATACCCACCTTGCGGCGGGGTGGCAATGGCCCCCCGTTACCGGAGAACCGCGATGATCCACCCTGCCCGCATGACTGCCCGCATCAACGGGGAATTTGCCGTGTTCCTGATCGGGATGCGCCTGAACCGGCCGCTGGCAGTGCACCGCTGGCTGCCGACGATGCGGGCGATGCCCGCGATGCTGCGCGAACTGTACGAGCGGCCGGAGCTGGGCTTGCTGAGCCACGAGCTGTGGTTCTCGCGGACGACGCTGCTGGTTCAGTACTGGCGCAGCGTCGGGCAGTTGCTGGACTATGCCCGGGCGCGCGAGGCGGCGCACCTGCCGGCTTGGCAGCGGTTCAACCGGCGGATCGGCACCGACGGCAGCGTCGGCATCTGGCATGAGACATATGTGGTGGCGCCGGGACGCTTCGAGAACGTCTATGTCAACATGCCGGCGTTCGGGCTGGGCAAGGCCGGCACCCTGGTCGAGGCGCGCGCCGGGCTGCAATCGGCCGCGGCCAGGCTGGCGGGAGGAAAACTTGCGGAGGGAGAAATTCAGGCCGAGGCGTAGAGCGCGGCGGCGCGGTCCTCGAAGGCCTGGACCATCTTGCGGAAGGCCTTGTCGAAGTACTGGCCGGCCAGGGTCTCGAACAGGGCGTTGCGGAAGGTGAACTGGACGGTGAATTCGATCTCGCACTCGTGCGGGCCCAGGCTGCGGAATTCCCAGCGGTTATCGAGATCGCGCATCGGGCCATCGACGTATTGCACGGTGATGGTGTGGGGGCGGTCCTTGATCACGCGCGAGGTGAACTTCTCGCGGAGCATCTTGAAGCCGACCAGCATGTCCGCGAGCATTTCGCGGCCGTCGTCCGACTTGACGCGGGTGGCGACGACCCAGGGCAGGAACTCGCCATAGCGGGCGACATCCGCGACCAGGTCGAACATCTGTTCGGCGCTGTAAGGCAGGCGGCGGATTTCGTGGATGCCGGGCATGGGATTCAGCGCGTTTTCGCCAGCTTTGCCTCGCGGGCGGCGCGCATTTCGGCGAAATCCTTGCCGGCGTGGTAGCTGGACCGGGTCAGCGGCGACGAGGCGACCTGGAGGAAGCCCTTGGCGCGGGCGATCGCGCCATAGGCGTTGAACGCCTGCGGGGTGACGAATTCCTGCACCGGGGCGTGCTTCGGCGTGGGGCGCAGGTATTGCCCCATCGTCAGGAAATCGATGCCGGCGGAGCGCATGTCGTCCATGACCTGGTGGACCTCGAGCCGTTCCTCGCCGAGGCCGAGCATGATCCCGGACTTGGTGAAGACGGTGGGCGAGTGGCGCTTGACCTCCTCCAGCAGGCGCAGCGAGGCATAGTAGCGGGCGCCGGGGCGGATGGTGGGATAGAGCCGGGGGACGGTCTCAAGGTTGTGGTTGTAGACGTCCGGGCCGGCGGCGACGATCGCCTCGACCGCGGCGTGCATCTTGCCGCGGAAATCGGGGGTGAGGATCTCGATCGTGGTGTGCGGGGTGGAGCGGCGCAGCGCCTCGATGACGCGGACGAAGTGGCCGGCGCCGCCATCGGGCAGGTCATCGCGATCGACCGAGGTGATGACGATGTGTTCGAGGCCGAGCTTGGCGGCGGCTTCGGCGACGTTTTCCGGCTCGGCGGCGTCGACCGGGCGGGGCATCCCGGTCTTGACGTTGCAGAACGCGCACGCGCGGGTGCAGACATCGCCGAGGATCATCACCGTGGCGTGCTTCTTCGACCAGCATTCGCCGATGTTCGGGCAGGCCGCTTCCTCGCACACGGTGTTCAGGCCGAGGCCGCGCATCAGGTCGCGGGTCTTGCCGTATTCCTTGCTGGTGGGGGCGCGGACGCGAATCCAGTCCGGCTTGCGCTGGCGCTGTGGCTCGGCGGGCTTCGGCTCGGAGGCGAGGTCGTTCATGGGGCGCACATAGGCGCATGGCGGGATTGTCGCAAGGCGCGGCGGGGGAGCGGATGGAGGCTAGATCGGGGGTGGTTGATGGAGGTACAAGAGATTCTTTTTGCTTGACATTTGATCATTTGTTCGCCATACGTTCCGGCCCGGCGAGGTGCGTGACGATGAAACGCTTTTCGATGCGTAGGCTGCACGTGACGGGCTGGCTGGTGGCGTTGTGGCTGGCGGTTTCGGGCGTGGCATGGGCGGGGAGCGGGGTGCGGCATCCACGCGACCGTGTAACGCTGTGCGGCGCAGGGGAGACGGTGATCGCGTCTTGCCCGATCGGCCGAAAGGTGGGGGCGAAGCTGGTTTCGGTTTGCCTGGCCGGGGAGACGGCGCGGTATCGGTTCGGGAGGCCGGGGCGTGTCGAGATTGACGCCGGGGGGCTTCGGTATGTCTTTCGAACAGCGACCGCCGGCGGTGAAGAGCAGATCAGTTTTCACGTCGGGGCCTACCGGTACATGGTCTACGACTGGATGTATGGCCTGGGGTGGGACAAGCAGGGCCACCGGATGCACGATTTCCGGAGCGGGGTGTTCATCGAGAGAAACGGGCGGCCGATTGCGGATCTTGTTTGCGACGACGCGGATTCGTTGTTTACGGGCAAACGTCACGAGGTGCTGTATGCGTTACCGCAGACCGGGTTCGTCGATCACTGGTATGGCGTGAAGCGGGCGCCGCGGTATTCGATGATCGGTCGCCGGATCGCTGGGGGGATTGCGACGCGGACACGTGGCAGCGGTGATGCCGGGCGCGTCAGGAAGTCCATAAGGTGGTGCAGTGGGAACGATTGCGGGATGGCCTTCCTGTAAGCCCCCCTTGTCAGCGTCGCGATCTGCGATCATGGGGGCGGCATGACCGAGACCGTTTCCCCCCCGCCGAGTCCCGAGTTCAACCACCTGATCGAAGGCTACCGGAATTTCCGGGCCAATGGCTGGACGCCCAATCGCGAGCGCTGGGCGGCGTTGCGCGAAGGCCAGCAGCCGCAGATCATGGTGATCGCGTGCTCCGACAGCCGGGTCGATCCGGCGCAGATCTTCGATGTCGATCCCGGCGAGATCTTCGTGGTGCGCAATGTTGCGGCGATGGTGCCGCCGTTCGAGACCAACCCCGGCCACCACGGCGTTTCCGCGGCGCTGGAATTCGCGGTGCAGGTGCTGAAGGTCAAGGAAGTCGTGGTGATGGGCCACGGCATGTGCGGCGGCTGCAAGGCGGCGCTGACCCAGGAACTGCATGGCGCCGAGCCGGGTGAAGGCGGGTTCATCGCCGCGTGGATCGCGCTGCTCGACGAGGCGCGGCAGCCGGTGGCGGCGAAGTATGGCACCGAGGGGCGCGAGGCCGAGCGGGCGATGGAGCACGAGGGCGTCAAGGTGAGCCTGGCGAACCTGCGCACGTTCCCGTGCATCCGCCGCAAGGAGCGCGACGGCGAATTGCGGCTGCGCGGCATGTTCTTCGCGATCTCGGACGGGCTGCTGCACGTGCTGGACGAGGGCAGCGGGACGTTTTCGCCGGTCGAGTGACCGGGCGGGCGACACGACCGGGGGGCTGATGGCGCGGCTGCTGTTGTTCAACAAGCCGTTCGGGATGCTGTCGCAGTTCACCGACGCGCGCAGCCCGACCGAGCGACCGACGCTGTCCGCGGCGATCACGGTGCCGGGGGTCTATCCGGCCGGCCGGCTCGACCGGGACAGCGAGGGGCTGCTGCTGCTGACGGACGACGGGCGCTTGCAGGCGCGCATCGCCGATCCCCGGTTCAAGATGGCGAAGACCTACCTGGTCCAGGTCGAGGGCCTTGCCGATGCGGCGCAACTGGCGGCGCTGCGGCGCGGGGTGCGGCTGAACGACGGGATGACGCTGCCGGCCGAGGCGGAGGCGATCGCGCCGCCGGCGCTGTGGCCGCGCGATCCGCCGGTGCGGTTCCGCAAGAACGTGCCCGATAGCTGGATCCGGCTGGTGATTCGCGAGGGGCGCAACCGGCAGGTGCGGCGGATGACCGCGGCGGTCGGGCTGCCGACGCTGCGGCTGGTGCGGTGGCGCATCGGGGACTGGACGCTCGACGGGCTGGCGCCGGGGGAATGGCGCGAAGTGGCGGCCTAGAGCGGATTCCGATCTGGTTCATTCAAATCGGGCGCTCCAGCTTCCTTGTTTCCCGCGTTTTTCCGGGTCACTTCGTGTTCCACTCCGATCGAAGAACGCTCTAATCGTCCTCGGCGAAGGCCAGCGCGCCCGCGTTGCAGAGCGTGGTGACGAGGTTCACGATCGCGGGGTCTGCCGCGGTTGCGGGATCGGGAGCGAGGTGCGGGCCGGCGCAAAGGGCTTGCGCGAAGCGGGCGAGATTGCCGCTGCACGGCCATGCGGCGCCGTCGACGAACAGGGTCACGGAGCCCCCTTCCCCGGCGTCCGCCGCTGCATCGCGGACGAAGGCGAAGCGGCTGGCGGGATTGCGGGCGAGCGGAATGCCGGCGGCGAGGGCTGCGGCGACGGCGTCGGCGGCGAGCGCGCGCTCCGGGCGCCAGTCGGTTTCGGGATACTTGGGGGTGGTGGCGTGGCGTCCGAACCAATCGGCGAAGCGGGCGCGATCCGACAGCGCCGCAACGACGCTGGTCTGGAGGAGCGCCAGCGCGGCGGCGGTGATCTCACCCGGGTTGGACTGGAGCGCCAGGCCGGGATCGGCATAGCGATCGTCCTCGGGCAGGCGGGAGAGCACGTCGTCGCTCCATGCGGAAACCAGCTCCGCGCGGGACGGGGCGCGGAAGCCGATCGAATAGGTCATGCACGGACCGTCGGCGGCGACGCCGTCGTGCGCGAAACCGGGCGGCAGGTAGAGGATGTCGCCGGGTTCGAGCAGCCATTCGTGCGATGGCCGGAAATCGGCGAGCAGGCGCAGCTCGTCGTGCGGCAGCAGCGCGGTGTCGGCATGGCAGCGGGGGCCGACCCGCCAGCGGCGGCGGCCGAGCCCCTGGATCAGGAACACGTCGTACTGGTCGGTGTGCGGGCCGACGCCGCCGCCTTCGGCGGCATAACTGACCATGACGTCGTCGATCCGCCAGTCGGGGATGAAGCGGAAGGAGGAGATCAGCGCGGCGACGTCGGGATCGTGGTGGTCGACCGCCTGGACCAGCAGGGTCCAGTCGCGATCGCCCAGGCGGGCGAAGCGGGCGGGTTCGAACGGGCCGTGTTCGAGCGACAGGGTGCGCGGGGCGCCAGGGTCGCCGGTGACGAGGCGCGATTCGACGCCGGGTTCGCAGGCCAGTCCGGCGAGTTCATCGGGATCGAGCGGATCGCGCCAGGCGTCCCACGCGTCGCGGATCAGCAGCGGGGCCTGCTGCCAGTGATCGCGCAGGAACGCGCCGGGATCGAAGTTGGCGAGGCGCATGGGGAGCGCCCTGCGGGCCGGGACGCGATGCCCTGCCCGCAGGTCGATCCGGTCCGGGGCTTACTTCGCGCCGGCCTTCTGGCGGGCGTAGACCGCCCAGAATTGCGCGAGCGGCGCGCGCGGGCCGGTGACCTTGCCGAAGCTGTCGAGCGCGGCGGCGGCGTCGCCGGCATCGAGCTGGGCGATGCCGAGGCGGGTGAGCACGCGGGCGCTGTCGACCCCGGGCTTGGTCAGCGCGATCTTGTAGAGTTCGGCCGCCTTGGCGGAATCGCCGTAGCCGAGATAGGCGTCGGCGGTACCGGCGACGACCGCGGCGCTGGCGGCGGCGCCGTGCGACTGGGTGTAGAGCGCGGGCAGCGAGGCCTTGTCCGCGGCGAGGCGCTGGTTGGCGAGGTTGCGGGCATCGACCACGGCGGGATCGCTGGCGGCGAGCGCGCCGGACGCCGTGGCTGCGTCGATCGCGGCGAGGACCTCGCCGGGCTGGCGGCGGGCGTCAGCGGTCGAGATGTAGTCGAGATATTCCTGGCGGGCTTCCTTGGGGCTGCCGGCGAGCGCGCCCGAGCGGCTGAGCAGGCGGGCGAGATCGAGCGCCTCCTGCCCGGTGTAGCCGTTGTAGATGCGCAGGAGCTGGGCCGAGCTGATCCAGTTCGCCGGGGTCGGCGCGTAATCGACGGTGAGGATCGCCCATTCGTTGCCGAGCGTGGGGTTCTTGGCCTTGTAGGCGATCTGGTTGGCACGCAGCAGCCACTGGCTGGGCACGGTGCCGCCGGCGGCCTTGCGCGCCTGCGCGGCGACCTTGAGCGCGTTCAGCGCCTCCGCCGTCTGGCCCTGGTTGGTGTAGGACAGGGCCAGCGCCTCGGCGGCGACATCGTCCGAGTAGTTGGCGGCGACGACCGGGGTCAGCGCCTTGATGGCGGTGGCGTAGTCCTGGTTCTGGTAGGCCGAGACGCCGAGCTTGAACTGGTTGGAAGCCTGTTCGGCCGGGGTGCCCTTGCCGCTGTCGACGACGTCCTGCAGCGCGCGCTGGGCGAGCTTGTTGTCGTTCAGGACGGCGGCGATCATCACGCCCCACTGGCCGACGACCGACTTGTCGGTGCCGTTCTTGGCGGCGGCTTCGGCAGCCTGGAACTGGGCGGGCGCGGCGGCGAAGGCGGTCTTGAGTTCGGCCATCGCGGCGTCCTTGCCGGCCTTGTCCGGGGCGGCCTGGTACTTCTTGATCAGCGGCTGGGCATCGGCCAGGGTCTTCTGCAGGGGGCCGGCGGCCTTGACGAAGTCGGGCGAGTTGGCCTCGGCCTTGGCGGGCTGTTCCTTGTCCTTGGCGAGGACCGGGGTGCCGGCGACGAGGGCGATGGCCAGCGCGGCCTGGGCAACGCGACGACCGAACGACACGGACCCGAACGACACGAACTTGGACTTCATCGGCAATGCTCTCCTGTACGCCGGCGCCGGGCCTGGTGGGGCCGGCCCGTTCCGGACAAGTGAATGGCGCGCGCCGTAGTGGCGGGGATTTCGCGCCTTGGCAACGCCGATTGATGGCGGCGGCGCGGTGAACCGCGGCTGAAGCGTGCGGCGCGTGCGGGGGGCGGCGCGAAGCGGGCGCGTCGTGGCCGCATTTGTGGAAAAAGCGGCCGTGCGCCCACCCCCCTCCCCGGCTTGGCTGGCAATGGCGCGGGCATTGTCCTAGGGCGGTCCGGCAAGGAACCGTTTCCACAAGAAAAGCACGACATCGCAGTGAGCGAAGACACCGATATTATCGAGACCGGCCCCGCGGGCGACTGGACGCGCGTCGACATCGTCGACGAGATGAAGTCCTCGTACCTCGACTACGCGATGAGCGTGATCGTCAGCCGTGCGCTGCCCGACGTGCGCGACGGGTTGAAGCCGGTCCACCGGCGCATCCTGTTCGCCAGCCAGGAGGGCGGGTTCGTCGCCGGGCGGCCCTATCGCAAGAGCGCCAAGATCGTCGGCGACGTGATGGGCAACTATCACCCGCACGGCGACGCCGCGATCTACGACGCGCTGGCGCGCATGACGCAGCCGTGGTCAATGCGGCTGCCGCTGGTCGACGGCCAGGGCAATTTCGGCTCGATGGACCCCGATCCGCCGGCCTCGATGCGCTATACCGAGGCGCGGCTGGCACGGGTGACGAACTCGCTGCTGGAAGATCTCGACAAGGATACCGTCGATTTCGCCGACAACTACGACGGATCTCGGCAGGAGCCGACGGTGCTGCCGGCGCGGTTCCCGAACCTGCTGGTCAACGGCGCCGGCGGCATCGCCGTGGGCATGGCGACCAACATCCCGCCGCACAACCTCGGCGAGGTGATCGACGGCTGCCTGGCGATGATGGCCAACCCGGCGATCACCAGCGAGGAGCTGATCCAGATCATCCCGGCGCCCGATTTCCCGACCGCGCCGCTGATCCTCGGCACCGCGGGCGCCCGCAGCGCCTACATGACCGGGCGCGGCTCGATCATCATGCGCTGCCGCCACGTGATCGAGGAAGGCCGGGGCGACCGGCGCTCGATCGTGCTGACCTCGATCCCCTACCAGGTCGGCAAGTCCGGCCTCGTCGAGAAGATCGCCGAGGCGGCGAAGGACAAGCGGATCGAGGGCATTTCCGACATCCGCGACGAATCGAACCGCGAGGGCGTGCGCGTCGTCGTCGACCTGAAGCGCGATGCGACGCCCGAGGTGGTGCTGAACCAGCTGTGGCGCAACACGCCGGCGCAATCGTCGTTCCCCGCCAACATGCTGGCGATCCGCGGCGGGCGGCCCGAGGTGCTGGGGCTGCGCGACATCCTCGCCTCGTTCATCCAGTTCCGCGAGCAGGTGATCACGCGGCGGACCAAGTTCGAGCTGAACCGGGCGCGCGACCGGGCCCATATCCTGCTGGGCCTTGTCGTCGCGGTGACAAACCTCGACGAGGTGGTGCGGATCATCCGTGGGGCGAACAACCCGGCGGCGGCGCGCGCGGCGCTGCTGGCGCGCGAGTGGCCGATCGGCGAGATCGCGCCGTATATCCGGCTGGTCGAGGCGATCGAGCCGAATGCCGAGCAGGAGGGCGGGACCTATCGCCTGTCCGAAGTGCAGGTGAAGGCGATCCTCGACCTGCGGCTGCACCGGCTGACCGCGCTGGGGCGCGACGAGATCGGCGACGAGCTGAAGGAACTGGCGGCGGCGATCGAGGAATACCTGTCGATCCTGGCGGACCGGGTGAAGCTCTACGAAGTGATGCGCGGCGAGTTGCAGGCGGTGCGCGATGCCTATGCGACACCGCGCCTGTCCGAGATCACCGCGCCGGCCGACGGCATCGACGACGAGGACCTGATCGAGCGCGACGACATGGTCGTGACGGTGACGCTCGACGGCTATATCAAGCGGACGCCACTCTCCACCTTCCGGGCGCAGGCGCGCGGCGGCAAGGGCCGGGCCGGGATGGCAACCAAGGACGAGGATGCGGTGGCGACGATGTTCGTCACCAGCACGCACAACCCGGTGCTGTTCTTCTCGACCGCGGGCAAGGTCTATCGGCTGAAGGTGTGGAAGCTGCCCGAAGGCGGGCCGGCGACGCGCGGGCGGCCGATCGTCAACCTGCTGCCGGCGCTCGACAAGGACGAGACCATCGCCACGGTGCTGCCGCTGCCCGAGGACGAGGATTCGTGGGGGGCGCTGTCGGTGGTGTTCGCCACCGCCCGGGGCAACGTGCGGCGCAACGCGATGGATGCGTTTGCCAACATTCCCAGCAACGGCAAGTTCGCGATGCGCTTCGACGAGGGCGACGAGGACCGGCTGATCGGGGTGGCGCTGCTCGACGCCGGCGACGACGTGCTGCTGGCGACGCGGCAGGGCAAGGCGATCCGCTTTGCCGCCGACGACGTGCGCGAGTTCACCAGCCGTACCTCGACCGGGGTGCGCGGGATGACGCTGAAGAACGACGACGAGGTGATCTCGCTGTCGATCCTGCACCGCGTCGGCACGACGCCCGAGGAACGCGAGGAATACCTGCGCTTTGCACCGTGGAAGGGCGAGAAGGACGGCGAACCGTCGCTGGGCAGCGAGCGCATGGCCGAGCTGGCCGCGCGCGAGCAGTTCATCCTGACGGTCTGCGCCAACGGCTATGGCAAGCTGTCCTCTGCCTATGAATACCGGCGCACCGGGCGCGGCGGCCAGGGCATCACCAACATCGACAACATCGCCCGCAACGGGCCGGTGGTGGCCAGCTTCCCGGCGGTGCAGGCCGACCAGCTGATGCTGGTGACCGACCAGGCCAAGCTGATCCGGTTGCCGCTTGAATCGCTGCGCGTGATCGGGCGCGGTTCGGCGGGGGTGCGGCTGTTCAACGTCGCCGACGAGGAGCACGTCGTCAGCGCGGTGCGGCTGGCCGAGGAAGGCAGCGAGGATGCCGAGGGCATCGACGCGGCCGGCAACGGCGAGGCGGCGACGGAATGAGCCCGCGGCCGGGGGTCGCGTACAAGATCCTGACCGGGGCGCAGTGGGCCGAGTGGCAGGCGCGGGGTACGTTCGCGGGAGCGCCGGTCGACCTGGCCGATGGCTTCGTGCATCTTTCCGATGCCGGGCAGGTGGCCGGGACGCTCGACAAGCACTTTGCCGGACAGGACGGGCTGGTGCTGGCGGCGGTCGACCTGGCGGCGCTCGGTGACCTGGTAAAGTGGGAGGTCTCGCGCGGCGGGGCGCTGTTTCCGCACGTCTATGGTGCTTTGCCGCTGGCGGTGGTCATCGCGCACGGGCCGGTGGCGCGCGGAGCGGACGGCGCGGTGGTGCTGCCAGGATGAGCATCGACGTTCACGTCATCGGCGGCGGCCTGGCGGGGAGCGAGGCGGCCTGGCAACTGGCGCGGCGCGGGCTGCGGGTGCGGCTGTCCGAGATGCGCGGCGGCGGCGGCGCGACGGCGGCGCATCGCACCGCGGCGCTGGCCGAGCTGGTCTGCTCGAACAGCCTGCGTTCCGACGATAGCGACAGCAACGCGGTGGGGCTGCTGCACCACGAGATGCGGCAGCTCGATTCGCTGGTGATGCGCGCGGCGGACAAGGCGCGGGTGCCGGCCGGATCGGCGCTGGCAGTCGATCGCGATGTGTTTTCCGATACGATCGAGGCAGAGCTTACTGCGCTGCCGACGCTCCAACTTGTGCGCGAACGCGTCGATGTGCTGCCGGCGGAAGGGTTGGCGATCGTCGCCACCGGGCCGCTGACCGATGCCGCGCTGGCGGCCAGCATTGGCGCGGCGACGGGTGCCGAATCCCTGGCGTTCTTCGATGCGCTGGCGCCGATCGTCCACCACGACACCATCGACATGGATGTCGCCTGGAAGGCTGCGCGGTGGGATAAAGGCGGCGCCGACTACATCAATTGCCCGATGGACAAGGTGCAGTACCTGGCGTTTCGCGAGGCGCTGCTGGCCGGCGAGAAGACCGCGTTCAAGGAGTGGGAGGCCAGCACGCCCTACTTCGAGGGCTGCATGCCGGTGGAAGTGCTGGCCGAGCGCGGGGTCGAGACGCTGCGGTTCGGGCCGATGAAGCCGGTCGGGCTGGACGATCCGCGCACCGGGCGCTGGCCTTACGCGGTCGTGCAACTGCGCCAGGACAACAAGCTGGGCACGCTGTGGAACATGGTGGGGTTCCAGACCAAGCTGAAGCACGCCGAGCAGGTGCGGGTGTTCCGGATGATCCCGGGCTTGCAGAACGCCGAGTTCGCGCGGCTGGGCGGGCTGCATCGCAACACCTTCCTGAATTCGCCGACCCTGCTCGATCGGCAGTTGCGCCTGAAGCGTGCGCCGAACCTGCGCTTTGCCGGGCAGATCACCGGCTGCGAAGGCTATGTCGAAAGCGCCGCCGTGGGCCTGCTGGCCGGGGTGATGACGGCGTGCGAGGCGACCGGCCGCGACTGGGCGCCGCCACCGCGCGAGACGGCGCTGGGGGCGTTGCTGGCGCACATCACCGGCGACGCGGAAGCGGAGACTTACCAGCCGATGAACGTCAACTTCGGGCTGTTCCCGCCGGTGGTCAGCGAGAAGCGGCTGAAGAAGCCGGCGCGCAAGCTGGCCTATACCGAGCGTGCGAAATCAGCTTTCGTCGGGTGGCTCCCCCTCGTCGTCTGAGGCGGCGCGCGTGCCCTTCCCCGACGGTTTCGCCGGGGCGCACGAACAGCCTGGCCGGGACGCCGACGGGCGGGCGCGCGCGGCGGCTTTCGCGTCCCGGGCCGCGTACCAGGCATCGAGTTCGGCACGGCTGACGACGCCGTCGCCGTCGCGATCGAGGCTGCGGAAGCGATCGACCGTCTTCACGGCCCATTCCTCGAAGGTCAGCAGGTTGTCGTGGTTGGCATCCAGCTTCTGGAAGGCCTTGACGCGGGTGGCGAGCAGTTCCGCCCGTTCGACCCGGCCATTGCGATTGCGATCGAGCCGGGCGAAGCGCCGCTCTTCCTTCGAGGCGGCGCCGCGTCGCGCGGTGGGGAGGCCGGGGCCGCGGCCGTGCGGATCGGCACTGGGCAAGACGACGTCGAAACCGGGGGCGGCCGTGCCGGAAACGTCCGGCGGCGGAACGCCGCGCTCCACCTCGGCGCGGCCCTGCCACCAGAACAGGCCGGCCGAAGCCAGCAGCATCGCAGCGAATGCTCCCAGCGCGACCCGGTTCATGCAAATATCTCCCCGCTTTCAGGGATATAGACTAGATTCCGGCAATGCCAACCCGGATGGCGGCGAGGGCCCGGCGCGCGGGCGAGCGGCCGGCGAGTTCCGCCCGGGCCAGCGTCGCCAGCACCGCCAGCGGACGCAGCGCGCGTGGCAGGCGCGTCGCCGGGGCGGCGGCAGCGCGCGCCTGCGCGGTGGCCGCCGCGCGTTCTTCCGGGTCAGCCAGATGGGCGGCGAGATCGGCCAGCGCCCAGAGCCGCGCGGCTGCGCCGGCAGCAGCGGCGGAGCTGTCGAGATGGCGGGCCAGCGCATCGACCGCGGCGGCACGGCCATCGGCGAAATCGGTCATCGCGGCAGGCGGCAACGGTCCCTCGGCCAGCAGCGCTTCCCAGCCATCGACCAGGCCGGCGAGGACCGGCAGC
Source organism: Sphingomonadales bacterium (assembly GCA_028868535.1). Taxonomy (GTDB): domain Bacteria; phylum Pseudomonadota; class Alphaproteobacteria; order Sphingomonadales; family Sphingomonadaceae; genus Novosphingobium. The sequence continues at coordinate 8,356 of JAGWUH010000034.1, read as the reverse complement.
GCCGCGCCCCAGGCGGCGAGTTCGGCCAGCAGCGGCTCCCCCCTCGGCCAATTCGCCGGACCTTCCTGGAGGCGTTCGCGCCACCAGGCCAGGCGGATCTGTGCCAGCATCGGCTCACGCCGGGCACGGACGAAGCCGGCGCAGCGGGCGTCGAGCGCGAACAACGCCCGCCAGGCCGGCTGCGCGCGGCGCGGCGCGTAGGCGAGTGCGAGCCGCTGTGGCGGGGAAAGTTCGGCATGGTCCATCGCGGCGGCTTGGACCGGCGCGGGCCATGCCGCAAGCCCGGACCTCAGCAGCCCGAGGAGATGGTGCCCGAGGTGCTCGAAAGGTTGCGATCGTCGCGGATGATGAACGCCGCTTCCTGGTGGAACAGCATCGGCTGGACGAACATCGTGCCGAACAGCGGCTTGTAGCGGTAGTAGACCTCCACGAACATCACCGCGCTGCCGGTGGTGGCGGTGATGCGGCTTGATCCGCTGCCCATGTTGGTGACGACGGTGCCCTGCGCGCCATAGCGCGACGCGTTGGTCAGGCCGCCGGTGCAGCGCTGCCAGTGGATGTACTGGTTGTTCGAGCCGTCGACTTCGAGGCTGGACAGGATGATGCGGCCACGGCCGGTGATGTCGAGGCCGTTGCTCTCGATCTTGCCGCCGGTCAGCACCGCGTTGATGTCGGATTCGGTGACGGTGGGCGCGGTGCCGGTGTTGCTGGTCTGCTCCATGCGCGCGGCGTTGTCCGCCACTGCGATCGCCGTCTGGCTGACCTGCATCGCCGCGTTGTGCATCCAGGTCATTTCGAGGCCATACATGCCGGCGGTGAGCAGCAGCGGCAGCATCAGCGCGAATTCGGTGAGCGAGTTGCCCGAGCGGCAGGCGGCGAGCGCGGCGAGCGAGCGGCGCAGGCGCACCGGCAGGGCTGCCCGCGGGGCGCGAACCGGGAGGGCGACCGTCATGTGCAGGTCCTCGTCACGGTGGAGTAGGGCGTCTGCGTGGCGAACGGCTGGTTCTTGCGCACGGCCTTGGAGTTGAGCGTGAACTGCTGCCACTGGTTGGGCATGAACGGCACCCGGAACAGCGGCCGGTACTGGACGCGGACCTGGTAGACGACGACGTCGCTGGCGCCGCCCTGCCCGGTTTCAGCCACGTCGGCATCCCAGGTGCCGTTGTTGTTCTCGTCGATGTAGCTTTCGTTGTTGTCGCAGACGCCGTCGGAATTGGAGTCGGTGAAGCGTTCGGCGCGGCTGACGTCGGCAAAGTCGTAGTAGTTCGAGCGGGTGATCGTGTAGGTCGCGCCCGGCAGGATCGGACCGACGATCTTGCGGACCATGTTGTCGGCGGCGGTGGTATCGCCGCCTTCGAGCGAGCTGGCGCGTGCGGCCACCTCGATCGCGCCGTTCAGGACGATCTTGCCGTAGACCAGCTGGCCGAGGTTGGCGGTGCCGATCAGCAGGGTGAAGAACACCGGCGAGATCAGCGCAAACTCGACCAGGGTGTTGCCGCGTTCGTCGCGGGCAAGCCGCGCCGAGGCGCGCCGGACGGCCCGCGAGGCGCTCAGCGCCAGACGCTGGAGCCGGGCGCGCGTCATTGCGATACCCGCAGTTCGCCGACCTGCTTGGCGATCGACTGGAACGCCTGGTCGAGCGCGGTTGAGCTGTTGGCGGTGTAGGCGCTGTTGGCGGAGGCGCAGTAATTGAGGTCCGTCGTCAGGTTGGTCGCCAGCGCGATCACCCAGATGCGCACGCCGCGGGCCTTGAGCGCGTCGCAGATCGCGCGGAAACGGGCCATGTGGCGATCGTTGTTGTTCGAGTAACCGTCGGCGGTGATGCGGCGGTCGTGGTATTCGATGCCGTAGGTGGTGTAGTCGGTATAGACCGTGTTCGGCTCACCGTCGGTCTCGAGGATCAGGTGGTGCGTGACGGTCTGGTGGTTCGACGGCTCGGCCGAGACCAGCGACGACCACACGCCGGTGGGCGAGCTGATCCGCGCGCCCCACAGCATGCCGTAGTCGTGGTAGGTGTTGCCGGTGGCGACGAGGCCGTCGACGTAGTTGTTGAAGTCCGACTGCGACATCTCGGCCAGCGTGGTCGCCGCGGTCGGGCAGTAGTATTGCGCGCGGGTGCCTTCGTTGGTGAGGAAGGCGCTGGACATCGAGCCGCTGGAGGTGCGGTAGTACGTGCCGTTATCCAGCGCAGGCGCCCACTTGGTGCCGGCATCGCTGGTCGGCGCCGCGTCGATGTCGAGGTCGATCGCGCCGGTGTTGGTGATGCGGCCGCTGTCGGAATCGTAGGTGAAGCTGCTGTCGTTGCGCGTGTAGCGCTCCTCGATGCAGCCGTCCCAGGTGAAGCTCTGGGCGGCGCCAACCGAGCCGGTATTGAGGGTGATGGTGCTGCCGGCCTTGAACTGGCTGACATCGACCAGCACCGGGCGGAAATCGTAGTGATCCCACGTCGTCGTCGTGTTCGACGATACCGCCGTCAGCGAGCCGTAGGTCGTCGTCGTCAGCGTGCGCGAGGCGGTGTAGCTGTAGATGTAGTACACCAGGCCCGAGCGCTGGCAGAAGTAGTAGGTCTGCGTCTGCGGCTGGGTGGTGATCGTGCGGGTGACGGTGCCGGCGCCGGAAATCGCGAAATTGTTGAGCGTGCTGATCGTCGGCGAACCGTTCGCGGTCCACGCGGTGTCCGCCGGAAGCGCGGCCTGGCAGGCGGGGATCGAGCCATAGGAGGTCGTCCCGTATTGCGCCGGGGTGGTGTTGTAATTGCTGGACGGATAGGTTTCCTGGTAGATCGGCCAGTTGGTGCTGTTGGTACCGTAGCGCTGGGTGACCAGCGTTTCGAAGCGCGACACGCGCGACTGGTAGGTCCAGCTGTCGACCAGGTAGTTCGGATCCTTGGCGTAGATCAGCGAGCCGACGTTGACCCCGGCGCTGAACGGCACGAACGCGTAGCGGACCCGGGCGGTGGTGCCCGAGGTCGAGTTCTGGACGGTGGTGAAGAAGTTCTTCGCCGCGTCCTTCAGCGCCTGGAGGCGCGTGGTCGAGCCGGTCAGGATCGAGCCCATCGAGCCGGTGGTGTCGAACACGAAGGTGACGTCGATGTTGCTGATGCCCTCCGTCGCCCGGCAATTGGCGGTGACGGCCATCGAATCGGTGCCGAAGATCTCCATCACGATCATCCGCACGTTGGCCGTGGCGGTGCCGACGATCGTCGTGCCGTTATCGGGCGTCGTGGGCGAGAACGACACGCTGGCGACCTGCTGCTGGGCGCGATCGAAGTTGACGTTGAAGTAGTTGCTGGCCTGGGTCTGCGCGGCGGTGTCGAAGCCGTTGGTGGTGACGGCCTTGCGGCCGGCCAGCACGGCGGCGTCGCACGCGGCCTGGAGACGGTTCTGCACCTTGTAGACGCGGCTGATGTCCACCCCGCCGCCGACCAGCGCGAGGATGACGACAAGCCCCGCTGCCGCGAGCGGCAGCATGCTGCCGGCCGTACTGGCGGCAAGGTTCCTGAACTGATCCCGCACACATGCGATGATGCGATCGCACACCATGGGCGCATTCCCCAAAGATGGAGTTCCAACGGTGGAACAAATGCACCCGCCAGGCCTAAGAATGACTTAACACCTGGTAAGGGAGGCGTTTCGGGGAAGTATGGATATGCGCGGGGTTCGCTGGTTGATTCTTTATTAGGGATACATTTTTTTACATAGGCGGGAACTTTTCGCAGCCATTCATGCGTCGTTCGCCGACGCGGAAGCACGTGTCCCGAGGCGGCGGCGGCACGGCTCACCCCGACACCCGCAGCTGCGTGACCTGGCTGGCGATCGACTGGAAGGCGGCGTTGAGGCCGTCGGCGCTCGCGGCGGTGAAGGCGCTGTTGGGCGAGGCGCAGTAGGACAGGTCGGCGTTCAGGTTGGTGGCGGTGGCGATCACCCAGATGCGGATGCCACGGGCCTTGACCGCGTCGCAGATGGCGCGGAAGCGGGAGACGTGGCGGCCGATATCCTCTGCCGACGGGATATTGTCGCTGCTGAGGCGCTTGCCGGCGACATCGTTGGTGCGACGATCGATCATTTCGATCCCGTTCATCGTATAGGCGCGGTAATCGGGATTCATGTCGCCATCGGTTTCGAGGATGAGGTGGCGCGAAACGGTCTGGTTGTTGGACGGAGCCTCGTTGACCAGCGCCGACCACGGGCCGTTGGGCGAGCTGAGGCGTGCGCCCCAGATCATGCCGAAATCGTGATAGGTGGCGCCGGCGATCGTGAGACTGTCGATATAGCCGTTGAATTCGGACTGGCCGATTTCGGCCAGCGCGCGCGACGGTGACGGGCAGGCGCCGACTTCGACGTTGCCGGCACCGGCGACCGCATCGGGGATCCAGTAAAGGAAGCCGGGGTCCATGTGGCCGAAGATCGCACCGCCATCGATCGCGGGCGCCCATTTCGTGGCATCGTTGGCGGGATCGGGCGCGGTATCGATATCGAGGTCGAGGCTGCGCGCATCCTGGATGCGGTCGGAAGCGGCATCGTAGGTGAAGCTGGCGTCGGCGCGGGAATAGCGCTCCTCGATGCAGCCGTCCCAGGTGAAGCTCTGTGCCTCGCCCAGCAGCCCGGTCTCGAGGGTGATGGCGTTGCCTTGCTTGAAACCGCTGACGTCGACGGCGACGGGGAGGTAGAGGCTGCCACGGGTGGCATACGTGGTGGCCGCAGGATCGGGGACCGCGGTGACGCCGACGTACGTCTTGGTCGTCCGCACGCGCGGCACGGTAACGCTCCAGATGTTGTAGACCTGGCCGGATCGGCTGCAATAGGTGTACGTCTGCGCCTGGTTCTGGATGACGGTGGTGCGCTTGACGTTGTTGACGCCGGCGATGGTGACGGTGGCCTGGGTGCTGTTTGCCGCGCCGACGTCGACCCAGCCGGTCCAGGCCGGCATCTTCGCCAGGCACGCCGGGATGGAATCGTAGGAGGCGTTGTCGACCCGCACCGGCGTGGGCAGCGAATAGGGCGCATAATCGAGCAGTTCCAGGCTGACGCTGGTGGAACCCACGCGCCCGAAGGTTTCCGTGCGGATGAAGCGCAGGCGGCTGAAGTAGCTCCACTTGTCGACCAGGTATGCGGGGTTCAGGCCATGGATCAGGTGGCCGATGTTCACGTTCGAGCCGAACGGCACCATCGCGTAGCGCACGCGGGCGCCGGTGCCCGTGGTGGCGGTCTTCAGCGTGCCGTAGAAGTTCTTGGCGGCATCCTTGAGCGCCTGGAGGCGGGTGGTGCTGCCGAGCTTGGCCGCCATCGAGCCGGTGATGTCGAGCACGAAGGTGACGTCGACGTTGTTGATGCCCAGCGTGGCCATGCAGGTCGAAGTGATCGAGGCCTGCTGGACGCCGAACACGCCCATGATCAGCATCGGCACCCTGGCGGTCGCGGTGCCCACCACGGTGGCGCCGTTGTTGGGGGAGCTGGTGTTGAAGATGACGCTGGCGACCTGCTGCTGGGCGGGATCGAAGTTGACGTCGAAGAACTTCTTGCCCTGGGTCTGGGCGGCCTGGTCGAGGCCGTTGGTGGTGACCGCCTTGCGCGCGGCGAGCACGCCGGAATCGCACGCGGCCTGGAGCCGGTTCTGCACCTTGTAGAGCCGGCTCATGTCGACCGCGCCGCCGACCAGTCCGAGGATCACCATCAGCCCTATCGCCGCCAGCGGCAACATGCTGCCGACACGATCGCCGGCGACGCGGCGCAAGGCATCCCGAAACCCGGCAATCAACTGCCCGTGCGACATCGGACTGCTTCCCTGACCTCGACCAAAGTGCCGGGGATGCTTTGACCGCGAGGGCTAACAGACCATTAAGTTACCGATATTTCAGCGTTTTGTCCTATACTATGGATTACCAAGACATGAAATAGACATCGTCAAGGATCGTAATATTAAACACCCGCCGGGCGGCCACGTCCGGGGCCCGCGCCGGTCGGGCGCGGGCGAATCGGCTTCAGCGATAGCAGACCTTGCGGACGGCGGTGACGATGCGGTTCGCGTCGATCAGCGCGGCCTTTTCGAGGTTGGCGGCGTAAGGCAGCGGCACGTCCTCGTCGCAGACGCGCAGCACCGGGGCATCGAGCAGGTCGAAGCCGTCCTCCATGCAGATGCTGATGATCTCCGAGGCGATGCCGCAGACCGGCCAGCCTTCCTCCGCGACGACGAGGCGGTTGGTCTTCGCCAGGCTGGCGAGCACCGCCGCCTTGTCGAGCGGGCGCAGCGTGCGCAGGTCGAGCACTTCGGCATCGATCCCCTCGCCCGCAAGCGTCTCCGCCGCCTCCAGCGCGAGGCCGACGCCGATCGAGTAGGACACGATGGTGACGTCCTTGCCCTCCCGGACGACGCGGGCCTTGCCGATCGGCAGGACGTGGTCGTCCAGCTCGGGCAGTTCGAAGCTGCGGCCGTAGACCAGCTCGTTCTCGAGGAACACCACCGGGTCTTCGGAGCGGATCGCCGCCTTGAGCAGGCCCTTGGCGTCGCTGGCGTCATACGGGGCGATGACGACGAGGCCGGGGACGCTGGCGTACCACGGCGCGTAGTTCTGGCTGTGCTGCGCGCCGACGCGGGCGGCGGCGCCGTTGGGGCCGCGGAACACCACCGGGCAGCGCATCTGGCCGCCGGACATGTAGTTGGTCTTCGCCGCCGAGTTGATGATGTGGTCGATCGCCTGCATCGCGAAGTTGAAGGTCATGAACTCGACGATGGGCCTGAGGCCGCCCATCGCCGCGCCGGTGCCGATGCCGGCGAAGCCATATTCGGTGATCGGGGTATCAATCACCCGATTCGCGCCGAACTCCTCGAGCAGGCCTTGCGTGACCTTGTAAGCGCCCTGGTATTCGGCGACTTCCTCGCCCATCACGAACACGCGGCCGTCGCGGCGCATTTCCTCGGCCATCGCGTCGCGCAGGGCTTCGCGGACGGTCGACGTCTTCATGTTGGTGCCGCTGGGGACCTCGGGATCGCGCGCGGGCTTTGCCTCGCTGGCGAGGTTGGCGGTGCCGCTGGCGGCCTTTTTCGGCGCCGGGGCATCCTCGGCCTTTGCGGCGGCAGGCGGGGCGGATTCGGCGGCCTTCTGCTGCGCTGCGGGCTTTTCCGCCGCGGCCGGGGCGGGTTTACCCCCCTCGCCGGCATCGACATCGCCTGCATCGACATCGCCTGCATCGTCCTCGCCGGAAATGGTCGCGATCACGGTGCCGACCTTGACCGCGTCGGTGCCCTCGGGGACGAGGATCTTGCCGATCGTGCCTTCGTCGACCGCCTCGAACTCCATCGTCGCCTTGTCGGTCTCGATTTCCGCCAGGATGTCGCCGGAGCGGACTTCATCGCCTTCCTTGACCAGCCACCGGGCGAGCTTGCCCTCCTCCATCGTCGGCGAGAGCGCGGGCATCTTCAGTTCGATCGCCATCAGTAGCGCTCCACCAGCACGTCGGTGTACAGTTCATCGAGAGACGGCTCGGGCGAGTTCTCGGCGAAATCGGCGCTTTCGGCGACGGCTGCGCGGACGCGCTTGTCGATCTCCTTGATCTTGTCCTCCGGCACGCCGCGGGCGAGCAACTCGGTCTTCGCGGCCTCGATCGGGTCGTGCTTCTCGCGCATTTCCTGCACTTCCTCGCGGCTGCGGTACTTGGCCGGGTCGGACATCGAATGGCCGCGATAGCGGTAGGTGTTGAGCTCCATCAGCACCGGGCCATTGCCCTGGCGGACATGGTCGATCGCGAGTTCGGCGGCCTTGCGGACTTCGAGCACGTCCATGCCATTGACGTCCATGCCGGGAATGCGGAACGCGGTGCCGCGGCGGTGGAAGTGGGTTTCGGCGGAGCCGCGCTTGACCGCGGTGCCCATCGCGTAGCCGTTGTTCTCCACCACGTAGACGATCGGCAGGTTCCACAGCGCGGCCATGTTGAAGCTTTCGTAGACCTGGCCCTGGTTGGCGGCGCCATCGCCGAAGTAGGCGACGCAGACGCCGCCGTCCTCGCGGTACTTGTGCGCGAAGGCGAGGCCGGTGCCGAGCGAGACTTGCGCGCCGACGATGCCGTGGCCGCCGAAGAACTTGTGATCGACGCTGAACATGTGCATCGAGCCGCCCTTGCCGTGCGAAATGCCGGCGGCGCGGCCGGTGAGTTCGGCCATGATCAGCTTGGGATCGATGCCGTAGGCGAGCATGTGGCCATGGTCGCGATAGCCGGTGATCACGCTGTCCTTGTCCGGATCGAGCGCCGATTGCAGGCCGACGGCGACGGCTTCCTGCCCGATGTAGAGGTGGCAGAAGCCGCCGATCAGGCCGAGGCCGTAAAGCTGGCCGGCCTTTTCCTCGAAGCGGCGGATCAGC
>JAGWUH010000004.1 GCA_028868535.1 Sphingomonadales bacterium | reverse complement strand
CGCGCGCCGGCGGCGCGCGCACGACCGGCGGTTGCGGGGGTTGCCCCGGCACCAGCAGTTCCTGCCCGGCGGCCAGTGCCACCGGGGGCTTGAGGCCATTGTAGCGCAGGAAGCGATAGGCAAGCAGGCGGTTGCCCAGCAGGCGCTGCGCAAGGCCGACGGCGTTATCGCCGGGCTGAACCTTGTAGTGGTAGTTCTGCGTGCCGAGCAGCGCCTTGGGATCGCCGTCGATCGATTCGACCAGCAACTGGGCGGCGGCATTGAGCGGTTCGCGCCGCAGGACGGCCTTCAGCCGCTTGCGGGCATCGGCTTCGCGGCTCTGCATCAGCAGGTCGAAGGCGGCATCGATCTCGTTGACCGGCGTGGCCACCGGCCGCGGCGTCGACGCGACGCGGGCCGGCTGGCCCGAGCACGCGGCGAGCGCGAGCGGGGCGGCGAGCCCGGCGATCGTTTTGCGGCAATCCATCCTCACGCACCGATTCCTTGTTGTTTTCGGGCCTCGATTCGGAGCAGTTCCTGTTCGAGGCCAAGCAGTTCGGCGAGCCGCTCGCGCTCGCCGATGAAACGGCGGAACGCTTCCGCCGGCATCGGCCGGCCGAAGTAGTAGCCCTGGAAGTGGCGGCAGCCCTGGCTGCGCAGCCAGGCATATTCCTCGTGGCGCTCCACCCCTTCGGCGAGGACGCGGATGCCGAGGCCGCGGCCGAGCGCGAGGATGCTCTGGCAGATCGCCTGGCTGTCGCGCCGCACGTCGACGTCGGTGACGAACTGGCGGTCGATCTTGATCTTGTCGAACGCCAGCGAGCGCAGCGAGCCGAAGCCGGAATAGCCGGTGCCGAAGTCGTCGACCGCGAGGCTAACGCCCATGCGGCGCAGGGCGCCGAAGATGCGGCGGCAATCGGCGGCATCGTCGAGCGCGAGGCTTTCGGTCAGCTCGATCTCGAGCGCGGCCGGCGGCACGCAGTGGTGCTGCAGCAGGCGCAGGATCATTGTCGGCAGCTCCGCCTGGCGCAGTTGCAGCGCCGAGACGTTGACTGCCACGCGCAGCCCCTGCGCGCCGAGGCCTTGCCATGCCTTGGCCTCGCGGACGGCGGCGTTGAACACCCACAGGCCGATCGGCTCGGCCAGGCCCGCCGCCTCGACCACCGGGATGAAGGCGGCCGGGCCGACCGCGCCGCGCACCGGATGATCCCAGCGCAGCAGGGCCTCGGCGCCGATCACCTGGCCACGCTCCGCATCGACCAGCGGCTGGTATTCGAGGCGCAGCTCGTGCCGGTCGATGGCGTGGCGCAAGTCCTGCTCGAGGGCGAAGCGCTCGCGCACCATGGTGCTGGAAACGGCGACGGCCGGCCCCGACTCGGCGACATGGCCGCCCGGCAACGAGAGCAGCGCGATGGCCTGGTGGAGGAAGGCGGCGGGATCGACGCCCTCCGTCCGGTCGAACCGCGTGAGGCGCATCGCCACCTGCGGGGTCAGGCTGCGGCCGTCGATGGCGATATCGTCGCCGAGCGCGTAGGCCGCCGCCTCCATCGCGGCGTCGGCCAGTTGCTGCTCCGCATCGCCGTACCAGACCGCGAAGTGGCCGCGATCGACCTGGCACAACGGGCGGTCCGCCGGCAGCATCTTGCGCAGGCGATCCTTGCATTCGCCGACGATGCGATCCGCCAGGGCGGGATCGAACGCGGTGAGGCGGGCGAGGTCGGTGACGGCGAAGAGACCGAGCACGCCCGATTCGGCCTGCTGCATCTGCGCGATGATCGTCTCGCGGGTGGGCAGGCCGCTGACCGGGTGCGCCTGGCCGAGCCGGTGACCAAGCACGCCGAGCGCAGCCTCGACCGCGCCGACCGCTGCGCCGAGCGAGGTTGCGGCACGGCTGTTGGCGGCCGCGGCCAGGCGGCGGGCCGCGGCGGTGCTGGTCGCGGCGCCGTGGGCGGCGATCGCCGCGCACAGGGCGGAGGCCATGGCTGGGGCAGCAAACGGCAGGCCCAGCTGCCCGGCCCCGGCCACGAGGGCAAAGGCCGTCGCGCCGGTGACGGCGGCGGTGGCGCCGGGATTGGAAAGGCGAAATGGGCAATTCACGCGCAGACAAATGCGCGCCAAATCATACTACTGCGTTAACCCAAGCCTCAACTCGCCGCATTCCTAGAGACGACGTGCTCTATCAACAAAGTCTCAGGAAACATTCGACGCGACCATGCAATCGATTTACGGAATCGATTTCCCGGGTTTCACCATATTTATTTTAAAATAGCGGGGGGACGTTCATGCCTATCCGTATACATGCTCGATAATGCAATCCAATGCATCCCGTCAACTGCAACTTCGGTGCACATTTGAAGTCCGCATCAAGTAAAGATGTGTCCCAGTCGGGTGGCAAGCGGGCATTGCCGCCCCGGGCGGTGCGGCATCCCGGCGCGGCTTGCGCGACGCCAGCCGCGCTTGCGGAGCAGAGTTCCCGCCTGCCCGATTCGCCCGTGCGCCCGAATCACCGGCCTCCCGACGGGGCGCGGACCCGGCCACGCCATGCAAAAAACCGCATCGGTGCCTCGGGACGGCCCGAAAACCGGGGAAAATTGTGGGTAAGCTCGGTTTTCCCGGTTGGAGCGAGCGCCGCCGCCGGGCTAGGCCGCTGGTCCCGATACCGGAGATCAGGAGAGTTTCATGAATAACAGCGATCTGGCTGACAAGCTGGCTGCCTCGCAAGGCCTCACCAAGTCCGACGCGCGCAAGTACGTCGATGCCGTGTTCGCGGCGATCGCCGATGCCGCCGCCGCCGGCGACGAAGTTTCGCTCAACGGCTTCGGCAAGTTCAAGGTCAAGTCGGCTCCGGCCCGCGAAGGCCGCAACCCGTCGACCGGCGCGACCATCCAGATCGCCGCGTCGAAGAAGCTCGGCTTCTCGGCGGCCAAGGCGGTCAAGGATCGCCTGAACGGCTGATCCGGCGGCGGTGCGCCCCGCCCTCGTCGGCGGGGCCATCGCATGCCCCTGATTTGTTGGACTTTCCAGAAGACCCGCGCCGGCCAAAAACAAAATGCCGCCAGAAGGCCGCTGAGCGCGAAAATACCCACCCGGCATACCCAACCCTAGCCAGACACCTGAACGCGCTCCTGGCCCTTCTGAGGGCAAATCTGCGGTTATTTCCCCAGGACCGGCTCGCCAGATCGTTGCCAGCCGCCACCGTGGCCCCCTCGCCGAGGTCACTTTGAGTCAATCTTGCGGCCAACCTTGTGCGTTTGAAGGAAATGTGGCAATCGAGCACCCAAATTGCTTCAAGGGTGCTGCACGTGTCCGAATCGAATTCAATCGTGGGTCAGATCGGCGATTTGGCTGAAGCCGGCGAACGGATGATCGAGCGCCTGCGTCGCAAGGCCTTCCTGCCCGAAAGCCGCAAGGGGCTGAACGTCCGCTTCGGCATCGCCGAGGCCGCGCAACTGCTCGGCTGCTCGACCAACCGCATCCGCATGGCCGAGGACGACGGGCGGCTACCCCCTCCCCCCGCCTCGGAGACCGGCCGGCGCCTCGGCTACACCGTCGACGACCTGCTCAACATGCGCACCGTGCTCGGCGCCTCGCCGGCGCGGGCGCCGCTCGACGTGCCGGCGGTTATCGCGGTGCAGAACTTCAAGGGCGGCGTCGGCAAGTCGACGGTGACCACGCACCTCGCGCATTACTTCGCGGTGCAGGGCTACCGCGTGCTGGTCGTGGACTGCGACAGCCAGGCGACGACGACGACGCTGTTCGGGTTCAACCCGCACTTCAACATCACGCGCGAGGAAACCCTCTACCCGTACCTTTCGATCGACCCGACCCAGGTCGACCTGCTTTACGCGGTCAAGCGTACGCCCTGGCCCAACGTCGACCTGATCCCCTCGAACCTCGAACTGTTCGATGTCGAGTACGAGCTCGCCGCCGCCGGCGCGGACGGGCAGTCGGTGCTGGCCGCGCGCTTCCGCAAGCTCAAGCAGGGGCTGATGGACCTGGCCCGCAACTACGACGTCGTCATCCTCGATCCGCCGCCGGCGCTGGGCACGATCAGCCTCGCGGTGATGCAGGCGGCCAACGCCCTGCTGGTGCCGCTGGCGGCGACGACCCCCGACTTCTGCTCGACTGTCCAGTTCCTGTCGATGATGGACCAGGTGATCTCGCAACTCACCGCCGCGGGCATCGCCGTCGACTACAACTTCGTCCGCCTGATCTGCTCGAAGTTCGATTCGAACGACCCCAGCCACGCCATGGTCCGCACGATCATGGAGCAGACCTTCGGCCCCGCGCTGATGCCGGTGCCGATCCTCGAATCGGCCGAGATCAGCCATGCCGCGATGCGCATGATGACGGTCTATGAACTGGAAAAGCCGATCGGCACCGCGCGCACGCACAAGCGCTGCCGCGAGAACCTCGACGAGGCGCTGGGCCAGATCGAGCAGCTCGTGCGGCAGGGCTGGGGCCGCGTGGCGCCGACGCCGGAAGAGGACCTCGTCCATGCCGCGGCCTGACCCGCGCGCAACGCCCGCCGCGCGCGGCCCGTCCAACCCGGAGAGTGCGCATGGCGCGTAAACAAACCGATTACCTCGCGGCCTTGCTCGCCGAGGACGAGCCCGCCGACGCCGCGCCCCCCTCCCCTGCCCCGCGCGTCGAGGATGACGCGCGCCAGGCCGGCCGCGAGCGCCTGCGCGGCACCACTCTGCTGGGCCGCGAGTCGGCGCTGGCCCGCGTCGCCAGCGGCGAGGTGCGCCAGGTCACGCAGCTGCTGCTCGATCCTGCCAAGGTGCGCGTCTGGCCGGGCAATGCCCGCTCCTATGCGCACTTGTCCGAGGAATCGTGCCGCGAGCTGATCGACGCGATCATCGCCGAGGGAGGGCAGAAGGTGCCGGCGGTGGTGCGGCGCGTCGACGGCGATCCCGACCACGACTACGAGGTCATCGCCGGGACGCGGCGGCACTGGGCGATCAGCTGGCTGCGCGCGCACAGCTACCCGGACATGCAGTTCCTGGCACAGGTCGCCCAGCTCGACGACGAAGCCGCGTTCCGGCTCGCGGACATCGAGAACCGCGCGCGCAAGGACGTGTCCGACCTGGAACGCGCGCGGAACTATGCCGCCGCGCTCAAGGACCACTACGGCAACCACATGACGCGCATGGCGGAGCGTCTGCGCCTGTCCAAGGGCTGGCTGTCGAAGATGCTCAAGGTGGCGGCGCTGCCCGACGCGGTGATCGCCGCCTTCGCCTCCCCCGCCGACGTCCAGCTCAAGCCCGGGTATGCGCTGGCACAGGCGATGGACGATCGCGAGGCTGCCCGCGCGATCACGCGCATGGCGGACAAGCTTGCGCGAGAGCAGGGCGCCTTGCGCCAGCGCGGCAGCAATCCCGTTCCCGCTGCCGATGTGTTGCGCCGCCTGCTCGATGCGCCGCGGGGCGAGAAGGCCCCTGCCCAGCCCTTGCAGATCCACTCGGCTCACGGCCGTCCGCTGCTGACCGTGCAATCCGCCAACCGCCAGGGCGTGACGCTGCGGCTTCATGCCGGCGCCGGCGCGACCCGCGCCGAGATCGCGGAAGCGGTCGAGCAGGCGCTGGCGCGGCTCGAGGAGGAAGGCAAGGGCCTGCGGCCGTGAGCCCTGCCCTCGCGCCCCTCGCGCGCCCCTCGCGCCGGCACGCGGACCTGACCCCCCTGCCCTGCCCCGGCCGCGATGTTTCCCCGGGGAAACATCGCCTGCCGCATAGCGAGATGCTGCCCAGGTGAACCGGCCCAATCGCACCGCCGTCCCGGAACAGTTCGACCTGTTCCTCCCCTACATCGCCGACCTGCCCTTGCGTGACCAGCGCGAGATGATGGAGCGGCCGTTTTTCAGCCTAGCCAAGTCGAAGCGCGTCAAGCCGATCGACTACACCTCGCCCGACGGCAAGCTGTGGGTCCACGTCTCCGCCAGCCCCGAATACGGCATGGCGACGATCTGGGATGCGGACATCCTGATTTATTGCGCCAGCATGCTCGCCGACATGGCGCGGCGCGGCCACAACGACGTGCCGCGCAAGCTGCACATCATGCCCTACGACCTGCTGCGGGCGATCGGCCGGCCGACCACCGGGCGCGCCTACGAGCTGCTCGGCCAGGCGCTCGACCGGCTTGTCGCGACGACGATCAAGACCAACATCCGCGCCGAGAACCGCCGCGAGGCGACGTTCTCCTGGCTCGACGGCTGGACCCAGCTCGTCGACGAGAAGACCGAGCGGTCGCGCGGGATGACGCTGGAACTGAGCAACTGGTTCTGGGAAGGCGTGATGATGAAGGGCGGCGTGCTCGCGATCGACCGCGCCTATTTCGACATCACCGGCGGGCGCGAGCGCTGGCTCTACCGCGTCGCGCGCAAGCACGCCGGCGGGGCGGGGGAGGGGGGCTTCGCGATCTCGATGCCGGTGCTGTTCGAGAAGTCCGGGGCCGAAGGAGTCTATCGCCGGTTCAAGTTCGAGATGATCAAGCTGGCGGAGAAGAACGACCTGCCCGGGTACGCACTCGCGATCGAGGCGGGGAAGGGGGCGGAGCCCCTGCTGCGGATGCGCCGGGTCGACGGCAAGGACGGCGCCAACCGCATCCCGGCGGAAAGTTCCTCCGTGCGGGAGGACGACAAGGGTGTTTCCCCGGGGAAACAGCAAGCGGTGGCCCGGGCGGAGCAGGGGGCGGGGGCGGCAGACCCTGCGCGTGGAACCCCGTCCGACGCCGCAGTCGACGCCCGTGCGTTGATCCGGTCCACCATTGCCGGCCTCAGCCACGCGGCGACGCGCGGCTTCATGACCGACGAGACGATCGCCCACCTGCGGCAGACCTGCCCGGGCTGGGACCTCCACGCGCTGCACGCCGACTTCGAACGCTGGGTCGATGCCGAGCCGGGTCGCAGCCCTGCCGATTGGCAACGCGCCTTCATCGGCTGGGTCAAGCGCCACCACGACCGGCACCGCCACGAACTGCGCTGAGCGCGGCAGCATCGCGCGAAGCCGTTCCCGAAATGTCGGGCAGCACGGCGCAACGCGTTCCATCGGCACCCACCGAACCGGACCAACGCGAAGAATTGAACGTTCCCCGAGCTCGTCACGACGAAACTGATTCAATTCCCGCAGTGCAGGGCAGCCCTGATCAGATGCAACGACACAACGGGAACAGCTTTCGCTCCATCGGGAACAACCTGTCGGCACTTCAGGAACGCATCATCGATCCATCCGGAACGGCGAGACGACACTACGGGAACTCCACGAAGCCCGCGACTCGGCGCAAACGTGCGAGTCGCGGGGGCTGAAGCGCCGCTTAACTGTTCTAACCTACTCGAACAGCTTCTAACCCCGGGATTTTCCATGTTTCACATGGGAATTCAGGAATTTGGGCTTACCCTGCAAAGGTGCTCTTGGGCACATGGGTGATCCGGCACGCGAGGTCCGCCTCGCCCGACGCGACGACATAGCATCCTGCGGCGGCACCCCCGGCGTCGTCGCCATCGGCAATGCCGGTGGTGAACACCACGTCGCGCAGGTAGAGCTGGTGCTCGATCGGCCTGGTCAGCGCCGGCTCGGGTTCGAGCAGCGCCGCATCCCCGGTCCGCAGCACCCGCGTCGGATCGGCCAGGTCCAGCAACGACCAGTAAGTGCGGTAGATGCCAACGATTTCCTTGGGCTCCACACCGTGCCACAGCGTCAGCCAGCCGTCGGCGGTACGGATGGGTGGCGTGCCCCCGCCCATCCGCGCCGTGGCGACAGTGTTGGCGTGAGGCCTGATCCCCGGGGACAGCACGGGCTTCCAGTGCCGCGCGTCGGGCGAGGTGGCGAGGTTGATGCTCGGCCCGGCACGCCACTCGCTGCCGGGCGGATAGGCAAAATAGAGATCGCCGAGCGGGCGGCTCTGCGCCCAGTAACGCCCCTCGATCGTGCCCTCGAAGATCAGCATGTCCTTGTTCTGGTGATCGAGCACGATGTCGTCGAAGCGCCAGTCGAGGCCGTTGTCGGAAACGTAGAGCGTGGTCGAATGCCGTTCGGGGCTCACCGAGCAGGTCGTCATCAGCCATTGACCGTCGACGCGTGAGATGCGCGCGTCCTCGACGCCATAGCACTGGAACGAGCCTTGCGGCGCAACCGCGCGATCGTAGTGGATGCTGACCAGCGACAGGCCGTCCGGCAACAGCTCCACCGGCAACAGCCAGGACAGCGAGGTCAGCGCCATGATCCGCCAGCCGCCGCCGCGCAGCATGAACTTGCGCGGGTCGGAGGTGTCCACCAGTTCCAGGGGCCAGCCGTCGAGCACGTAGCGGCCACGGGCATCCTCGCCCTGCTCCCAGCGGATGGCATGGACCTTGCCGTCACGGATCGGCTCGCGCAGTGCCTCGGCGATGCGAACCATCATCAGCAGGTTGCCGTTGGCGAGCCGAGTGAGCCCCGGATTGAACGCGCCGAGCACGAACGTCTCGGCATCGAGCTGGCCCGCGAGGGGCGAGCGGGCGAGGTCGATGTCGTCGGGCACCAGGACGAGGCGATCGGTCGCGAACGCGCTCATGGGTGGTCCAGCCGGGTCTCGATCCGCATCAGCGACAGCGCGGTGCGGCGAGGCTGCTGCAGCATCGCCAGGACGCCGACCGCGATGTCCTCCGCGCGCAGCATCCGGTGCGCGTGGATCAGCTCGACCTGCTTTTCCGGCGGTTCCTCGGGATACTGGAAATCGGCGCCGGTGTGACCGGGCTCGATCAGGCCGACCTTGATGTCCTGTTCGGTCAGTTCCTTGCGCAGCGATTGCGCAAAGCCCTCGAGCCCGGCCTTGGCGGCGACGTAGACCGAGGAGCCCGGCCCGCGCGAGACCGCGGACATCGACCCGATCAGCACGATGTCGGCCCCGGCCTTCATGCGCCGGGCGGCGAGCTGCGTCGAGACCAGCGGCGCGGTGAAATCGGTGGCGATCTGGTAGCGCAGCGTGGCCTCGTCGACGGTGACGAGGCCGTCGGCCGGTATCGCGGCATTGATCACCGCGATATCGAGGCCGCCCAGCCATTCATCAGCCGCGGCGAAGAAGCGCGACATGCCCTCCTGCTCCGCCAGATCGACCGCGATGCCGTGGCCCTTGCCGACCTCGGCAATGCGGGCCAGCGCGTCGGCGAGAGGGTCCGCGTCGCGCCCGCAGGTGAAGACTCGCACCCCGTTCGACGCGAGCAGGACCGCGATTGCCCGGCCGATCCCGGTCGTGCCCCCGGTGACGATCGCGCGCCGGCCGGTGAGCGAGGGCATCTGCGTGTGGGCATCGCGTGGATCGGGCATGGCAAGTTCCTTTCCATGCCGCAACCCGCCAAGCTGCGGCCGGTTTCCGCCGGGTGCGGGGAAAGGGGAGGGGGATACGACGGAACCATAGTGCGTGCCGGATGTGCCGTTTCGGGACAGGATCCCGCAGGCAACGCCACGGCGATTGCAAGGGTTCCCTACGTAGTTAATCTTAGGGACTGGGAGATGCGCTCGGAAAAGACGAGACATTTGTCGGGGGAGATGATCATGCAATTTTTGAAGATGCTGGCTGCTGCGTTCGGCCTGGCAGCGTTTGCGCAGCCGGCGGCAGCGACCGCCGTGGTCGACCAGTCCGCGCTGGTGGCGCCGGCCGTGACGGGCATCCGGTCGGTGGTCAACATGGGCAGCTATACGCTGCCGGCCGGCAATGTTGTCCCCGAACTGCGCAACGTGAACATCGGCCAGAGCGTCACCGCCGGCTTGTCCGGCCTGCTGACCCTGGTCCAGGTGCAGGGGCCGTTCCAGTCTTTCAACAACTCCGTGCCGATCGTGTTCTCGCTCTACCGCGGTATTGCCGGGCAGGCAGGGTCCAGCCTCGTCGGCAGTGTCTCGCGGCTGGCGATCGACCTGCCGCCGCTGGCCAACCTCAACAACGAGTTCGGGATTGCCAGTTTCGGCGTCGCCGACATGAACCTGTTCGTGCATCCCGGCGATGTCTTCAGCTTCAGCATCGGCTTTGCGAGCGATGTGCCGCTGGGAGTGTTCGATTCGCTGGTGAACGGCAATGTCGTTGGCTTCAACGGCGCACTGCCGATCGTGGCGAAGAACGACTATGCCGGCGGCACGCTGCTGTTCACGGCGGGCGGTGCGCCGCAGCGGATCAATACCAATCTCGGCGATCTCGGCTTCCGCACCTTCGTCGATACCGACGCCGGCAATGCCGTTCCCGAGCCGTCGACCTGGGCGATGATGTTGACCGGATTTGCCTGGCTGGGCGCAGTCCTGCGGCGCAGCAGGCGCCGGAGCTCGATGCGGACGGCCTGAAATCCCGACGGACCCCGGGCGCGACCGCCCAGGCGGTCCGCGCGGGGCCCCCGACGAAGCGGGTGAACCCTTTCGCGCCCTGCGCGTTCTGGCTGCATGATCGATGCGAGAGCGGAAGCGGGCGCGCGCCCGTGGTGGGAATCGGCAGTCATCTACCAGGTCTATCCGCGCTCGTTCATGGACGCGGATGGCGATGGCGTGGGCGATCTGGCGGGCATCCGCGCGCGGCTCGACCACCTCGTCGACCTCGGCGTCGATGCGATGTGGCTTTCGCCGATCTTTCCGTCGCCGATGGCCGATTTCGGCTACGACGTCGCCGATTACTGCGCGGTCGATCCGGTGTTCGGCGACCTCGCCGGCTTCGATGCGCTGCTTGCCGAGGCGCACTGGCGCGGTCTCCGCGTCCTGCTCGACTTCGTGCCCAATCACACGTCCGACCAGCATCCCTGGTTCATCGCCAGCCGCTCCTCGCGGGACGATTCCAGGCGCGACTGGTACATCTGGCGCGATCCCGCGCCCGGCGGCGGTCCGCCGAACAACTGGACCAGCGACATGGGCGGCTCCGCCTGGGCCTTCGACGAAGCCACCGGGCAATACTACCTTCATGCCTTCCTGCGCGAGCAGCCGGACCTCAACTGGCGCAATCCCGCCGTGCGTGAGGCGATGCGCGAGGTCATGCGCTTCTGGTTCGACCGCGGCGTCGACGGCTTCCGGATCGACGTGCTGTGGCACTGCATCAAGGACGAGGGGCTGCGGGACAACCCCGCCAACCCGGCGTTCGAGGCGTGGATGGGCGAGAAGCACAAGGTCCTGCAGACGCACTCCGCGAACCAGCCCGAGATCCATGAACTGGCCCACGCCATGCGACGGCTGGCGGACGAATATGGCGATCGCCTGCTCGTCGGCGAGATCTGCCTGCCGCTGGACCAGCTGATGCACTACTATGGCACGGCGGCGGCGCCCGGGGTCCACCTGCCCTTCAATTTCCAGCTGTTCGAGGCGCCGTGGGACGCGGCGACGCTGGCGCGGATCATCCGCGAGTACGAGGCGGCGCTGCCGCCCGGCGGCTGGCCCAACTGGGTGCTGGGGAGCCACGATTCGCCGCGCCTGGCCGGCCGCATCGGCGAAGCGCAGGCGCGGGTCGCGGCAATGCTGCTGCTGACCCTGCGCGGCACGCCGACGCTGTACCAGGGCGACGAGATCGGCATCGGCCGGGTCGAGATCCCGCCCGACCGGATCCGCGACCCGCAGGACCTGCGGCAACCGGGCCTGGGGCTGGGGCGCGACGGCGCACGCACGCCGATGGCGTGGAGTGCGGGCCCGCAAGGCGGTTTCACCCGTGCCGAGCCCTGGCTGCCGCTCCATGCCGACTGGCGCAGCCGCAACGTCGCGACGCAGGCGACCGAGCCGGGCTCGCTGCTGTCGCTCTATCGGCGCCTGCTGGCGCTGCGACGGCAGCACCCGGCCCTGGCGACCGGCACGATCGCGCTGTGCGAGGCGGCACCGGACGTGCTCGCCTACACGCGCGAGAGCGAGGCCGGCCGGCTGTTCGTGGCGCTCAACCTTTCCCACGCCCCGCGACCGATGCCGATGCCTGCCGGAATGGCCGCAGAATGCCTCTGCAGCACGCATGGCGCGTGGCCGGGGGATGGGGCAGGGCAAGGAGCCCTCCGGTCCGACGAAGGCGTCATCCTGCGGCTGGAGGCCCGGCCATGAACAACCGGCCGCTGCGGGTGGCGATGATCGCGCCGATCGCCTGGCGCACGCCGCCGCGCCACTATGGGCCGTGGGAGCTCGTCACCAGCCTGCTGACCGAGGCGCTGGTGGCGCGCGGCGTCGACGTGACGCTGTTCGCGACGCGGGATAGCCACACCGCCGGCACGCTCGACGGCGTGGTCCCCGCGCCTTACGGCGAGGACCCGGCCGTCGATGCGAAAGTGTGGGAGTACCGCCACCTGTCGCACGTCTTCGCGCGGGCCGGGGAGTTCGACCTGATCCACAACCAGGCCGACTTTCCGGCCCACGCCTTCGCGCCGCTGGTTGACACGCCGATGGTGACGACGATCCACGGCTTTTCCAGCCCGCGCATCCTGCCGATGTACAAGCCGTACGAGGATCGCATCCACTATGTCGCGATCAGCGACGCCGACCGTCACCCCGACTTGCGCTATGCCGCGACGATTCACCACGGCATCGTGCCGGAAGACTTTCCGCTCGACCCGGTCGGGGCCGACAACCTCGTCTATTTCGGCCGCATCCACCCTGACAAGGGCACGCGCGAGGCGATCGAGGTCGCGCTGGCGGCCGGCCGGCGGCTCGACATCTACGGCATCGTCCAGGACGAGGGCTACCATGCCCGCGAGGTCGCACCGCTGATCGATGGCGAACGGATCGTGTTCCACGGCGCGGTCGGCGGCGCGGCGCGCGCGCGGGCACTCGGCCGGGCGCGGGCGCTGCTGCATCTGATCAACTTCGACGAGCCGTTCGGCCTGTCGGTGGCGGAGGCGCTTGCTTGCGGCACCCCGGTCATCGCCCGGCCGCGCGGCTCGATGCCGGAACTGGTCACCGACGGCGCCAACGGTTGCCTGGTCGCCGGCATCGATCAGGCGGTCGCCGCCCTCGACACGGTCGGCGCGCTGGACCGGCGGGCGATCGCCGACGATGCCCGCCGCCGCTTCTCGGTCGACCGGATGGCGGAGCAGTACCTTGCGCTTTACCGCAGGATACTGGCCCGCCCGTCCTGCGCGGCGGCCTGACCGGCCGGAATCATCCGCTGCCGCCACGCGCCGCGCGTGTACAGCAGCCAGGTCAGCACCGCCGAATTCGCCGTGCTCACCGGGAACGACCACCACAGCGCATCGCCCCCCAGCGCCGGGTACAGCGCGAAATAGAAGCCGAGCCGCGCCGGGTAGAGCGCCAGCGTCTGGATGATCAGAGGCGCGACGACGATGCCATAGGCGCGCATCGTGCCCGACAGCACCATCATCGCCCCCATCACCACGTAGGACCAGGTGACGACGAGCTGGATGTGATCGGCGATCGCCAGCGCCGGGCTGCCGCCGCCGAGGAACAGCGTCAGCAGCGGGTGCGAGGCGAGCACGATCGCCGCCGCCAGCAGGCCGGTCATCGCCAGGTTGGTCAGCATGCCGATGCGGGTGATCTTCTCCACCCGTTCGTGATGCCCGGCGCCGATGTTCTGCGCGACCATCGCGCTGACCGCCGTGCCGATCGCGAATGCCGGCATCTGCAGGTAGTTCCACAGTTGCATCGAGGCGCCATAGGCGGCGGTGGCGTTGAGGCCCTCGCGGTTGACGAGGCCGACCACGACCAGCTGCGAGGAGGAGATCAGCAGCATCTGCGCGCCCATCGGCAACCCCTTGCCGACGATGTAGGCCAGGTCCTCGCGGCGCGGTAGCAGGTAGCCCAGCTCCTGCCCGCGCAGTCGCAACGCGAGGTCGCGGCGATAGAGCCGGATGAGGATCAGCACGACTCCGCCGATGTTTGCGATCGCCGTCGCGGCGGCCGACCCGGCGATGCCGAAGGCGGGCACCGGCCCCCAGCCGCGGATCAGCAGCGGGTTGAGCACGATGTCGAGCGCGACGGTGAGCAGCATCGAATGCAGCGGCGTGTTCGAATCCCCGGTACCCCGCAGCCCCATGCCGAGCATCATCGACAGCGTGCCGAACGGCATCGTCAGGAACACCACCCGCAAATAGGCCTCGGCCTGCTCGAAGCTGCCCTCGGGCGTCGCCAGCAGGTGCAGCAGGTGGCGGGAAAGCAGGCCGCCGCCGATCGCGATCAGCACCGCCGCCATCAGGCAGAAGCCGATGCCGCTGCCGAAGGTGCGCCGCGTCGCGTCGATGTCGCGCGCGCCGAAGTGCTGGCCGACGCGGACGGTCGTCGCGTTGCCCAGGCCGAATACCGCCGCGAACAACAGGAACATCACGACATTCGCATTGGTGGTTGCGGCCAGCGCGCTTTCCCCGATCAGCCGGCCGACCCAGATCGCGTTGATCGAGCCGTTGAGCGTCTGGATCACGTTGCCGATCAGCATCGGCACCGAGAACCGGACCAGCGTCGCCAGGATCGGCCCCTCGGTGAGGTCGCCCGGGCGCCGCGAGGGTTTCGTCGACGGCGAAGGGGAAGGGCTGGGGATCGCGCGGTCGTCGCCGCCGGCAGGGTCGCTCATGGTGGGGGTGCTTGCATCGCTGGTGACAGGGCCGCGTCGGCACGCGGCGACAGGCGGTGAGCGCTACCCTGCCGCGCGCACATCCGCAATGGCGATCTCGACCGCGCGCCTGCGCGCCCGGCTGCCCGCCGGGAACGCGAGGGCGGGCGACGGCCTCGCCGCCGCCTTACCAGACCAGCGGCACGGCCGCGGGGCCGACCACGCCGCCGGGCTTGTACTTGATCTCGTGGCCCGGCTTGATCGAGAACCTCGGGATGCGCTTCAGCCATTCCTGCAGCGCGATCTTCAGCTCCATGCGCGCCAGGTGGCCGCCCATGCACGAATGCACGCCGACGGTGAACGCGAGGATGGTCTTGCGCGGCCGGTCGAAGTCGACCTCCAGCGGGTTCGGAAACACCTCGGGATCGAAGTTGGCCGCCGGCAGGCAGCACAGCACCCGGTCGCCCTGCTTCATCTGCACGCCGCGCAGTTCGATATCGCGCGCGACGACCCGGCCCGAGAAGGTGACCGAATAGCGGCGCAGCAGCTCCTCGACGATGTCGTCGATGTCGTCGGGCCGGTCGATGATCTCCTGCACGCGCTCGGGATGGCGCGCCAGCCACACCCAGATGTTGTTCAGCGTCGCGTAGACGGTATCGAGGCCGCCGATCCACAGGAAGCAGACGAACCCGAACACTTCCTTTTCCGAAAGCTTGCGGCCGTCGATCTCGGCATTGGCGATCAGGCTGACGACCCCGCCGTCGGGGTTGGCCTGCTTCTCGGCGATCGCGACCTTCAGGTAGGCGATGGCGCTGCCGAACGCCTTGCCCACCTCGGCCGGGTCCGACGAATGGATCATCGTGTCGCACCAGCCGACGAAAGTCCCCATCATGTCCTGCGGCAGTCCCATGATGTCGAGGAACACCGCCACCGGCAGCGGCCGGCCGAATGCGGTGGTGAACTCGCAGGCGCCATCGGCCACGAAGCCCTCGATCAGGTCGATCGCGCGCTGGCGGATCTTGCCTTCCAGCGTCTTGATCCCGGCCGGGCAGAACAGCGGATCGACGATGTTGCGGTACTTGCGATGATGCGGCGGGTCGATCTCGGGCGGAATGAAGAAGAAATAGTCGTCATCCGGGCGCGGAAACGGCGCGATGTCGAGGTTGCGGAAATCGTTGGCGTTGCGCAGGACCTTCAGGCAATCCTCATGCTTGATCAGCGTCCACGAGTTTCCATAGTCGGAAGGGCTGTAGAAGATCGGCGGCAGTTTCGTGTGCATCGCCGCCATGTAGTCGTGCGGCTCGACCAGGAATTCGGGGCTGGTGATCAGCCCTGAATCGCGGACGAGGTCGGCGGGAACATGCGCGCGGATGTTCCCGCGCCCGCAGAAGCGCGGCAGGTGCGGGTTGCGCGGGTTGGCCGGGTCCTGGACGAAATCGGCAACCGCCGTGGTGGTCATGTCGTTCATGGCGTTGGCCTTCAGTATTGCGATTCGGGCAGGTGGACGATCAGGCCGTCCAGCGCGTCGCTGAGCACGATCTGGCAGGACAGGCGGCTGCTGGGCTTCACCTCGCACGCCGCGGCCTCGAGCAGCTCGGCTTCGGCCGCACCGGCGGGGCCGCCGACGCGGTCGGTCCAGGCATCGTCGACATAGACGTGGCAGGTGGCGCACGACGGCGCGCCGCCGCACTCGCCGGCAATGCCGTCGACGCCGTTGTAGAGCGCGCCGCGCATGACGTTTTCGCCCACCGGGACATCGACGGTGGAACGGGCGCCGTCGTGGGCGATGTACGTGACCTTGGGCATGGGGAAAGGGCTCTCCGCTGTCAGGAATGCGGCTGGACGCCGCCGAGTGAATCCAGCATATTCAGGATATGTTGAATATGTCAATCGACGCGCCCAGTTCCGCGCAGCAGCGCTTCATCGACGATTTCGCGCAGATGCTGACTGCCTGGGGCATGCCGCTGACGTGCGGAAGGCTCTACGCCTGGCTGTTGCTGGCGCCGGGCCCGGTAACGCTCGACGAGTTCGCCGAGGCGCTCGGCATCAGCAAGTCGAATGCCAGCATGGCGGCGCGCGACCTGGAGGGGATCGGCATGGCGCGTCGACTGACGGAACGCGGCAGCAAGCGCATCCGCTACGAGGCGACGACCGAGCCGGGCAATGCGCTGAAGCGCAATTCGGACATCCTGGGGCAGCTGGCGGGACTGATCCGCTCGCGGCTCGACGCCGTGGCGGACGGCCGGAACCGCGCCCGCCTGGCGGACCTGGCGACGTTCCACCTCGCACTCAAGGCGGCGATGGACGGGGTGATCGAACGCTACGGATCGGCCTGAGCCCCCGCCGCACAAGGCAAAGGCCCCGCCGGCTCGCGCCGACGGGGCCTTCGATTTCGGCTGGCCGGAAGCTTACGCGGCAAGGCCCGTGTAGCTGACCGTGGTCCGCGCGGCCTGGCGGCGGCGCAGTGCCGCGCCGACGATGCCCATGCCCAGCACCATCGTCGCCCAGGTGGCGGGCTCCGGAACGCTGTTGTCCTCCGGAATGATCACGTTGCCGTTGCGGACGTTGAACAGGTAGCTGCCGGTGACGCCGTAATTGGTGCCGGCGACCAGCGAGTTCGGCCCGCCGTCGATCAGCGCGCGGGTCACCAGCGAACCCGGGAACTGGTAGTAGGTACCGGCATTGCCGGTGCCCTGGCTGAAGCCGGCCGCCGCCGGAACGCCGCCGAAGCCGTTGACGCCACCCGAGGCGCTGCCCGTCTCCCACAGGATCCGGTCGTAGTTGAAGTACATGTCGAAGTCGCCCGCGGCGACGTCGCTGCGATCGACCAGCAGGAGCTGGAAGCTGTTCAGCTTGTCCGCCTGCGAGCTGTAATAGCCGACGTTCACCCAGTTGACCCCGAAGGTGTCACGGCCGCCGAACAGGCCGGTCCCGTACGTGACCTGCGAGCTGGCAAGGTTGCGGGTGTCGACGTCGGCGAAGAACGGCGCGATGATCGGCTGGCCATGATAGCTGGCGCCGAGGCCGTACGGCGTATAGGCGCTCTGGCCGCTGTTGAAGGTGACGTTGCCGTTGTTGTTGACGAACACCGTCGAGCTGGTGCTGCCGAAGTAGTTGGCCGTGAAACCCAGGGCGACCGGACCGACGAAGCCATCGTCGTTGCGAGGCACCGTGCCGGTGTTGAACCCGGATACAACTGCACCCGCCAACGCAGCCTGCGAGCCGAGGAGGGCACAACTTACGATCGCGCCGGCGAGAAGAAACTTGCGCATGACTAAACCCCTTTCGGAAAAACCGATAAAATTCAGCTGCGACCCCGATTCGTTAACGTTAAATTAACAGACCGAGGGGCTTGCGGGCAACGGAAAACCGAAAAATCTGCATCTCAAAATGGCACACGTCGGGTGGTTTGACTTGGATCAATACTTGCGCCGCAACTAACCAGCCGCCGGAATCAAGTATTCGTCGAGGCCCGGTACTGCGCCGTCAGGGTAAATACCTATGTGAAACAACCCTTTGCGTGGAGGCCCCGGCCGGAGTGCGGCTGGCCGCCATCGGGCAAGGCCTCCCCTTGCGGATCACCCGCGCATCCCGCCGCCCGGTGCGACCGCGTTCATGCTGTGCTCAGGATGGCGGGCGACCGCACACGGCTTGCCTGGATCGGCAAGGTCGCGCGCCCACCGCGTCTGAACCCGACGCCCAACGCCCGGGCGAAGCGCGCGCGGTTGCCTGCCGGGGCCGGCTATGCAAATGAACCCGCGAGACCAACCGCAGCGGGGTAACATGAGCAATCTAGGGATCGAGCCTGAAGTCCTGAAGGCGATCTATGGCCAGATGGCCCGCATCCGCGCGGTCGACAAGGCGATCCAGGCCGGCCTTTCGGCGGGCAAGTTCATGTTCTCGTACTGGCCGATGACCGGGCAGGAATGCATCCCGGCGACGATTTCGCAGCTCGTCACTCACCGCGACTACATGGTCACCACTTATCGCGGCATCCACGACCAGGTCGGCAAGGGCGTCGATCTCTACGACCTGTTCACCGAGATGCTCGGCCGCACCGATGGCGTCAACAAGGGCAAGGGCGGCGCGCCGCACATCTCCGATCCGGCGTCCGGCTCGATGGTGACGACCGCGATCGTCGGCGCCGGCGCGCCGATCGCCAACGGCCTCGCCTTTGCCGCGCAGGCCCGGGGCGAGGACCGGGTGACCATCGTCAACTTCGGCGATGGCGCCACCTCGATCGGCGCGGTGCACGAGGCGATGAACCTGGCCGGCGCATGGGGCCTGCCGGTGATCTTCCTGTGCCAGAACAACACGATCGGCGAATACACGAAGATCCCCGACTATACCGCCAGCAAGAGCTTCGCCGCGCGTGCCGATGCGCTGGGCTTCAAGGGCGTGGTGCTCGACGGCAACGATCCCGCCGCCTTCTACAAGGGCATGAAGGAGGTCATCGACGGGGTGCGCGCCGGCAATGGCCCGGTCTTCGTCGAGGCGCAGACCTTCCGCATCGGGCCGCACGCCGGCGTCGGCGACAGCCCGCAGCACAGCAAGGAGGAAGTCGCCGCGGCCAAGACCCGCTGGCCGGTGCCGACCACCCGCGCGCTGCTGCTCGATGCCGGGATCTGCACCGCCGAGGAACTTGACGCGCTCGATGCCGCCGCCCAGGCCGAGGTGGACGACGCGCTGTCGCGCGCGATGGCCTGCCCGGTGACCCCGGCCACCGAGACGCTCACCGACGTCTTCGCGGATGGCGACAGCGTGCCGCAGCGCGGCCACTACCCGGTCCGCGTCGCCGAGGTCGAGCCGACCGGGGAGCGCAAGTCGATGCTGATGCTCGATGCGGTGCGATCGGCTCAGGAAATCGCCTTCGCCGCGGACCCGCAGGTGTTCCTGCTGGGCGAGGACGTCGGCGACCCGCACGGCGGCGTGTTCGCCACCAATCGCGGCCTCCAGACCACTTACGGCAAGCGCGTCCGCCCGACGCCGATCGCCGAGCAGGCGATCATCGGCACCGCCATTGGCGCGTCGATCGTCGGGATGCGGCCGATCGCGGAGATCATGTTCGCCGACTTCCTGGGGGTCTGCCTCGACCAGATCGCCAATCACGCCGCCAAGCAGCGCTACATGTCGGGCAGCGCCACCCATGCGCCGCTGACGATCCGCATGATGGTGGGCGGCGGCATGGGCGGCTTCGGCGCCCAGCACTCGCAGAGCCTGGAGGCCTGGCTGCTGCACACGCCGGGGATCAAGGTGGTCTATCCGTCGAACCCGGCCGACGCCAAGGGCCTGCTGCTGTCGTGCATCTTCGACGAGGACCCTTGCGTCCACCTCGAATCGCTGATGTGCCTGCGCGGCACCAAAGCGGACGTGGCGCTGGAGGACTACCGGATCCCGCTCGGCGTCGCCAAGGTCAAGCGCGAGGGCACCGACATCACGCTGGTCACGTACGGCTGGCAGGTGGCGCAATGCCTCGCGGCGGCGGAGGAGCTGGCCAAGGATGGCATCAGCGCCGAGGTCATCGACCTGCGCAGCCTGGTCCCGCTCGATTACCACCGCGTCCTCGATTCGGTGAAGAAGACCCGCCGCGCGCTGGTCGTCCACGCCGCGACCGAATTCTGCGGCCTCGGCGCCGAGATCGCCTCGACCATCAACGAGGAGCTGTGGTCGACGCTGAAGAGCCCGGCCATCCGCCTCGGCGCGGACTGGGCGCCGATCGCCTATTCCAACGCGATCGAGAGCGCCCAGGTGCCCAACGCCGGTTCGATCGTCGCGCGCGTCCGCGCCGCGATGAAGTCCTGATCCCCTGAATTCGAGGAGTTCCAGCCATGTCGACGGTTCTGACCATCCCCAAGCTCGAAATGTCCATGGTCGAGGGCACGCTCGCCGAATGGAAAGTGGCCGATGGCGCCGCCGTGAACGAAGGCGACGTCATCTACGTGCTCGAAACCGACAAGACCGCGCGCGACATCGAGGCGCCCGCCTCGGGCACGCTGACGATCAAGGCCGCCGCCGGCGAGACCTACGACGTCGGCACGGAGATCGGCGAGATCGCCTGACCTGGCGCCAATGGGGTTCTAATCCGCCTTAATCCGCCCAGTAGAGCCGCTCCGGATTGTCGACGAGCAGCTTGCGCTGCAGCTCCGCCGTCGGCGCGATGCGCGGGATCATGTCGACCAGGTGCCCGTCGTCGGGGATCGCCTGCTCCATGTTCGGATGCGGCCAGTCGGTCCCCCACAGCGCGCGGTCCGGATAGTCGGCGACCAGCGGCGCCACCGCCGTGGCGAAGGCGTCCCACGGATCGCCCCCGGCGATGTCGAGCCGGTCCGGGCAGGTGGCCTTGAACCAGATGTCCGGCCGCGAATCGAGCAGGGCGCGGAACGCGGTCATGTCGGGGCCATGGGGGCCCTGGCCGACGTCTGGCCGGCCCATGTGGTCGACCACCACCGGGACCGGGATCGCGGCGATGAACGGGCGCAGTTCGGCCAGGATGTCGGCCTCGAAGTAGATCACCGCGTGCCATCCCGCCGGCAACCGACCGGCAACCTCGAGGAACCTGTCCTTCGGCGCATCGTCGACCAGCCGCTGCAGGAAGTTGAACCGCACGCCGCGAATGCCGCCGGCATGCAGCGCCGCCAGCTCGTCCGCGCCGATCGCCGGATCGACCACCGCGACGCCGCGCGCCCGGCCTTGCGACCGCGCGATCGCGTCGAGCGTCGCGGCGTTGTCGGTGCCGTGGCACGAGGCCTGGACGATGACGTTGCGGCTGAAGCCCAGGTGGTCGCGCAGCGCGAACAGCATGTCCGGCCCGGCATCCTCGGGCAGGTACTTGGCCTTTGCGCTGAACGGGAACCGCGCCATCGGCCCGAACACGTGGCAATGCGCGTCGATCGCGCCGGGGGGAGGGGTGTAGCGCGGCTTCGACGGGCTGGCGTGCCAGGATACGATACGGTCAGCCATAGACGACTCCATCCATCAGCTTGCGCGCGGTGCGCAGCAGCGCCGCGCTGACCACCGCCCCGCTCGCGTCGGTTTCCAGCACGCAGCTCATCTCGCCGGTCGGGTGCTCGACCGACAGCGTCTTGCGTGGACCTTCGGGCACGCGCGCGACTTCGGCCGCCGGCGAACCCGCGATCAGGCACGCGGTCGCCACGCTGACCGCGCCGAGCACGCCGATGGTCGCGTGGGCGCGATGCGGGATGAAGCTGCGCACGCAGACCGCGCCGCCGGCGCGCGGCGGGGCGACCAGCATCATCTTCGGCACCGATTTCTCGCGCACGTCGCCGAGGTTCATGGCGGGGCCGACGGCGAGGCGGATCGCCTCGATCCGGGCCTTGAGTTCGACATTGCCGTCGAGCCAGTCGCGATCCTCGTAGCCGGTGATGCCGAGGTCCGTGGCCTTCATCACAACGCAGGGCATGCCGTTGTCGATCAGTGTAACCGGCACGCCGTTGACCACATCCACCGCGTTGCCGCTGGGCAGCAGCGCGCCGCAGGACGAGCCGGCGGTATCGCGGAACTCGGTGGGGATCGGGGCGTGGGTGCCCGGTACGCCGTCGATCGCGGCATCCCCGGCATAAGTGACGACACCGCCCGGCGTCTGCACGGTGGCGACCGCGACCTGTCCGGTGTTCTCCATAAAGATGGCGACACGGGTCTCGTCGCCGGACGCCGCGACCAGTCCGCGTTCGATCGCGAACGGACCGACCCCGGCGAGGATGTTGCCGCAGTTCTGCGCGTCGGTGACGATGGCCTGATCGACGAAGACCTGGAGGAACAGGTAGTCGACATCGATTCCCGGCCGCTCCGAACGGGCCACCACGGCGACCTTGCTGGTGAGCGGGTCGGCCCCGCCCATGCCGTCGATCTGGCGCGGATCGGGCGATCCCATCACCCGCAGGAGGAAGGCGTCGCGCGCGGCGCGATCGGCGGGCAGGTCGTCCCTGAGGAAGTAGCCGCCTTTCGACGTCCCGCCGCGCATCCACATGCAGGAAGCGCTGCGCTGGCCGCCATTTCCGGCCGCAAGGCCGCCGCTCCCCTTTGCCGCGACGGTGGCGGACTCAGACATACTTGAGGCCCTCGGCCGCCAGCCGCTCGCGCATCTTGTACATGTCGAGGCCGAGCACGCCGGCGGCGAGCTTGGCGCGTTTCTCGGCCTCGTTGGCCTCGCGCGCCTGGGCTGCCTTCAGCACGCCTTCCGCATCGGCGCGCGGTACCACGCAGACGCCGTCGTCATCGGCGACGATGACGTCGCCGGGATGGACCAGCGCCCGCGCGCAGACCACCGGCACGTTGACGCTGCCCAGCGTCGCCTTGATGGTCCCTTGCGCCGAGATGCACTTCGACCACACCGGGAAGTTCATCTCGGTCAGGTCGCGCACGTCGCGCACCCCGGCATCGATCACCAGCCCGCGGCAGCCACGCGCCTGCGCCGACGTGGCCAGCAGATCGCCGAAATAGCCATCCTCGCAAGGGCTGGTCGGGGCCAGCACCAGGATGTCCCCGGCCTGCAATTGCTCGATGGCGACATGGACCATCCAGTTATCGCCGGGCGGCGCGCTGATCGTCACCGCGCTGCCGGCGATGCGCGCACCCGGATAGATCGGCCGCATGTAGCTGGCGAGAAGACCGGTCCGGCCCTGCGCCTCGTGCACGGTGGCGACGCCGCAAGCCGCCAGGCCGTCGATCACGTCCGCGGCGGCACGCTGGATATTCTGGACGACTACTCCGCTCATCGGCCGACTCCTGGACGCAAGGATGATCGTGGCGTTGCGCCCGCCGCCGCGGGAAGGGAAAGCGAAACACTGGCCACGCGATTAGATTTCGCTAAACACGGTCGCATGGACATCTGGGACCTGAACCTCAGGCACCTCGCCGCGATCGCGAGAATCGCCGAACTTGGCACGATGAGCGCCGCCGCGCAGGCAGTGAACCTGACGCAGCCGGCCATAACCCAGGCGTTGGAGCGGATCGAGTCGCTGACGTCGACCCAGTTGTTCGAACGTCGCCACAACGGCATGGTTCCGACCGATGCGGCGCGTCTGCTGGTGCCGCGCATCGAAGCCGCGCTGGCACACATCGCCACCCCGCACGTGACCATGTCGCGGATGCGGGCGCTGCTGGCGCTGGCCGACAGCGGTTCCTACAACGGCGCCAGGGCCCGCACCGGCCTGTCGCTGCCGTCGCTGCACCGTGCGGTCAACGACCTGGCGCTGTCGTTGCGCAAGCCGCTGGTGGAGCGGCGCGGCAAGGTCGTCATCCTGACCGAATCGGGGGCGGCGCTGGCCCGCGCCTTCCGCCTCGCGCGGGTCGAGCTGGCGGCGGGCCTGGCCGAACTCGAGGCGCTGCGGGGGCACGAGACGCGCAGCATTGCCATCGGCGCCATGCCCCTGTCGCGCGCGCGGGTGCTGCCGGCGGCGATTGCCCGCTTTCTCAAGCGGCACCCGCAAGTGCGCGTCTCGATCGTCGAAGGCAGCCGCGCCGAACTGGTCGAGCCGCTGCGCAACGGCGTGATCGACTGCATGGTCGGCGCCCTGCGCGATCCGCTGGTCGAACCCGACCTGGTCCAGCAGGCGCTGTTCTCCGACATGCCCGCGATCATCGCGCGCAGCGGCCACCCGTTGCAGGGGCTGCGGCCCGGGCCGGCGGACCTTGCATCGTTTCCGTGGATCGTTGCCGGCCCCGGCGCGCCCTTGCGCGACAGTTTCGAACAGATGTTCCGGGCCGCCGGCATTCCGCCGCCGGCCGTGCCGATCGAATCCGGCTCGGTGATGATCATCCGGCAGTTGCTGATCGACAGCGACTTCCTGACGCTGCTGTCGCTCGACCAGGTCGCGGTCGAGCTCGAGGCCGGCTGGCTCACCGCCTTGTGCGCGGCGCCGATCGGCCTGGAGCGAACAATCGGCGTCACCACCCGCGCGTCGTGGCGGCCGACGGCGGTGCAGGCCGAATTCCTCGCCGATCTGGCCGGGGTGGCATCGAAGTGCGCTGCACCGGGCGGCGACGGGACGGCGATATTCCCGATTTAACGATTGGTAACCGGCTCGATGATAACGGTGTCCTGGTCAGAACATTCCGGGGCATTCCATGGCAAGTCTTTCGGCCACCGTCAGCGGCATCGGCTCACTCGAACTTCACGACCAGCGCGTCGACGATCGTCTTCCGATCGACCGGCAGGCCGTGCTTCGCGCCGACGGTATCGCGCACGAGATCCATATCGAGGACCTGACCCGCGAAGGCTGCCGGATCACCACCGACCTCAAGGTCGCGACCGGCGCCAGCATCGCGCTCGGCATCGCCGGGGTCGGACGGGTCTATGCCCAGGTGGTGTGGGGCCGCGACGGCACATATGGCTGCGTGTTCGACGCGCCGCTGCCGTCCGGGTCGGTCACCGCCGCGACGCTGAACAACGTCCAGCGCTTCGTCCCGCCGCGCGAGGACGCGGCGACGTTCGCGGCGGACGATGCCAAGCTGCCGCTGCGCCAGCGCGCGATAATCATCGTCGGCGCCACCAGCCTGCTCTGGGCCGCGCTGATCGGTGGCGCGTGGCTGGTGTTCTGACCGAAGCGGCCGAGTTCTCGTTCTCCGTACGACATTCGCGGCCGGCTTCATCACCTGCCGTCCACTGCGCGCAAGCTTCTCCGAATTGAAGCGCACGGTTCCCTTCCTCCTTCCAGCCTGATACCTTGCGCCCGGCCCGCAATCGGCAGTGACGCGTTGCGTATCGGGAATGCGCCTGCATTCACGCTGGAGGGACGGAGATGAACGTTTCCGTGGCGATGGCGACGTACAATGGCGCGGCGTTCCTGGCCGAACAGTTGGCCAGCATCGCCGGGCAGACCCTGCGCCCGGCGGAACTTGTCGTCAGCGACGATGGCTCTACCGACGCCACCTTGGACATTGTCACGCGGTTCAAGGCCCGCGCCCCCTTTCCGGTCCGCATTCTCGAGAACGATGCCCGACTGGGTTTCGGCGACAATTTCCTGCATGCGGCTCAAGCGTGCCGACAGCCGCTGATCGCCTTCTCGGACCAGGATGACGTCTGGTTGCCCGACAAGCTTCGGGCCGCCGCCGAGCGGCTGGAAGCGGACCGCAGCCTTCTCGCCATGCACACGCTGACGGTCACCGACAGCGCGTTGCGGCCGACCGGGTTCCAGTGGAACCCGGGCATCAGCCGCGATTGCCGCCATCCGCCGCTCACGCTTCACCCGTTCGGCACAGGCTGGGGCAACACGATGCTGTTCCGCGCCGAACTGCTGGGCCTGATCCCGCGCGAACGGCGCCCGCGCCAGCCGGGGCAGGACCGGCCGCTTTCGCATGACACCTGGATCTACGTGCTGGCGTCGGCGCTCGGCGCGGTGTCGCACCTGATAACGCCCTTGATCCTTTATCGCCAGCATGGCGCGAACGTTTCCGGCCAGACGCGGCAGCGCAAGCGCAACAGGTGGCGCGCGCTGATCCGCGTGCCGATCGGGGAATATCGCGAGCACGACCGGTTCGACGCGGACATGGCCAGGCTGTTCGCCGAACTCGCCGCGCGGCCGGGGCCTTATGGCGATGCCGCAGCCCAGGCGGCCGAACGGTATCGCCAGCGGCGGGCCTATTGGGCCTCCCGCGTGGGGGTGTTCGATCAGGCGCGCTTCGGCGATCGCTTCGGTTCCTTCCGGCGGACGCGCGCGCTGACCGCCGATGCACCGTTGTGGATCGGCTCCCGCGCCAAGGACTTCGTCCTGGGGGTCACACGGCTCGGTTCGTCGCCGATCGGTTCCTGGCTGCTTGACCAGAAAATGTGATTCCCCCAGGCGCGCACCGCGCCGAAGCGAGAATGACAGTAATGCAAGCCGCCGATCGAGCCCGTTTTGATACAGTTGACGGTGAAAGGGGATTACGCGGCAATGCGGCATTTACCGTTTTCTGGTATTCTGCCCCTGTGCATGGCGGCCTCCTCGTGTAGACCGGGTGTGGCTGTGCGGCAGCGAGTGTAGGTTTACTGTGCTGGAACATCACGATCACATACAGTTGCTTGCCTCCGGCCAAGCCAGCAAGCGGGCGATGCCCGCGCGCAACAAGCGTTTGTTTTTGTACGGTCTTTCGCTGCTGGTCAATATTCTGTCGATTTCCGCCTCGCTCGGCTTCGTCGTCGTGTTCGGCGATCCGTCGGGATACCGAACCGGGGTGACCACCGTTGCCCTGCTGGTGCCGCTCTACGTGATGTTCGCGGTCGCGCGGGAGGTGCAGAGCGTGGAAACGCTCCGCAACCGTTCGCTGGGCCTGCGCCGGGCGATGGGGGCCTATGTCGGGTCGGTGCTGCTGCTGGTGCTGGGGCTGTTCTTCCTCAAGGTGCAGGACCTGTCGCGGCTCGCCTTCGCGATGACCGTCGCCAGTGGCGGCGCCTTCCTGGTGGTGGGCGAGGGGCTGCTGTCGATGATCGCCCGGGTGGTGCTGGGTCCGTTCCCGACTGCCGAAGTCCTGATCCTCGACGGCGCGCGGGCGCGATCGGTCAACGGCATGGAGGTGATCGACATCGCCCGCCTCGGCCTCTCGCCGGACCTTGGCAAGCCGGAGATGATCGACGCGATCTCGCGGATCATCGCCCCGTTCGACCGCGTCGTCATCGCCTGTCGTCCGGAAAACCGCCGCGCCTGGTCGACCTTCCTCAAGGGCTCCGACGTCGGCGGGGAAATCCTGATCGATCGCGCGCTGCTCGATGGCGCGATTGCCATCGGCTCCTGCGGCGATCAGGACACGCTGATCATTTCGCGCGGACCATTGGGTGTGGCCAGCCGCCTCAGCAAGCGCGTCTTCGATATCGTCATCGCCTCGGGCCTGCTGCTCTTCCTGAGCCCGCTGCTGGTGGCGACGGCGATTGCCATCAAGCTCGACAGCACGGGCCCGATCTTCTTCAAGCAGCTCCGCGTCGGCCTGGGCAACCGCATGTTCTGGATTCTCAAGTTCCGGTCGATGCACGCTATGCTGGCGGATGCGGACGGCGGCGTTTCCGCGAGCCGAAACGACGCGCGCATCACCAAGGTCGGTCGTTTCATCCGGCGCACCAGCATCGACGAGCTGCCGCAGCTGATCAACGTGCTGCGGGGCGAGATGAGCATGGTCGGTCCGCGCCCCCATGCGCTGGGATCGCTGGCGGGCGATGCGCTGTTCTGGGAGGTCACCGACCAGTACTGGATTCGCCACGCGCTCAAGCCCGGCATCACCGGGCTCGCGCAGATCCGCGGCCTGCGCGGCGCCACCGACAACCCGCAGGAGCTGGAACAGCGGGTGCGCTGCGACCTCGAATACCTGTCGAACTGGTCGCTGGTGGAAGACTTCATGATCCTGATGCGGACGTTCCGCGTGATCATGCACGACAAGGCCTATTGAACCGGCCTTCGCGCGCGGGCCGGACTGTCCTTACGGCTGCGTCGGCAGCGGCAACCGGGAAGCGCTTGCGGCCAGCATCCGCCGCCACACCATGACCGACCCTTCCGGCGTATAATGATCGCTGTCGTTGTAGATCGATCGGCCTTTGGCGTTGGTCAGGATGCAACCGCGGTCTGGCTGGCACATCGCCCGCATCGGCGACAGGTAGATGAACCCGGCCGTGGGGGCGAGCGCCTGCAGCTGCTGCTCGGCCGGCCACACCGTCCGCCGCAGGGCGCGGGCGCTCAAGCCGGGGTCGCTGCGCCGCACGGTTTCGGCGAGGATGCGGGGTATCGGCGCGGAATACATCGGCGTCGGCCCGATCACCACCAGGCGTACGCCCAGCGCCTGCAGGCGCCGGTTGAGACGCGTCAGTCCTTCCGCATCGACCCATTGCCAGCGCCAGGTCAGCAGCACCGCCGCCGGCCGGGCCGCGGCCGGATATTCGACGAGCGCACGGTGGATCAGGTCCTCGCAGGCCCGGCCGCTGGGGACCGGATCGGTCGAGACGTTGCAGGCATAGACCACCGCGAGATGGACGTTGACCTGCGGCAGCGTCTCGGCCAGCCCGCCCCACAGCATCGACGCATGGCTGTCACCCACCAGCAGCCAGTCGGGCTTGCCGGGGACGCTGGCGAGGCAGCGCTTGCCGTCGTAGGCCGAGGGCGGGTCCTCGAAGCGCAAGGTGCAGCGATAGGGGGGCTCGTGCGCGGTGGGGCCGTCGCCCTGGCGCGCGATCTCCAGCACGCGCTGCGAGAAACGCTGCGGGAACCCTTGCGCCGCCACCAGCACCGCCTGCAACACCAGCGCCAGGGCGAAGCCGCCACCGCACCAGGCGCCGAGTTTCCGCGGCGTCATCGATCGGGCGCGGAACGGCTTCTCGACGAAATGCCAGGAGCCGAAGCCCAGCGCGACCGTCAGCGCCAGGATCACCGCCGTGTCGGTGGCATCGGGCCGGCTGACCACGCGCTGCATCATGTAGAGCACGATCACCGGCCAGTGCCACAGGTAGAGCGAGTAGGACGCCTTGCCGATCAGCCGCATCGGCGCGTTCGCCAACGCGCGGTGGACGATGGTGCCGCCCGCCTGGCCGCTCACCAGCAACAGCGCCGTGCCCAGCACGACCGGTACCGCGGCGAGGCCCGGAAAGCCGGCGGCCGGGCGCACCAGCACGAACGACGCCGCGACCAGTGCCGCGCCGACAAGGGCGACGGGAAGCCGCAGTCGCGCCGCCCGGCCGGTCCAGCGGTCGGGAAGGCGGGTCGCGGCCACGCCGGCCATCAGTTCCCACCAGCGGCTGGGCAAGAGATAGAACGCGGCGGTCCCGGCGTGCTGGACCTGCCAGATGCTGATCGCCAGCGACAGCAGGCCGGTGGCGACCAGGACGCCGGTGAGGGCGCGCTGGCGCACCTGGGCCAGGGCCAGCGGCAGCAGCGGAAAGAACAGGTAGAACTGCTCCTCGACGCCCAGCGACCAGGTGTGCAGCAGCGGCAGCGTGGTGCTGTCGGGACCGAAATAGTCGGCGGTGGCCCAGAAGTAGATGTTCGAGGCGCAGGCCAGTGCCGCCATCGTGCTGCGGGCGAAGGCGGCGAGCTCCCAGGGATAGAGCATGGTGGTGGCGACGGCAGCCGTGGCGAGCACCGTGGCCAGGAACGCGGGCGCGATCCGGCGCACCCGGCGCAGGTAGAACGCGCGGAACGAGAACTTGCCGGCCGCCGCGCTCTCCAGAACAATACGCCCGATCAGGTATCCGGAAATGACGAAGAACAGGTCCACGCCGATGCCGCCCGCAGGCAGGCGGGAGGGCAGGAGGTGGAAGAGGACGACCGAGCCAACGGCGATCGCGCGCAAGCCATCGATGTCGCCGCGGTACGAGATCGGATGGTTGAAATCATGCCCGGGTGTACCGGAATTGCCGGCCGGTTGCGGGACGCCCGTCGTCGAATGCATCTAACCGGCCCCCAAATCGCACCGTGTGACGGTACTACGGGCTGCCCGGGTCGGACAAGCGCGGCATGTGTGCCAATGCCGGACAGGGGAGGTCAGGCATCCCCCTCGCGGCGGGCGCGCTGCCAGCGAGCCTCGCGCGCGACGAGAAAACGCAGGTAGGTCGGTATCTTCCAGGCGACGTAAAGCGGCGCCTGCAGCAGCGCCGCCAGCGTCAGCGTTTCGCGGCCGTGGCGCAGCCAGGCGATCGCGGTCAGCACCGTCGCGAGCGCCAGAGCGGCGGCCAGTGCCGCCGCCGGCATCCAGATCGACCAGGCGAAGCCGATCGCGGCCAGCACGACGAGCCCGGCCCCGGCGATCAGGAACAGCAAGGCCAGCGGCGGCACCAGCAGGTGCATTCCCAGGGCCACCATGGCACGCGAACCCCGGCTTACGCCCCCCGCGAGCGTCGGAAGCGCGTGACGCAGGGCGTTGGCGAGGAAGCCGTGCTCCCAGCGTCGCCGTTGCGCGACGCTGTCGCGCAGCGAAGCGGCGCGGCTGCGCACGGTCGCTTCGGTCACCAGCCGGGTGCGGACGCCCTGCCGCGTCAGGGCGATGCCTAGGCCAAGGTCCTCGGCGATGTCGCCGGTGGCCAGCGGGGCGGCGGCGAAGATCGCGCCGGGAAACGCCATCCCGGTCCCGGTCAGCAAGGCGCAACCGCCGATCCGGCTCAACCCGCGCGAGCGGATCAGGTTCTTGACCAGCATCGCGAAGCTCGAAATCTGCACGAGCGCCGGCTGGCTGCGATCGGGGATGATGAGGTTGGTGGATTGCGCCGCCGCGCCCTCCGCGACGGCCGCGTCGAGCCGCTCGACGCTGCCGGTGGCGAGCTGGCAATCGGCATCGACGACGATGACCGTGTCCGGCAGGTCGCGGGCCAGCACGTCGCGGCCGAAGGCCAGCGCATAGCCCTTGCCGCGGCGCTCCGCGTCGGATCGTTCCACCACCTCGGCCCCCGCGGCGGCGGCGCGCGCGGCGGTGTCATCCGTGCAGTTGTCGGCGACGACGAGAATGCGAACGCCGGCCGGCGATACCGCGCGCAGCCCGGCCACCGTCTCGGCGATGCCCGCCGCCTCGTTGTGCGCGGGAATCAGGATCGCCACCGAACGCGGCGCCGACGGCGATGCCGCGGCCTGGCGCCCCGGGGCCAGGCCCAGCACCAGCTCGAGCGAATAGATCAGCAGCGCGGTCATCGGCGCCGCCGCCAGCAGCCAGGCAAAACACTCGATCAATCGCATCTCAGGCCTTCGATGTGCGAGGGCGGTCGCAATCCGATAAAGCTATGCTAAACGAAATGCGATTATGCCGGGTTGCGGCATAAAGAACGTCTCGCAGAGGCGGTCCTTCGGAAAGCAGACAGGGACTCATCCAGTTATGGCAAGGGAATACTTCAGCCAGAAGCGCATTCTGGTTACCGGCGGTGCTGGATTTCTCGGTTCGCATCTAATCGATCGGCTGATCGCCGCCGGCCACGAAGTCCTCTGCGTCGACAACCTGTTCACCGGCAGCAAGCGCAACATCGAGCATCTCCACGCCCATCCCCGCTTCGAGTTCATGCGCCACGATG
The DNA here is from genome assembly GCA_028868535.1 of Sphingomonadales bacterium. GTDB lineage: Bacteria > Pseudomonadota > Alphaproteobacteria > Sphingomonadales > Sphingomonadaceae > Novosphingobium. The sequence continues at coordinate 89,291 of JAGWUH010000004.1, read as the reverse complement.
TCTGCTTTCCCCTGTTCGTGGAAGTCGACGCGATCTACAATCTGGCCTGCCCGGCCTCGCCGATCCACTACCAGTACGACCCGGTGCAGACTACCAAAGTTTCCGTGCACGGGGCAATCAACATGCTCGGCCTGGCCAAGCGCCTGCGCTGTCCGATCCTGCAAGCCTCGACCAGCGAAGTCTATGGCGATCCCACCCAGCACCCGCAGACCGAGAGCTACTGGGGCAACGTCAACCCGATCGGCCTTCGCTCGTGCTACGACGAGGGCAAGCGCTGCGCCGAGACGTTGTTCTTCGACTATCACCGCCAGCACAAGCTCGGCATCAAGGTGATGCGCATCTTCAACACGTATGGCCCGCGCATGCACCCGGCCGACGGGCGCGTGGTCTCCAACTTCATCATGCAGGCGCTGCGCGGCGAGGACATCACCCTGTTCGGCGATGGCAACCAGACCCGCAGCTTCTGCTACGTCGACGACCTGATCGAAGGCATGATCCGGCTGATGGAGAGCCCGGAAGGGTTCACCGGCCCGGTCAACATCGGCAACCCGGTCGAATTCACGATCCGCGAACTGGCGGAGCTGGTCGTCGAGATGACCGGCGCACGCTCGAAGCTGATCCACCTGCCGCTGCCCTCGGACGACCCGACCCAGCGCAAGCCCGACATCAGCCTGGCGCGCCGGGAGCTGGGCTGGGAGCCGACCGTGCCGCTGCGCGAAGGGCTGGAGAAGACGATCGCCTATTTCCGGCAGATTGCCAACTGATCCGGCGGACGCGCCCGGTCAGGCCGGCCGGGCGCCCCGCAGCGCCTGCTTGAGCCGCCGCATGACAATGCCGGCGCCCCGGGCGCGGGCGCGGAACTCCGCGAAGCCCATCGGATCATCGGGCATCGACAGACGCGGCAGGGTCAGCCGCTCGCTGCGCGTGGTGATGAAGTCCGAATGCGTCAGGAACCCGGTCGAGAACCCGGCCTCGGCCAGTTCCGTCCGCGTCTCCGGGCTGTGCGCGTCGTCGGTGCCATAAGGGTAGGCAAAGGCCTCGCAGCGCCCGATCAGCGTCTCGCACAGGCGCCGGCTTTCGGCGATCTCGAAGCGCCGCCGCAGGGCCGATGCCTGCGACAGCCGGATATGGCTGACCGAATGCGCGCCGATGCCGATGGCCGCGTTGCCGGCCAGCGCGCGCAGGTCGGCCCAGGTACAGCCGCCCCGGGGCTTGGGCGAGAGCGCATCGATCCGGCTGCAGAGATCCGACAGCGCCTCGCGCGGGATATCCCCAGCCGCCAGCAGCGCGTCGATGTTGGCGGCCTGCCGTGCGGGCGCAAGGACCATGCTGCGACCACCATAGCGGACCTCGGTCGGGGTCCCCTCGTACCACTGGATGGCCGAGACGACGCGCGCCAGCAGGTCCTCCCCGGTGCCCTCGCTGGCCTCGGCCGTCCATCCGGCACAGACGAAGACCGCGAACGGCACCGCGTATTCCGCGAACGTGTCCGCGACCTCCAGGACGTCGCGGTGCGCATCGTCGGTCGTCACCAGCACCGCGCGATCGGGCAGCGAGCCATCCGCCATCCCCTCGACGAAGCGACCGAGCGAGACCGGCACGAAGGCCGCGCGCAGCCATTCGAGCTCGCGCCGCAGCCGGTCGATGCCACGCTGGCGCGGCTCGCCATCGGCGAAGAAGCGATGGAACAGCAGCGCCGAAACGTTCGCCGCGCCACGCTGCCGGAACAGCCGCGGCGTGCCCAGCATCGCGCTGGCCACGAGCCCGAGCGCGCGACCGCTCATTTCGCCGGCGCGAGCATGGCGGGGAAGCGGACCTGGATGACTTCGTTTACCGGCAGGTCCCCGGTCAGGGCGTGGCCATAGACGACGTCCGCCCCCTCGCGCGAGGTTTCCACGTATGCGAGATCATCGAACACCCGCGCCACCGGCGCGTTCTTCTCGGTGCCGCGATAGAACACGTCCAGCCGGGTGCCGCCCTGCGCGGCATAGTATGCCATCAGCGAAACCAGCACCGCGTGCTCGACCCGCTTCGCCTGGATGCGGCAGGAGAACGCCAGGTCCTGCACCAGCGGCTGCGGACCGCGCCGGACGGCGGCGAAGCCGATTGTCCCGTACTTGCCGAAATCATCCTCGGCATCGACGAGGAAGCATTCGAGCGCGTCGTCCGCCAGCATCGCCCGCAAGTCCTCCTTGCTGTAGCGATGCCCGGAAAAGTTCATCTGGTTGGTGCGCTGGACCAGCTCGTGAACGCGATCGAGCTGGTCGTTGCCGGCGCGATCGATCACGATGCGGATGTTCGAGCGCTTGAGAAACGCCAGGTAGTCCGAGCCCGGCTGGTCGAGGACCTGCTGCATCGCCTGCTGGCGCACCGCCTGGTTCTGGTAGAACCCGCGCCGGCTGCGCGCCTCTGCGGTCACCGGCACGTCGAATTCGGCGCGGTCGAGCAGCCCGGCGACCTCGTCGTGCCGGTACAGGCGCACCTGCGGGTTTGCGGAGCGCACCTCCTCGCGCTCGAACGGCTGGTCGTCGACGAAGGCAACGGTGTCGGCGCCGACGTTGAAGGCCTTGATGATCCGCGTCACCGCCTCGCTCTTGCGGCCCCAGCTGATCTCGGGAAACACGAAGTATTCGGCCAGGCCGAGCCGCTCGAGTTCCGCCAGCGCGTCTTCGGCGTGGTTCTTGCTGGCGACGCTGTTGACGATGCCGCGCCCGTCGAGCGCCTCGATCACTTCACGAATGCCGGGCCGCAGGCGGACCTTGCCCGGCCCTTCCTCGATCAACGTGCCGTCCCACAGCGTGTTGTCGAGGTCCCAGATCACGACCTTGACCTTCTTGCCCGCCGCCATCGCCACCGGAGCCGGCGCCGACTCGATTGTGGCCGCAGCCTCGCGCGCGAAGCCCATCAGGCCGAGGAACAGGGTGAGTCCTTCCTCCGCGGCGGTCAGGATGTTGGGATTGATCTGGAGATCGACCTCGCGCGCGCCGGCAAGGTGCGGCCGGATCTCGTCGAACGGCAATCGCACCCGCTGGAATCCCGGCTGAAGCGAGATCAGCCGCTTGAACGGGACCACGCGCGCATCGGCAGGCCGCGGCGCGACATCCAGCGACAGATCCACCGGCGCGCTGCCGGGGTTGTAGACCTCCAGCACCAGGCACGTCGGTTCCGGGGCCGCATCGTCGTGGGCCGATGCCGCCACCAGCCGGTCCTTCCAGCGCCGCACCGCGCGCGCCGGCAGGCCGGGCCTGCCGATCGCCGCGCCGAACGGCAGCCGCGCCGCCCAGCCCGAAGCGGAAGCGACGCGGCGCTCGATCGCTACCACGGCGTCCACCGGATGGACCGCGACGGTGCTGCGCGCGGTCAGGTTCGCCCAGCGCTTGAAGCGCACGCGCACGAGCGGAATGCCCAGCGCTTCCACCCCCGCCAGGGCGGCGAACCCGTCGATCGTGCGTCGGCAGTTTCCGTCGGCGCGCGGGCTGTAAAGGTCGCAGGTGGTATAGCAGGCCGGCCAGGCGCACTCGGTGCAGTGCTCTTCCCACTTGATCGGTGCCAGATGGCTGAAACCGCGATCCCGCGCGAACGCAGCGAGCACTTCGGGCGGCAGCAAATCCTCGGTCAGGCGAAGCGGGCTGACTTCGGTTTCGAACATTCGCTGATCCGTTCCGGGAAGATGGGGCCAGGTCGCGGGCCCGGTCCCCAGCATAGCGATTGGCGGTCGCAAGTCAGCCCGGAAATTCCCCGATGCGGCCGGCCGAGCGTCAACCTGAACGGCAAGAGGCGCGGCGATTGCCCGCGATTCAGGCGGCCAGGCCGTCGGCGGAAACCGGCCGGGCGTGGCGGCGGCGCATCATCGCGGCAATCGCGCCGAAGCCGAAAATCATCGTCATCCACGTGCCGGGCTCGGGCAGCGGCGGGAAATCGGACACGACGATCGAGGCGACCTTGAAATAGTCCGCCTTCGACCGGCTCCCTTCGATCGGGTTGGGATTGGCGGCCGAGATGATCCAGAAATCCGAAAATCCGCCGTTCGGCGTGGCGCGCGAACCCGTGGCCGTGCCGCCGTTGGCGGCGATCACGCTGGGGTTCAGCATGCTGCCGAGACCGCCCGCCGCGCCATAGGCGACGTTGTTGATCGCCGGCAGCACGTTCCAGGCCCCCGGCGCATTGCCATAGCGGATGGTGGCGTCCGAATCGTTGTAGATCCAGCCGATGTTGATGCTGCTCAGGTTCACCGCCTTGCTGAACTGCAACACCAGGAAATCGACGCCGTTGTTGTTGTCGATGGCGTGGTTCGGGCTCGTCGACGACTCGTTGGCGTCGGTGATGCCGATGCCGCCCGAGTAGAAGTTGAGCTGGGCGTTGTAGGTCTTGTTCTGCGCCGTCGAGGTGTCGATGAAATAGGCCGACATCTGCAACTGGACGGACTGTCCGCTGACGGTACGCGTGAACAGTGGCGTCGAACCGGTGCCGCCGGTGGCGTTGAAGGTCTGCTTGTTCGTCGCGCTGTTGGTGTAGGACTGGTTCACGAAGTCGAACGAGAAGCTGGTGGCATGCGCCGGCACTGCGGCCGCCAGGGCGAGCGACAGCCCGAACGCGCCACGAAGCCCGCTGCGAAGCGGTTGCGCCAACCGTCCAGAGAGAAAGTTCGCCATGATTTTGCCGGCCCCAAAGAAAGAATTTCGAACGCCAAAATATACCGCCCCGTCTCCCGGCGAGTCAAACTACTGACTTGGTCGAAATATGTATCAAGTTGGCACAGGCGCGTTTGTCATATGCTCCGTGACTGGGTGGGTACGGGACTGCAAAACGTTGTCGCTCGCAGCGGCGCGCGCGATTATTGTCGTGGCCGCGCGGCGATTCGCCCGCGGGGATTGTCGCGGCCTCCGTTCTTAAACCTGGCCTGGCGATGCGGCCCGTGATGGGACACGGTATTCCGGCGCGCCACATGCGGCTATGCGGTGATTCCCGGTTCCGTTATGCTGGCGCGAATCGGCGGCTCGATCCCCGTTTCTGACTGAAATTATTGCCGGATATCGATTGGATGTTGGAACGGAGCGTCGTCTGGCAAAAACTGCAGCCAAGCCAGCAAGTATATCTGCTGCAGATCATCCGTTATGGTGTCTCGGGTCTCGCGCTTACGGCGCTGATGTCGGGAATCTATTTGCTGCTCGTCAACAACGCACACATGCTGCCGGCGCTGTCCGTCACCTTGTCGACGATATTTGCCTCGGTCGTCGGGTTCTTCGTCCACGGCAACTTCAGCTTTCGCGGCCATGGCGATCGCGCGAATCCCGGCCGTCGCTTTGTCCGGTTCCTGACCACCAATGCCATCGGGTATTTTCTTAACGTCGGTTTCGTAATCCTGATGACCGGCGTATTGCGGCTGCCGACCTGGACGCCGACGATCGCATTCTGCACGGTCACGCCGATCGTTGCGTTCCTGTTGTGCAGGCGTTGGGTGTTCGGGTGAAACAAGCGAAGTTCGTTCCAGGGCGTTGCGTCCTCGCCTGGCTGCTGGCTGCGCTGGCGCTGTGCTGGCCGGCGTTCGTCAACGGCGGCGGCTTCTTCTTTCCCGACAGCTCGACCTATCTGCGCGAAGCCGATGCCGCCGTCGCCGAGCTGACCGGCTGGCAATCCGAGTGGTCGGACAAGCGCCAGCTCTATCTGCCGCATCCCGCCGCCACCAACGCAGCCCGGCCGGCCATGCCCGCCACGCCCGTGCCCGCCGCCGCCGCGCCGCCCGGGCCGCTGCATCCGGTGCTGCTCGGCCGGTCGGTCTATTACGGCCTGGCGGTGTTTCCCTTCATCACCGCGTTCGGCAGCCTGGGCGTGGTGGGTTTCCAGGCGCTGCTGGCGGTGTTCACCGTCTGGCTGACCCTGCTGGCCTTCGGCGCGCCCCGCGCGCGCATGCCGGCGCTGGTCCTGGTGACCGCGCTGGCGCTTTCGGCGCTGACCTCGCTGCCGTTCTTCGTCGCGATGATCATGCCCGATGTCTTCGCCGGGTTTGCCGTGGCGTTGGCCGTCTCCGCCTGCGTAGGCTGGAAGCGGCTGGGAATGGTCGAGCGCGTCGGGCTGGTCCTGCTGCTGACGCTGTGCGGCATGGTTCACAGCTCGCACGTGCTGCTGCTGGCGGCGCTGGCCGTGCTGGCCGCGATCGCCTTCCACCGCGCCGGGTTGAGCGCGCGCCCCGGCTGGGCAGCGATGCTGCTCGCGGTCGTCGCCGGGCTGGTCGGCGAACAGGCCTTCGTTGTCGCGATCACCCACAAGATGGGCCAGCCGCCGGTCCGGCCGCCGTTTCTGACCGCGCGGCTGGTCGATGACGGCCCGGGCCTGGCCATGCTGCGCGCGCGGTGCCCGGCGATCGGCTTCGAAGCCTGCCGGTTCCAGGGCCGGATGCCGCGCGACAGCGACACCTTTCTGTGGAGCCAGGCGCCGGCGGACGGGGTGTTCTCGGTGGAGAGCGTGGACGTCCAGCGCCGGCTGGCCAAGCAGGACGTCGCGTTCGCCATCGCGACGGTGCGGCACGACCCGCTGGGCGTGGCCCGCGCCAGCGTCGGCAAGGCGGTGAAGCAACTGTTCCTGACCAAGTTCAACGTGTTCAATTCCACCGGCCAGCCGGGCAGTGATACCGCGTTCGCCAACAACCTGCCCGCCCGCTTCAAGGCGCAAGTGCTGGCCAGCCGCTATGCCAGCGCCGGCAACCCGGTGCAGCTCAGCCGCTGGCTCAACGTGTTGACGGCGCTTGCCGCGGCGCTGTTCCTCGCCGCGGTGACGGCGGGCCGCACGCGCGAGCGGCGGGCGGTCGCGATCCGGGCCGGCGCGGCGCTCCTGCTCGCCGCCATCGCCATGAACGCCGCGGTGACGGGAACCTTGTCGAAACCGCATGACCGCTACAACGTCAGGATCGTCTGGGTCCTGCAACTGGCCGCGCTGGCGATCCTCGCCGCGCGACGGTCCCCGCTCGTGGAGCAATCGAAGTGACGAAATCCCTGCCCAAGGTCGCCGTGGTGCTGCCGTGCTACAACGAGGAGCACGCCATCGCGCAGACCATCGCCGCCTTCCGCGCCGCGCTGCCGGAGGCGGACATCTACGTCTATGACAACAACAGCAGCGACCGCACCAGCGAGGTGGCCGCCGCGGCCGGCGCGATCGTGCGGTTCGAGACGCTGCGCGGCAAGGGCAACGTCGTGCGGCGCATGTTCGCAGACGTCGATGCCGACTACTACGTGATGGCTGACGGCGACGCGACATACGACGCCAGCGCGGCGCCGCGGATGGTCGAACGCGCGGTGCGCGACAACCTCGACATGGTCGTCGGCTGCCGCAAGTCGGAGGAGCAGGCCGCCTATCGCTCGGGGCACCGGTTCGGCAACCGGCTGCTGACCAGCATCCTGGCCAGCTTCTTCGGGCGCAGCTTCACCGACATCCTCTCGGGCTACCGCGTGTTCTCGCGTCGTTTCGCCAAGTCCTTCCCCGCGTTTTCCGCCGGTTTCGAGATCGAGACCGAGATCAGCGTGCATGCGCTGCGGATGCGGATGCCGGTGGGCGAGGTCGATACCCCCTATTTCGCCCGGCCCGAAGGCTCCGCCTCGAAGCTTTCGACCTATCGCGACGGGGTGCGCATCCTGTCGACGATCCTGAACCTCGTGCGGCTCGAGCGGCCGTTGTTCTTCTTCGGCGTGTTCGGCGCGCTGTTCGCGGCGGTGTCGCTGCTGCTCGCGATCCCGCTGTTCATCACGTACATGGAAACCGGACTGGTGCCCCGCTTCCCGACCGCGATCCTGAGCGCGGCGCTGATGATCCTGGCGTTCCTCGTCGCGTTCACCGGCCTGATTCTCGACACCGTCGTCCGCGGCCGGCGCGAGGCGCTGCGGATGCACTACCTGGCATTGACGCTGCCGCCGGCCTGACCCGCCGGCGGGCATTCGTCCCGCGTGTGCCGCGCCCGGTCGCGATTTCACTGCAATTTAACCACCCCCGGCGATAAGGCGCGGATCGCATTCGCATGCCTTGCGCAAGAGGAGCCGGCCATGGTTTTCGCATGGGCCCATGACGACATCGTCCGCGCCATCCTGACGGCGTCCACCGCGCTGCCGTTCCTGCTGTTCGCCAGCGCCGGGTTCTGGCACTTCGGCGGTGCGTGGAAATCGGGCACCAAGCTGGTTTCGGTGGTGTCGCTGCTCGGCTTCGGATCGGTGCTTTACGGCGTCTGGACGCAGGACGCGCTGTCGCCGTGGCCGATCCTCGGCGTCGCGTTGCAGGCGCTGTCGCTGTTCCTGTTCGGCTGGGCGGTCGGCACGTCGGGCCGCAAGAACCTCGGCCTGGCGCTGAACGACAATGCTTCCAGGAAGCTGATCACCGACGGCCCCTACGCGTTGGTGCGCCATCCGTTCTATACCAGCTACATCGTGTTCTGGATCGGCGGCGTCGCGGTTGCCAGCTCGATCTTCACCACGGCATCGGCGCTGGCGCTGATCGCGCTGTACTTCTTCACCTCGCGGCGCGAGGACAACGCCCTGGCCGGCCTGTTCCAGGACGAGTTTCCCGCCTGGTACGCAGCCACCGGGGCGTTCTTCCCGAAGTGGCGCTAAAGGGGGCCTTGGCGCGGGGTTAGCGCCGCGCCGGGCACTTCCAGCACGAGCACGGTGTTTTCCAGCAGCAGCCGGGAGCCAGCGCGCTGCGCCGGGGTGAGCGGGAACTTCAGGACATCGAGCAGCGACGCTGCCGTCGCGCCCGGCGCGGGATAGCCGGGCACGAACCACACCGCGCCGCCGCAGCGCGGATCGACGCGGCGTTGTTCGGCCGGTGCCAGGGTGATCCCGGCCTCGTGCGCAATCGCCAGTTGGCCGAAGCGGCTGGCCAAGGCGCGCGTCTCACCGTTCACCGAGCTGGCGGGCTTGCCCAGTGCGAACATGTCGACCGGGATCACGGTGTAGGCCGGGCAATGTCGCTGCGCCGCCGCCAGGCGATCGGCGAAGCGATGGAGATTGTCCATGGCGGCGATCCGCCACGACACCAGCAGCGCCGAACCGGCGAACGCGATCAGCATCGCGGCAATCCCCGCGCGGGACCACGCCCGCTCCGGCAGCCACGCCGTCACCGCCGCGCAGACCAGCGCGGTAATCGGGATCAGGTGCCGGCTCAGGATCGCATGGAGCGCCAGGTTGAGCACGAGAAAGCCGAACACCGCCCCGACCGCCGCAACCAGCGCGACGATGCGGAAATCGTAGGTTCGCAGCGTCAGCTCCGGCAGCCCCGCTGGCAGCCCGCGCGCCGCCAGCCAGGACAGCGCCAGGTTCCCCGCCAGCCCGGCCACCACGACTTCCGCCGCGAACTTGGCATAGGTCGCGGTGGTGATGTCGTACGGGACGACGACATGCTCGTAGCCGAGCGCGTTGACCATGCCTGCCGCCATCACCAGCGCGCCGGCGCCCAGCGCGGCGCCGATGCCCCGCGCGTCGGCCCGGCGGCCGGCGAGCAGCAGCGCGCCCCCGGCAACCAGCAGCACGCCGGCCGCGGCGCAGAAGATCGGGTAGTCGAACAGCGCGATGGCGATGGTGGCGGCAGCAATCCGCGCCAGCGCGCCGCCGGCGCGGCCCGGCGTGTCCAGGCGCCTGAGTTCCACCAGCAGCACGCAGACCAGCGCGAAGGCCGGAAAATAGGCGCGCGCCTCGGCCAGCCGTTCGAGCGTGAAGAACGTCACCGAGACGGCGAGGACGAACGACAGGCAGAAACGCCGCATCGCGCTGCCATTCGCGGGGGCAAACAGCCAGTAGCCGGCGAGGACCGTCCAGATCGCCAGGTTCAGGCCGCGCACCGCAGTGACCGATGCGCCGAACGGGGTCAGCCACAGCCGCACCAGCGCGTAGTAGCCGGGCGGGTGGGGCGTATCGGCGGACCACCAGAACCACGCCTGGCCCAGCCCCACGCGCGGATCGGTGAAGATCACGGTCCAGAATTCGTCGAGGTTCGGCCCCTTGGTCCCGACGCAGAAGGCCGCAGCGGCGATCGCGACGAGGAAGACGGCGAGCCGCAGCCGGAGGTTGTCGGGATGCATCGGCCGCCCCTTCCGCGCCGCCGGTTCAGCGCGCGGCGGCGGCGGCGGGGCGCCCGCCATCGGCGAGCTGGCGCGCCAGCCGCTTGCCGAGCGTGGTGAAGCGCTGCTCGTAATAGAAGGTCGACAGGTGCGCGAGCGCGAAGCTGGCGCCGATCAGCAGCGGCCGGCGTGCGTACCGGGCGAGCTTCGAGGCATCGGTACCGCCCAGCCAGGTCGCGGTCAGCACGCCGTGCACGACATAGAGCGCATAGCTGATTTCGGCGACGTAGCGCGCCGCCGCGCCGGTCCAAACCCGCCGCATCCATTCCGGCGAGGCGTAGAGCGAGCTGCCGATCGTCGCCGCGGCGAGATAGGGGCGCAGGTAGTTCCACGCCCGCAATTCCGGCGAGGACGCCGCGAGCAGGCCGATGGCGAGCACGAACGGCAACCACTTCGGCAACCTGCGCAAGGCGCTGTCAGGCCCGAGATGATGGACCAGGAGCCCGAGCGTGCAGCCGGCGAGGATCTCGTCGATGCGGTGCCAGGTGACAATGCTGACAGTCTCGCCGTCGTGAATGCGCAGACCCGTGACCGCCAGCGCCAGCAGCGGCAGCAGGTACAGCCCGCGCCGCCCCGCCAGCCCGACGATCAGCGCGACGGCGGCGTAGAACTGCACCTCGACGCACAGGCTCCACAGGTGGTTGCCGCCTTCCATCAGGCGCGACGGCGGCAGGTTGGCATAGAACGCCAGGTTAGCGCCCAGCAGTTCGCGGTTGGCGGGAAACATCAGCGCCAGCGCCGCGATCGCCAGCCACACCAGCGGCATGATGCGGAACAGGCGCCGGATCAGGAAGGGCAGGACCCTATCGTCGCGCAGCAGCAACTGCGTGATCAGGAAGCCCGAGAGGATGAAGAACAGCGCCATGCCGGTGCCGGCGACGATGGCGTTGAGGTTCCACGCCTTCGGCCCCATCGGAACCCAGTGGCCGGCCATGACCGCCAGGATACTGACGGCGCGCCAACCGTCGAGCATGCCGATGCGCCCGGTCGCTCTGGTTGCATTCGCGGTTTCCAAGCTTCGTGCTCCGCCTTCACATCCCTGCCGTGCCATGCCCGCGGGTAGACCATCCGGCGATGCCGGCAAAGCCCGTTAACCGCGTCTCCCTGGGCGCGCTGTCTCGCCACGGGGCGCGAAAAACGATCGCTCGTGACGGCTTGCACCCGCCGGCTGAGCGAAGTTGAGCGATTACGCTCGTCCCGGCATCTGCCGCCGACCTCCCGCCTTTCGTCCTGCTGCCGTGCCCGTTCTGTCCCGCGACGGTGCAGTTGCGAGCACAGTGGCCGCCCGCATGCTTGCCTTGCGTGGTGGGAGCCCGTATTCACGCACGCGCCCTGTTCCCGGATCAATCCAGCCGGGCACAGCGAGTTCATCGATTGCCGCTGCGCGGGCGAGGCCGACACAATGCATTATGTGGCGTTTGCCATCATCCTGATGGCCTATCCCGGGTTCGTTTCCTGGTTCCGGTCCAATCCGCGGAAGCTTCACTGGGCCTACTTCGGCCTGGGCATCCTGCCGTTCACGCTGAACTCGTGGAACCTAGACGGTGCGCTGGTCAACTGGTCAGCCTGGCCCGGCTATACCAAGGGCATCGTCATCACCATGGAGGATGCGCTGGCGCTGGCCGTGATCACGCTCCATCGCAAGCCGGGCGGGATGCCGCCGCTGATCGGATACCTGATCGCCTACATGCTCGCGGGCCTGCTTTCGGTGTTCCAATCGGGCGTGTGGATGGGATCGGCGTTCTATCCCTTCCAGCTGCTGCGCGTGGTGATCCTGCTCGCGGCGGTCGCCAAGATCGCCAGCGACGAGCGCGCACTGACCTGGCTGGCGATGGGGCTGGCGGCCGGCGTTGCCTACCAGGCCTATTTCTGCATCGACCAGAAGCTGCACGGCGCGTTCCAGACGGCGGGCACGATGGGGCACCAGAACCTGCTGGGGCTGATGACCGAGTTCGTGCTGGTGCTGCTGCTGGCGATTCTGGCGATGGGCTCGCGCAATCGCGTGATCATGCTGGGCGTGATTTCCGCGCTGGTGGTGATCGGCCTCGGCGCCTCGCGCGGGGCCGTGCTGTTCAGCCTCGGCGGCGTTGCGCTGTTCATGGTGCTTTCGATCATCCGCCGGCCTACCCAGCGCAAGTGGCAGGTGGTGGGCTTCGCCGCGCTGGCGCTGGCGCTGACCTCGCCGCTGATCATCAAGGGCATGAACAACCGCATCGGCCAGATCAAGCAGGCCGGCGGCAACGAAGGCGTCGATCTCGAGCGGCAGGCGTTCGAGCGCGCGGCGAAGGCGATGTTCGCAGATCATCCGATGGGCGTCGGCGCCAACCAGTATGTCGTCGTCGCCAACGCGCAGGGCTATTCGAAGCGCGCGGGCGTGATCTGGAACTGGACCAGCCGCGCCGCGAACGTCCACAACACCTATCTGCTCGTCGCGGCGGAAACCGGCTGGCCCGGGCTGGTCGCGTTCATCACGATGTTCGCGATGGCCATCATTGCCGGGCTGCGCTTCGCCTTCGCCAACAAGCGCGATCCGCACGGCGATGTCGTGCTGGCATGCACGGTCACGCTGATCACCACGGCGCTGCACATCCAGTACGAATGGATCTGGGTGCTTTACCAGGCGCAATACACGTTCGCGATCTCGCTGGGCATCATCTCCGGCATGATCCGTGCCCGCGCGATCGAGCGGCGCGAAATCCGCCGCCGGCGCCTGGCCGAGGAGAGCGGACCCGATCGCGAGTTCGGGCCGCTGCCCAGCCCGGCCGGCTGACACGGCGCCTTATGCGCGGGCGATCCGCCCCGCCTTGCGCCAGGCTCGGCGTGCCAGTCCAGAGGCGCGATCGTGCGCCGCGAGGATGGCGGCGCCGACGCGGCGGCCCGCCGGCAGCGGCGCCTCGCGCAGCAGGCGCGCCAGTTCGTTCCGGGTGATCGTCTCGCGCGCGAGCAGCCCCGCCTGCGACGCGAGGCCCGCGTCGATCACTTCCTGCTCGTAGATCAGCCCGCCGTGCAGCAGCGGCCGCAGGTCGCAGATCGGTACGCCCTTGCGCGCCAGGAAGTAGCTGACCCACAGGTCGTCGTGGAAGCGCACCGGGTTCTTGCCGACGTGTCGTTCGGCGAATTCCCGCAGGCCGTCGAGGTTGGGCGACCAAAAGCTCATGCCGTCGCAGCCCTGGCCGATGGTGATGCCCCGCTCGCGATAGGTGTAGAACGAGAACGACGCGCCCGGCTCGGCGCGCTGCGCCGCCACGAGCTGGCGCAGGAACGGCGGGCGGTAGCGGACGTCGTCGTCGGCGATCACCAGGAAGCACGGCGCCGCGATATGTTCGAGCGCGCCGAGGTACTTGGTGCCCGGCCCCCAGTCTTCCGAGACCAGCGCCGGCGCGACGATGCCGCGCGTGAAGGAAGCATCGCGCAGGAAATCCGGCACTTCGTACGGCACCTGCTCGCGCGTGCTGAACGCCGGGTGGACGATGAGGATGCGGTCAGGGACCAGTTCGCCCGAGAGCAGCGATTCGAGCGTCGGCCGCAACTGGGCGAACCGGCTGGGGATCGTCGTGATGCTGACGACGACGGGGATTGCCGGCGCGGTCAAGGCAGTTCGGACGGTCGCGGCGCCGCCGGGCGGCCCGGCACCAGCAGGCTGCCGCCGCGGCGCAGCAGCGCGAGCAGCGGCACTTCCACCACGCGGTGCACGATCTCCGCCAGCACGATCGCGAGCGGCGCCAGCGCGATCGCCGCCAGCAGCGGCGGCGGGTTCAGCCCCAGGGCCTCGCAGGCGACGGCGGCCAGCGTGATCGCCAGCACGTGGATCAGGTAGAGGACGTAGCTGCTGTCGCCCAGCTTGCCGAGCCGCCGCACGGCGGGAGAGGCGCCGGCCCGGGTTTCCCAGATCACCAGCCCGAACACCAGCAGCGCGCTGGGAATGCCCCACGACACCGCGCTGGGCACCCGGCGGTAGCCGAGCGCGATCCCCGCGACGAACAGCGCGATGCCCAGCCCCGTAAGCGCCGGGCCCCAGCGCAGCGGCAGTCGGCGGGTCTGGGCCAGCCAGCCGATGCCGGTGCCGGCCAGGAATTCCAGCAGCAGCAGGTTGGTCGGCAGGCCGATCACCGGGCCGCGGTTGGGGAACAGCTGCCCGATCGCCAGCGCCGCGAGAAAGCCGAGCGTCAGCGCGATCAGCCCGCGGGTCATTCCCAGCAACATCGCGAAGCCGAAGCAGATGTAGAAGTACATCTCGAACGAAAGTGTCCAGGCCGGCCCGATCAGCCGGCCGGAATCGACCGGCCACAGCAGCAGTCCCCGCACGAACGCGTCCGGCGGCACGTCGTAGGGGCGCCCGATCAGGGCATGCACGCCGACGTAGAAGAACGCGCACAGCCAGTACATCGGGTAGATGCGCAGGAACCGGCGACGGAAGAACCGGGGGGCGCTGTAGGGGCGGCCGGGCGAGGCGCCGGTCAGCACCATGATGAAGCCGCTGATGACGAAGAAGATATGCACGCCCACCGCGCCGAACCCGAACAGATAGCTCTGAAAATCCAGCAGCGACGAACCTTGCCGCGAGGCGAAGGCCTCGTGGGCATGGAACAGCACGACCAGCGTCGCCGCCACCGCGCGCAGCAACTGGATCGAGTGAAAGGTGCGGTCCTGGCGCAAACGTGAACTCCTGCGGGGCGCGGCGTGGTCGGGTGGCGCTAGAGGCCCAGCGTCGCCCGGTGCGCGTCGGTCATGAACACGACGTTGCTGTCGTGGTGCTCCCAGTGCTGCAGCTTGCCCTGATGATAGTGGTAGGCCTGAAGGCCCACCCCGGACAGCTGCTCGACGATCCGGGCCGTCGGGCATTCCATAATCGTAAATGGTTTACAGCGGTCGAACGTCGCCAGGCCGCCTTCCACCACCAGTTCCTCGGCGCCCTGCACGTCGATCTTCACCACCGCCGGCGAGAGTGCGAGCGAATCGAGCGTCGCCGTCGTGACGATGGCGCTGTCGATGTGGAGCCGCGCCGGATTGAACCAGGCGAAACGCTCGGGCGTGAACCAGTCGCGCGCTTCTTCCACCTTCAACGAAGCCAGCCCGTCGTAGAGGTAGTTGCCATAGCGCGGCACGTGCAGCGTGAACTCGCCGGCGGCGTTCGACAGCGCGAAATTGCGGATCTCGACCGCAGCGTCGCCGGCGAAGCGGCGTTGCAGCCGGGCGGCCAGCACCGGGTTCGGCTCGAACGAGATGATCCTGCCGGGACGCGCCAGGCGTTGCAGCGCATGGATGCTCTGGCCCCAGTTGCCGCCGATATCGAGCGCCAGCGAAACCGGGGCGAGCCCGGCGAGCAAGCGGAATTCCGCTTCGACATGCCATCCGAAATGGCGCGTTCCGAAGTTGTACGCCTCGAATTTCCAGGGTCGGATGAACGGAAACGCGCTCTGCGTCGACCTCAGGATGGATTTCAGGTTCATGCGTGGCCTGTAACAAACGCACACCGGCTTGGGTAGCCGCGGGAAGGACTTCGTTTCATTCTGGCGCAAGCAGGATGCGACTGGTTTCCAACTGGGCGACTGGTCCGTGAAACTAATGGATCATTATGAAACTGTTGGTATTAAGGCCGCCATGCCCAATCGCGCCGACGCCTTCAAAACTTTTGTTTGTCAGATAGTTGGAACGCGCCGTGGCTGAACGGGCAGGGCGCGTCGGCATCATCGCCATCGGCCGCAACGAAGGCGATCGTTTGCGCCGCTGCCTGACATCGATCGACGTTCCGGGCGCCCCCGTCATCTACGTCGACAGCGGGTCGACCGACGGCAGCAGCGCGATGGCGCGGGCCCTGGGCGCGCAGGTCGTCGATCTCGACATGACCCGCCCGTTCACCGCCGCCCGCGCCCGCAATGCTGGCCTGGAGGCGCTCGTCGCCGCGCATCCGGCGCTCGATTACGTGCAGTTCGTCGACGGCGATTGCGAATTCGAGCCCGGCTGGATCGATGCGGCGCTGCGTTTCCTGGACGGCCACCCGGACGTCGCGGTGGTCTGCGGCCGCCGTCGCGAGCGTCATCCCGAAGCCTCGTTCTACAACCGGCTTTGCGACGCCGAGTGGAACACCCCCGTCGGCGAGGCGCGGGCCTGTGGCGGCGATGCGCTGATGCGTCGCCAGCCGCTGGTCGAAATGGGCGGTTATGACCCGGCGGTGGCGGCCGGGGAGGAGCCGGAGCTGTGCCATCGCCTGCGTGCCGCCGGGTGGCGCATCTGGCGCATCGATGCGGCAATGACGATCCACGATGCGGCTATGCACCGGTTCCGCCAGTGGTGGCTGCGCGCGGTCCGCAGCGGCCTGGGCTATGCCCAGGCCTGGCGGATGACCTGGGGCCGGCCCGATCCGCTCTACCGCCGCGAGACCTTGCGCGCGCTGGGCTGGACGCTCGGCGTCGCGGCGGTGGGCGTCCTGGCCGGCCTGGCGATCGATGCGCGGCTGGTGCTGCTGGCGCCGCTGATCTGGGGGCTGCAGTTCGCGCGCCTGGCGCGGCGCTGTGGCTTGGCGGAGGCTGCGCTGCTGCTGCTCGGCAAGGCGGCGGAGACGCGCGGCATCCTGACGTTCGCCTGGCGCGCACTGCGCGGACGGGCAGGGGGGACGGTGTTCTACAAATGAACCGGATCGCCTACCTCGCCAGCGAATACCCGGCGCCCTCGCACACCTTCATCCGGCGCGAGATTGCGGCCCTGCGCGCGGCCGGCCTGAACATTGCCGTGTTCACGATCCGCCCTGCCGGTGGCAAGCCAGCGTCCGAGCTCGATCGCGCCGCCCGCGCTGAAACCGCGGCGGTGCTGGGCCGCTCGCCGGTCGCGTATCTCGGCGCGCTGCTGGTGGCGCTGGCAGGCAGGCCCGCGCGCAGTTTCGGCACGCTGCGGCTTGCCCTGCGCCATCGCGCGCCCGGGCTGAAGCCGATGATCTGGGCGCTGTTCCATTTCGTCGAGGCGGCGATGCTCGCCCGGCTGCTGCGGCGGGCAGGGGCCACCCGCCTCCACGTCCACTTTGCCAACAGTGGCGCCACCGTGGCCTTGTTGGCCGCCAACCTGCTCGGCATCCGCTGGAGCATGACGCTGCACGGCATCTCGGAAACCGATTATCCGGCAGGCCTGCTGCTGGCCGACAAGGTCGCGCGCGCGGATTTCGTCGCCTGCGCCAGCTGGTTCATGCGGGCGCAGGCGATGCGCGTGGCCGATGCGGAGCACTGGGAGCGGCTGCACGTCGTGCGCTGCGGCATCGATCCCGCGGCGCTGCCGCCGCCGCCGCCGCCGTGCGAGGACGGGCGCGTCCGCTTCGCCAGCGTCGGCCGCCTCTCGCGCGAGAAGGGCCAGCGCGGCCTGCTGGAGGCGTTTGCCGCGGTGCGCGACCGTTTGCCGGGCGCGCGGCTCGACCTCGTCGGCGACGGTCCGCTGCGTGCCGATCTCGAGGCACTGGCGGCGGCACTGGGCATCGGCGAGGCGGTCCGGTTCCACGGCGCCTTGCCCGAAGCAGAGACGCTGGCGGTGATCGCCGGGGCCGACATCTTCGTCCTGCCCAGTTTCATGGAGGGCCTGCCGGTCGTCATCATCGAGGCCATGGCGCTGGGCAAGCCGGTCATCGCCAGTGGCGTCGCCGGCATCCCCGAACTCGTCCGGGACGGGCGCAACGGCGTGCTGGTGCCGCCGTCGCATGGTGCTGCTCTGGCCGAGGCGATGGCCCGGCTTGCCGCCGATCCCACTGCGTGCCGGCGGCTGGGCGCGGCGGGGCAGGAGGATGCGCTCGCCGATTTCGCGATCGAGCGCGCGGTCCGGCCGCTGATCCCGCTGCTGACCGAGGGAGCTGGCTGAGCCATGTTCGCACCGTTCGATTCGATCCGCATCGTCAACCTGCCTGAACGCACCGACCGGCGCCGCGACATGGAGCGCGAGCTGGCCGCGGTCGGGCTGGGGGGCGACCCGCGGGTCGCGTTCTTCCCGGCGATCCGGCCGGCCGACGCGGGGGATTTCACGTCGATCGGCGCCCATGGCGTCTATCTCAGCCAGCACGCGATCCTGCGCGAAGCGGCGGCGGCAGGCCGGTCGGTGCTGATTCTCGAGGATGACTGCGATTTCACCGCCGCCGCGCGCGATGCTGATTTCGGCGAGGGATGGGACATCTTCTACGGCGGCTACTATGCCAAGGAACCCGACAATCTCCTCGCCAGCGACATCATCGGCGCGCACATGATGGGCTTCAGCGCCCGGGGCGCACGCCTCGTCTGCGCCTATCTCGACGGCTTGCGCTACGAAGGCGTGCATCCGCCGATCGATGCCGCCTATATCTGGTTCCGGCGCGCGCACCCCGATGTGCCGACTCGATTCGCGATCCCACCGCTTGGCGTGCAGCGCGCCTCGCGCAGCGACATTGCCGTGCCGCGGTTCTACGATCGCATGCCGGTGCTGGCGCCCCTGGCGACGCTGGCGCGCCGCGCCTTGCGCGCGCTGCGCTGAACCGCCCGGTCAGTTGCCCTTGGTCGGCGCTGCTGGGGCGGGGCCGAGCAACGCCCCGGCATTCTCGTCCGCCACCAGCCGGCCCTGGTTCTCGTCCGCGCGCGGCGCGGCCGTGGTGTTGCCGAGCTTGCGATTGTCCGCCGGCAGGCCGGCATGTTCGTCTGCCTGCAGCTTGGGCGTGTCCGGCTTGTCCGCCGCCCAGATCGAATCGCCCGACAGGTCCGGCGAGACATAGGGAACGTCCCCGGCATGCGCGGCGTCGGTCTCGCCCGCATACGTGCCGTTGAAGGCGGCGCGACGGCCCCAGTATCCCGGCCAGCGATAGAAGATGTGTGCGCCCAGCGTGGTGATCTTGTCGAGCGACCACGCCCAGTACGGCACCACCCAGATGGTGTGGTAATGCGTGGCCGTGCCGACCGACCGCTCCACCGCGCCGGCCAGCGCCGCGAGCGCGACCGAGCGGGCGCGCAGCCAGCCTTCCTGCGTCGGCTTGCGGGCCAGGCTGCCGTCGCAGGTGAAGGTGAACTGGCACCCGGTGCTGCGTTCGCTGCCCTGGTAGACGACGCCGCACACGGTTTTCGGGAAGGCCGGGTGGCGCACGCGATTGAGCACGACTTGCGCGACCGCGCGCTGCCCCTGGGCATTTTCGCTCGCCGCCTCGTAATAGATCGCGGCGGTCAGGCAGTCGGCGGCGGTCTGGCGGCCGATCACGTCGGCAAGCGGCGACACGAACGGGCGAGCCGGTTCGATCGGCGCCTTCGACACCGGGATGCCGGCGTTGACCAGTTCCGCCTTGTCGCGGTCCATCGGGATGAAGCCTTCCTTCAGCGGCTTCGGCAGCGGCGGCGGTGGCGGCTCGATGTCGAGCCGGATGGCCCGCGGCTGTTCGGGGTACAGCGTCACCCACACGCCGCCGGCGATCGCCGCGACGATGGCGAGTATCGCCAGCAACAGCGCGGCAAAAGCGGCGGGCCGCCGCCGGTGGAACGGAATCCAGGCCTTGCGCAATTCCAACGTATCGAGAGATTCCAGCAGCATCGCACCTCGGGCCCGCGAAAGCGAACGGGCGATTTACCAGTTGTTCGATGAAGAAACCATTGCAGCCTGCTTTGATCCAAAATCGGACGGCGCTCGCATGGAAATAATGCGGCGATTGATAGCAATTTCGAAACTGTGTACGAACCAATGGACGCAGGAGGGACCTGAAGTCCTCAGGAGCGCAATTTTCGACATGGAAACGTCTTTGGAGGCCAGAAGGTTGAGGTCCGCCAAGCCATGGCTTCCCGGTTTCGCCCACGTCGAGCCGGTCGCCGCAGTGGCGCTGGCGATCGGTGCCCTGGCGATCATCTTCCCGACGCTGTCGTTCGTCGCGCGCGAGAGCTGGAGCACCGAGCAGGGTGCCCACGGCCCGATCGTGCTGGCCACCGGCATCTGGCTGCTGTTCCGCCTCTGGCCGGGCGTGGCCCCGTCGATCGCGGCGCCGCCGATCTGGCGTCCGGCGCTGATCCTCGGCGTGTTCGTGTCCGGATATGCGCTGGCGCGGATCACGCAGGTCGTCGAGGTCGAGGGCTACATGATGTATGCCTGCGTGCTGACCGCGCTGTACAGCGTCGTCGGCGGCTCGGTGATGCGCCAGTTGTGGTTCCCGCTGCTCTACATCGCCTTCATCTTCCCGCCGCCCGATACGGTGGTCTGGGCGATCACCCTGCCGATGAAGATCGGGGTGTCGCAGGCGGCGATCGCGATCCTGCATGCGTTCGGCTATCCGATCGCCGGGCAGGGGGTGATGATCTACGTCGGCCAATACGAACTGCTTGTCGCGGCGGCCTGCTCGGGGCTGAACTCGATCATCTCGCTGTCGGCGATCTCGATGTTCTACATCTACATCCGTCACCAGGCCGAATGGCGCTACGCCCTGCTGCTGGTGCTGCTGATCGTGCCGGTGGCGCTGCTCGCCAACCTGGTGCGGGTGATGATCCTGATCCTGCTGACCTACCACATGGGCGATGCGGTGGCGCAGGGGTTCCTTCACAACTTCGCCGGCATATCGATGTTCGCGGTCGCGCTGCTGGCGATCTTCGCATTCGACGGGATGCTGAAGCCGTTGTGGAATCTCGCTTTCCCCCCGAAAACCGCCCCCCGCGGCGAGTTCCAGATCGGACAGCGCCCATGAGCGAGCACAATCCCCCGGGTGGCGAGCAGCTCGTCATCAGCCGGCGCCATTTCGTGATCGGCTCCGTCCTCGCGGCGGCATCGGCCGGCAGCTATGCCGCGCAACCGCAAGTGCGGCACACCCCGATCAACAAGCAGAAGTTCGTCGACTGGGTGCCCGCCAAGGTCGGTCCGTGGACGGTCGTCGGCGCCAGCGGCGTCGTTCTGCCGCCGCCCGACGCGCTGTCCGCCCGGCTTTACGACAACCTCGTCACCCGGGTCTATGCCGGGCCGGACCTGCCGCTGGTGATGCTGTGCATCGCCTACAACTACCGCCAGGACGGCGTTCTGCAGCTGCACCGGCCGGAGATCTGCTATCCCGCCGGCGGCTATACCCTGTCGCCGACGCAGCCGGTCGACCTGTCGCTGGCCCCCGGGCGCGACATTGCCGGCAACGCCTTCACCGCGACCGGCGTCGACCGGGTCGAGCAGGTGCTCTACTGGACCCGCGTGGACAGCGATTTCCCGCGCCGCTGGATCGAACAGCGCATGTCGGTGATGAAGGCCAACCTGAGGGGCGATATTCCCGATGGCGCGCTGGTGCGCGTCTCGATCGCGGACATGGATCAGGCGCATTCGCTGGAGCTTCTTCGCCGATTCCTGGCGGGATTCTTCGCGGCAGCGCCGGAGCCGCTGCAGCACGTGCTGGTTGGCGGCAGGACATAATGGCGACGCAGGCCCGAACCGGGCCGGAAAGGACGACAATGCGGATGACGAAGACGAACGCGACGCTGGGCATCGCGCTGGCCATGCTGGCGCTGAGCGGCTGCAAGCGCGAGGCGACCGGCCAGGTGGCTGCCGTGGTCAACGGCGACGAGATCACGCTGCAGGAAGTCAACGCCGAGATCGGCACGACCGAGCTGCCGAAGAACGTCGATCGCAAGGCCATCCAGTCGGCCGCGCTGCAGCGGATCATCGACCGCCGCCTCGCGGCCGGCGCCGCGCGCGACGACGGCATCGACAAGGATCCGCAATACCTCGCCCGCCAGCGCCGCGTGGACGAGATGCTGCTGATCGAGATGCTCGGCCAGAAGCTCCAGAAGGCCCAGCGGATGCCCGACGCGGCGACGATCGACAAGTACATGGCCGATCATCCGGAACGCTTCGCGCAGCGCGTGATCTACTCGGCCGATCGCATCCAGTTCGCGATGCCGGCGGACCCGCAGACGCTGCAGCCGCTGAAGGACGATCACAGCATGGACGCGGTGGCCAAGCGCCTGACGTCGATGGGGATCAAGTTCCAGCGTGGCGGCGGCGGTCTCGATTCGGCCACGCTGCCGCCGCAGTTCCTGGCGCGGCTCAAGGCGCTGCCGCCGGGCGAGCCGTTCCTGGTCCCGGAAAACGGCATTGTCACCGTCGCGGCGCTGACCGGCAGCCAGCCGGCCCCGCTCACCGGCGCCGATGCCCGCCCCAAGGCGAGCATGATGATGCGCAACGAGGAACTGGGCAAGCAGCTCCAGGATCGCGTCAAGGCCAAGCGTGACGCGGCCAAGATCGAGTACCAGCAGGGCTTCGCGCCGCCGGCCAAGCCCGGCGCCCCCGCCAAGCCCTGAGCCGGGTCCCGGGACGTCAGGCGGTAACGCCGGTCCCGGCCTTGGACCGCCGGTGCTGCAGCAGCACGCCGGCGGTCATACTCGCGGCGCCGAGGAAATAGGCGATCGCGCTGCGCAGGAAGGGGCCTTCGGGATGATAGATCACCGCATCCATCCGGTGCAGCGAGATCAGCTCGAGCGCCAGCGTCCCGAGGATCAGCGCGATGCCGACGAGTGTCAGCCGACGGCCCGCCGATGCGCGCAGGAACAGCGGCAGCACCGCCAGCACGACGACCACCGCGGCCACCGCGGTCCCCTCGAGCAGCCTGATCTGCAGCGCGGTCTTCGCCTCGGGCGCCGCCGGATAACCCAGCAGGTCGTCGCGCACCCAGACGTGGAACGGCAGGCGCAGCCCCACCTTGGCTTCGACCAGCGCGAGCAGCGACAGCGCGGCGCAGGCCCAATGCCGGCTCCACAGCGAGGCGAGCAGCGCGATCGCGAAGCCCACCATCATCAAAGTCTGCGAGTCTAGCCGGACCGTGTCGATATCGAACGTCATCCTTGCCGCGTTTAGCATCTACGCGATCGCCACGGTAGTCGCATTCCGCCTGCTGCCGCCGCTGACGGCGGCATTGCTGTCGCTGTTCGCCGGCTGGCTGCTGCTGCCTGTTGCCGATTTTCCCGCCAGCCTGGCCGCTCCCGGCCATTTCGACGACGTCATCGGCATCGTCCTGCCCGGCAGCCTGCTGTTCACCAAGGCGCTGGTCTGCCCAGTGGTGGTGTTCGCCTGCCTCGCGGTCACCGTGCCCGAACGGTTGCGCCGGTTCCGGCCGGGCGGGCTCGATCTGGCGATGGCGGCGTTCTGCCTTTCGCCGCTCGTCGCCTGGGGCGCCGGCCACATTCCCGCCGGATCGGCGTTGATGCAGTGCGGCTATCTTGCCGGCGCCTGGGGCGCGCTGTGGATGACTGGCCGCCTGCTGCTCGACGACGAGGCCGGCCGGCAGGGGTTGTCCGGCGCGATCATCGCCAGCGGGCTGGCGCTGGTGCCGATCGCGCTGGTCGAAGGCCCGGGGATGCTCAACCTCTATTCCGCCCTTTACGGCCCGCATCCCTACCAGAATGACGGCTCGCTGCGCTATTTCGGCTTCCGGCCGCTGGGCTTCTTCGAGAACGGCAACCAGTACGGCATCTGGATCGCGCTGACGGCGCTGGTCGCGATCGGCCGGATGCTGGCCCGCCGCACGCCGCGCGATGGCACCATCGCCGCGGTCCTGGTCGCGGCAGCGCTCGGTTCGCAATCGGTGGGGGCGATCATCCTGCTGGTGCTGGGCGCGGCCTGGCTGGTGGCCTCCCCGCACCTGCGCCGCATCGGCATCGCCGCGGCCTTGCTGCTGGGGACGATCGGCGGGGCAGGCTATCTCTCCGGCAAGCTGCCGATCGAGCATTGGGCGAAGGGCACGGCCCCCGGGCAGTTCGTCTATAACGGCCTGCGTTCGGTCGGGCGGGGTTCGTTCGGCTGGAAGGTCAAGCGCGACCAGGTCGCGCTGCCGATGATCCAGCAGGCGGCGCTGACCGGCTATGGACGGTGGGACTGGTGGCGGCCGCTCCATTCGCGGCCCTCCGGCGTGCCGCTGCTGCTGGTCGGCCAGTTCGGCGTGCTGTCGCTGCTGTGCCTGGCGCTGGCGATGTTCGGCGGCGCGATTCGCGAGCTCATCGTCGGGCGCAGCAACGTCCTGGCGGTGACGATCCTGGCTGCGGGCGTCGATGCCTGGCTCAACAGTTTCGTCTTCTATCCGGCGATCCTGGCCGCGGCGGCGCTGGCGCGGCCGGTCTGGCGGTCGCAGCCCAGGGCTGGCGAAGTGCCGGCGGCCATGCAACCTGGCGCAGCGCCGACGGGGGCCGTGGATGCCGCCTGATCGCATGCGCATTGCCTTCGCCCTGCCCGGCTTCCATCTCGTCGAGCGCGGGGCCGAGATCGCGTTGCTGGCGGTCGCGGAGAATCTCGCGCTGCTCGGCCACGATGTCACCGTGTTCGGTTCCGGCCGGGAACGTGCCGGTACCGCCTATCGCTTCCGGCACGTTGCTTCGATCCCGCGTGAGCGCTTCGAGCGGTTCCCGACCTTCCCGCCGCTGCGCAGCGAAGTGATGTGGGAGGACATGACCTTCGCCGCGGCGCTACTCGCGCACTATCGTCCTGCCGACTTCGACGCCGTCCTCACCTGCTCGTTCCCGTTCACCCAGCTGGCGTTGCGGCGGCCCTCGCTGGGCCGGCGCCCGCTTCAGGTGTTCGTGACGCAGAACGGAGACTGGCCCGCGCGCGCGGGCAACGCGGAATATCGGCTGTTCCGCTGCGATGGACTGGTCTGCATCAACCCGGACTATTTCGATACCAATCGCGAACGCTGGCCTTGCGCCCTGATCCCCAATGGCGCCGATCTTTCGCGGTTTGGCAAAGGGGAGGGCGATCGTGCGCGGTTCGGCCTTCCCGTCGACCGGCCGGTGGTATTGATGGTCAGCGCCCTGATCGAGAGCAAGCGGGTGCTTGCCGGCATACAGGCGATGGCGGGGCTTCCGGAAGCACACCTCGTCGTCGCCGGGGACGGGCCGCTGCGCGGCGAAGTGGAAGCGTTGGCGGCTGACTTGCTGCCGGGCCGTTTCACCCGCCTGACGCTGTCCGGCGCCGACATGCCGGCGCTTTACCGCTCCGCCGACGTCTTCCTGCATTTGTCGCTGTTCGAATCCTTCGGCAACGTCTTCGTCGAGGCGATGGCCAGCGGGCTGCCGATCGTCGGCCACGACACCCCGCGGCTGCGCTGGATCGTCGGCGACGAACCGGGGCTCTGCGATACCGAGGACGCCGGCGCCCTGTCCGCAGCGCTGACTGGGGCACTGGCGCGGGGACGCGGCGGCGCCAGCCCGGCAATCGAACGCTTCTCCTGGCCGGTGATCGCTCGCCAGTACGAGGCATTCCTGCGCGCCAGGCTGGGTCGATGAGCGGTCGTTCCGGATTTAATGAACGACTCAGGACAAATTAAACACAGTTTACCGCCCACCTTGTTGATCCCACAACCGGTTGCCCCCATGAATGCAGCGCCTGCCTGAGAGGGGGAGGCGGAAGCGGACGGGTCGGGACTCCCGATGCGGGGCCGTGGATTGCAGAAAAATCCAAGCAAAAGACGGGTCGTAAATGCAAGCCAGCCAACCAGAATTCCGATCGCGCATGGGCGTGTCCGATCGGGGCGTGGACCTACTGGGGTGTTAACCAATAGGCTCCAACCCTTTTTAATCGAATTCCCATAATTTTTTCATACGACGTTCTTTCGGACATGACTTCCGTCGTGTCGGATGTGGCGTTTCAGCCAGTGTGCCGGGGGCATCTTCCCTCGACATGGCTCGACTTGGAAAGCAGGGGGCACGCACAGACATGGGCGTTCTATTGCCACATCGTGAATTCCGCGGCCGCGTCTCGGACCTGCACACGTTCGACCTGCCCAACGGCGCCGATCTGCCTGGAGGCAAGTCGATCACGGTTCGGCTCGCCGACTGCGACGGTGAGCGCAGCACCGCCAACATGCTTATCAACCGCAAGTACGCCCGCCGGGGCTATGGTGCCCATCACAAGGTCCCCACGGCGTCGAACTGCGTAACCTTCACGGCCACCTCCAAGGGCGCGACCATCGGAACGTTGAGCCTTACCGTGGACTCGCCCGACGGCCTTGCCTGCGACAAGACTTTCAAGGAAGAACTCGACAAGTTCCGTGCGGTTCCCGGCGCAAGGCTGTGCGAGTTGACCCGGTTCGCCTTCGATACCTCTAAACCCTCGCTGCACCTGCTGGCGTCGCTGTTCCACATCATTTTCATCTACGGCACGCATCATTACCAGTGCACCGACCTGTTCATCGAGGTCGCCTCGCGCCACCGCCGTTTCTACCAGGCGATGCTCGGCTTCCACCCGGTCTGCGAACCCAAGGTCAACGATGCGGTCGGCGTGCCGTCTAATCTGATGTGGCTGAAGGTATCGGACATCCGGCAACTGATCGATCGCCATACCAAGGAAGGGGTGGGATCGAGCCATTCGCTCTACTCGTTCTTCTTTTCGGAGAAGGAGGAACTGGGCATCTACAACCGGCTGGCCAACAATGCGCCCGAGCCGGCGCCGCGTGTGAACGGCAAGCGCTTTGCCGAGAAGGTCGAGCGGGTCTTGGGCCGCTTGCCGTCGAAATCCTCGTTGCGCGTCGACGGACGCCGCCGGACCGGTCCACGGACCCCCGCTCTCGCCTGAACCGTGGCTGCGGGCGCCAGGACGGCGATCGCGAGGGTCTTGGCGTGCGATCCCTGTCTCTCAGGTTCGGCACTTCATGCCACGTTGTTGCAGCGCTGTAGCGGCCTAGCAGCCGGCTTGATAACCGGTTTATGGCTCCACCGTCGGGGGGTTTTCAGACCGGGTGGATTGCGTCTGGCCCAAAAAGAACAACGGCGGCCTTTCGGCCGCCGTTGTCTTGTTCGATCTGGCGCGATGGCTCAGAAAGCGAAGCGGACCTTGGCCTGCTCCTGGCGGCGGCGCATCGCGAAACCGACGGCGCCGAAGCCGACCAGCATCATCGCCCAGGTGGCCGGCTCGGGGACCGACGTCGAGTTCAGGGTGCCGGTGTAGTTCGAGTTGTTGACCGCGGCGGTGCCCTGGATCTTGATCACGTAGAAGTCGCCGGCGGCGAGCGGAACGCCGTCGATGTGGGCCTGGCGCAGGTTGCCGATGTCGGTGTTCGCGGTCCAGGTGTTGATCGCGAGGCCCGAGTTCGAGCGCACCCAGTTACCGATGTCCAGCGAGTTGGACAGGTAGGTGCTGGCCGAGTTGGTGGTGAAAGCGTTCACGAATTCACCCGCGAGCGTGGCGCTCAGGTCAGCAAGGCTGAACGAGGTGATCGAGATTGCGTTCAGGCCGCCACCGTTGCCGAACTGGAAGTTGGTGGCGCTGGAGGTCGACGAACCCGAACCCACCGAAGCAACAAGCGGCGAGAAGAAGTAGTAGTCGGTGAACGACCCGGTGTTCACGGTGTTGCCGAGGTTGGCGTTGACCGAAGTCGCCGTCGACGAGTCGATGTAGAAGTGCTTCGCCTGGGCGTGGTTAAGGATATC
Source organism: Sphingomonadales bacterium (assembly GCA_028868535.1). Lineage (GTDB taxonomy): Bacteria > Pseudomonadota > Alphaproteobacteria > Sphingomonadales > Sphingomonadaceae > Novosphingobium. The sequence goes on along the minus strand of JAGWUH010000004.1, from coordinate 61,838 downwards.
GCTCGTAAGAATGAAATCGGTGGCGTGCGCCTGGGTCGCACCCGCCAGGGCCGAAACCGTTGCCGCGATTGTGAAAATCCGCTTCATTGATAGTCCCCTTGTCTGACTGCGGCACCAGGGTGGCACCCAATTTCGTTGAACTACGTATAACCGATTCGGGTTCCTTGCGAAAGCGTTAAATTTTACTCTGACCCATTTTGGGACTAATACAATTTATCTATTACAATCAGCATCTTAGCGCGTTTTTCGACCTCAATTGTAGCGGCCAAATTAGTGAGAATGAACCGCAAAATGCGGCAACTGCGAAAAACCGGTAAAGTATTGCAAAGCATTGTCGGTCACCAAGTCATTTTAGACTTTCAACCTGCAAGGCGATGACTCAAATCTGCAATGAATGCAGGGGGTTGGCCAACGCCTGTGCCGAGTCGATCCCGGCGCCGGCGTCGTCCCATCACCGCGATGGCCGACGGGGCCGTTAGTTGTAGTAGGCGTCGTACATCTTCGAGCCATAGCCGTAGCCATAGCCGTAGCTGTCCATCAGCGCGCCCTTGTACCGGTTCATCACCGCGCCGAAGCAAGGGGCCGGCTGCAACATCTCCATCGTGTCGCGCACCTGTCGCTTGGTCGTGCGGCCGCTGTCGATGACCATGAAGAAGCCGTCGAGCTTCTGCATGGCGATCATCGTGTCGTCGTTGGCGAACGCAGGTGGCATGTCGCACAGCACGATCGCGTTGTCCGGCAGGCTGCGGAACGATTCGACGAGCTGGGCAAAGCGCTCGCTCGCCATCAGCTCGGCGGAGTTGCCCCGGATCGAACGGGTGGGGAACACGGCCAGATCCGAATTGTCGACCCGCCAGCCGAGGCTGCCAAGATCGTCCGTGGTCCCGTCCAGGAAGTCCGAAACGCCCAGCTTGGGCGTCATCCCCAGCTCGGTCGCAATCGAACCGCGGCGCAAGTCGAGATCGACCAGGTAGACGGTCTGCTCGGCGACGCGGGACAGCGAGGCTGCCAGGTTCAGCGAGAAGAAGGACTTGCCGGCGTCCGGCGTCGCCGACGTGATGCCGACGATGCGGGCGCCGCGGCTGGCCAGCCGCTTGGCAACCTGCGTGCGAACCAGGTTGAAGGGCCTGGCCCGCACGTCGCGGCTGTCGAAGCCGACGATGAAGTGGTTCTCCAGCGTTTCCGCTTCCGGCTGGTAGACCTGCAGGTCGGCGACAGACGGTATGTGCAGCGAGGCGCCGTTCCCGAGCGTCGTGGCATTCATGGGGGTTACCTCGTTCATCGCGATCGTGCCCACTTCCAGGGAATGAAGGACCAGCGCTTCTCTTCCTGCTGCGGCTTGGGACGCTCCTGGATCAGCGGGATCGTCGCCAGTGGCGCGCTGCCCACCAGGGCGGCGAGGGATGCCGGGTCGCGGATCGGCTGCAGCAGCAGTTCCATGCCCAGTGCCAGCACCAGGCCGATGCCCAGTCCGCCACCGATACCCAGCGCCGCGAGCAGCAGGCGATCGGGCCAGACCGGCTTGTCGGGAATGACCGGCGGGTCGACGACGACCAGGCGCTCGCCGAGTTGCTCGTCCTCGGCGCGGACGCCGGCCCTCGCCGCCATCAGCTGGGTCGAGACGCCCTGGTACTTGGCGTTCACGTCGGAGAGCTGCTGCTGCAACTGCGCCAGCTGCGTCTGCACCAGCGGACCCCGCGACTGCGCGGTGCGCGCCGCAATCATCGCCGACTGCTCCTGGACCTTGGCGGCGCGCAACGCCGCCAGCTGGGAGTTGTTGAACGCGATCTGCTGGTCGATCGCCTCGAAAGGCAGCTTGCCGGTGTTGCTCTTGGCCAGCTCGCGCGCTTCGGCCAGGCGCTGCTTGGCGAAGATCACGTCCGGATGGTGTTCGGAATAGACCGCGCGTGCCGCTGCCAACTGGGCTTCGGCCGCGGCCACCGCCGGGTCGCGGTTATCCGACTTGCGCGCGAGATCTCGCTGCATGTTCAGATTGGCGTTATCGCGCTGCAAGGCGGCGATCTGCACGTCGTAGCTGCCGCCGCTGCCACCGAACACCATGCCGCCGCCGTTCGACAGGATGCCGCCGTTTTGCGCGGTGATGCCCGAGATCTTGCCTTGCAGGTCGGTGATCTGCTGCTCCAGCCCCTTGGCTTCCTCGGTCAGGAACGCCACGCGCCGGGCCGCCTGTTCGCTGTTGCCGGTCGCGTCGAGTTCGACGATGCGCTGCATCAGGTCCTGCGCGACGGCTTGGGCCGGCGCTGCCTCGCCATAATCGAACGACAGGCGGAACCCGATGGTGCGGTCGCCCGAGCCGTCGTTCTCGCCGGTGCTGGGCGTCAGCTTGATGGCGTCGCGCATCTTCTCGATCACTTCCGACAGCGGCCGGCTCGAGCGCAGGTCCTTGTAGAGCGAGTACTTCTCGATCAGCGCGACAAGGTCCGGGCGGCTGGTCAGCTGCTCGTTGATCTGGGCGATGCGGCGATTGACGTCCTCGTTGCCATCGGCGCCGATCGTCGATTTCGACAGCTGCGCCGATCGCACCAGCATCAGTGCGCTCGACCGGTAAGTCGGGGGAATGACGATGACCGCAACCAGCGCGGCAACGATGCCGATGATCAGCGGAATGATAATGAACCAGCGCCGCTGCCACAGGATCGCGGGCAGGTAGGTAATGAAATTGCCGCCTTGCGGCTCCTCGAGATCAACCATCCGGTTCATGTCCGGCCCCCAAACCTGTAACGTACGCCGATGCGGATCTCGAAATTGTTCTTGGAACCGTTGTCGTCGGTCAACCGCACGAAGCTGGGCGTAACCACCGCGCTCAGGCGCCGGCCCGCGAAGCTGTGCGAATAGGAACTCGAAACGCCGTAGAACTGCGACACCCGGCCGACCACCCCAAGGATGGTCGGGCTGTCGTACCGCGAATAGTTGATGTCGGCCGAGAAGGAATCGTACTGGCCGATCGCCCGTGCCATGTTGAACTTGACCTGGTTGACCGCCGAGGCGCCACCCAGCGCCGTCGACTGTGCCGAACGGCTCGCATTCAGGCAGTACTTGGTGCGCTTCGCGGTCTTGCACAGCGACAGGTCGCCGGAGAACACGGTGAACTCCCGGATCGTGCCGTCGGGCCGGTGCGAGCGCGACAGCGATGCGCCGAGACTGCCGCTCAGCGAGACCGACTCGTTGAGCCGGTAGGAGCCGCCGAGCTGCGGCGTGACCGTCCAGCCATCACCGACGCGGGTGCCGAGGAAGTCGTACCGCGCGAAAGAGACGCTGGCGTTGACCCCGGCGCGCTGCGACAGCTGGTAGTTGTAGCCGAGCGAACCATGCAGGTTGTTGGAGTTCGCGCCGGTCAGCGACGGATAGCGCGAAAGCTGGAAGCCCGCGGAAGCACTGAGGCTGCTTCGCTCTCCGGGCGTGACGCTCAGCGACAGGCTGCCCTCATAGCTCTCGCTGCGGGTCCGACCATTGCCGAAGCTGACATCGGGGATCGGCGCGGTCGGGATCTGGACTTCGCCCGAACCCGGGATGACGCTGCCGGCGCCGGTGGCCAGGAACGTGTCGAGCACGGTGCTGGTCCGGCGATAGGTCAGCCCCCCGGCGACGGAAACGTTCTCCGAGAGCCGGCGGTTGGCGTTGACGGAGGCCCATGCCGTCACGTGCGAGCTGTAGCGATTGGTGTACTTCTGGTACTCCAGGTTGCCCATGACGGCGATCGTCGACAGCTCGCTCTCGAAACGGACCCAGGGCACGATCGTCCCCACGCCCGAGACGCCGGTCTTGGGATTGTTGACCAGGTCCGGGTTGGACGAGACCGTGCCGGAAACGCCGACCTCGACCCCGGCCTCGGTCCGCGCCACCGCCGGCACGGCGATGCACAGCGCCCCGGGGGCGATTGACAGGGCGATGGCGCGCAGCGGCTGCGCCGGCCGTTCCACCAAGCCGCTCACGGGACGATGATCATGTCGCCGGGCTCGATTTCCGCTTGCGCGGCGTCGATGTTGCCCGTGCCAGACTTGAACAGCGAGTTCAGCTTGTAGCGCAGCGTGGTCATGTGGCCGCCCTGCTTGCGGAGCACCACGACGCCATCAAGATTGGCGAACTCGCCGGGACCCCCGGCGAGGCTCAGCGCCTCGAGGATGGTGGTATAGCGCCCGGGGCTGAAGGTTCCCGGCGACCGGACCTTGCCCATCACCGAGAACTGCAGCCCGGTCGGCGCCTTGATCGAGACGGTCACCTGCGGCACCTGGCCGCGGTACTGGTCCTTGAGCCGATCGCTGACCGCGAGCTCGAGGTCGTGCGGCAGCATGCCCTGGACCTTGAGCTGGCCGACCAGCGGGAACGCCAGCGTGCCGTCGGGCAGCACCTTCACCGTGCGCTGCAGGCGCTCCTCGCCCCAGACGTAGATCTCGAGCTCGTCGCCCGGGTTGATGCGATAGGTCGACGTGTTGATTCCCGGCGCCGAGCCGGACGGCCCCGGTCCGGTGGGTGCTGCCGCGGCGGGTGCGGTGGCGGCCGGCGCCGTGCTTGCCGCGGGGGCGACGGCGGCGGGCGCAATGGTCTGCGCCGTTGCGGTCGGGATCACGATGACGCACGTTCCAGCGGCGCATGCCGCGGCAAGCGCACCTTGCTTCCACAAGCTCATTCGGGTTCCTTCCAAACGGGTCGACTAGGACAACGGGCTTGCTATAAGGAACACCATGTCTTCATGCCAGCCAATTTACCGTATTTTGCGCCGGGTCGGGATTTTAACTTTTCTGACTGCCGCTTCATTAGTTAACGGTTGCTCAGACCCGCGCAAATCTGCTCTTGAGGCGGGCGCCGTGGCGCAATCGCAACTCGAAAGCGGCCAGATTGCTGCAGCGCGGCGTACTATCAGGGACGCGGTGCAGGATCGAGACGATATCGCCGAACTGCAACTGCTGCGCGGTCGGATCGAGTTGGCGGCCGGCTCGGTACGCACCGCGTACGAAGCCTACAGCAACGCGCTTTCGCTCGATTCCAGCAATGTCGAGGCGCTGCTCGGGGTCGCCAATCTCGGTCTCCAGGTCGGCCGCATCGAGGAGTCGGAGGACGCCGCCGATCGTATCCTGACGCTCGATCCCAACAACATCAGCGCGCTGCTGATCAAGGGCATTCACCACACCATCAAGCGCAAGTTCGAGGACGCGCTCAAGGATGCCGACGCGATCATCGCCATCCGTCCCAGCGACGAGGGTGCGGTCATTCTCAAGGCGCGGGCGCTAGCCCTGCTGGGCCGGCAGGATGAAGCCTATGCCGCGGTCGATACGGCGGTAAAGGCGAGTGGCGAGACCGTCGGCCTTGCCATTACCCAGCTCGAACTGCATCGCCGGCGCGATGAAGGGCCCGAAATGGTGGCGATCCTCGAGAGGCTCCGCCGTCTTGCCCCGAACGAGCGCAAGCATGACATCGACGAGGCCAACACGCTCTACAAGCTGGGAGACGCCCCGCGCGCGCGGGCGATCCTGCAGGGCGCACTCGTCGCCAAGCCCCTCAGTGACGGCGATGCCCAGGCGATCGGCCGCTTGTGGAACGAATACGATCCCAACCCCTTCGACGCGCCCGCGCTCCGCCAGTTCGCCTCGAAGGCCGGGCTCGCCGCGCGCAAGGTCGTCGCGCGTTTCTTCATCGATCACAACCAGCCCGACCAGGCCGACGCCGCACTGGCCGGCGCCCCCGCCGGCAACGACGTCGCCGCGCTGCGTGCACGCATCGCGGTGCTGCGCGGCAATCCGGCCGACGCGCTCGCCAAGGCCAATGCCATCCTGGCCGGCGATGCCACTCATTGCGACGCGCTGCTCGCCAAGGCGCGCGCCAGTCTGGCGGTGAGGCGCGGCGATGACGCAGTGCTGGCCGCGCAGACCGCGGCGGCCAATTGCCCCGGCGATCCCGCCGGTTACCTGACGCTGGCCGACGCCCACGCGCAGCGCGGCGATCCCAGCGGCGTCAGCCTCGCGTTTCGCGACGGTTTCGACAACAACCTGCAGGATTCGCTGTTCGCCCGCAGGTATGTCGATTGGCTGTTGCGCAATGGCCAGAAATCGCGTGCGCTGGCGATCGCCCGACGGCTCACCGGCGCCGCGCCCGCCTTGATCAGCGGCTGGCAGCTTTATGGCGAACTGTGCGCGCAGCAGCCCGAGGCGCGCTGCAGCGACGATGCCAAGACAGGCCTGGATGCCGCGCGGCACCTCTACGGGGTCGACCTGCGCACCGGGGAGCAGGGATCGGCCGGCCTGCTTGGACGTCTGCCGCGGCGATGAGCAACACTGCCGCCGGCCAGGCCGAGGTCGGGTTCCTCGGCCTGCGCTTTGCGTCGATGCGCGAGCAGGACGCCCTGGCCTGGATCGCGGCTCGCCGCGATGCGCCCGCCTTTGCCTACCTGGTCACGCCGAATGTCGATCACGTCGTCCGCCTCGCCCGCGCCGCGCGGGACGGCGGCGACGCAATGCTGTGGCCCGCCTACGAGGAGGCGGACCTGCGCCTTTGCGACAGCCGTATCCTCGCGCTGCTCGCGCGGTGGAGCGGGATCGACCTGCCGGTGGTGGCGGGCAGCGACCTGACCGCACGGTTGCTGGGCTCGCCCTTGCCGGCCGGCACCCGGATCGCGCTGATCGGCGGCAACGAGCCGCAGCGGCGTTGGCTGGCAGCGGCGCAGCCGCAGGCGGAGGTGGCCCAGCACCAGCCGCCGATGGGGCTGCGCACCAATCCGGCTGCACAGCTCGAGGTCGCCCGCTTCATCGAGCAGGCCCGGCCGCACCTGACCCTGCTCACCGTCGGCGCGCCCCAGAGCGAACTCGTCGCGCAACTCGTCAAGCGTCGTGGCCAGGCCGGTGGCGTCGCTCTCTGCGTCGGTGCATCGCTGGAATTCCTGACCGGCGAAAAGCGCCGTGCGCCGCGCCTGTGGCAGGCGGCCCGGCTCGAGTGGGCCTATCGCCTGCTCAGCGAGCCGCGCCGACTATGGCGCCGCTATCTGGTCGAAGGCCCGGCGATCTTCGCGATCTGGTGGCGCTGGCGTTCCCGGGCGGCGGACGACGCCGTTGGAACCGGAAGCGTCAACGACCCGGCAAGGTGACTTTGAGAACCTTGAAAATATAGATGACGACAGCAACCAGAAGTACGCCCGCCCACAGGCCTTGCCCGTGGTTGCCGAGATAGTTGGCAACGGCGAAGCCGATTGACGGTGGGGCATACTGCCACAACTGGTCGCGCGGTTCCTGCTCGGCAGACCGCTGCAGCAGCAGGGTGACCAGTCCGGCGAATCCGAATACGGTCAACCAATCCCAGACCGTTTCCAAGCGAACCTCCGTTTTATTGTCACCGTTTGCAGCGCATCCGGGAAATACCAAGTTTTGACAGGAAAGCCAGTGACTCCTGCCGCGATTGTCCCGAAACAGGGCAGCCGGCGGACCTTGCCTGTCAGGCCGCCGGGTCGACCCCGAAACGCTTGCAGGCGAGGTCGATGTACGATCCTGGCGCCGGCGGGTGCTCCTTCAGTTCCTGCAGTCGCGAATTCCACATGTGCACGGCGCAGGTCTCGGGTGTGATCATCGCCTCGACCACCGCCGCCGGTTCATAGAGGGCGCGGGCATCCTTCCAGCGCACCGGATAGAAGACGTCGGGCTTCTGAGCCTCGGCCTGCAGGTGGTTGCGCTTGACGACGTGGGTGACGAGGCCCGAACTGAACGTGCCCCAGGGATAGTCTTCCAGCTCGATGCGGCCCTTGCGGAGTCGTTGCCAGTAGAAGTTCAGCGTGCGGCGCGGCCCGTACCAGGGCGGGCAGCGATTGGGCTGGGGAATCGCCTGGAGATCGGCCACCATCGCCGAATCCCGCGGCGCATAGAGCACCGCGTTGTTGATCCAGTTCTCGTATTCCCAGCCGAAGATATAGTCCCCGAAGGCGAACGGCTTGAGGAAGATGAAGTCCATGTCGACCCAGCAGCCGAGACCCTTGGCCAGCAGTTCGATCCGCCACAGGTTCGCACCCAGCGCGACGGAGCCGGTGTCGCGATAGCGCAACAGGCGGGACTTCGGCATGACTTCGGCAGCGTCGCGCACGTCGGTCCCCGGCGGTACCCCTTCCAGCGTGCCCGGATCATAACTCCACAGCGTGAAGGGATGGCCGGCGGCGGCCGCGGAGGCAAGGCAAAGCCGCTCGAGATAATCGAGTCGAGGCCCAACCCACAGGGAATTTAACTGTATCAATGGCATGCGCACATTCGGCTGGACTGCTTCCACTATTCGTTACTTCGGTTCACCGCCAGTCGCTTGCATTTTTACGACCAGGTTGCAACTGCGATCCATCAGATTGTGCAGTGCAATCATTAGCAACTTGTCAACGGCAGCTACCCTATGGTCTTCGGCGTGATCGCGCATTATGGTCGAGGCCGGTGGGGTCGAATTACTGAACGGGACGCTGGGGAATGATGCTGGGTTTTGTCATTCTCTCGCACGAGAATCCCCAGCAGCTCGCTCGCCTCGTCGCCGCCCTCAACCGGGTCTACGGCAACCCGCCGATCGCCTGCCACCACGATACCACGCAGTCGCCGCTCGATCCCGGGGCGTTTCCGGCCAACGTGGCCTTCGTCACCCCTGCGATCAGGACCAGCTGGGGCAAGTTCTCGGTGGTCCGCGCGACGCTCGCCGCGCTCGAAATCCTTTATGATCGCGCCGATCCGGACTGGTTCGTGTTGCTCAGCGCCGCCGATTACCCGGTCGCGCGGGCCGAAGAGGTCCACGCCGCGCTCGCTGCCAGCGGCGCCGATGCCCTGCTCGACTATCGCCCGATCGGCGCCGATGCCGCCGCCGCGGCGCGGCTGTTCGGACCGATCAACCCGGCATTGACCCATTTCGAGACAAGTCCCAACCGCGAAATGCTGCGCGGGCGCTACACCGGCGCCCAGCTCTGGCTGCCGATGCTGCGTCACGACGGCCCCGGCGGTGCGCGCCTCGGACGCCACACCATCACCCTGCCGTTCGAATCGCCGGGCCACCCGTTCTCCGAGGACTATCGCTGCCATTACGGCGATCACTGGTTTTCCGGTTCACGCAAGGCCGCCCAGGCGCTGCTCGTCCCCAACGATCGCGACTTGCGGCTGCGGCGCTACCTGCGCTGGCGGGCCAGCGCGGACGAATGCTACTACCAGTCGGTGCTGTGCAACCGTCCGGACCTGACGCTGCAACGCGACAATCGCCGTTATGCGCAATGGAACGGCGGCGGTGCCCACCCTGCCGTGCTGGGCGCTGCCGATCTCGATGCGATGCTGGCATCGGGCGCGCACTTCGCCCGCAAGTTCCGCCACGCCCACCCGGTGCTCGACCTGATCGACGAGCGGCTGCTCAAGTCCCCGTCACGCACCCGGGTGGCCCCGCTGCGCGATCCGTTTCGCACTGACCCCACCTCCGGCCGCGTCGCGGGCCGGCGCCCCGTGGCCGACGACGCCCCGGGCAACTGAGGCATCCCGTGATGGCCGACGCATCGATCGCGCTCGCGACCTACAACGGCGAGCGCTATCTTCCCCGCCAGCTCGAATCGCTGGCGTGGCAGACCCGGCTTCCGGCCGAGCTTGTCGTGACCGACGATCGCTCCACCGACCGCACCGTCGCGATCCTGCACGATTTCGCCCGGACCGCGCCGTTCCCGGTGCGGGTCATCGTCAACGAGCGCAACCTCAACTATCGTGCCAATTTCCTGAAGGCTGCCGGGCTCTGCACCGCGGAAATCATCCTGTTCTGCGACCAGGACGACGTCTGGCGTCCCGCCAAGGTCGCGACGATGACGGCGCAGTTCGACGCAGATCCGGCGCTGTCGCTGGCTTATCACAACGCCACCGTGGTCGACGCCGACGAGCAGGCCCTCGCGACCATGTTCGATGCCGCGGAACAGCGGGAGATCCTCGCCCGGCCGCTGCCGCCACCGTGGCACTTCGCGCGCGGCCTGGTCCAGGCCTTCCGCCGCGACCTGCTGGCGTTCGACGATCTCTGGCCGGTGGCCTGCGAGCATTTCGACAGCGGCCGTCTCGGGCATGATCGCTGGTACTTTTTCCTTGCCCTAGCGCTCGGCAAGGTGGGCTTCGTCGACGAGGACCTGCTGATGTACCGGCAGCATGGCGCCAACGCCTATGGCGCCGACCGCCGCATGGGACTGGTCGACCGCCTCCGCGCACGCCTGCGCCACCATCCCGAATCGGACGAACTCGGCGCTGCGGGCGCCCGCTCGCGCGCGGCCGTGCTCACCGCCCTGCTGGCCCGCGCGCCGGCTGCGTCCCACCCCAGGATAGCCAGGCTCGCCGCCGCCTACACCGTGCATGCCGAGCGTCTCGCCCGGCGCGCCCGCACGTTTGCGGCGCCTTCGCCCGCGTGCCGCGCCGCGTCGCTGCTGCGATCGCTTCGCCAGGGCGACTATTGCGGCAATCCCTGGGGTTTCGATCCCCGCTCGGTCCTGCGGGATGCCATCGCCGGCGTAGCCGGCCTGGGCGACTGATCAGCCCATCCGCCCGCGTCGCCGGTCGCGGGCGGCGCGCTTGGCGGCATCGTCAAGGTCACGAATGCGGGGTACCCGCCCCAGCACTTTGCCGAGGAACCGCCAAAGGCGCGCGCGCCACACGCCTGCGCCGCCGCCGGACAGGTACAGCGAGCGCAGCGTGACCAGGTGCAGCCAGCGCGGTCGCAGCGCGCGCCGGTACTTGGCGGCGAAAACCGCCGCCGAGTGGTCATAGCGCGCGTCGACCGTCCCGCCGCTGTGATGGCGCAGGTAGAAGCCGATGACATAGATGTGCCAACCCAGCACGTCGGCCACCGTGCACAAGTCCGCGGCATAGTGATGGAAACCGCCGAGGTCGCGCGAGACCGCGAGGTTGGCCATGCGGCGCACCACCAGGAAGTTCTCGTCCAGCGATACCACCCGTGCGGGGAACGGGCCGCCGCGCACGTCCACCTCGCGGTGCGGATGCGACAGGCAGTGGACCGGCCAACCATCGTCGGTGCAGCCGGCGTTGCCGCACACCGCCCAATCCGGGTCCAGCGCGGTCAGCGCCTCCAGCATCGCCTCCAGCTCGGCGCAGCCGTGCTCGATCAGCGTCACGTCCTGGTGCGTCAGCACCACGAATTCGCCCCGCGCAGCCTGCAGGAACTCGTTGGTCGCGACGAAGGCATCGGCGCGGTTGCCGGCACTGTTGTCGAGCACCAGCCACTCGCATGTCGCGGCATCGAACCCGTGCGCGCGATACGATGCCAGGCACTCACCGAACTGTGCCCAGTCGGTCACCATCGCACACATCGAGAAACGTGGCGCCTCCGGCCCGCCTGCCACCCGTTCGACCACGCCGCGCGGCCCGGCGGCGATCGTCGCACCCAGGCCGGCGCCCCCCACGTTCAACGCGCCCCGCCCTGGCTCGGCTGCAACCGCAGCAGCTTGCGCGCCAGCAGCGTCAGCTCATGCGCCAGCGGATGCCCCAGTCGCACCAGCACCCCGTACCAGCAGGCCACGCCCGCCATCACAGCTACCACCACGGCGGCTAGCGGTGTTCTCCGGTCCCAGTCCTCACCGATCATCAGCAGCAGCGCCGGCAGCACCGCGGCTACGGTCAGTGCCAGGCCCTCGCGATAGACCTGCGCGATTTCGCTCGAATCCGCGCCGGACAGGCGCTGGACGTGCTTGCGATAGAACAGCAGCCCGATCAGGTTGTCGAGGATGCGGCCTGCCGCCGCCGCCCCCACCGAGAACAGCGCACCGATCGAGAACGTCGTGAGACCGGCGATGTTGCGCAGCAGTTCGATCCGTGTCTGCGTCGCGGTTTCCTTGCGGATCACGAACAGCTCCCAGTTCATTCCGAATGCCAGCGTCACGGTCTGCGCCAGCAGCAACAGCGCAAGCGGCAAGGCCGCACTCATCCACTTGTCTCCGTAAAGCAGGTGGATGGCTACCGGCGACAGGATCGCGAAGCCGACAAGGAACGGCCACATCAGCGCGGTGATCAGCCGGAAGCTGTGCAGGAACGACGTCTTGAGCTCGCCGCGCTCACGGTAGTCCTTGGAAAGCTGCGAGAACGCCACCCGCGTCGCCGTGCCGTAGACATTGAAGAACACCTGGTTGGCCAGGCCGGACGCACGCGAATAGATTCCCAGCGCATAAAGGCCCAGCATCCGCCCGAGGATGATGTCCGAGAGCCGCGCCGTCGCCGTGGCGGCGCCGGTGATCGTGGTCATGCGGAAGCCGAACGCCGTCATCGCGCGCCAGCCCTTGAGGCCCACGCCCAGCCCGTTGTGCCGCGCGCCGACGACGAGGAATCCCACCGCCCCGCTGAGCGAGGTCGCCAGGACCCCCCAGGCCAGGCTCATGTAGCTCTCGCCGAGCCAGGCCGTGATCACCGTCGCCACCGTCCCGACGACGACGCTGGCGAGATTGATCAGCGTCACCGCCTTGAACTGCAGGTCCCGCTGCAGCATCGTCGCCGGCCGGAACGTCGCCGCGCCGATCAAGGGCGTCACCGACAGCACCAGCATCACGTGTCCCGCTTCGGCTGAGCCGAGCAGCGTATGGGAAAACACGGCGCCGGCCAGCATCGCCAGCGAGAGGCCGAGCGAGATCAGTCCATTGATGGTGAAAGCCGTGTCCATCGTTTCCGATGGCAGATCGGGCTCGCTGATGATGTAGGCGCCGACGTTGAACGTCGTCACCGCGGTACACAGAGCAGCCGCGGCCGAGCCGATCGTGAACGTGCCGACTTCGGTCGGTGTCAGCAGCCTCGCCACGATCACCGAACTGGCGAAGTTCAGCAGGAACGAGAGAATCTGGCCGCCGGCGGCCCAGAAGAACGCGCGTCTGACGGTCATGCAGGCAGGGCTCGCGCGTTCGTGCCCACGGCAGGCGAGGGCTGGTAGCGGCCGTGCAGGTCGATCTGGAAATACAGCAGCGGTGCCAGCGGCGGCACCAGCGCGCCGATCAGGCGTTCGATGCGGCGCAGTCGGTTGAGCGGCGCCAGCCGGTCCACCACCACTCCCACGTCCTCGAACAGCTGGCGAAAGCTCTCGGGGGTGAACCAGCGCAAGTGCGTGCGATCCATCATCCCGGCCTCCGCATAGCGGAACCGGCCGCGCGCCAGGTTCACCACGTTGCGCCAGTGGCAGACATTGGGCGAACTGGCGAACACGCGCGCCCCGTGCTTCAGCGTCGCGACCAGCCGCCGCAGCACCGCTTCGGGGTCGACCAGGTGCTCGAGCACCTCGCTGAGGATCAGCGCGTCGAACGTGTCCGGCCCATAAGGCAGTGTCATCGTCTCGATATCGCCACAATGCACGGTGGTCAGGACCCGCTCCGCTGCCGCCGCGGCGGGCGCGAACAGTTCGATTCCGACATAGCGGCCCGCCTTGCCCTTGGCGAGCGCGAGCCCGCCGGTGGCGCCGGTGCCGCAGCCGAGTTCGAGGATCGCCGCGTCGCCGTTGCGCGCCAGGCGGTCCACGTAGTCCCTGCGGGGATTGTCGAAATAGGTGCCCTGCTTTTCGTCATAGGCGTCGTGCAGCAAATGGTTCTCGCCGGCGGGCATCGGGCCATTCCTTTCGCACCGTCGCGCCTGCCATACCTGAATGCCGTTGAAAAAAGAATGTACGCTGCGACAAAATGAAAGGCTCCGCCGTTTCCGGCGGAGCCTTCCCGTTGTCATCGTCGCCGGCGATCAGAACGCGAAGCGGACGTTCGCCTTGCGCGCACGCATCGCCGCGCCGACCACGCCGAAGCCGACCAGCATCATCGCCCAGGTCGCCGGTTCCGGCACCGCGCCGCCCTGGCGCTCGTCGAAGGTGGCGGAGAAGGTCGCCGAGCCGAAGTTGGAGAAATAGTTCCACGAGGCATTGCCGTCCGGCGACGACGAGCCGTTGTTCCAGACGAAGTAGTTGATCCCGTTGCCGCTGGCGCCGGTCGGCATCGACACCGCGCCGAACGCACCGGGGACGCCGATCACGCTCAGGTAGGCGACGTAGTTGTCGCCGGCGTTGACCGCGACGTTCGGGGTGAACGTGAACGAACCCGGGCCCGACGAAGCCACGTCAGGGCTGTGGAACAGGTTGAGCGGCGAACCATAGCCGGTGTTGAACGACGAGCCGCCGTTCCAGGTGCCGACGCCGCCGTACAGGCCGCCGACCGCGCCATTCAGGCTCAGCGTGAACGAGGTCAGCACGCCGGTAACCGGAGCGGTGAAGACCTGGCCATACGTCGTCGATCCGCCGCCGCCGAACGAAGAGATGCTGCCGGTCGTGGTGTTCGAAAGGGTCACGCTGGCGTGGGCTGCGCCCGCCAGGCAGGTGGCCGCGAGGGCGAGTGCGATGGCAGCTTTCTTTTTCATCAGCATTTTACAAACACTCCTTCGCCCGCACGCGCGGGCCTTCCTGTTCTGTGGCGACCGGATCACCCCTGTTGCACTGGACGCGATACGGGGCTTGCTGTGTCACCCGCTCCTGCGCCAGTCCCCGCCCGCTAAGGGAGAACACGCAGTAGTTCAATCCGCGCACTTCAATTCTTCATACTTAATGACTGTGCCAGATTGGCACGTGGCGAGGCCGCGCCCATCGCCGACGTCGCGCCGATGCTGGCCGCCTGCCCTCCAGCGTGCGGGCAGCGCGGACAACCCGTTTGTGCCTTTGCCGCGTTGGGCACCCGTCCAGACAGTTCCCCTTTGTCGCGTGCGAAGCGCGCTTCGTCGCCTTTGGCCGGATGGAGGGGAGCAATGGGGGCAGTCCGGCGTTGTGCTGCTGCGAAATGGCCGGGCGAACCCGCAACGGTCTTATTGAAACGGGTATGGACTTACAATCGATTATTTGAAATGTGCGCGGCACGACGTAAAATTGGCACAAGACAACGCGCGTTAGATAACCAATCACACGAAAATCTCCGGTTCCGGACGAAATATATCCCACACATGATTAATTCATATGATTTACCATCATCGAACATGATGCTATCTGCCCGCATGCTGCATTGCGGAATTACTCCGGGATGTGGTGCGGCCTCGGGGGAGGCGATACAAGGAAACTGCCATGAAGACGATTCATGCCCTTTTGCGAATAGCCTCATTGGCTGCGATAGCCGCTGCTGCACCTGCGAACGCGACGGTCCTTTGGGACGGTTCCGGCGCCAACGACAGCGTTTCGCTAACCCAGTTCGGGGCCAGCGGAACCAACGTGGCATCGGGCACGACATTCGTCTCGCTCAGCGGTATTACTGGTGCGGTCACCTCGACCAGCGCCGGCACCCTGCAACGGCGTGATCAGAGCGCCGGCTGGGATGGCAACTTTGCGTCGGGCGCACCGGTGCTGTGGAATCTCGGCACGGCAGGCGATATCACCTTCACCTTCGACACCGCCGTCAGCGCGGTCGGGGCGAAGTTCCAGACGGACATCTATGGCCCGTTCACCGCGCGCATCCTGCTCAGCGACAACTCGTTCTTTGACGTCGCCGGGGTCAGCAACGCCAACGGTGACGATTCGGCAATCTTCATCGGCGCGCAGAATGCCATCGCCAACATCACCGGCATCACCTTCCATGAGCAGATCGGTCCCGGCGCCAACAACTTCGCGATCGGCAACCTGAGCCTGCGGCTCGCCGGCACCGGCAACGGCGCCGTTCCCGAACCGGCCACCTGGGCCATGATGTTGATCGGCTTCGCCGCAGTCGGCTCGGCCATGCGCCGTCGCAAGCCGCACGCGCGCGTCCGCTTCGCGTTCTGATCATCCGCAATGCGTGACCTGGCGAGAACCCGGCCGGCCTCCGGTCGGGTTCTCGCCCTCACGACCCCGTGTGCTTCAGGCCGGCTCCATCAGCACCGTCGCCGCCGCGGTGTTGGAAATCGGGATGTGGTAGTTGCGGTGCACTTCGCGCGCAGCCGGACCCAGCGCTCCACGCGCGGCGATCCAGTTCAGCACCTCGACCCCCTGCGTGCCGGCAAGCCGCACGATATCGTGGATCGAATGCCCGGTCAGCGCGTCGGGATCGCTTGCCAGGTGGTCCAGGCAGAAGCGGTCGTAGTCGGCATTGATGAAGCCGGCGCGCGCGCCGTCGAGCTGGTGTGAAAGCCCGCCCGTGCCGATCAAGACGATGCGCTCGTCGCCTGCCCAGGACGCCAGCGCGCGGTGGACCGAACGCCCGAGCGCGAGGCAGCGCTTCGCCGAGGGCAAAGGGTGCTGGACGGTGTTGATGCCGATCGGCACCAGCTTCACCGGCCATTCGCGCGCATCCGGATAGGCGAGTTCGAACGGGATCGAGATGGCGTGGTCGACGAGCATCTGCTGGCACGTCACCGGGTCGAACTCGTCCTCGACCAACTGCTCGATCACGTGCCACGACAGGGCCGGGTGGCCCTGGAAGCTCTTGTACAGCGGCAGGCCCCAGCCTTCGTCGGCATTGGCGTATTCCGCCGCTGCGCCGACCGCGAAGGTCGGCATCTTGTCGAGGAAGAAGTTGAGGCCGTGATCGTTGGAAAACACCACCGCGACATCGGGCTTCACCGCCGCCAGCCACTCATGGACTTTCGGAAATCCGTCGAAGAATGGCTTCCAGTAGGGGTCCTGCTGGTCGCCGCGGTGAATCGCGCCGCCGATCGCGGGCACGTGGCTGGTGAAGTAGGCGCCGACGATCTCAGCCATGTGCGGCCTCCGCGTAAGTCAGCCCGCGCCCCTGCGCGAGCAGCATTTCCTTGAACTCCGGCACGGTCCAGCCGGTCTGCATCGCGCCGACGTCCTGAACGTTGAGCCCGAAGATCCCGGCCAGCTTGGCCAGGTAGTAGATGTTGCCGCCCGCGGCGATCATGCCCAGCACGTCGCGCTTTGCCACTGCCGTCCTCTGCGCCGGGGTAAGGTCGAAGCGGTCGCAATACGCCGCCTCGTCGGCCAGGAACGTGTCCCGGTTCGCCTTGTCGTTGAACGAGTAGCACATTGCGTTGAGCTGATAGCCCATTTGCGCCGCGCTGCCGTCGAACAGCGTGGTGCCGGGAATCGGCTCGGGAGTCGGTAGCGCCATCGAATGCACTCCTGTGCTGCGGATGCGCCTTCAACTGGCGTATCGCCACCGCGCCGCGTTGATCTCGGTCAAGTTGATGGGGCCTTGCGGCCCGACTGCCGGCGGGGTGCGCAGTTCGACCAACGTTTAGCCATAGCTTATCGCCGGGCCGGGTTTCCGATTTGAAGTGCCCCGGCCCGCGGCGCAGGGCAGGGTCATGGACAAGCGCCTCGCCCTGATCGGATTCGGCGAAGCCGGCAGCACTTTTGCGCGGGCCGCCGGCTGGGGCGGCGACGTCGCCGTCTGGGACATCCTCCCGGCCCGCCGCGAAGCTGCCGCCGCACTTGGTCTTGTCGCCGCGGCCTCGCCGGCCGAAGCGCTGGAGGGCGCCCCGCTGGTGTTGTCGCTGGTCACCGCCGACCAGGCGCTACCGGCGGTACAGGCTTATGCACCGCTGCTCGACGACGGCGCGCTGTGGTGTGACTGCAACTCGATTGCGCCCGGGACCAAGCGCGCCGCCGCCGGCGCGATCGCCGCCGGCCGATACATCGATGGCGCCGTGCTCGCGCCGGTCAATCCGGCCCGCATGGCCGTTCCGCTGTTGCTCGCCGGCCCGGACGCGGGGGCGGGGGAGATGCTGCTTCGCCGCGCCGGCTTCACCGACGTGCGCACCGTCGGTGCCGAGATCGGCCGCGCCAGCGCGATCAAGATGATCCGCTCGGTCATGGTCAAGGGCATCGAGGCGTTGACCGCGGAAATGATGCTGGCGGCAACGGCGGCCGGCGTCACGGACGAGGTCCTCGCCTCGCTGGATGCCAGCGAGAAGCCGCGGCCCTGGCGCGACCGCGCCGCCTATAATATCGAGCGCATGGTCACCCATGGCGCGCGCCGCGCCGCGGAAATGGCGGAATCCGCCAGAACGCTTGCCGAACTCCGCGTCGAACCGTTGATGACGCAGGGCACCGTCCGCCGCCAGGCCGAAATGGCTGGCCGCAAGGACCTGCTACAACCCGAAGGAGAGCGGGCGTGAGCCTCATCATCGATTGCCACGGCCACTACACCGTCCTGCCCCAGGCGCACGACGCCTGGCGCGAGGCACAGAAGGCCGCGTTCAAGTCGGGCGGCCCATGCCCGCCTTATCCCGACATTCCCGACGCCGTCATCCGCGAGACGATCGAAGCGAACCAGCTGCGCCTCCTGAAGGAGCGCGGCGCCGACATGACGATCTTCTCCCCGCGCGCCAGCGCCATGGCGCCGCACGTGGGAGACCAGACCATGGCGGTGAGGTGGGCGCAGGTCTGCAACGACCTCATTGCCCGCGTCGTCGCGCTTTACCCGGAGACGTTCGCCGGCGTCTGCATGCTGCCACAATCGCCCGAGGCGGACATGGCCAGTTCGATCGCGGAGCTGCGGCGCTGCGTCGCCCAGGGATTCATCGGCTGCAACCTCAACCCCGATCCCGGCGGCGGCCACTTCCAGCATCCGCCGCTCACGCACGAATACTGGTTCCCCTTCTACGAGACGATGTGCGAGCTCGACGTGCCGGCGATGATCCACGTCTCGGGCAGCTGCAATCCCGCGATGCATGTCACTGGCGGCTACTACATCGCCGCAGACACCATCGCCTTCATGCAACTGCTCGAAGGCGACCTGTTCACCCGCTTCCCCAACCTGCGCTTCATCATCCCCCACGGCGGCGGCGCGGTGCCCTACCACTGGGGCCGCTACCGGGGCCTCGCGGACATGCTCAAGAAGCCCGACCTGCAAACCCACCTGATGAACAACGTGTTCTTCGACACCTGCGTCTATCACCAGCCCGGCATCGACCTGCTCGCCGACGTGATCGACAACAAGAACATCCTGTTCGGCAGCGAGATGGTCGGCGCGGTGCGCGGAATCGATCCCACCACCGGCTTCCATTTCGACGACACCAAGCGCTACATCGACGCGCTCGACATCTCCGATGCCGAACGCCACGCGATCTTCGAGGGCAACGCCCGCCGTGTTTTCCCGCGTCTCGACGCCCAGCTCAAGGCTCGCGGACTATGACCGACATCCATGACTACCTCGAGGAGTTCGAGGATATCCCCGGCACCCGCGTCTACACTGCGAAGCGTGCCCGTGCCGGCTATCACCTCAACCAGTTCGCGATGAGCCTGATGAAGCCCGCCAACCGCGAACGCTGGAAAGCCGGCGAGCGCGCCTACCTCGACGAATGGCCGCTGACCGAGGACCAGAAGCAGGCGGTGCTGGCGCGCGACTACAACCGCATGCTCGATCTCGGCGGCAACATCTACTTCCTCTCGAAGATCTTCTCCACCGACGGCATCCCCTTCGCCGAGGCCTGCTCGACGATGACCGACATGACCTTCCCGGAATACCGCGAAATGATGCTGAACGGGGGCCGCTCGCCCGAAGGCAACCGCTCGATCAAGGGGAAATGCTGATGGCCCGCGTCACCGCCGGCGTGGGCTCCAGCCACGTTCCGCTGCTGGGCGTCGCCGTCGACCAGGGCAAGACCCGCGACGACTATTTCGGTCCGATCTTCGCCGGCTATGACTGGACCCGCGAATGGGAGGCGGCGCAGAAGCCCGACGTCGTCGTGCTGGTCTACAACGATCATGCCTCGGCGTTCGATGCCAACATCATCCCCACGTTCGCGATCGGCTGCGGGGAGCGTTACAAGCCGGCGGACGAGGGCTGGGGCCCGCGCCCGGTGCCCGATGTCGAAGGCCACGCCGATCTCGCCTGGCACATCGCCCAGTGCCTGATCCTCGACGATTTCGACATGACCATCATCAACGAGATGGACGTCGACCATGGCCTGACGGTGCCGCTGTCGATGATGTTCGGCCAACCGGAGCAATGGCCGTGCAAGGTCGTGCCGCTGGCGGTCAACGTCGTCACGTACCCGGTGCCCTCGGGCAATCGCTGCTGGGCGCTCGGCGAGGCGATCGCGCGCGCGGTCGAAAGCTTCCCTGAGGACCTCGACGTGCAGATCTGGGGCACCGGCGGCATGAGCCACCAGCTCCAGGGACCGCGCGCCGGCCTGCTCAACCGGGCATGGGACAACCGCTTCATGGACATGCTGGAAAGCGACGACGATGCCGTTCGCCATATCCCGCACATCGAATACCTGCGCGAGACGGGCTCCGAAGGCATCGAGATGGTGATGTGGCTGATCATGCGCGGCGCGCTGGGACGCAAAGTGCGGCGTCTCCACCGGCACTACCACATCCCGTGCAGCAACACCGCGATCGGGCATATCGTGCTCGAACCCGTTTCCTAGCCCTCCACCCTGCCGACCCGGCGCAGGCGCGCCGGGTCGGGCTTTTAGGAAAGACCAAGCCATGCCTACCGCACCCATTCGAGTGGCTCTGGCCGGCGCCGGTGCCTTCGGTGAAAAGCACCTCGACGGCCTGAAGCACATCGACGGGGTCGAGATCGTCTCGATCATCAGCCGCACCGGCGAGCAGGCCGCCGCCGTCGCCGCGAAATACGGCGCCCGCCACAGCTCGACCGAACTTGCCGACGCGCTCGCCCGCGACGATGTCGATGCGGTGATCCTCTGCACCCCGACGCAGATGCACGCCTCGCAGGCGATCGCCTGCATGGACGCCGGCAAGCACGTCCAGGTCGAGATCCCGCTGTCCGATTCCTGGGCCGATGCCGAGGCGGTTCTGAAGAAGAGCCGCGAAACCGGCCTCATCTGCATGGTCGGCCACACCCGCCGCTTCAATCCGTCGCACCAATACGTGCACAACAAGATCGTCGCCGGTGAACTGCACCTCCAGCAGATGGACGTGCAGACCTACTTCTTTCGCCGCAAGAACATGAATGCCAAGGGCGAGCCGCGTTCGTGGACCGACCACCTGCTGTGGCACCACGCCGCGCACACCATCGACCTGTTTGCCTACCAGACCGGGCGGATCGTCCAGGCCAACGTCATCCAGGGGCCGAAGCACCCTGAATTGGGCGTCGCCATGGACATGTCGATCCAGCTCAAGGCGGAAACCGGCGCGATCTGCACGCTGTCGCTGTCGTTCAACAACGATGGCCCGCTCGGCACCTTCTTCCGCTATATCGGCGATACCGGCACGTACATCGCGCGCTACGACGATCTGGTGAACGGCAAGGAGGAACCGATCGATGTCAGCAAGGTCGACGTCAGCATGAATGGCATCGAACTCCAGGACCGCGAATTCGTCGCCGCGATCCGCGCCGGGCGCGAGCCGAACAGCTCGGTCGCGCAAGTGCTCGATTGCTACCGCGTGATCGGTGAGCTCGCCGCCAGCCTCGAAGCGCAGGATGGCTGGTCATGACACGGCTGCTGGCGGGCCGTTCGCTCAACCCGATCGGCCTCGGCTGCATGGGGCTGACGCACGGTTACGGCGTGCCGCCGACGGCCGCGGAGGCGGCGGAGGTGCTGCGCAAGGCGCTCGACCTCGGCTATGACCATCTCGATACCGCGCGCCTTTACGGCGAGGGCCGCAACGAGGAACTGATCGGCAGGGTGCTGAAGGGCTACCGCCGCGACTTCTTCCTCGCCTCCAAGCTCGGCATCGTCATCGACGGCCCGAAGCGTCGCACCGATTGCCGGCCTGAGACGATCCGCGCCCAGGTCGAGGAAAGCCTGCGCCTGCTCCAGACCGATCACATCGATCTCTACTACCTCCACCGCCGCGACTTCGCCGTCCCGATCGAGGACTCGGTGGGGGCGATGGCCGAGCTGGTCCAGGCCGGCAAGATCGGCGCCATCGGCCTTTCCGAGATGAGTGCCGAAACGCTGCGCAAGGCGCACGCGACGCACCCGATCGCGGCGATGCAGACCGAATACTCGCCGTGGACCCGCAACGTCGAGATTGCCGTGCTCGAGGCGACGCGCGCGCTGGGCGTCGCGCTGGTCGCGTTCTCACCGCTGGCCCGCGGCGTCCTCGCAGGCGGCATGCGCGCACCCGAGACGCTGCTGCCCGACGACATCCGCTACACCCACCCGCGCTTCCAGCCCGACAACTGGCCGACCAACCGTGCGCTTGCAGAGGCCTTCGATGCCATCGCCGCCGAACAAGGCGTCACCCCGGCGCAACTGTCGCTTGGATGGGTGCTGTCGCGCGGCGAGCATGTCCACGCCATCCCCGGGACCACCCGTCTCGACCACCTCGCCGAGAACGCGGCGCGCGCGGACTGGCGTCCGTCGCCCGAAGCGGTCGCCTGCATCGATGCGCTGATCAACCAGGACACCGTCGCCGGCCACCGCTATGCGGCGGCGATGCGCCGGACCATCGACACCGAGGATTTCCCCGAAAGCTAGGGCTTGAACACCACGGTCTTGTTGCCATCGAGGAACACCCGGTCCTCGAGGTGTAGCATGACCGCGTTGGCCAGTACCCGCCGCTCGATGTCACGACCCTTGCGGACAAGGTCGTCGGGCGAGTCGGCGTGGCTGATGGCTTCGACGTCCTGGTGGATGATCGGCCCCTCGTCGAGGTCGCCGGTGACGTAGTGCGCGGTCGCGCCGATCATCTTCACCCCGCGCGCGTGCGCCTGGTGGTAGGGCTTGGCGCCCTTGAACCCGGGCAGGAACGAGTGGTGGATGTTGATGCAGCGCCCGGCCAGCCAGGCCGCCATGCCGTCGCTCAGGATCTGCATGTAGCGCGCCAGCACGACCAGTTCCGCGCCGCTGGAATCGACCAGGGCGCGGATCTGCGCTTCCTGCGCCGGCTTGGTCTCCTTCGTGACCGGCAGATGGTGATAGGGCACGCCGTCGAGCAGCGAGATCGCCAGCGCCTCGCGCGGGTGATTGCCGATGACCCCGACGACATCCATCGGCAGTTCGCCAATGCGGTTGCGGTACAGCAGGTCGCCCAGGCAGTGGTCGAACCGGCTCACCAGGATCAGGACCTTGCGGCGTTCGCTGGTGACGCGCACGCTCAGCGCCATGTTCCATGCTGCGGCGATGCCGGCGAGATCGGCCCGCAGCCCCGCGACGCTGGTCCCGGCGCAATCGAAGCCGATGCGCATGAAGAAGCGGTCGCTGTCGGTGGCGTTGAACTGCTGCGATTCGCGGATGTTGCCGCCCAGTTCGGCCAGCCGGCTCGTCACGGCCGCCACCACGCCCGGCCGGTCGGCACAGGCCAGCGTCATCACGAATTCCTGCCGCATCGCTCCTCCTCCTTCCGCACCGCCGGGCTGTGCGCAATTTTCATTTGCCAGACATAAGCCAAGATTGTACGTGTTGCATACTAAATTGTGCGCAGCAAATTCGGAGAGTGATCGATGACCGCCAACAGCCTCGAAGCCCTGCTCGGCCGGCAGGAAAGCATTGTCGGGATGCTGCGCAATTCGCAGCTCGGCGCCTACGTCTATCCGGTGGTTGCGCCGGAATTCTCGAACTGGCGGTCCGAGCAGTGGGCCTGGCAGCACTCGGCCGTGCTGTTCGACCAGTCGCACCACATGGTGAACCTCTACATCCGCGGCAGGGATGCGCTGCGTCTGCTGTCCGACACCATGATCAACAGCACCAAGGGCTGGGCCGTCGACAAGGCCAAGCAATATGTGCCGACCACGCCCTATGGCCACGTCATCGGCGATGGCATCGTGTTCTGGCTGGCGGAGCAGGAATTTCTCTACGTCGGCCGCGCGCCCGCCTCGAACTGGCTGCGCTACCATGCCGCCACCGGCGGCTACGACGTCTCGATCGAGCTCGACGATCGCTCGCCGATGCGGCCGATGGGCAAGCCCGTCACCCGCTCGGTCTGGCGGTTCCAGATCCAGGGGCCGAACGCCTGGGCGGTGATCGAGAAGCTCAATGGCGGCCCGCTCGAACAGCTCAAGTTCTTCACGATGAGCACGATGACGATCGCGGGCCGCACCGTCCGCACCTTGCGCCACGGCATGTCCGGCGCGCCGGGACTGGAGATCTGGGGGCCATACGAGGAGCAGGAGGAAATCCGCGGCGCCATCCTCGAAGCCGGCAAGGAATTCGGCCTGATCGCCTGCGGCAGCCGCGCCTATCCGTCGAACACGCTCGAATCGGGCTGGATCCCTTCGCCGTTGCCGGCGATCTACACCGGCGAGAAGCTCAAGGGATTCCGCGAGTGGCTCGGCGTCGACAGCTACGAGGCGACCGGCTCGATCGGCGGCTCCTTCGTGTCCGACAGGATCGAGGACTATTACCTGAACCCCTGGGAGCTGGGCTATGGCCCGTTCGTCAAGTTCGATCATGATTTCCATGGTCGCGAAGCGCTGGAAGCGCTCGATCCGGCGGCCCAGCGCCGCAAGGTGACGCTGGCCTGGCACCCGGAGGACATGGCGAAGATCCAGGCCTCGCTGTTCGATCCCGACGTCGTGCCCTACAAGTTCTTCGACGTGCCGCTGGCGAACTACGCCTCGTCGAACTACGACCGCGTCGTCGATGCCGATGGCCGCACAGTCGGCCTGTCGATGTTCACCGGCTACTCCTTCAACGAGAAGCAGGCCCTCAGCCTCGCGACCGTTGATCCGGCGATCGAGGTCGGCACCGAACTGCGCGTCGTCTGGGGCGAGGAAAACGGCGGCACCGCCAAGACCACCGTCGAACCGCACCGCCAGCTCGAAGTCCGCGCGATCGTCTCGCCCGTTCCCTACAGCCGGGTGGCGCGCGAAACCTACAAGGAGGGCTGGCGCACCGGCCGCTGACCAGGCGCCCATCCGTGCCGCCACAGTGCTGTCGCCATGCGGCGACAGGGACATCCGCGCCGCCCGCCCTCCGGGCGCCCGCCCGCGCAACCTCTCCCCGCGCGGACGGGCGCCGCAATGCCATGCAGAGTGCCGATAAGTGGAGGCAAGGCGATGAGCCACTCGCAACTCCATCCCAACTGGGACAAGCCCTGGAAGGCGATCACCGACGGTTATTCCCTCGAGGTCACCGCGCGCGACCTGCCGCGGCTGCGCGCGCTCGCGGGGCGGATTCCCGCTGAAACCCCCGTTGCTGTCACCTGGCTGCCGGGCGAGGACCTGCCGGCCCGCGTCGCCACCGCCGTCGCCGTGCGCGAACTCGGCTGCGAGCCGATGCCGCACTTCTCGGCGCGCCGGATCCGCTCGGAACGCGAATTCACAGACTACCTTGCGACCGCCGTGCGCGAGGCCGACGTGCGCCGCTGCTTCGTCGTCGCCGGTGACCCGCGCGAGCCGGAAGGCCCTTTCGCCGACAGCAGCGCGCTGCTCGCCACCGGCGCCTTCGAGGCGCTGGGCATCCGTGCCGTCGGCGTCGGCGGCCATCCCGAGGGCCATCCGGTGATGTCGCCGGCGCAGTGCTGGGACGTGCTGGCGGCCAAGCTTGCGGACATCGCCGCACGCGGCATGGCGTCGCTCGTCGTCACCCAGTTCGGCTTCGACGCCGGCGCGGTACTGGCCTGGCTGGCCGAGGCGCGCCAACGCGGCATCGACAGCCCGGTCCGGCTCGGCGTACCGGGGCCGGCCTCGATCGCCACCCTGTTGCGCTATGCTGCCTATTGCGGCGTCGGCGCCTCCACCGCGGTCATGCGCAAGTACGGCGTGTCGCTCGGCAACCTCGTCGGCAATGCCGGCCCCGACAAGTTCGTCGGCCGGCTGGAGCGGGAACTTGGCCCCCGGCACGGGCCGGTCCGGCTGCATTTCTACCCGTTCGGCGGCCTGGCCCGCACGCTCGAATGGATCGAACGGCGCGGATGAAGTGGCCGAACCGCGAAGCCTCGCCTATGGCGACGCAATGACCGCGAAACCTGGCGATGATGACGCGCACCTGCCCGACGATCTGGAAGCGGTCGTCGGCTTTCACATCCGCCTGGCGCACGGCGCCGTCTATCGTCACTTTACCGAGACTTTCGCCGATCTCGGCCTCACCCAGAAGCAGGTGTCGGTCCTGTGGCTGGTGGAGAGCACCCCCGGGATCGCCCAGACCGGACTTGCCGCGCGCCTGCAGATGGACCGGGCCACGACCATGGCGATCGTCAATCGCCTTCAGGCACGCGGCTACCTGCTGCGCGGCAAGTCGCGCGACGACGGTCGCAAGCAGACGCTCCATCTCACCGATGCCGGCCGCGCCGCGCTCGCCGAGGCGCGCCGGGCGATCGAAGCGCACGAAGCCTGGCTGAAATCACGCTATACCCCGGCCGAAGTGCGCACCCTGATCGAACTCCTGTCGCGGCTTCATGGCTGAATCGCGAACCATCGTCCTGATTCCCGGCCTGATGTGCGACGGCGCGGTCTGGGCGGGCCAGGTCGGCCGCTTGTCCCGGCTGGGCCCGCTGTTCGTGGCCTGCAATGACGGCCTCGACAGCCTGCCGGCCATGGCTTCTCGCATCCTCGCCCAGACGCATGGCCGGCTCGATCTCGTCGGCCACTCGATGGGCGGCCGCATCGCCCTGGAAGTCGCCGCGCAGGCGCCTGGCCGGGTGTCTTCGCTGGCGCTTTTGAGCAGCGGCGCCCACGGGCCGAAACCGCACGAGCGGGCCGAACGCATGGCACTGGTCCGGCTGGGGCATGGCGAGGGCATGGCCGCGGTGGTGCGGGCGTGGCTGCCTGGCATGATCCCGCCGGATGCCGATGCCAGGGTCGTTGCGGCCATCGAGGCGATGTTGCTGCGCGCCACTCCCGAGACGCTGGCGCGCCAGCAGGCGTCGTTGCTCGATCGCCGCGATCGCATCGAATTCCTGCGCCGGCTGGACTGTCCGGTGCTTTACGCCACCGGCGCCCTCGATCGCTGGTCACCGCCCGGGCAGCATGGCGACATGGCGCGTCAGACGGCGGGCGCGCGGCTGGAAATCATCCCCGCCGCCGGGCACATGCTGCCGATGGAAGCCGCCGCGGCGACCGCGGAACTGCTGGCCGCCTTTCTCGCTAACCCAGCATGAAGGCGGCGCCGTCCCGTCGCAGTACCAGCGGCGGCAGGCCCGCGTCGCACCCGATCCGCTCGATATAGCGGGCAACCGCCTCGGCTCGCGCGCCGGCAGGGACCGGCCTGCCGGGAGGTTCGAACCACAGCGGCACGAAGCCTGCTTCCAGCCGCCCGTCATCATGCCAGAGCAGGCGGCCGATCAGACCGTTTCGCGCCTCCGGGTGGAAGGGCGCCAGCGGATAGTCGGGGAGGGGGGTGAAGCCGAACATCCGTTGCCGGCGCTCGGCCCATTCGGCACGGGCAGGATGTTCCTGCGCCGGCGCCAGTGCGTGCGTCACCACGCAGCCATTGCCCAGGCCGTGGAAGACCGGCTTGCCATCGACCAGCTCGA
The DNA here is from genome assembly GCA_028868535.1 of Sphingomonadales bacterium. Taxonomy (GTDB): domain Bacteria; phylum Pseudomonadota; class Alphaproteobacteria; order Sphingomonadales; family Sphingomonadaceae; genus Novosphingobium. The sequence goes on along the minus strand of JAGWUH010000004.1, from coordinate 34,583 downwards.
TTCCGCGCGCGATGTGCGCATGGTGCCCGGCGACGACGTCGGCGCCCGCCCGGATCGCGGCAGTGGCGAGCGGCCGCTCGTAGTCGGCCAGCACCGCCGGCTGATGGGTGATCCCCTTGTGCAGCGCCACCACGACCAGCTCCGCATCCCGCCGCGCGGCGGCGATGTCCTCGGCCATCGCCGCCAGCGAGGCCGCGTCGATCTCGCGCAAGGTCGCCTGCGGCCGGCTCGGGCTGCCGTCGTCCGTCCGGACGTGGACATAGGCGCAGCCGGGCTTGTCGGCAGTGGCCCAGCACAGTTCCGGTCCCACGCAATTGTAGCTCAGCAGCGCGATCCGCCGCCCGCCTTTCGTCATGCGAGCCGGCGCGCGGGCCGCCGCCAGCGTCATGCCCGCGCCGGCGCGGGCGATGCCGGCATGGTCCAGCCCCGCCAGCGTTTCGGCAAGCCCGGGCACGCCGCAATCCATCATGTGGTTGCCTGCCATAGAAACCGCGCCGATTCCCGCTCGTGCGAGTGCGCCGAGGTGCGCCGGATCGGCGCCCGGCGCCGGCACGTCGCCCGGCATTTCCTCCTCGCTGTTCGTATACGGCACCTCGAGGTGGCCGATGGCCAGATCGGCGGCGCGGGTGATCGGGGCGATCCCGGCAAGCCAGTGGTCGGGCTCGGGCACGTCGAGGATCAGGTCGCCCAGCAGCAGGATCTCCGTCGCCGCCACGTCAGATTGCCCCGGCCGTCCGCAGTGCCGCAATTTCCGCCGCCGCCAGGCCCAGTTCACCGAGCACCGCATCGGTGTCCTCGCCCAGCACCGGCACCCGCGCCGCCGCCGTCGGTGCAGCCACGGCAAAGCCCGGGCCGAGTATGCCCAGCGGCCGCTCGTGACCGGGCAGCGTCGCCTCCTGCACCAGCCCGCGGGCCGCCATGTGCGGCGATTGCAGCGTCTCGCCGATCTCGCGCAGCCGGGCCGCCGGGACGCCTGCTGCCGTCAGTTCCTCCTCCAGCTCGGCGCCGTCGCGGGTCAGCAGGTATGCGGTCAGCCAGGCCTTCAGCGCGGCGTAATTCGCGACGCGTGCGGCGTGGTCGGCGAAGCGCGGGTCTTCCAGCATTTCGGGGTGGCCGATCGCGCGGAACATCGCCGCGATCTGGTGCTGGTGATTGGCACCCAGCGCGATCCAGCCATCGCGACAGGCGTAGTACTCCGCCGTCGCAACCAGACGGAAGCCCCGGTTGCCGGTCCCCTTGGGGGCTTCGCCGGTATAGGACCAGACGCTGGCGGCACTGCCCATGATCTTGATCGCGGCATCGAGCATGGCGACGTCGAGGCGCTTGCCCGACCCCGTGGCATCGCGCTCGCGCAGCGCCGCCAGGACCGCGATGACGCCCAGGTAGCCGGAAAAGCAATCGACCACCGGAATGCCGATCTTGAACGGGCCGGCCTCGGTGCCGTTCATGATCGCCATGCCCGAAACGGCCTGGGCGATGTGGTCATAGGCGCCCCAGTCGCGCCAGGGTCCGTCCTGGCCGAAGCCGGACAGCGACAGCATCACCAGCCCCGGGTTGGCCGCCGCGAGCGTCTCGTAGCCGAGGCCGAGCCGCTCGATCACCCCCGGACGATAGTTCTCGCAGACCACGTCGGCCGATGCCGCCAGCCGCAGCGCCAGCGCCTGCCCTTCCGTCGATTTCAGGTTCAGCGTCACCGAGCGCTTGCCGGCGTTGACGGCCGCGAACGGGACCGACATCGCCGGCAACCCGGCATGCTCGGTATAGTGGCGGAAATCGTCCCCCTTGCCTGGCGGCTCGATCTTGATCACATCGGCGCCGAGCTGATGCAGCATCTGCGTCGCCGTCGGCCCGGCGATGGCGTGGGTGAAGTCGACGACGCGGATGCCGGCCAGCGCAGCCATCACGCTTTGCTCCTTTCCGTCGAGAAAGCCCCGGCCGCCGCCAGTGCTTCCGCATCGAAGCCCAGTTCGGCAAGCAGGCCGGCATTGTCAGCGCCGGCGGGGCCGGCCGGCCGCGGCGCCACGGCGCGCGTTTCCGAGAACCCGAAGGGCAGCGCCAGTTGCACCAGCGGCCGGGCGTCGGCGGGAAGCGGGACATCGACGATCCGCCCGCGCGCGCGATGGTGCGGGTGGGCCAATGCCTCGGCCGGCGAATAGACCGGCATGGCTTGCGTCCGCGCCGTGCCCAGCAGCGCGAACCAGTCGTCGCGCGATCGCGTGCGCAGGATCGCGGCAATCTGTGCGTGCATGGCCGGATGCGCTTGCGCATCGTGCTGGCGCGCCGCGAACTCCGGGCGGCCGATGGCGGCGCAGAAACGCTGCCAGTAGGCGGGCTCCATGTCGGTCGTGCAGAGGAATCCGCCATCCGCGCATTCCCAGACCCCGCCCTTGGGGTGCCAGGTGCCGGGCGGCGCCAGCTCGTCGAGATCGTCGTGCCGCGCCATCGACACCAGCAGCAGCGGCAACGACGCATCGGACATCGCCACGTCGACATGCTCGCCACTGCCGCGGCGATCGCGTGCCGCCAGCGCCAGCAGCATGGCGATGGTGGCATGGGCGCCGGTCAGCACGTCGGCCACCTGCAGCCCCGGCAGCGAAGGCGTCGGCAAGCCATTCAACCGGCTCAGGGCACCCGCCAGCGCCAGCGCCAGCGGGTCATGCCCGGCACGGTCCGCCAAGGGCCCGTTCTGCCCGGCAAAGCTCACGGAAAGGGTGATCAGCCGCGGGTTCAGCGCCGCCATCGCGGCATGGCCATAGCCCATTCCCGCCATCACGCCGGGCCGGTAATCCTCGATCAGCACGTCAGCCCCGGCGATCAGCCGTTCGAGCACCGGCCGCGCCGCGGCCTGGCCGGGATTGATCGCCAGACTGCGCTTGTTGCGGGTATAGCTCGGCCGGGCGCGCCGCCGCGCCGCTGCCGCCGCATCATCGTCCGCCCCGAACATCGCCGTCTGCTTGGCGAGTTCGCGGGGATGTTCGATCCGGATCACCTCGGCGCCCATGTCGGCGGCGACCCAGCTGGCGTAGGCGCCCGGCAGGAAGCGCGAAAAGTCAACGATCTTCAGGCCCTGGAGCGCGGAAACCTCAGCCTTTGGCATGACGTTGCTCCGACCGCGCCCGTGCCGGCCCCTCGACGAATGCGGTGATCGCCGCCTCGATTGCCGCGCCGTCCTCGCTCTCGCGATTGAAGTTGTCGGCGGTCAGCTCCAGCACCGGGAACCCGGCGGCGCGCAGGGCCCGCACCACGAAAGGATCGGCGTCCTGCAACGCGACCACGCCGTCGACGCTGTGCGTCTCGGCTTCGTGCACGTGCCACGGCCCCGCCCAGGTCGGCATCCGCAACTCGTCACCCATGCAGATGACCCGGCTGGCCAGCGCCCGCAGCGGATCGCGGCCACCCGAGAGATCGCGGATATAACCGTCCGCGGCGAGCGCCAGGTACATCGACCATACGAACACCGCACCATGGCTCTCCTCCCACTTCTGGTAGAAGCCCATCTCGCTCCACAGCCCGCGCCCCACCCACATCAGCCGGATGCGTTCGTCGGGACAGGCCGAGAGCCCGGCGTCGACCCGCGCGGCGACCTCGTCGTGGAATGCCCGTGCCGCGTCGCGCGCCCATTCGGTGCCGCGATGCCATTGCGGCACCATCGTCGCGGGCATCGAGTCGACCACGCCGATCGGCGCCGGGATCGTCCGTGCCACCAGGTCTCGGGTCTGGCGGTAATACGCCTCCTGCTCGTTCACCAGCGCCATCACCTCGGCAAAGCGCGCCGGGTCGAACGTCCGTCCAGTTGCCAGTTCCAGCCGGGCGATCACCGCGCGCATCTCCGCCAGCATCAGGTCGATGCGCTCCGGCTCCAGCACGCTGTCCCAGTGCCCGGGGAGCTGCGCCCACCAATCCGCGAACAGGTCCGGGCGCGGGTCGATCGTGCGTTCGTGCACGAAGCAGTCGGCATCCGCCGCCCCCGCCCACTCCTCGAACAGCTTGGGCGTCGGATCGGACGTGGCCACCGCGTGAACGAAATCGGGCCTGGGCAATCCGCCCCAGGGTGCGTTCGCGGCATCATTGTCGAACAGCGCCGCGAGGCCTTGCGCCGAATAGGCTTCCACATCGCTCGGATAGTCATGCGCGCGCAGCAAGGCCTGATAGCGCCGCGACTGCTGCTTGGCGGCGACGATCGAGGCCCACCACTGGTTGACCACGAAGGGAATGTCCATCGCCCGCAGGATCTCCTGCGGCGTGTTGGCATTGGTCAGCGCGAACGGTGCGCCGGCGGCCACTTGCGCCCGCACGGCGGCGAACCATTCGCGGTTGTAGGCGTTGACGTCGGCCACCGAGGAGAGCGACTTGCGGCTGCGCGCCTGCCCGCCCTGGCCGGCGGGCCTTGCCGGGGCGGGGGCGGCGGGCGCCACCGGCAGCGGTGCTTCGGCCCCGGCCAGCAATGCCGCGATCGACAGAGCGAACGCCCGGTCGGGGATCGAGCCGCAGCGCAGCGCCTCAAACCGGGTCCCGTCCGGCAGTGCCCGCTTGATCGCGGCGATGTCCCAGGGTGCGGCCTCGTCGCCGTCGATGGCGAGATGCAGCACCAGGTCGGGTGCGCGCGCCGCGACCAGTTCCGCCAGCCGCGTGCCGAGCGCGCGCGGGGACTGGACGCGCGGTGGCGTCGTCACGCCTTGCGCGAACGCCAGTCCCCACGAATGATACTCGCCGACGATGGCGCCGCCGGCCGTTTCGATCGCCCGCGCCAGTTCGCTGCCCTCCTGCGGGGTGCCGCACAGCAGCACCCGGCACCCTTCCGGAACTGCGCCCGTCCCGTCCACCAGTCCCGCGATGAGGGCGTTCGCTTCCTGCGGCGGCAGGACCGCCGTGGCGGCGACGGCATCGAGGAAAGTGCTGCCCGCCACACCCCCGGCGATCCGCTCCCGGTCCAGGCGGGCCAGCAGCGTCCGCTGTTCGGCCAGTTCGGTCTCGGCTGCGGCCAGCGAGGCGGCATCCGGCCGGGTGCCGCCCAGCGCCACCAGCCAGTCGTCGAGCTGCGCCAGCCGGGCGGCATTGTAGCGATGCGATTCGGGGCGATCGAGGTGCAGCAGGTCGCAGAAATGGACATGTTCCGGCACCGGCTCGCCCAGTCGGCCAAGTTCGCGCAAGGCCGCGAAAATCTGCGCCTGGTCGTTGTCGGCCTGGGTGATCAGCAGCGGCACGTGCGGCCGTGCCGGCGCCACCAGCGCCTCCAGCAGGCGTCGTCCGCGCGGGCCGATTTCCGCAGAACCCATGATCGCATCGGCGCGCGGCGTTGCCGCCAGGCGCGGGGCCACCAGCCGGACCGGCTGGAAGCCGGCGGCGATCAGCCGCGCGCGCGGCGCATCGAAGCCCAGCGTGCGGACGGGCTTGCGGCCTGCCGCGAGCGCGCGCGCGACTTCGGCATCGGCATCGATCGGCAGCGCCATCACATCGCGCCCGCCGCTTTCAGGCTTGCCAGCTTGGCGTCGTCATAGCCGAGCAGTCCCTTGAGGATCGCTTCGTTGTGCTCTCCGATCCGCACCGGCAGCGCATCGTCGAAGCCGGTGGTGGCGGCCGAAAACTGGATCGGCACCCCGGCGGTCCGCAAGTCGATCTGCGAGCCGTAAGTCGGATGCGCCACCGGCATCGTCTCGCCGCGCGCCACGACCCGCGGGTCGACCAGTGCGTCCTCGGGATGGCGCACAGGTGCCGCGGGCACGCCTTGCGCTTCCAGCGCGGCGAGCACCGCGGCCGTCGGCAGCGTCCGCGACCACGCGTTGATCCGGGCTTCCAGTTCCGTGGCATTGGCCACCCGCGCATCGCGGTTGCCGAAGCGCGCGTCCTCGGCCAGCTCGGGCTGCCCCATCGCGGCAAACAGCCCGCGCGCCAGCGGTTCGTGGACGGCGACCACCGCGACATAGCCATCGGCGCATTCGAACACGCCGAACGGGCTCAACCGCTGTACCGTCAGCCCGGTGCGCGAGGGCATGCCGGCCGCGGCCATCGCCGACCAGTTCTCGATCGCCACGAACGAGGTCAGCGCCCCGAGCATCGATACGTCGACGTGCTGGCCCGCACCGGTGCGATGGCGCTGTTCCAGCGCTGCCAGGATGCCGATCACGGTGAACACCGGCGCCAGCATGTCAGCCACCGGGATGCCGATCCGCACGGGTGGATGGTCGGGCTCGCCGCTGGTGTACATCGCGCCAGACAGGGCCTGGACGATCACGTCCATCGCCTTGCCGTCGCGCTCGGTCGCGCCGAAACCGGACAGCGAGGCGAAGATCACGCCGGGATTGACCGCGCGGCAGGCCTCGTAGCCGACGCCGAGACGATCGGCGGTTCCCGCGGTGAAGTTCTCGACGACGATGTCCGCCTGGCGGACGAGGTCGAAGTACACCGCGCGCGCCTCGGCCTTCTTGAGATCGAGCGAGACGCCATACTTGCCGCGTCCGCGCGTCAGGTGGGACAGCGAGATGTCGTCGTCATGCCGCCGCTCGACGACGATGCCGTCGCGGCCGATGTAGGGGCTGTTCTCGCGCGCGAGGTCGCCTCCCCTGGGCTCCTCGATCTTGATCACTTTCGCGCCGAGGCCGGCAAGCAGCATCGTGCAGTAGGGGCCGGCCAGCGCCCGCGTCAGATCGATCACGGTCAGGCCTTCCAGCGGCCGCTGCCCGGGCGCGCTGTTGTCAGTCATGGGATGCTCCTGGCTTGGTCGGTGCCGTGCATGACGGCTGGCCCAGGCCTATGAGACGCTGGGCTTCGTGGAAGACGGGTGCGCCGTCGAGCCCGAACGCGGAGAGCGCGCGCGCCTGCTGCAGGGCGAAACGGTTGTAGAGCGCGTCGAACCTTGCCTGCTCGCCGGGCGGGAAGGGTATCATCTCAACGCCGTGGTGGCTGGCATAGGCAATGCCCGCCTGCTCGGCGCGCAGCACCTGCCGGGCGAGCGCGGCTTCCCAAAGCGGCTTCGCATCGGCGAGCAGCTTCTGCAAGTCCGGCGGCAGCCGCCGCCACGTCCGGTCCGACACGGCGCGCGCGGGATAGGCGCCGCGCGACAGGCGCAGCGTCGTGAAATGGTGGGCGACCTCGGCGAAATGCAGGCTCTTGATGGTGTCGGCCGGGGCGACCACACCGTCGATCACGCCCTTGGCCAGCGCCGAATAGACGTCTCCCATCGGCATGTTCACCGGATCCGCGCCCAGTTCCCGCATTACGTCGATCGCATCGGTCTGCGCGCGCAGACGCAGGCCGCGCAGGTCGGCCAGCGAACGCACCGGCCGGGAGCGGGTCAGCACGCCGGGGAAATTGCCCCCCTGTACCGCCAGCACGTGCAGTCCCGCCGTCTCGGCGCCGAACGCGGGGAATTTCGCGGCGATACAGTCATAGACGGTAACCTGGTCCTGTAGCGTCCTTATGCCGCCGTAAAAGCCCGCCTGGGTGCGCAGCATGTGGGTGCCCCCGCGCGAGTAGATCGGCGTGATCAGGCCGATATCGGCCAGTCCGTGGCGGATTTCCTCCATGCTCATGTCGGAGGAGAGCAGCGAGCCCGACCAGTATGGCCGGAAGGCGATGCGGCCATGGCTGGCCTGCTCCACCGCCTTCATCCATTCGATGTCCGCGCGGCTGAACGGGTGCGTCGGCGGATAGGGGCTGGCGTAGGTGAGGGTGTACTCGGCCTGCCGGGGCTGCGGCGAGCAGGCCACGAGCAGGGCGGAAGCCAGCAGGGCAAGGATGCGCTTCATCGCTCTCACCCCGCCACCAGGCCGGGCAGCCACAAGGCCAGCGCCGGGAACGCGATCAGGCACGCCAGATGCAGGAAATCGGCCACGAGGAACGGGATGACGCCGCGGAATATCGTGCCCAACGAGAGGTCCTTGGCGATCCCCTGCAGCACGTAGATGTTCATGCCGAGCGGCGGATGGACGAAGCCGATCTCCATCGTCCGCACCAGGAAGATGCCGAACCACACCGGGCTGTAGCCGAGCTGTTGCGCGATCGGCAGGAATATCGGCGTGGTCAGCAGCATCAGCGCCACCCCGTCGAGAAACGAGCCGAGCAGCAGCAGCACCAGCGTCATCGCGACGATGGCCACGACGGGGCTCGCGTGCAGGCTGGTGACCGAGCCCGACAGCGCCTCGGTGATGCCGGTGACCGAGATGAACGTGGCGAACACCAGCGCGCCGATGATGACCACGTAGATCATGCCGGCGGTGCGCAGCGTGGTGCGGATCGCCTCGCCGAGCGCGGCGGCGGTGAAGCCGCCGCGAAACGCCAACAGCGCCAGCGCGCCGACGACGCCGACCGAGGCCGCCTCGGTGGGGGTGAACCAGCCGACCATGAGCCCGCCGATCACGAACAGGATCAGCGCCAGGATGTCCGCCACCTTGCGCAACGCCGGCAGGCGCCGGCGCCACGGCACGCGCTCCGTTGCGGGGCCGAGCGCCGGATCGAGCGTGCACAGGATGAGGATGGCGACGACGTAGGACAGTGCCTGCGTCACTCCGGGTACGATCGCGGCGGCGAACAGCTTGCCGATCGACTGTTCGGCGATGATGCCGAACACGATCAGCGCACCCGACGGCGGCGTCAGCGAGCCGAGCGTGCCCCCCGCCGCGAGGGCGCCGGCTGCGAAGCCGGGATTGTAGCCGGCCTTGCGCATTTCGGGCAGCGCGGCGGAGGAAATCGTCGCGACCGTCGCCAGGCTGGAGCCGGAAATGGCGCCGAAGCCGGCGCAACCGCCGATCGAGGCCAGCGCCAGACCGCCCCGGCGGTGACCGACGAACTTGGCGGCCGCGTCGAAGAAGTCGCGGCTGGCGCCCGCGGCAAAGCAGATGTGCGCCATCAGCAGGAACAGCGGCAGCACGCCGAGTTCGTATTTCGAGATCACCTCGAACGAAACGACGCCGCCCTTGATCAGCGCCGCCTCGGGCGAGATCGTGACGGCGAGGCCGCCCAACCCGACCAGCAGCAGGCCGACGCCGATCGGCACGCCGCCGGCCAGCATGACCAGCAGCACCGCGATGCCGGCGAGCCCGATCAGCGCGGGCGTCACGATACCGGCGCCTTGACGGCATTGCGCAGGAAGCGCGCGGCGATGACGAGGGCGACGGCAATCCACAACAGCCGCAGCCAACGCAGCGGGATGTTCAGCAGTTCGGTCTGCTCGAACCCGTTCCACATATCGACGGCGACCCAGGCCGAACCGAAGGCCAGCGCCAGCATGGCAACGCCGCTCGCCAGTGCCGCGACGCGTGCAAGCCGCGCCGCGGTGGCCGGACGCAGCCGCTCGGTGACGATGTGGACGCCGGCGTGGCTGGCGGTCAGCGTCGCGATCAGCATTGCCGCGGCGCCGAGCAGCACGACCATCGCCTGGACCAGCTCGATCGATCCGAGCAGGCGAAAGCCGAGATGGCGTCCGGCCACGGCCAGTGCGTCCGCCGCGGTGGCGCCGAACAGCCCGATCCCACCCAGCCCATACCCGACGGCGGCAAGCGCACCGCGCGCGCGCACGTCCGCCGAGGGCGCCCCGAGGTCGGAAAGCGCGTCGCCGCTATCGAAACTGGCCTGGCCTGCGCGGCCGTCCTGGTCCATGAGTCGCCTCTCCGCGCCCGGCAAGTGGTTGACAGGGTTGTGTCCCCGCCGTCTAATGGGCTAACGATCCAAACCGTAGAATATTTCAACGATCTTCGATGTCAACCAAATGAGCAAGTCCAACGGCACCAAAGCGAAGACCGGCCGCCGTCCCGCGAAGGCGGCGGCGGCTCCCGTGCGGGCCGATGGCGGGCCCGGCGGCAGCCAGGTCAGCCTGGGCCGGCTGGGGGATTTCGTCGGGTTTCGGCTGCGCCGCGTCCAGAACCACCTGTCGCGTCACTTTGCCACGGCGACCGCGGCCGAAGGGCTGCGGTCCGGGCTGTTCTCGTCGCTGGCGCTGATCGAGGCCAACCCCGGCATCTCGCAGATCGCGCTGTCGCGGGAAGTAGGCCAGGACAAGTCGGTGGCGGTGGCGATCGTCGACGATCTCGAAAAACTCGGCTGGGCAGAGCGGCGTCGCTCCACCACCGATCGACGGCGGCACGCACTGTATGTCACGGCGGCGGGGCAGGCGAAGCTGGATGCGCTTTTCGCCGTCGTCGACGAGACCGAATCGGCGGTGCTGCACCAGCTTTCGCCCGGCGAGAAGCAGCTGCTCAGCGAACTGCTCGACCGCATGTACGCAGCAATCGCGGGCGGCGAATCCTGACGGAACGCGCGATTCCGGGGCTGTCCCTGCCGGATAAAAGTCAACGACAAGGATAGTTGACTTTTTCCACTAATGATCGAAAATCTCCATCGCCCGGGAGCACAAGCGCTCTCACCGATGCGCACGACAAACCGCGCACGGGGCACCGGAGCAGGATGAAGGCAGCCGTCGGCGCGATGTCGCGGTGAATCCTCCTGCCTCCGGTCAACGGTTCAGGCGACGCCTTCGGGCGGGAGGATGAGATGGCACTAAACACGACCTTCATGGCCCGCGCTTCGGGTCTCGCGCTCGCCCTGGCGCTGCTCGCGCCGCACGCGGCACTGGCCCAGGCAAATCCGACCCCGGCCCCAGCCGCCGACCCGGCCGCCGTCGATGCGCCGGTCGCGGGCGACATCATCGTCACCGGCAGCCGCGTCCGCGGCGAGGCGCCGGTCGGCTCGTCGATCACCGCGCTGGGCATGGCCGACATCGCCCAGTCGGGCCGCGTCACCATCGATCGCGCGATCAAGGAACTGCCGCAGGTGTTCGACCTCGGCGTTTCGGAGAATTCGCGCGGCCAGTCGGGCGGCTCGGGCAACATCGTCTATGGCAACTCGATCAACCTGCGCGGGATCGGCCCGAACGCGACGCTGATCCTGATCGACGGCCACCGCACCACCAGCAACGGCCGCTCGACCGATCCCTCGGTCCTGCCGACGCTGGGCGTTGAGCGGGTCGAGATCGTGGCCGACGGCGCCTCGGCGATCTATGGCTCCGATGCCGTCGCCGGCGTCGTCAACCTTATCCCGCGCCGCAGCCTGAACGGCATCGAGGCCTTCGCGCGCGGCGGCGTTTCCGACGATGGTGCGTACAACGAGAAGTCGCTCGGCATCGCCGTCGGCAAGAAGTTCAGCCGCGGCCAGGTGATGGTCGCCTACGAGCAAGTCGAAAAGTCGGCGCTCAACGGCATCGATCGCCCGTTCTTCGCCTCGAACCAGACCGCGTTCGGCGGCGCCGACTACTCGGTCACCAAGTGCGCGCCGGGGACGATCAAGGCCACCCAGGCGGGCGTCACCACGACGTACGCGGTGCCTGCGGGCGGCCTCTCGTCTCCCGCGCAGCTGACCGCGGGCACCAGCAACCGCTGCGACGACCTGCTTGGCCAGGACCTGATCCCCCGCCAGAAGTACGATTCGGTCAACGCCACCGCCACGTACGAGATCACCGACTGGCTGACGTTCTTCGCCGACGGCTTCTATTCGATGCGCCGCTTTGAGCGGAACCCGGCCTATGCCAATGCCTCGCTGTCGGTGCCTTCGACCAATGCCTGGTTCGTGCGGCCTACGGGCTTCACCGGCTCGAGCTACACGCTCGACTACAACTTCCGCAACGACGTCGGCCGCAACTTCAACTATGGCCATGGCGAGAGCTGGCAGATCACCCCCGGCCTGCGCGCCAAGCTGCCGCGCGACTGGCAGTTCGAGGCACTGTTCAGCAAGGGCCGCACCGACGACAATTCGATCCAGACGATGGGGGTGAACAACACCGCCCTCAACAACGCGCTGAAGTCGAGCGATCCCGCCACCGCGTTCGATCCCTATGGCCTCGGCCGGACGCAGGCCGCGGTGCTCGCCGGCATCTTCAACCAGATCTCGATCAGCCCGACGATCGGCCACTTCACCGGCTACGAGGCGCGGCTCAACGGTCCGTTGCTGAACCTTCCGGGCGGTACGGTGAAGCTGGCGCTGGGTTACGAGGGCCAGGAATTCACCATCGACCTCGGCAGCGCGCGCGGCAATCCCGGCACGGCGGTGGCGTGGCGCACCTTCGGCCGCAGGGTGGACTCGGCCTATGCCGAGTTGCTGATCCCGGTGTTCGGCACCGGCAACGCCATGCCCGGCTTCCGGAAGCTCGAGATCGACGCCGCCGTGCGCTATGACCGCTATTCCGACGTCGGCAAGACCACCAATCCCAAGGTGGGCGTCAACTGGGAGCCGGTCGACGGGCTCAAGCTGCGGGGTTCCTTCGGCACGTCGTTCCGGGCCCCGACGCTGCCGCAGATCTACGGCAACTCGAACCAGCTGTTCGTGCAAAGCTACCAGAATCCGGCCGGCGGCGCGCCGATCACCGGCGTTGCGCTCTCGGGCGGCAACCTGAACCTCAAGCCCGAGACCGCGACCACCTGGTCCTTCGGCGCCGATTACGAGCCGCTGCCGCGGTTGCGCCTCTCGGCGACCTATTGGAGCGTCGACTACAAGAACCAGGTGATCGCGCTGCTGTCGGACCTCGCGGTGCTGACACGCGCCTCGCAGTATGACGGCACGGGCATCATCACCCAGGGCGCCGCGGCCGGGGCGCTGGCGGCAAGCTATGTCGGGCAGGGGCTCGCCGTCTCGGGCGCGTTCCCCGGCGGCAATGCCGCGAACGTGACCGTGTTCGTCGATGGCCGCAGCCAGAACCTCGGCCGGTCGATCACCCACGGCATCGACTTCACGGCCAGCTACAGCGTGCCGACCGACCACATGGGCACGTTCGGGCTGGCGTTCTCGGGCACGTACCTGACCACGTTCGTCACCGCGCAAACCCCGAACGCGCCGTTCATCGACCAGCTCAACCAGATCTTCCAGCCGGCCCGCTTCAAGATGCGCGCCTCGCTGAACTGGGAGAAGGGGCCGTTCAGCGCGGGCCTGCGGATCACGCACCTCAACGGCTACACCAACACCGCCGCGCCGGCCGCCACGCCGAACCAGTCGGTCGCCAGCTACACCCCGGTCGATCTCAATCTGGCCTGGAAAGTGGGCAGCGCCCAGCAGTTCACCTTCGGCATCGAGGTGCGCAACCTGTTCGACACGCAGCCGCCCTACGTGAACATCGCGCCGAGCGTGAACGGCAGCGGCGGCTATGACGCCACCGCCTCCGATCCGATCGGCCGGCTGGTCGCCGCGAGCGTGCGGGTCAAGATCTGATGCGCGCTGCGCCCGCCGCCCTCGCGTTGAGCATGCTCGCCGCGGGGGTGGCGGCGCAGGAGCCGAAAACGGTTGCGGCGCCAGCGCTCCTGCCGGCGCCCGCCCCGTCGAGCTTCGGCCACTACCAGCCGCCGAAACTCTACGGCGAACAGGTCACGACCTCGTTCTACGTGCCGCTGCGGGACGGTACCCGGATCGCCGTGCTGGTGGCCCGGCCGGCGCAAGGCGGCATTCCGGTGGCCGGGCGGTTTCCGGTGATCTGGCACCATTCGTTGAGCGCGACCCAGCAGGCGGGCGACGGGGTCGGCCCGCGCAGGGCAGGCTTCGGTTCGATGCCGCAGCTCACCGACTATGGCTACGTCGTCGTCCAGGTCGCGCGACGCGGCAATGGCCAGTCGTTCGGCACGATGCGCGGCTATCACGATCGCAACGAGGCGCACGACGCGTATGAACTGATCGAGTGGCTGGCGCGACAGGACTGGTCGAACGGCATGGTCGGCCAGTATGGCTGCTCGAACACGGGCGACGCAGCGATGCACGCGATGACGGTCAACGCGCCGCACCTCAAGGCGGTGTTCGCCGGCTGTTTCTCCTGGAACAAGTACGATGCCATGCGGCGCGGCGGCATCTTTGCCCAGTGGGGCACCGGTCCCACCCGGACGATCGCGCAGGACATGGACATTCCGCCGGTCGCCACCGATCCGGACAAGGTCGAGCTGCGCAAGGCGGCGGAGCAGCACCAGCGCGGCCTCCCCCTGTTCGACCTGTGGAAGTCGATGCCCTACCGCGACAGCTTCGCGCCCAGCGTGCAGAGCACGTTCTGGGCCGAAGGCAGCGCGTCGAGCTACCTGCCGCAGATCGTCCAGGGCGGCGTGCCGCTCTATGTCGTTGGCGGCTGGCGCGACGAACTGCGCGACCAGGGCCTGATCGCCCGCCAGAACATCCCGGGCGCGCGCATCCTGATCGGGGACTGGCTGCATTGCCAGAACGACGGTTTCGCCCTCGTCGAGGAGGCGCACCGCTTCTTCGACCGCCATTTGAAGGGAATCGACACCGGCATCGATCGCGAAGACCCGATCCACTACTTCACCATCGGCGCCGGCGGCACCGGCGCCTGGCGGGCCACCGCGCAGTGGCCTTTGCCCGAGGCCCGGCAGACCCGCTTCGCATTGACCGCGAAGGGCCTCGTCGCGGGCCCGTTCACCGGGCCCGCCGTCACGCAGGCGTTCGCGGTCGACTACGCGGTGCAGTGCAAGGACGCGGGCAGCGGACCGACGATGCAGCCTTGCCACTTGCCCGGCAACGGCCTGTCGCTGGCCGGCAAGCCGCTCGCCACGGCCATCGAGTACACCGGCCATGGCCTTGCCGACATCTGGATCACCGCCGACACGCCCGATGCCAACCTGTTCCTCTATGTCGAGGACGTGGCGCCCGACGGATCGGTCCGGGTGGTCACCGAGGGGCGGCTCAAGGCGAGCCTGCGCAAGCTCGGCACCGCGCCGTGGGCGCTGCCGGCCATCCCCTGGCACCGCGCCTTTGCCGAGGATGCCGAGCCGCTGCACCCCGGCGAGCCGGCGCGACTGCAATTCGACGTGATGCCGACATCGTGGACGTTCGCGGCGGGCCATCGCATCCAGTTCACCCTGACCGGTTCGGACTGGCGCGAGCGCGCGCGTGATCCCCTGGCCCAACCCCGGACCATCACTCTCGTCAGCGACAAGGCGCATCCGTCCACGGTCAGCCTGCCGCTGATCGGACGATGAGGCCCGTCGGCGCGCGGCGCGGGGCGCTCGCCGTGGGCGGCGCGGCGCTTGCGGCGGTCCCGGCGCAGGCGGCGACATGCGACGCCGCAGCCCGGCTGCACGTGCCCGACGTCCATGTTGCGCGCCTGACCGAAGTTGGTGGCGATCGGCCGCTCACCGGCATTCCCGGCATTCCGCCGCTGGCCGAACGATTCTGCCGGGTCGAGGGGACGATCGGCGGCGAGTCCGGCTTCGAGTTGTGGTTGCCGGAGAAAGCGCGCTGGAACCACCGCCTGCTGACCGGCGGCGTCGGCGGCCAGGCCGGCACGTTCGCCTATCGGGAGCTCGCGCGGGCAGTGGCGCGCGGCTATGCCGGGGCCAGCACCGATGGCGGCCACAAGGCGTCCGAGGCGCACTGGCTGCTGCACCGGCCGGACCGCGCGGCCAACTATGTCTGGCGGGCGCATCACCTGCTCGCGGTGAAAGCGAGGGCGATGTTGCGCGGCGTCTATGGGACGGGCCCGCTCCATGCCTTCTTCGTCGGCTGTTCCGGCGGGGGCCGGCAGGCGCTGACCGAAGTGCAGCGCTTCCCCGGGGATTACGACGGCGTGATTGCCGGTGCCCCGGGTGTCAACACGCCCGAAATGAGCGCGCGGCGGATGTGGGAAATGCAGCGCCATTCGCAATGGGGCGCGATGATGCCGGCCTCGGCTTGGCAGCTGGCCTATCGCGCGGCGATCGCGGCGTGCGACGGGCGCGACGGCGTGCGGGACGGGGTCGTCGATGACCCGCGCGCCTGCCGGTTCGCTCCGGGGAGCTTGCTGTGCCGGCCGGGACAGGCGGGCGAATGCCTGGACTCGGCCCAGGTCGCGGCGGTGCGCCGTCTGGCCGCGCCGCTGCACGACGAGAACGGCCGCCGCCTCGACGACGGTTTGCTGCCGACGGTACGGGTCTCGCCGGCGCCGTTGCCCGAGCCCTTTACGCCCGGCCCTTCCTATCTCGCGACCGTGCTGTTCGCCGATGGCGTGCACGGCGATCCGGGCTGGGATGCCCGCAACTTCAGCCTGGCGCGCGACCTGCCCGCGATCGACCGGGTGATGGACCTCCATGCCGACAATCCGGCAATCGAGCCGTTCCTGCGTCGCGGCGGCAGGCTGATCGTCTACCAGGGTTGGGACGATCCGCTGGTCTCCGCGCCATCGACGCTGGCGTACTGGCGCGCGCTTTCAGCGCGTTTTGGTGCGGGTTTGGCGCGCTCGGCACGGCTGTTCATGGTGCCGGGCATGGAGCACTGCCGCGGGGGTCCGGGGGCAGAACTGTTCGGCGGCGCGGGGGGCGATGCGCCGCAAGCCGATCCGCAACACGATCTGCTGAGCGCGCTCGAGCAATGGGTGCTTCGGGGGCGCGCGCCGTCGCGCATCGTCGCCAGCCGGGTGGAAGCAGGCCGGATCGTGCGGACAAGGCCGTTGTGCGCCTGGCCGCTTCGCGCGGTGTGGGATGGCCGGGGCCCGGCCGATACCGCCTCGAGCTTCACCTGCCGAAAGGATTGAACCTATGTCGCGCCTGCTTCGTCTGATGCTTGCCGGTGCGGCCTGGGTTGCGGCCGCCGCCCCGGCGGAACAGCCGGCTGCGACCCCCGCCGGCGGCACGCTGGCAGGGGGCGCGCGCTGGGCGGCGGACATGCCCGCGCAGTGGAACGGCACCTTGCTGCTGTTCGGGCGCGGCTACAGCCCCCGCGCCGGGGAGCCGGAGACGGCACCGGCGGCATGGAAGCAGGCGCTGCTCGACCGGGGCTATGCGCTGGCCGCCTCGAACTATGGCGCCGAAGGCTGGGCGCTGGCCGAAGCGGTGCCGGCGCAGCGCGCCACGGTGGCAGCCTTTGCGCAAGTCCATGGCCAGCCTCGGCGGGTGATCGCGTGGGGGCAGTCGATGGGCGGGCTGGTGACGACGGCGCTGGCCGAGGAAGCCCGGCCCGCGGTCTCCGGGGCGATCGCCTTCTGCCCGTCGATCGGCGGCGCGGTGGGGATGATGAACATGGCGCTCGACGGGGCCTTTGCCTTCCGCACGCTGGTCGCACCCGACGCGGGGATCGATCTCGTCGGCGTGGCAGACGACCTGGCGAACGCGCGCCGCGCGCAGGCGGCGCTCGCCGCGGCCATGCAGACGCCGGAAGGCCGGGCGCGGGTGGCGCTCGCGGGCGTGCTGGCGGGAATCCCCGGCTGGACCCGGCGCGACCATCCGCGACCGGCCGAGGCCGACGCCGCCGCGCAAGTCGACGAGATCGCCGCCAGCTTCGTGGCGGGCGCGTTCCTGCCGCGCAGCGACCAGGAACGGCGCGCGGGCGGCCCGTTCTCGTGGAACACCGGGGTCGACTATGCCCGGCAGCTTGCCCGCTCGGGCCGCCGCGTGCTGGTGGAGGCGATCTATGCCAAGGCCGGGCTCAACCTCGCCGCCGACCTTGCGCGCCTCGCCGCCGCCCCGCGCATCGCGGCGCGTCCGGCCGCGGTGGCCTACATGATGGCGCATTACACGCCGAATGCGCGCCCCACGGTGCCGCTGGTGGCAGTGCAGGCCATCGGCGACGGGGCGACCTCACCCTCGCTGCAGCGCGGCTATCTCGAAGGGGCAAGTCCGCGCATGGCGCGGGGGCTGTGGCTCGACGCGGCCGGCCATTGCGGGATGGGCAAGGACACCGCCCTGGCGGCCCTGAGCTATCTCGAACGACGGCTCGACAGCGGTCGCTGGCCCGCGCGCCCGGCCGGGACGATAGCCTATGCGCCAGCGCCGATGCTGCGACCGTGCCTTCGCGGACGGCGGTGCGAATAGGCACGGCGACGGCCGCCGGCCCGCCGCGTTCAGTCGATGCGCTTGCGCTCGATCGTCCAGCCGGTACCGGCGCCGCCGCACAGGCGGCAATTGGCGCCGGTGAAGGTCCGCCCGGCGACCTTGTCGCCGCGCAGCTGCCAATCGAGCCAGTCGACCGCCGCGGCCGCCACCGCGCCCCCGTTCGCGCGGAAGAAAGTGCCGCCATGGCCGACCGGCAGGTTGACGAGCACCGCCGGCACGTGGTCGATCCTGCGGAAATCGTCGCTGCCGTTGGGAAAGGCCACATCGGTCGGCCCGCCGAGGAAGTAGACAACCGGCGTGTGGAGCGTTTTCAGGAGACTCTTGTCGACCGTGAGACCCTGGATCGGGTTCGAACCATCGGCAAAGACGCCGCTGTTGTGGATCAGGACCGCGTGGATGCGCTTGTCGCCCGCCACCTGCAGCGCCTGCAGGCCGCCGCAGGAATGGCCGGCGACCGCGGTCAGCGCCGGATCGACGCGGCCGAAATAGCGGCTGCCCTTGCGGCGGTTTTCGCGCAGCGCCCAGGTGAGGCCGGCACGCACGTCCTCGGCAGTCGTCGCCACCGGGGGCAACCTGCCATCGGCGCCGGGCTGGCGTTCCACGCGCCTCTCCGTCGCGGTCGGCCCCGAGAGCACGCGGCCGGGGGCAATCGCGACATAGCCATGCGAGGCAATTTCGAGCAGGTGGAGCCGCGCGCTGGCGCCGTCCTCGCGGCAGCCGCCGTTGCCCCACACCAGCACACCGAGCTTGCGCTGGCCGAGCGCGGCGATCCGGGACGGGCGATAGACGACGTGGTCCGGCAGGCCGGGGTCGGTTTCCATGATCGCCGGGTAGGGGCCGGTGCCGGGACCATTGGGCAACGTCGCATAGACGGCGCGCTCGGCCTCGTTGACGGTTGCCCGGGGTGCTGGCGGCGTCTGCGCATGGACGGCCATGGCAAGACCGGCGGCGAGGGTGGCGAGGGTGCTGGAAATGGCGGGTTTCATGCGGCTCTCCCTGCGTTTTCCGGGTCGAGGCTACCGGGACGCCGACCCGGGGCAAGCCCTTGCAGGAAAAGCAGGCGGAAACCTTGGCACGTTTGCGCAGAAGTGATGGCCCCCGTTCCACCGTTTTGGGCGCGGTTTCGGCCGGAAACGCTGCAGTTGGCCCCGTTTTGCCTGGGACCGGACTGTCTTTGCAAGCGCTTGCGAACGCCGCCCGATGATTGCTATAAGGCATTGCGAAACATCCGGCACGAGCCGGAACCCGGGAGAGATCGACTTGCCGCACGTCCTGCTCGCAACGGGTGATCTCGCGATGGACCGCGACGACTACGACGAGAGCTTCGTCGCCACGAGCGATGTGCTGCGCGCGGCCGACCTGACGTTCGGGCAGCTCGAGACCAGCTTCGCCGCCCGTGGCAGCCGGCTGCCGCAGGCGCGGCACGCGGTCCTGGCGCGGCCGGAAGGCGCGGCGGCGCTGGGGCGGGCCGGGTTCGACGTGATCTCGATGGCGGGCAACCACTGCATGGACTGGGGCGCCGAGGCGTTCTTCGAGACGCGCGCGCACTTGCGCGCCGCCGGCATCGCCGTCGTCGGGGCCGGGGCCGACATCGCCGAGGCGCGCACGCCCGTCCTTACCGTGCTGGGCGACGGTACCCGCGTGGCCGTGCTCGCCTATTCCAGCATCCTGCCGCAGGCTTACTGGGCCGACGAACGCCGGCCCGGCTGCGCGCCGATGCGGGCGCACACGGTGTACGAGGAGATCGAGCACGACCAGCCGGGCACGCCGGCGCGCGTCCACACCTTCCCGCACCGCGAGGACCTGGCGGCGATGGAGGCGGACATCCGCGCGGCGAAGGCGCAGGCCGACGTGGTGGTGGTCTCGCAGCACTGGGGCATCCATTTCGTCCGCGCCAGCATCGCCGATTACCAGCGCGACGTGGCGCGGGCGGCGATTGCCGCCGGCGCCGATGCGATCCTCGGCGGGCACGCGCACATCCTCAAGGGGTGCGAGGTGATCGACGGCAAACCGGTGTTCCACTCCCTGTGCAACTTCGCGACCGACCTGAGGATGGACGAAGCGCACGCGAAATCGAAAAGCTGGAACGAGATCCGCGTCCTCGCCGAAGAGTGGGAGCCCGATTTCGAGGGGCTGTACAATTTCCCCACCGTCGCGCGGATGAGCATGGTGGCGCGCCTGGAGATCGGCGGCGGCAGGCTGCTGAAGGCCGGCCTGTTGCCGTTGCACATAGGCCGCGACGCGGTGCCGCGGTTCGCGGCGCCCGGCAGTGCCGAACATGCCGCGGTGGTCGACTACCTGGCCGCGGTGAGCGCGGAGGCGGGCCTCAACGGCGCGTTCCGCACCGGTCCCGACATGGTCGAGCTGGTGGCGGCGTGATGGCGCGGCGCGCGTTCACGCTGGAAGCCTGGGTAGGCCTCTACCTCGCGCTGTACCTGCCGAACGTGATGATCACGCGGTTCGTGACGACGACGCCCAACGCCGCGCTGGGGCGGCCGCTGACCGGGCTGGAGACGCTGCCGGCCTCGCTGATCTTCAACTGGGCGTTCACTTACGCGTTCATCTGGCTGTCGGGCTGGCATCGCGACGCCCATGCCGTCCGCATCGGCGGCCTGCGCCTGCCGGTGCCGACGCGCCTGACATTCCTGTCGGGCCTCGGCACCGCGCTGGTGCTGTTCACCGTGCCGCTGTCGCTGACTTTCCGGGGCGTGTCGATCCCGTTCATCCAGCTGATCATGCGCGGCGACATCCTGATCATCGCGCCGCTCGTCGACCTGCTGTTCGGCCGGCGGGTGCGCTGGTGGAGCTGGGCGGCCCTCGCCATGGTGGCCGTGGCGCTGCTGATCACGCTCACCGATCGCGGCGGGCTGAAATTGCCCCCGCTCGCGATCCTGACGGTGATGCTGTACACGCTGGGGTACTTCGTCCGGCTGGCGGTGATGAACCGGCTGTCGAAGGACGGCGATCCCGCCGCGCTCAGGCGCTACTTCGTCGAGGAAAAGATCATCGCGCTGCCCTTGTCGGTGGCGGCGCTCGCCGCGATCCCGGCATCCGGGCTGGGCGGGCAGGCGGGCGAGCTCGGCCATGGCTTCCTTGCCGTGTGGCGCGATCCCGTGATCTGGCCGCTGTTCTGGATCGGGCTGACGCTGGCCGCGATCGGCGTGGTCGCGGTGATCATCCTGCTGGACCCGAACGAGAACGCCTACTGCGTGCCGCTCGAGCGCGCGGCCAGCCTCGTGGCGGGCGTCGGCGGCGCCGTGCTGCTGGCGTGGTTCTACGGCGCAAGGATGCCGCGTCCGGCCGAGCTGCTGGGCGCCGGCATCCTGATCGCCGCGATCGCGCTTCTGTCTCTGGCGCCGCGCCTGTCGGGACGTCGCGACTGAATTCAAAGGGAGGGAACCATGAAGGGCAATGCGATGAAGACCACCGGCCGCCGCCATCCCGGGACCATCTCGCTGGCGGCGTTCGCCACGGCGCTGGTGGCGCCGCCGGCATCGGCGCAGGATGCCGCGGCCGGCGACAAGGCCGAGGAGCCATCGTCGATCATTGTCACCGGCAGCCGCATTCGCGGCATCGCACCGGTCGGCTCGAACGTCATCGCGATCACCGCCGAGAAGATCGCCAGCGAACCGGTCACGTCTTCCGCCGACCTGCTGCGCCGGGTGCCGCAGGTCGTCTCGCTGGGGGTCAACCGCAATGGCGGCACCGCGCAGAACGCGGCCGCCAACGCCACCCGCGGCGCCGGCATCAACCTGCGCGGGATATCGACCAACGCGACGCTGGTGCTCTACGATGGCAAGCGCCTGCCGCCGGCGGGCACGCAGGGCCAGTATACCGATCCTTCGGTCATCCCGACGATCGCGCTGGAACGGGTCGAGGTCGTCGCCGACGGTGCCTCCGCGATCTATGGTTCGGATGCGATCGCGGGCGTGGTCAACTTCATCCTGCGCCGCAACTTCGACGGCATCGAGCTGCGCGCGCGCAGCGGTACCGCCAACGGCGCCTACAACGAGCAGCAGGTTTCAGGAATCTACGGCCGGAAGTGGTCGGGCGGATCGTTCATGATCGCCGGCGAAGTGACGCACAACGATGCGCTGCGCGGCTATGACCTGCCGTTCTACCAGGACAACAACGTTCCGCGCGGTGGCCGCGACCTGCGCGTGACCAACTGCGCGCCCGGCACGATCACCGCCGGCGGCAGGACCTATGCGATCCCCACAGGGGGCGTGACCCAGGCGACGGCATCGTCGCTGGTGGCGGGCACGTCCAACAAGTGCTTCTACAACACGTACGACGCGGTGATCCCCGAGCAGACCCGCTACAGCCTCACCAGCGCGTTCAGCCACGAACTCTCCGACGGCATCCGCGTGTTCGCCGACGGTTTCTTCTCCTACCGCAAGGGGCAGACCTCGGGCCTGACCAATATCAGCGCGACGGTGCGGAACACCAATCCGTTTTTCGTCGCGCCGGCGGCCGGCGTCACCTCGGAGACGGTCAACTGGTCGCTGGTGCCGACCAATGGCGACGCCGATTTCAACCCGTACCACGGCAAGAGCTGGAACATTTCCGCCGGGATCGAGGCGCGGCTGTTCGGCGACTGGAAGGCGACCGCCTATTACGCCCACGGGGAATCCGAGGACGTTTCCGACCGTCACGTCGGCGTTAACACGGCGGCGCTGAACGCCGCGCTGGCCGACACCAACCCGGCCACCGCGCTCAACGTCTTCGGCGGCGCGAACAATCCGGCGACGATCGCCCGGATCCGCGACAACCTGTTCGTGATCACCGGCAGGACCCGGCTCGATGTCGCCAACGTGCAGGTCGACGGCTCGCTGCTGGCGATCCCGGGCGGCAATGTCCGGCTGGCGGCCGGCGCCGAATACCGCAAGGAATACACCTTCACCGATCTGCTGAGCGGATCGTCGAGCGCGCCGGTCGACGTCGCCGACGGCGGCAGCCGGACGGTGAAGGCGCTGTTCGGCGAACTGTTCATTCCGATCGTCGGCGCCGGCAACGCGATGCCGTTGGTCCGGCAGCTCTCGCTGTCGGTGGCCGGGCGCTACGAGAAGTACAGCGATTTCGGCCACACCTCGAACCCCAAGCTGGGGCTGACCTGGAAGCCGGCGGACATGCTGAAGATCCAGGCGAGCTTCGGCAAGTCGTTCCGCGCGCCGACCTTTACCGAAGTCTCGACGATCGCCGGCGGCGCCGGGCTCTACTACGACACGCTGCCCGGCGCGAGCGGCAACCAGTCGGGCATCGGCATCGCCGGCGGCAATCCCGGGCTCAAGCCGGAAACCGCGCGGACCTGGTCTGTGGGCGCCGATCTCGATCCGTTCGCGGGGCTCCACGCCACGGTCAGCTACTTCGACATCGACTACAAGAACCAGATCCAGGCGCTGCGCGGCACCGCCGGCATCCTCACCAATCCGCTCTACGCCTCGTTCGTGCGGTTCAACCCGACGGCGGCGGAGGTGACGGCGCTGGTCAACTCGGGGCTGCCGATCAACAACGTCATCAACCAGGCCAACGTCACCTTCATCGTCGACGGGCGGCGGCAGAACCTGGGTCGCAGCCAGGTGCGCGGCATTGACTTCGGCATCTACTATGACTGGACGATGGGCGGGGTGAAGTTCGACGCCGGGTTCCAGGGCACCTACTACACCAGGTACCTGTTCCAGGCGGTGCCGGGGGCGGCCGTGGCCGACGTGCTGGGCCACATCAACTTTCCGCAGAAGTTCCGCAGCCAGGCCGACATCGGCGCGAAGTGGCGCAAGTGGAGCGGCCGGTTCACCTGGAACCACCTGTCGGGCTATGTCAACGACACCGTCACGCCGGTGCAGCAGGTCTCGCAGTACAACACCTTCGACCTTGCGGTCGGCTTCGACGTCACCGAGCATTTCCGCTTCGGCGTCGACGTGCGCAACCTGTTCAACCAGAATCCGCCGTTCGTCGACATCGCGCGGGGGTATGACGCGCAGGCGGCCAATCCGGTTCCGCGCATGATCTCGGTGAACGCCGGGGTGAAGTTCTGATGGCGCTGCTGCCGCTCGTCCTGGCAGCGGCGGCGGCAACGGCCCCGGGCGCGGTCGATTGCGCCGCGTTGAGGGGCACGCAAGGGGCGGTCAGCGTCGATCAGGCGACGATGATCGCCCCCGGCCGGAACTGGCTGCCGGAGCCGGGGCGGGGTCCCTACGCCGCGGCGCCGGTGAACGTCGGCTTCTGCCGGATCGAAGGGCGGATCGAGGCGACCATCGGCTTCGAGCTGTGGCTGCCGGCGGCGTGGAACGGGCGGCTGCTGGGGGCCGGCGTGGGCGGGGACGCCGGGGTGTTCAATGAGCGCGACATGGCGCTGCGGATCGCGCAGGGCTTCGCCACGGTCACGACCGACAGCGGCCACAAGATCGCCGACGCGCACTGGATGCGCAATGCCAGGGCCCGCGTCGATTACGAGCATCGCGCCGTGCATCTGACGGCGCAGGCGGCGAAGGCACTGCTCGCCCGGTATTATGGCCGGCCGGCCAGTCGCGCCTATTTCCTGGGCTGCTCGGGCGGCGGGCGACAGGCGTTGAAGGAGATGCAGAACTATCCGGCCGACTATGACGGCGTGGTGGCGGGGGCACCCGGGCCGAACATGCCCTTGCAGTCGGTGCGGATGCTGTGGTTCTCGCTGGAACAGGCGCGCAATCCCGGGGCGATGCTGTCCGATGCCGACTGGGCGCTGTACGAAAGCCGCGTGTTCGCTCAGTGCGACGGGCTCGACGGGGTGCGCGACGGGATCGTCGAGAACCCGCTGGCCTGCCGGTTCCGCACCGCGACGCTGCTGTGCCGGCCGGGGCAGGGCGATGGCTGCCTGACCGCGCCGAAGCTGGCGATGATCGATCGCATCATCGCTCCGATGCCCGACGAGAACGGGCGGGCGATGGATGGGGGGCTGTTCCCCGGCGTCCGCACGCGGCCCGGGCCGCCCTCGCCGCTGCTGCGCGCGATGTGGGCCGATGGGGTGTACGACAATCCCGACTGGGATGCGCAGGGCTTCCGGCGCACGGCCGATCTGGCGGCGGCCAACCGCATCATGCCCGAGCTGCGCGCCGACCGGACCGGGATCGCCAACTTCCTGGCGCGCGGCCACAAGGCGATCCTCTACCAGGGCTGGCAGGATCCCTCGACCAATGCCGGGCCTACGATCCGCTACTATGGCCGGCTGGCGGCCGCCAACGGCGGGCTGGGCCGGCTGCAGCGATCGGTGCGCCTGTTCATGGTGCCGGGCATGTACCATTGCCGGGGCGGACCCGGCGCGGACCTGTTCGGCGGCATGGGGCAGAGCCCGGCATCGGGCAGGCCGGAAAGCGACGTGTTGTGGGCGCTGGTGCAATGGGTGGAGCAGGGCCGCCCGCCCGACGACATCGTCGCCGGCAAGCGCGACGGCGAGCGCGAGCTGTTCACCAGGCGGCTCTGCCCGTTCCCGCAGGCGGCGCGCCATGACGGCAGGGGACCGGTCGATCGCGCCGCCTCCTATTCGTGCCGGACCGATGCGCGGCTCGCGCGGCTGCTGGCGAGGCGCTGAAGGCTTGCCACATTCGGCAGCATCGCATATTGCTATTATTAATAGCTAAACCTTGCGGAGAGCGAGCATGGAATTCACCCGTTTGAACCCGCTGACCGGCGAGGTCGCTTCCTCGGCGAAGGCGATGAAGGCCGCGGATATTCCCGCGATCGCCGCCAGGGCCGGCGCGGCGTTTCCGGCCTGGGCCGCGCAGGGACCGAACGCGCGCCGCGCGGTGCTGATGCAGGCGGCGGACGCGCTGATGGCGCGCAAGGACGCCTTCGTCGCGGCGATGATGGCCGAAACCGGATCGACCGCGGGCTGGGCGATGTTCAACCTCGGCCTGGCGGCGTCGATGGTGCGCGAGGCCGCGGCGTTGACCACGCAGATCGCCGGCGAGGTGATCCCTTCGGACAAACCCGGCTGCCTGGCGATGGCGCTGAAGGAGCCGGTGGGGGTGATCCTGGGCATTGCCCCGTGGAATGCGCCGATCATCCTGGGAGTGCGTGCGATCGCGGTGCCGCTGGCCTGCGGCAACAGCGTGATCCTCAAGGCCAGCGAGACCTGCCCGCGCACCCACGCGCTGATCATCGAGGCGTTCGCCGAGGCAGGCTTCCCCGAAGGCGTGGTCAATGTCGTCACCAATGCGCCCGAGGATGCGGGCGAAGTCGTCGGGGCGCTGATCGATGCGCCGGAGGTGAAGCGGATCAACTTCACCGGCTCCACCGGCGTCGGCCGCATCATCGCCCGGCGCGCGGCCGAGCATCTCAAGCCCTGCCTGCTCGAGCTGGGCGGCAAGGCGCCGCTGATCGTGCTCGAGGACGCCGATCTCGACGAGGCGGTGAAGGCGGCGGCGTTCGGCGCGTTCATGAACCAGGGACAGATCTGCATGAGCACCGAGCGGATCATCGTCGTCGATGCCGTGGCCGATGCCTTTGCGGAGAGGTTCGCCGCCAAGGCGGGCAGCATGGCGACCGGCGATCCGCGCGAGGGGACCACGCCGCTGGGCGCGGTGGTCGATCGAAAGACCGTCGACCATGTCAACGCGCTGATCGACGATGCCATCGGCAAGGGCGCCTGGCTGCTCTCCGGCGGCAAGGCGGACAGCGTGCTGATGCCGGCCACCGTTGTCGACGGCGTGACCGCGGCGATGAACCTCTACCGCGACGAAAGCTTCGGGCCGGTGGTGGCGGTTATCCGCGCGCGTGACGCCGCGCACGCGGTGGAACTGGCCAACGACAGCGAATACGGGCTGTCGGCGGCGGTGTTCACCCGCGACGTCGCCAGGGGCCTGGAGATCGCGCGGCAGATCCGTTCGGGCATCTGCCACGTCAACGGCCCGACCGTACACGACGAGGCGCAGATGCCGTTCGGCGGCGTCGGCGCATCGGGCTATGGCCGGTTCGGCGGACGGCAGGGCATCGACAGCTTCACCGAGACGCGCTGGATCACGGTCGAGACGCGGCCCGGACACTTCCCGATCTGAGCGGAGGCGGGCGATGAAACCGGCAATCGCGGCCGCGGCCTGGGCCTTGCTGGCGGGGACGGCGCACGCTGCCCCATCCGCCCCGGCGCCGATCCTCGAATATGCGTTCACCGCCACGGTGCAGGTCGCCGCGCCGGTGGAGATGGGGCAGGCCGACGGCGGGCGGAAGCGCTTCATCGCCATTACCGGCGGCAAGGTCGAAGGGCCGATGCTGGCGGGCGAAGTGCTGAACGGGGGCGGTGACTGGCAGGTGATCGAGGCCGGCGGGCTGACCCGGGTGGAGGCCCGCTATTTCCTGAAGGCTGCCGACGGCACCGTGATCGAGGTCGAGAATCCCGGCGTGCGCGTGGCCGAGCCGGCGGTGATCGAGCGGCTGGCGCGCGGCGAGGACGTCGATCCGTCCGCGTACTATTTCCGCACCACGCCGCGCTTCGTGGTCACTGCCGGCAGGTACGACTGGATGCGCCGCAATGCCTTCGTCGCGCGCGGCATCCGCAAGCCGGACCGCGTGATCGTCGATTATTACATCGTCCGGTGAGCGCGGGGGTTTCCGATGCGGTCGGTGCGCATGTCGCGGCGATGCGCTGGGAGGCGTTGCCCGCCGCGACCGTGCAGGCGGCGAAATGGGTGCTGCTCGATGCCGCCGGAGTGATGCTCGGCGCCAGCGGCCTGTGCGCCGAGCCGCGCGCGTTCATCGAACTGGCGCGGGCGATGGGCCCCGGGCCGTGCACGGTGGTGGGAACGGCCGTCCGCGCCGGCGTGCCGATGGCGGCACTGGCCAACGGGGCGCTGGCACACGCGCTCGATTTCGAGGACGCGTTCGATCTTGCCCCCGGGCACCCCAATGCCAGCCTTGTCCCGGCGCTGATCGCGCTCGCGCAGGCCGGGCGGCCGGTCGACGGGCGGCGGTTCCTGACCGCGCTGGCCGTCGGCGGCGATCTGTCGTGCCGCATGGGGCTGGCGCTACGGCGGCCGATGGAGGCCGGCAACTGGTATCCGCCGCCGATGCTGGCAGCCTATGGCGCGACGGCGGGGGCGGCGTCGTTGCTCGGGCTGGATGCGCGGCAGGTGCGCGATGCGCTGTCGATCACGCTGTGCCAGGCGACGATGCCCGGCGAGATCAAGTACAGCGCCGGCACCGTGCTGCGCGCGGTCCGCGAAGCCTTCCCCGCGCAGGCGGCGGTGCAATCGGCGCTGCTGGCGCGCGCCGGGGTGGCCGGGTTCGAGCAGCCGCTGGAGGGCCGGGCAGGGTTCTATGCGCTTTATGCCGGCGGGGAATTCGTGCCCGGGGACCTGACGGATGCGCTGGGCCGACGCTTCTGGATCGACCAACTCACGTTCAAGCCTTGGCCGAGTTGCCGCGGCACGCATCCGTTCATCGAACTGGCGCTGGACTTGCGGGCGCGCCACGCGATCGATCCGGCCGCGATCACGCGGATCGAGATCGACCACGACGACGTCCAGACGATGCTGGTGGAGCCGAGCGCGCGCAAGCGTGCGCCGCGCGTGGCGATCGACGCCAAGTTCTCGATCCCGTTCACCGTCGCGCTGGCGCTGGCGCGGGGAGGGGTCGGCCTCGATGATTTCGATGCGGCGGCATTGGCTGATCCCCGGGTGCTGGCGCTGGCGGCGAAGGTGACATGCCGGCAGGCGCCGCGCGCCGGCTGGCAACGCGGGTCGGGCGGGGCGATGCGGATTCTGTGGGCGGACGGCGCGGTAGTCGAGGCGGAAGTGGACAACGCGCTGGGCTGCCCGGCGCGGCCGCTGGGGGAGGCGGCGCTGGTGGCGAAGTTCCTGGCCTGTGCCGGCCGGGCGCAAGTGCCGCGCGGCGAGGCGTTGGCCGAGGCGATCCTGGCGCTGGAAACCTGCGCGGATGTCGGGGCGTTGTTCGCCTAGAAAAGCGCGCGGATTTCGACGCGGCGCTGCGATTGGCCGGGGATGCCGTCGGCATCGGGCTCGTCGGCGGGCGGCGCGGACTCCTCCCAGCGGGTCTCGATCGCGATGCCGGGGAGCAGTCTGCGCAGGCTTTCGGCGATGGTTTGGGCGCGTTTTCGTGCCAGTTCGGTCGGCTCTGCGATAACCTGGCCGGAAATGGTTTCCGGCCGGGAGGCCGCGAAACCGGTGACGACGAGGCGTTTCGGCTTCGCAGCCCGGATCCAGGTAACCGCCCTGTCGAGCAGGTAATCGTCGTATTGATAGACCAGGAAGTCGTTTCCGAACTCGAAATAGATCGGAAATGCGCGTTCCGCGTACGGCCCCGGCGGCACCGGGCGGGCGACCGAGAGCGGATCGATGTAGCGGCCCTGCAGCTTGTAGCGCCGGCCGGGATAGCCCTCCGCCGGGAGCATGTGGCGCGTGCAGGGCATGTCGTAGAGCCGCGAGGTGCGCACCGGTTCGAGCACCGGCGCCCCGCAGGCGTCGGGCGGCGCGGCGGTGGTGCGGCCTTCGACCAGCACGCCGTAGTTCCAGTCGGGCTTGTAGGGCGAAAGGCTGACGTCCCAGCGCTGGCCGGTGGCGGCGTCGTCGGCCAGCCAGCAGCCGGATTTCTTGCCCGAATCGGCGTCGCGGTAGATCGGGCAGGCGACGTAGCGGACCAGCGCGCCGGTTTCGGCCGCCGCGGCGGGGACGGGGAGGGCGCAGGCCAGCAGGGCGAGAAGCTTCCTCACAGCACGCTCATCAGGTTCACGAGGTCCTGCTTGTCCTGCTCGCTGTAGCCGATGTGGTAGCGGCGATCGTAGTAATCGACCACGCCGCGCAGGTCTTTCGCGAGGCCGTTGGAGAAATAGGGCGCGCGCGCGGCGAGGCCGCGCATCGACTGCAGCGTGATCTTGCCGACATCGGCGCAGCGTCCGGTGGTGAGCGCGAAGCCGGGGTCCATCGTCAGGATCACGCGGCCATAGTGCGGATGCGGCGCCTTCAGGCAGGTGATCCGGAACAGCGGCAGGTCCGGCCAGGGATCGGCGAACGGCATCGTGGTGGTGCCGAGATCAACCTGGCCGGGGGCGACGTCGTTCCCCATCTGGCTCATGTTGTGGCAGAACACGCATGAATTGCGCACCGGGTTGCCGAAGCCGATCCGCGAATTGATGCCGGCGGTGTCGGTGATCAGGAAGGTCCGGTCGCGGAACACGCGGGCGCCGCGCGCGACCGAGCGGCGGAAGGCGAGCTGTTCGGGCGTCAGCCTGGCGGCATCCGCGGGGGAGAGCTTGTCCCACGCGGCGTATTCGCTCCACACCGGCTCGCCGATCGAGCCGAGCGCGCCGGGTTCGGAATCGCGCAGGTGCGCCGGGCCGCCTTTCGCGCCCATGTCGTCAAGCGCGCCGCCCTGCCGCGAGGACTGCTGCGCGGTGAAGACGCGCTTCTCGAAATCGGTGATGCGGGTGACCTGCGCCGGGGTCAGGCGCTTGCGGAATTCGAGGTGGGTGGTGCCGGCGTCGTCCATCTGCAGGCGCAGGTTGCCGGCGCGGTTGTCGGCCATCAGGTTGCCCGACTGCATCCTGCCGTCGTCCGGATCGAGCGGCAGCGCGTAGCCCTGCTTGGGATCGAACGGAAAGCCGACCGCGAGCAGGTACTTCATGTTGGCGACCGGGCGCGGCCGTCGATAGACCGAGATGTTGCCGGCGGCGGGACCGTGGCCGGGGGCCGAATTGCAGCCGTTGGGATCGCGCACGACCGCGATGCTGAAGTCGGGCGTGACCGGCGCGCCGTTC
Organism: Sphingomonadales bacterium; assembly: GCA_028868535.1. GTDB lineage: Bacteria > Pseudomonadota > Alphaproteobacteria > Sphingomonadales > Sphingomonadaceae > Novosphingobium. The sequence goes on along the minus strand of JAGWUH010000004.1, from coordinate 4,064 downwards.
CAGGCCTTCGGGGGCCAGGGCCGCTCGATCCGGAACAGGCCGCGGTTCAGCAGCAGCGCGTGCGAGGCGCGCTGCGCTTGCGGCAGGCTCGGGCAATCCGAGCCGTCGATCGCCGCGAACAACGGGTCCTTGCCACCGGTGGCGTCCCAGCGGGCGCGCGCGGTTTCGGCCGATAGGCTCATCGCGTCGGCCGGTTGGTGGCAGGTGACGCAGGCCCGGCCGTTGCTGCCCAGCGGTTCGAAGAACGGGTGGCCCTTGGTGGCGACGGGTTCACCGGCCAGCAGCACGCGCAGCGAGCCTTGCGCGTTGGCATAGTCAAGCTGTTGCGGGAACACGCGGCCCTCACCCGGGGCCCACCAGCGCGGGGGCGGGCCCTTGCCGACGGCGACAGTGGCAAGCGCCACCGTCGCCAGCCCGGCGAGGACCGGCCCCAGATGGGGCGCCGGATTTGACCTAGGTCCGCGCATCGCCGCTTACTTGCCGAGCATCGCCCGGACGCGGAAACCCCAGGTGCGCGGCGCCCCGTAGATGATGCCGCCGTCGGCGCTCGACGAGTTCTGGATCTGCGAGGCGATGTAGACCTTGTCGGTCAGGTTGTTGACGAAAGCCTCGAATTGCCAGGTCTTGCCGACGTCGAAGGTGACGCGGGCGTCGAGCAGGTCGCGGCCGGGCACCTTGGTGTTGACGCTGTGGAACGGCGTCGCGAACTGCTGCGACAGGCGCGACCATTGCAGGCGCGGGGTGATGTCGACGCCGTTGACGTGCGCGGTGTACTGGACCCCGGCGTTGACCGTCCACTTCGGCGAGAACGGCAGCACCCGGCCTTGCGGCACGAAGCGCAAGTTGGTGGGGCAGCCCGGATCGGTGCCGGCGGCGTTGGTGTCCGAGATGCAGGCGGCGTTCGAGAACTTGGCGTCGAGGTAGCTGGCGCCGAAGTTGACGCCGAGCGGGCCGAACTGGCCGGTAACCTCGAGCTCGCCGCCCTTGGAGTGGCCGCCCAGCGCGTTCTGCGTGGTGGGCAGGCCGCCCACCAGGCTGGAGAGCTGGATGTCCTTGTAGACCGAGTAGAACACGTCGCCGTTGACGCGCAGGTGCCGGTCGAGCAGCTCGGCCTTGTAGCCGGCCTCGTAGACGAAGTTGCGTTCGGGGCTGAAGTTCGGGGTGTTGGGCGTGAGGTTGACGCCGCCCGCCTTGTAGCCCTTCGACGCGGTGACGTAGAGCATCAGGTCGTCGTCGAGGTGATAGTTGACGCCGAGCTTGCCGGTCAGCTCGTGCGTGCTGATCTGGCTGACGAAGGGCAGGGTGAAGCCGGCGCCGGGGACGGCGATGCGGGTGTAGACCTGCTTGTCCCACGAGTAGCGGGCGCCGACGATCAGCTCTAGCTTGGGCGTGGCGAAGTAGTTGACCTGGCCGAACAGCGACTTCGAGGTGTTCTTGGCACTGGTGGTGATGGTCGACGTCGACGAGACGAAGTCGAGCACGTGGTTGTTGTCCCGCAGCAGGTTCACCGGGACGGTCTCGTCCATCAGGAAGCCGCCGATCACCCACTGCAGCGGGCCCTTGCCGGTGGAGAGCAGGTTAACTTCGGAGATGAAGGTGCGGAATTCGGTGCTGCTCTGGCTGACGCGGCCGACGCTCGCGGCGGGCGGGCGCGGCGCCGCGGTGGCGGTGCGGTCCCCGTCGGTCTGGTCCTCGGTGAAGCCGTCCTGCCACGACACCATCGCGCGGGCGGCGACGCCGCCGGAGACGTCGTAGCGGGCCTCGCCGGACAGGCGATAGCCGTGCTGGTTGAGGTAGGACCGGGCGTCCTCCTCGATCGTGAAGGGATCGCTGGTGACGCGGTCGTTGCGGTTCTTCACCGCGTTGTTGTCCGAGCGCATGTTGAAGTATTCGCCGCGCAGGTCGACGGTCAGCTTGTCGTCGGCGGTGCGCAGGCGCAGGTCGCCGCGGACCGCGTCGAGCAGCATGTTGCCCGGCTGGCTCTGGGCATTGGCAGCGATGTTGCGGGTGAAGCTGTCGCGCGTCTCGTGGACGTAGGCGACGCGCAGGGCGACGTTGTCGGTGCCGATGTTGGCGGTGGCGACGCCGCGCAGCCGGCCGTAGTTGCCGGCGGTCACCTCGCCCGACAGGCCGAGCGCGTTGAACCGGGGCTTCGGCGTCGTCACGTAGATCGCGCCGCCGGTGGAGTTCTGGCCGGTCAGCGTGCCCTGCGGGCCGCGCAGCACCTCGACCGCACCGATGTCGTAGAACGACAGGCCGATGAACTGCTCGTGCGGGATCAGCACGCCGTCGATGTAGTAGGCGACGCCGGGGTTCGAGGTCGGCGCCGACTGGGCGATGCCGACGCCGCGGATGTTGATGAACGTCGAGCGGTTGAAGGTGTTGATCGCCACCGAGGGGGCGACCATCTGGATGTCGTTGACGTTGGCGACGCCCTTGCGCTGGAGATCATCGCCGGTCAGCACCGTGGCCGAGATCGGCACGGCCTGCAGGCTCTGTTCGCGGCGTTCGGCGGTGACGACGATCTCGGAGAGGGCGCCCTCACCGGCGGCGGCCGGGGCGGCCGGGGCGGCAGGCGCGGTCTGGGCGAGCGCGGGCGCGGAAACGCCAGAGAGCAGCAACGCGCAGGCGCTGCGGGTGAAACGGGTCATCAGGCATCCTCCCACAGGAATGGTTGGTAATTTCAACCAACGCTCCATTGTGCAAGCCCTTGCAAAGGTCAAGCGCGGCGTGGTCGCAACCCGGCTGCAACCAGCGCCACGGTGCCGGAAATTGCCAGAGCGTTGCCCAGGCGCAACATGTCGACCGGCGCGAAGCGGCCAAGCAGGGCCGTGGCGAGGCTGCTGGCGAGCATCTGCGCGGCGCCGGCGATGCTGGTGGCGGTACCGGCGAGGCCCGGTTCGGCGAACGCCACCGCGGTGATCGCCGAAGGGCCGACGAGACCGGCGCCAAGCCCGACCAGCATGACCGGCGCGACCAGCGCCAGCGGGCCGGTCCCCCCGGCCAGCGCGACCAGCCATTCACCGATCGCGCCGGCGCAGATCAGCGCCGCGCCGGCGCGCAGCGTGTCGCAGTGCCGGCCCACCGGTCCGACCAGCCGGGTGCCGCAGATGCTGGCGGCAGCGACCGCGAGGAACCACGGCCCGGCCTGGCTCTCGCCGAGGCCGAAGCTGCGCACCAGCAGGAATGCCGCGCTGGCCAGGAACATGTAAAGCGTGCTGCTGCCGCCCGCGAGCGCGACCGTGGCGGCGAGGAACGTGCGGTTGCGGGCGAGCCGGGCGAGATCGCCCGCGAGGCCCGTCCGGCTGCGGACGGGGGCGGGGTCGGGGGCGCGGGTCTCGGGCAGGCGGAGCAGCGCGAAGGCGAGCATGGCCGCGGCCAGCGCCGCCAGCACTGCGGGGATCGAGCGCCAGCCGGCGGCTGCGGCCAGCACGCCGCCGAAGACCGGGGCCAGCGCCGGCGAAACCAGCACCACCATCATCAAGGTAGCCTGGCGCCGCGCCGACTCGGCCTCGCCGAACAGGTCGCTGACCATCACCCGCGCGGTGACCACCCCTGCTGCCCCGCCGATCGCCTGCACCAGCCGCGCCGCGATCAGGGCGGGCAGCGTCGGCGCCAGAGTCGAGCCCAGCGCACCGGTGATGGTGAGGGCCAGCCCGGCCAGCATCACTGCGCGGCGGCCGATGCGATCGGTGACCGGTCCCGCGAGAAGCTGCCCGGCACCGAGGCCGGCGAGATAGACGCTGATCGCCGCTTGCGCTTCGCCGGCGGTGAGATGCAGTTCGCGCGCCAGCGCGGGCAGGGCGGGCACCAGCATGTGGATCGCCATCGAGCCCAGCGCCGAAATCGCGGCGAGCGCGAGGATCGTGCCGATGCCCCGCGCGGCGGGGGCCGGGCCGGTCATGCCCGGGCTTGCCGGCGGGCCAGGAGGCAGAGCAGCGCGCACGCGACGGCGATGCCGAGCAGCAGCAGGGTCGGCGGCAGGAACGAGCCCGAATGCTGCTTCAGCGCGCCCATCAGCGGCGGCACCGTCGCGCCGGCGAGGCTGCCGAACATGTTGATGA
>JAGWUH010000076.1 GCA_028868535.1 Sphingomonadales bacterium | reverse complement strand
GCCCGCACCAAGGGTTCGAGCGTCGCCGAACCGAGGATCATCGTCTCCTCCCGCCCGCGTGCATGCAGCAGCCGGTCGGTGAAGACGTGGCCGCGCTCACGGTCGGCGGCGAGCTGCGCCTCGTCGAGCGCAACAAAGGCGAGCCGATCGTGCACCACCGGCATGGCCTCGGCGGTGCACAGCAGCCAGCGCGCGTTCTTCGGCTCGATCCGCTCCTCGCCGGTGATCAGCGCCACTTCGCCGGGGCCTTTGATCGCGCAGACCCGGTCATAGACCTCGCGTGCCAGCAACCGCAGCGGGAAGCCGATCGCGCCGCTGGAATGCGCGCAGAGCCGCTCGATGGCGAGATGAGTCTTGCCGGTGTTGGTCGGCCCGAGCACTGCCTTGACGCGACGGTCGGTTTGCATGACCTTGCCGATGTGGCATCGCCCCGCCCGCCCCGCAAGGCGGACCATGGCGAACGAGGCCCGGGGAGACCCTTATTCTTGGGAAAAACCCCGGGTTTAGGGGAAGATTAACTTTACCGGTGCAGGGAAATGCGTGAGTTGCCGCATGACGCGGCTTCGCGGCGTCCGGGTTGCAAAGCCGCACCGCTCTGATGGAGGATCGCCCTGTTCAAGGCGCGCGATCAGGTTGAGCATGGCCATGGCGGGCCGGCGGCTGGGGCCGCAGCGCTGACCCATGCCCAGCTCCTGCCCGAGTGCCCCGAACCCGACCTTTCGACACACCGTGACGTCGCCGCCGTGACGCCGCCGCTGGCCGAACGTCTGGCCAGCCTGCGCCAGCGCCTGGGGCAGCGGATCGCCGCGCTCGACATTGGTGACGATCTGGCCGAGGATATCGGCAGTGCCCGCTGGTTTCGCGGACTGGGGACGATGCTGGGACTGGGGGCGCTGGCGCTGTCGTTCTGGCCCGATCTCTCGCCCGTCCAGGCCGCGCCTTCGATGCATATCGCTGCCGACCAGCGCGACGAATTCCGCAGCCAGATGATCCTCCCGCTTGCCTTCGGCGCGGACAGCGGGCGGCACATGGCCCCCGGCCCCATGGTCGAATCACTCGCCTCGGCACCCGAGCGGCCCACCGTGCAGATGGTCGCCACGCTGGGACAGGGTGACAGTTTCGGCCGGATGCTGCAACGCGCCGGCGTCGGTGCCGGCGATGCCGCGCGAGTCTCCTCCATGGTCGCCGCCTCGGTGCCGCTGGGCGACATCGCCCCGGGCACCCGCTTCGACCTGACGCTGGGTCACCGCCAGGCGAGCGACCAGCCACGCAGCCTCGACCGGCTCGATTTCCGCGCCCGGTTCGATCTCGATCTTTCGATCACCCGGCAAGGCGGTTCGCTGGTCCTGACGCCAAGGCCGATCGCGGTCGACGCCACACCGCTGCGCATTCGCGGTGCGGTGGGGGCCAGCCTCTACCGCTCGGCGCGCGCCGCCGGGGCGCCCGCCGGGGCGATTCAGCAATATCTCCAGACGCTCGACGCGCATCTCAGCCTCGACAGCGACATCGAGCCGGATGACCAGTTTGACATCATCGTCTCCTACAAGCGCTCCGCCGGGGGTGAAGTGCAGGTGGGCGACCTGCTGTTCGCCGGGCTCGAACGCGGCGGCAAGCCGCTGGCGCAATTGCTGCGCTGGGGCAGCGACGGCAGCTTCTATGAGGCGTCCGGCATCGGCGGCCAGCCGCGCGCCTCGATGTTCATGCCGGTCGCCGGGCACCTGACCTCGGGCTACGGCATGCGCCGCCACCCGATCCTGGGCTATTCACGGATGCACGCCGGGGTTGATTTCGGCGCGGCCTGGGGTTCGCCGATCTACGCGGTGAGTGACGGCGTGGTGTCATTCGCCGGACGGCACGGCGGCCACGGCAACTACGTGCGTCTGGAACACGGCGGCGGCATGGGCACCGGCTATGGCCACATGAGCCGCAT
>JAGWUH010000033.1 GCA_028868535.1 Sphingomonadales bacterium | reverse complement strand
TATCCCGCTCATCGAAGCCCGAGACGCCGTGCAGGCCGAACTGCTTCGAATAGGCGTAGTAGTCGCCATAGGCGAGGAGCTGGGTGTGGGTGCCGGCGACGTGGTAGGGCTCCATGAACGCCTCCAGCCCGGTCTTCCAGTTGCAGTCGAACACCACCCAGTTGCGCCATTTGTAGCGCATCCGCTCGAACTGATAGGGACCAAGGATGCGATCGACCTCGCCCATGAACTCGACCAGCGGCTCGGCGTTCGGGTCGAGGTTGACGAAGATCCAGCCGCCCCAGACATCGACCTGAACCGGCGAAAGGCCGGTGCAGCCGGCGTGCAGCGCGCCGTGCCAGTCATCCGGGTCGAGGATGTAGGTGTTCTCGCCTTCGGTGTTGAAGGTCCAGCCGTGGAAGCCGCAGATGAACGTGGCTCGGTTGCTCCCGCGCGAATCGTGCGTGCCGGGGTGGACATCGACCAGTTGCCGGCCGCGATGCGGGCAGACGTTGTGGAACGCGCGCAAGGTGCCGGGGCCTTCGCCCGCCTTGACCCGGACGACGATCACCGATTCGTCGGCAACGTCATACGTGAACCAGTCACCGACGGCGGGGATGTCCTCCACCCGCTCGGCCATCTGCCAGGTCTTCGGCCACAGCGCCTTCTTCTCGATCTCCAGATATTCCTTCGAGAGGAACGCTTCCACCGGATAGGTGATCGCATGCTCGGCATCGAGGTCCTGCGGGGTGATGTTGATCTGCTTGTCCATTGCGGGTCTCCCGACCTTGATTCTGCCTTTGCCGCGCATTGTGGCCGAAACCGGCGGTGCTGTACAACCAGACAATGCATTATCCCGCCGCGTGCCGCCCACGCGATGCCGCGCGCAAACGATTACCGGGGCGTTAACCGGTCGGTAAGCCCGCCGGGCGCATGGTGGCGCGATGATACAGGCCGCCGTCTTTCCCGTGATCGCGCCCCGGCACTCGCTGGTCGAGTCGCTGCGCATCGCGCTGGTCTATGGCTGCGCGCTGGCGCTGATCGGCGCCGGCCCGTTCCTGCCGGGCGTGGCCTGGTAGCGCTCAGCCATGCAAATCCGGCGCCTACCACTTCCCGCCGGCGTCCTCGATTGCCTTCAGTAGCGCGCGCTTGCTTTCCGTTCGCCTCGCACCGCCATTGCGCGGCGCTTCGCCCAGTCCCAGTTCCGCCTTTCGTGCGGCGATGCGGCGGCCGAATTCGCCCATGTGAATGACCGGTTCGGGCGGGTTATCCGGAGATGTCTTCGATGCCATATTCGCCTCCAGATTCCTCACGGATACGGCGTTCAAGATAGTCGCAATCCATGTCCGGGTGAAGAGCCAGCAGGATGCGGGCTTGCCCGATGCGGTCGGGCGCGGCACCGGAAGCATATTGGCCCATGCGATCCGCAATCAGGTCTTCGACCGAGATGATGCGGAAACGCCCGCTTTCGCTTTCGGGTTGGACCAGGCAGATGTGCGCGGCGTCCACGTTGCCATCCATCGGCACTTCGGCGACAACTTCAAAACCGAGGCGCAGCTCCGGATGCACCCAGCCCTTGAGCATCGCGCCTGGGCCGGAGGGCCGGACGAAGCCGGACCGGGCCATTTCCTCGGCCAGAGCGTCCTCACGGATCACGCAGAGGTCGAAATCGCCAGTGGTCAGCGCGCTGACCGTGTAGAATTCGGCGGCGGCACCGCCGACCAGGACCGGGCGTTGGAAGCCGCGCTGGTGCATCGCTTCCGAAACGCGCGCCAGCAGGCGGAGCGCGGCTTCGAATTCCGGGCGGTAGGGGCTTTCCGGTGCGACGATGGCTTCGGGGACCTTCTCTGCTGAAAATATGGTGTTGGGTCTGCTGTTTACGTCTAACGCAAATCCGGCGCCAGTGCCTCGCCGCGCAGCAGGGCGATCGCCTCGGCCAGCGGCATGACCCGTTGGCGTTCTTCGCCCAGGGTGCGGATGGCGACGGTGCCTTCCTCGGCCTCGCGCTTGCCGACGACCAGCAGGTGCGGGACTTTCTGCAGCGAGTGTTCGCGCACCTTGTAGTTGATTTTCTCGTTGCGAAGATCGCTTTCGGCGCGGATGCCGGCGGCGATGAGTTGCTTCTGCACGTCCTGGGCATAGTCGTCGGCGTCGGAGACGATGGTGGCGACCACGGCCTGCACCGGCGCCAGCCACACCGGCAGCTTGCCGGCGAAATGCTCGATCAGGATGCCGATAAAGCGCTCATAAGAGCCGAAGATCGCGCGGTGCAGCATCACCGGGCGGTGCTTGGCGCCATCCTCGCCGATGTAGCTGGCGTCCAGCCGCTCGGGCAGCATCCGGTCGGACTGGATGGTGCCGACCTGCCAGGTGCGGCCGATCGCGTCGGTGAGGTGCCATTCCAGCTTGGGGGCATAGAACGCGCCTTCGCCGGGCAGTTCTTCCCAGCCGTATTCGGGCGTGGCCAGGCCGGCGGCGGCCACGGCATCGCGCAGTTCGGCTTCGGCCTGGTCCCATTGTTCATCAGTACCGATGCGGTTTTCGGGGCGCAGCGCCAGCTTGATCGCATAGGTAAAGCCGAAGTGCTTGTAGACGCGATCGGCCAGTTCGCAGAAGTCGCGCACCTCGCCGACGATCTGGTCCTCGCGGCAGAAGATGTGGCCATCGTCCTGGGTGAACTGGCGCACGCGCATCAGCCCGTGCAGCGCGCCGTGCGGCTCGTTGCGGTGGCAGCAGCCGTTCTCGACGATGCGCAGCGGCAGGTCGCGGTAGGACTTGATGCCCTGCTTGAAGATCAGGATGTGCGCCGGGCAGTTCATCGGCTTGAGCGCCATCCAGTCGGCCTCGCCGCTGATGACGGGGCCGTCATCCTCGGTGTTCGGGGTCTCGTCGGGGATGACGAACATGTTCTCGCGGTACTTGCCCCAGTGGCCGGACTGCTCCCACTGGCGCGCATCCATGATCTGCGGGGTCTTGACCTCGCGGCAATCGGCCGCCTGCACGGCGCGGCGCATGTAGTCCTCGAGCGCGCGGTAGATCACGTAGCCTTTGGGGTGCCAGAACACGCTGCCATGCGCCTCGGCCTGGAGGTGGAACAGGTCCATCTCGCCGCCGAGTTTGCGGTGATCGCGCTTCGCGGCTTCCTCGAGCCGGGTCAGGTGCGCGTCGAGCTGTTTCCTGTTCAGCCAGCCGGTGCCGTAGATGCGGCTGAGCATCGCGTTGTTCTGGTCGCCGCGCCAGTAGGCGCCGGACACGCGCGTGAGCTTGAACGCCGCCGGATCGAGCTTGCCGGTGCTGGGCAGGTGCGGGCCACGGCACATGTCGAGCCAGTCTTCGCCCGACCAGTAGACCGTCAGCGGCTCGCCCTCGGGCAGTTCGGCGGCCCATTCGGCCTTGAAGCTCTCGCCCTGCTGGCGCCAGCGGCTGACCAGCTGCTCGCGGCTCCATTCCTCGCGGCGCAGCGGCTTGTCGGCGGCGATGATGCGGCGCATCTCCGCCTCGATCGCGGGCAGGTCCTCGTCGGTGAACGGGCGGTCCTTCGGCGCGAAATCGTAGTAGAAGCCGTCGTCGGTGCTGGGGCCGAAGGTGATCTGCGTGCCGGGGAACAGCGCCTGCACCGCTTCGGCCAGGACGTGGGCAAAATCGTGGCGCGCCAGGTCGAGCGCCTCGGCCTCGTCCCGCGCGGTCACCAGCGCCAGGTGCGCGTCACCGGTGAACGGGCGGGTGAGATCGACCAGCGCGCCATCCACGCGCGCGGCGAGCGCAGCCTTGGCGAGGCCGGGGCCGATCGCCGCGGCGACATCGGCGGGCGTGGAACCGGCCGGCATCTCGCGCACGGAACCGTCGGGCAGGCTGATCTTGAACAGTTCGGACATGGAATTCTCGCGTTGCTGATCGGCCCTTAGCCGCAGGGCGTGCGCGCTTCAACCGGCGGGGCGAGAAGCCGCTTGCCCGCCGCGAAGGCAAGGTCCTATCTGGGGGCGATGAGCACACTTTCGCTGCCCGATGGTCGCCGCATCGCCTACCGCTTCACCGACGGCGCCGGGCCGGCGCTGGTGTTCCTGCCGGGGTACATGTCGGACATGGCCGGCAGCAAGGCGACCGCGCTGTTCGCGGCGGCGCAGGCGGCCGGACGGGCGTGCCTGCTGCTCGACTATTCGGGCTGCGGGGCGAGCGACGGCGCCTTTGCCGACGGCACGCTGGGCCGGTGGTGCGAGGAAGTGCTGGCGCTGATCGACCATTGCCGGTTGGGGCGGGTGGTGCTGGTCGGCTCGTCGATGGGCGGGTGGCTGATGCTGCTGGCGGCGCTGGCGCTGGGGCCGGACCGCGTCGCGGCGCTCGTCGGCATCGCCGCCGCGCCCGATTTCACGCAGTGGGGCTATACCCCGGCGCAGAAGGCCGAGCTGGTGGCGGGACGCACGGTGCTGGAGGACAACCCCTATGGCCCCGAGCCGACCCCGACGCACCCGCGCTTCTGGGCCGATGGCGAGCGCAACCGCGTGCTCGACCGCGAGCTGCCGATCGACTGCCCGGTGCGGCTGCTGCACGGCCAGGCCGATGGCGACGTGCCCTGGGAGATTTCTCTGCGCCTGGCGGAGCGGCTGCGTTCGGCGGACGTTCAGGTCACGCTGGTCAAGGATGGCGACCACCGCCTCAGCCGCGAGGCGGACATCGCGCTGATCCTGCGCACCGTCCTCGCGCCGGCGCCGGCCGGCTGAACCCGGAGGCCTTGCCCGCCGATGAGCCTGTTCCTTGCCCTCGCCCTGCTTCAGGTCGGCCCGCTGGTTTCACCCGGCGCCGCGCCGCCGATCGCCCAGCCGCCGCTGCGCGACGCGCGGACGCGGCGGCGACAGGCGGCGCCGAGCGTGGTCGCGCCCGCCGAATCGAACGCGCTGGGCGAATGCCTGAAGCTCGCGGAGAGCGGCGAGGATGGCGAAGCGGCGGCGCAGGCCTGGCTGCAACGGACCAGCGGCTCGGCGCGGGCGGAGCCGCTGCTGTGCCTGGGGACGGCGCAGGCCGCACAGGAGAACTGGGCCGATGCGGAGAGCGCCTTCCTGTCCGGGCGCGACGCGGCGGCGGCGTCCGACCATGCGCTGAAGGCGCGGCTGGGGGCGATGGCCGGCAATGCCGCGCTGGCCCGCGGCGCGGCCGATCGCGCGCTGGCGGCGCTGGACCTGGCGCGCGGCGATGCCGAGGCCGACCCGGCCAGCGACCCCCACCTGGCCGGCGAGATCGCCATGGACCGCGCGCGCGCGCTGGTCATGCTCAAGCGCGAGCCGGAGGCGGCGGCGGCGCTGGTCGAGGCGCGCACCGGCAGCCCCAACAATGCGCAGGCCTGGCTGCTTTCCGCCACGCTGTCACGGCGCATGGGCAAGCTGGCGCAGGCGCAGGCGCAGATCCAGACCGCAGCGGAACTGGCCCCGCGCGATCCCGAGATCGGGCTGGAGGCCGGGGTGATCGCCATGCTGGCCGGACATGAGGCGGCAGCCCGGCAATCGTGGCAATCGGTGCTGGCCGCGGCCCCGCAAAGCCCGCAGGCCGAAACCGCGCGCGGTTACCTGGCGCAGCTGGGCCCGGCCGGTTCGGCAGGTTCCACGACCGGCGCCGCCATACGAAAGTAACCTTGCCGAGGTACTTTCACCCATGTCAGCACGCCGGTGGCGTGCTACCCCGGACGCCGAGAACAAGGCGACAGCGGCAGGAGAGTGGCCCGATGAGCAGCAAATCCCCGGCAGTCGCACGGCGCGGCGCGGAACGACCGGCGGCGGCGGACGACCTGGCGGCGATCCTGGCCGGGCGCCTGCACGCCGCGCTGCTGCCCGGCGAGCCCGAGATCGCACCCGGCGATCTCGACGCCGCCGCGCGGTTCCTGCTGGACGCTGCCGAAGGGCGCGCTGCCGGTGAAAGCGCGATCGCGATCGAATCGGTGGCGGCGGCGTCGCGCGCGCGCTTCATGCGCATCGCCGTCGCCAACGACGACATGCCGTTCCTGGTCGATTCGATCGCCGCCACGCTGACCGCGCATGGCCTGGCGATCGACCGGCTGCTGCATCCGGTGGTGCCCGTGGCCCGCGACGCCGATCGCCACGTCACCGGCTTTCCCGAAGACGCCCCGCGCGAGTCGCTGATCTACATCGAGACGCGCCGCGCCGATGCGCGCGCCCGCGCGGCGCTGGCGGCGGAACTGGAGATCGTGCTGGCCGACGTCCGCGCCGCCGTTGCCGACTGGCCACGGATGCGTGAGGCGATGGACGCCGATGCCCGCCGCCTCGCCCGGCTCGGCTATCCCGAGGGCGCTTCGCTGCTGCGCTGGTTCGAGGGCGGGATGCTGACCCAGCTCGGCCACGTCTGCCGTCGCCGCAACGGCACGCAAGAGGACGCGCTCGGCGTGTGCCGTGCCAGCGGTGCGCACCTGCTTTCGGCCGACAGCTATCGCCGCGCCTTTGCCTGGTTCGATGCGCAGGTCGCCGGCGGCGGCGAGAGCGCGCGCCTGCCGCTAATCGTCAAGGCCAACCGCCTCGCCCGGGTGCATCGCCGCGTGCCCCTCGACCTGTTCCTGCTGCCGGTGATCGAGCGCGGCAAGGTGCGCGCGCTTTCCGTCCACGCCGGGGTCTGGACCAGCGCCGCGCTGGGCACCCCGGCCGACCGGGTGCCGCGCCTGCGCGAGCAGCTTTCGGCACTGATGGCCAAGTACGGCTTCGATCCGGTGGGCCATGCCGGCAAGAAGCTGGTCCACGCACTCACCAACCTGCCGCACGACCTGCTGTGCGGCTTTGCCGACGCCGATCTGGAACGCGTGGCGATGGCGATGATGAGCCTGCTCGACCGGCCGCGGCCGAAGCTGGTGATGGTCGAGGCGCCGCTGGAGCGCCACCTGTTCGCGTTCGTCTGGCTACCGCGCGAACTGGTATCGACCACTACGCGGCTCGAGGTGGCCGCGATGCTGACCGCCGCCGCCGGCGCCGAAGTGCTCGACTGGAGTCTGGAAGTCGAGGGCAGCAACCTCGCGCAGCTGCTGTTCGTACTCGACCTGCGCGAACGCGGCGGCGAGCGCGGCTGGAACGAGGAAGCGCTCGATGCGCAACTGGCGGCGATGGTGCGCGGCTGGAGCGACGCGGTCGAGGCCGAGCTCGCCGGGAACGAGGAGCCCTCGCGCGCGGCGGCGATCGCCGCACGCTATGCCGATGCGTTCCCGCTGGCCTACCGCACCGCCTATGGCCCGGCCGAGGCGGCGATCGACATCGCCCACTTGCGCCATCTGGAGGGCGATCGCCGCGGCGCCAGGCTCTATGCGATGCCGGGGGACCGGGACCGCGATGGTGACGGCCGGCTGCGGCTCAAGCTCTACCAGCGCGGCGGCGCGCTGGTGCTGTCCGACGTGGTGCCGGCGCTGGAGAACTTCGGCTTCCGCGTGATCGACAACGTGCCCACCACGCTCGGCGCCGACGGCGAGCTCGGCACGATCCACGATTTCCTGCTGGCGCTGCCCGGCGCGCTGGCGCGGACCGAGGTGTTCGCGCACGCGCCGATGATCGAGGACGCCCTGGCGGCAGTGCTGAACGGCGGGGCGGAGGACGATCCGTTCAACCGGCTGATCGTCACCGTCGGCCTCAGCGCGCGCGAGGCCAACTGGCTGCGCGCCTGGTATCGCTATCTGCGGCAGGCCGGGATGAGCTTCGGCATCGTCACCACCGTCGATGCGCTGACCAATGCGGCCGGGGTGACGCTGGGGCTGATCGACCTGTTCCGCGCCCGCCACCAGCCGGGACGCGGCGACGGCACGGCGAAGGCGGAAGAGGCCGAGGCGGCGATCCGCGACGCCCTCGCGCAAGTCTCGGCGATCAACGACGACCGCCTGCTGCGCGCGTTCCGCGCCGTCGTGCTGGCGGTGCTGCGCACCAACGCCTTCGCGCCGGCTGCGGCCGAAGCGCTGGCGTTCAAGCTCGATTCGGCGCAGGTCCCCGGGCTGCCGCGGCCGGTGCCCTGGCGCGAGATCTTCGTCTATTCGGCGCGGGTCGAAGGCATCCACCTGCGCGCCGGGCCGGTGGCGCGCGGCGGCATCCGCTGGTCCGACCGCCGCGACGATTTCCGCACCGAGATCCTCGGGCTGATGAAGGCGCAGCGCGTCAAGAACGCGGTGATCGTCCCCACCGGCGCCAAGGGCGGCTTCTATCCCAAACGCCTGCCCGATCCCGCGCGGGATCGCGAGGGCTGGGCGGCGGAAGGGCGCGCTTCCTACCAGGCGTTCATCCGCACGCTGCTGTCGGTGACCGACAACATCGTCGGCGGCAAGGTCGTCCACCCGGCGCATGTCGCCATCCACGATGGCGAGGATCCCTATTTCGTCGTCGCCGCCGACAAGGGCACCGCGACCTTTTCCGATACGGCCAACGCCATCGCCGAAAGCCACGATTTCTGGCTCGACGACGCGTTCGCCAGCGGCGGCTCGAAGGGCTATGACCACAAGGCGATGGGCATCACCGCGCGCGGTGCCTGGCTGTCGGTGCAGCGCCATTTCCTCGAACTGGGCGTCGACGTGCAGGCCGATCCGGTGCGCGTGGTCGGCGTCGGCGACATGTCGGGCGACGTGTTCGGTAACGGCATGCTGCTGTCGAAGTCGCTGAAGCTGGTCGCCGCGTTCGACCACCGCCACGTGTTCCTCGATCCCGACCCCGATCCGGCCAAGGCCTGGGCCGAGCGCGCGCGCCTGTTCGTGCTGCCGCGATCGAGCTGGGACGATTACGACAAGGCGCTGATCTCGGCCGGGGGCGGCGTGTTCCCGCGCAGCCAGAAGGAGATCGCGCTGACGCCGCAGGTCCGGGCCGCGCTGGGACTGGAGCAGGACCGCATCGACCCCGAGGGTCTGATCGCCGCGATCCTGCGCGCGCCGGTCGACCTGCTGTGGTTCGGCGGCATTGGCACCTATGTGAAGGCCACGAGCGAGGCCAACGCCACCGTCGGCGACCCCGCCAACGACGCGATCCGGGTCGACGGCCGCGAGGTGCGCGCCCGGGTGATCGGCGAGGGGGCCAACCTCGGCTGCACCCAGGCCGGCCGGATCGAGTATGCGTTGCAGGGCGCGGGCGGAAGCGGCGGGCGCAACAACACCGACTTCATCGACAACTCCGCCGGGGTCGACTGCTCGGACAAGGAGGTCAACATCAAGATCGCCCTGGCCGCAGCGAAGCGCGCCGGGCGGCTGGCCGAGCCGGGCCGGGTCAGGCTGCTGCAGCGGATGACCGACGACGTCGCCGCGCTGGTGCTCGAGGACAACCGGCTGCAGGCACTGGCGCTGTCGATCGCCGAAGCGGGCGGCGCGGCGGCGGTGGGCAGCCAGACGCGGCTGATCGAGATGCTGGAGGACGCCGGCCAGCTCGACCGGCGCACCGAGGGGCTGGCCGATGCCGACACGCTGGCGCGGCGTGCGGCGGAAGGGCGCGGGCTGACCCGCCCCGAGCTGGCGGTGCTGCTGTCGAGCGCCAAGCTGGCGATCCAGCAGGACCTGGAGGTGAGCGCGGTGCCGGACGATCCGGGCCTGGTCGCGGACCTGCTGGCCGCATTCCCGGCGGCGATGCGCAAGCGCTTCCGCCAGGACATCCTCGATCACCGGCTGCGTCGCGAGATCATCGCCACGCGGCTGGCCAACCGCGTCGTCAACCGGCTCGGCTTCGTCCATCCGTTTGAACTGGCGGAGGAAGAGGGCGTCGGACTCGCCGATGTCGTCGCCGCATTTGTCGCGGCGGAAACGTTGTTCGGCATGGCCGGGGTGTGGGGCGCGGTGGAGCAGCAGGCCATGCCGGAGGCGGCGCGCATCGCGCTGTTCGCGGCTGCCGCCAAGGGCCTGCGCACGCACATGGCCGACCTGTTGCGCGCGGGCGCCGCCAGCATGGCACCGAGCCGGCTCGCGGCGGAACTGGCGCCCGGCGTTTCGGCCCTGGCCGACCAGGCGCAGGAACTGCTGGCGGCCGAGGCGCGGGCGCAATCGCTGCGGATTCGCGACGGCTTTGCCGCCGCCGGCGCGCCGGAAGCCGAGGCGGGGGCAGTGGCCCACCTGTTCGACCTCGACGGGGCGATCGGGCTGGCCCGGCTGGCGCGCGATGCGGGCGTCGCCCCGCGCACGCTGGCGCAGGGCTTCATCGCGCTGGGTGCCGAACTCGGGCTCGACTGGGCGCAGGCCGGTGCGGTGCGGCTGTCACCCTCCGATCCGTGGGAACGCCTGCTGGTGGCCGGGCTGGCGCGCGATTTCCAGCAGATGCGGCTCGACTTCCTGCGGCGGGTCGGCGGCGGGCGCAAGGCGGCGGGCAGCGCGCGGGCAGCGGTGCAGGGCTGGCTCGACGCGCACGGCAACGCCGTCCACCGCTTCCGCGAGATGGTCGGGCGGGCCCGGCTGGTGCCGCAGGTGACCCCGGCGATGCTGGCGCAGATCGCCAGCCAGGCGCGCAACCTGCTGGCCCGGTGATCAGCGCGTCACGCTGGCGGCGAAGGCGGCGATCGCGTCCAGCACGCGCGCCTTGCCGCGCAACGGCCGGGCGATCGCGGTGACCAGCCCGGCATGGCCGATCCGGGGATAGCGCACGCGCTCCACCGGCACCCCTGCCGCCAGCAGCCGGTCGGCCAGCGCATCGCTGTTGCGCGGGGCCACGACCTTGTCGTCATCGCCGGTGGCCAGCAGTGCCGGCGGCGCCGCGCGGGTCACGAAATGGACCGGCTGGGTCGCCGCCGGATCGGGCGCGGCGCCGAACGTCGCCTGGACGACCGGCCCGTCGAGCGGCAGGAAATCGTACGGACCGGCCAGTCCGACGAACCCGCGGATCGCCGCGCGATCGGACTGCAGCCATTGCGGGTCCAGCGCCAGCATCGCGGCGTTGTAGGCCCCGGCGGAATGGCCGGCGAGGACGATCCGGTCCGGATCGGCGCCGTATTGCGCGGCGTGGGCGCGCAGCCAGCGCACGGCGGCGGCGTTGTCTTCGAGGAAGGCCGGGAAGCGGACCTGGGGGACCAGCCGGTAATCGGGGATGGCGACGACGAAACCCCGCGCCGCCAGCGCGCGCCCGACGAAGCCGTAGCCGTTCTTGACGCCGGAGTTCCACGAGCCGCCGTAAAGGAACACGACCAGCGGACGCGGGGCGGACGCCGGGGCCATGGGCGCATAGATGTCGAGCTGCTGGCGCTTGTCCGGGCCGAAGCTGACGTCGCGCGCGGCGACGCGGACGCCGCCGTCCTTCGGCATAACCGCGTTGAACATCAGCAGCGGCGAACAGGCGCTGGCCGCCAGCGACAGCGCCAGCACCGGCGCGCGGCGCAGGGCGCGGATCACGCGCCGTCCCCCGCGCCCCCGGCGGCGCGCCGGCGGCCGGGATGGGTGAACACCGGCACGCGCTTGGCCAGCAGGCGCAGCGCTTCCCACAGGATGCCGGCGACGACCTTGAAGGTCAGCAGCGGGTGCGTGACGAAGACGCGCGCCAGCGCCGCGTCGGTCAGCGGGCGCGCGGTGGCGGTTTGGCTCGCGAACAGCACCGGGCCGTCGGCATCGCTGGCGGTAATGGCGATCGCGAGCCGCTCGCCGGGGGGTGTCAGCCGGAACGCATAGTCCATCGCCATCGGCAGGAACGGCGAGACATGGAACCGCTTCGCGCAGTGCTGGCGCACGTCGTCGGCGTCCGCCGCGACCGGCAAGGCATAGCTGTGCCGCTCGCCGAAAGTGTTGTGCACTTCGTGGATCAGCGCGCGCAGCCGGCCTGCGTCATCGTGACAATACCACACCGTCAGCGGATTGAAGCCGAAGCCCAGCACCCGCGGCATCGCCAGCAACCGCACCGCACCGAGCGGGAAATCCAGCCCCGCCGCCGCGAGTTGCCGTTCCGCCTGCTCGCGCAGGGGGGTTGCGCTGCCGTCGCCGAAATCGCGATCGTGGAACGACAGCAGGTTGAAACGGTTGCGCGACAACCACCGCAACCGCGCGGCGACCGCGTCGAGTTCGTCGAGGTCGAGCAGCAGCGACCAGATCCGGTAGCGCAGCCGATGCGCGCGCGGCCGCGTCCGCCGGTGGAGGACATCGCCGACGTACAGCGCGCTGGCGGTCATCCCCGCGGCCCGGGCCGGTCGTTCAGGCCTTTTCGAGCGTGCACTGCAGCGGGTGCTGGTTCTGCCGGGCGAAATCCATCACCTGGTTCACCTTGGTCTCCGCGATCTCGTACGGAAAGATGCCGCAGACTCCGACGCCCTTCTGGTGGACGTGCAGCATGACCCGCGTCGCCTGCTCCAGATCCATCTGGAAGAAGCGCTTGAGCACCATGACGACGAACTCCATCGGCGTGTAGTCGTCGTTGAGCATCAGCACCTTGAACTGGCTGGGCTTCTTGGGTTTCGCGCGGGTCTTGGTGGCGACGCCGATCTGCCCCTCGCCCGAGCGGTCGTCGTCGCCGGTGCCGCCGGATGCGCCCGACGGCTGGATCGTGCGGATGCGGACGGGAGCGGTCCAGAACGCCGGCGCGCCCGATCGCGCAGGCTCGCTGCGCGCGCCGCCGCGCGGGCCGTGGAGGGTCTGATGCAACACCATCGCGGGAGAATATCGCAATTCGGGGGTCAAGGACAAGCTGTCCGTGACCCCCGTGTGTCTGCGTATGAGGCAAACAGGCGTGAAACCGCGCTGAAAAAGCGGTTCGGAACCGCCTCTGCCGCGGGATCGCCGGGGCGACCCCGCGCAGGTGATCACGCCGCCTTGATCTTTTCGATGGCCAGCGAGGCGCGGCGCGACAGCGGCGCCACGGCGTCGCTGGTCAGCTTCAGCATCGCTTCGCCGTGCTTCGAACTGTAGGCGATCGACGAATCGAAGTACTTCTTGATCAGCTCGCTCTGCAGCTTGAAGAAGTCGGCCGGGCTCTTGGCGGCGGTCAGTTCCTTGACCTCGGCGGTCAGGCCCTCGAACGCGGCCTTGCTGTCGGCGACCAGGCCGGTCGACAGGGTCTGCAGGCCCTCGGCCAGGATCTTGCCCGATTCGACGACCGCTTCGGCATTGCCCTTGGCGAACTCACCCGCCTCGGCGAGGCTGGCGGTGCCCTTTTCGTAGGCGGCCTTGGCCTTGCCCTGGGCATCGGCGAACACGGTCTTGAAAGCTTCGGTGAAATCGGTGGTCATGGCAAAAGTCTCCGAACGGGGTGTGGCCGGCTTGGGGGCCGGGGCCACGACAGGCTTCTTGACGAAACGGATCGGGGCCGGGACGCGCTTGGCCCGGACGGGCTTGCGCGCGGGCTTGGCGACGAGGCGGGGAGCCTCGACCACCGGCTCCACCTTGGGCGCGGGCGCCGCCTTCGCGGGCTTGCGCGCCTTCGGCTTGCGCACCGGCTCGTCCTTCGCGACGGGCGCGGCGGCTTCGACCACCGCCTCGGCGGGAATCTCGATCTGCGGCGTCGTTTCCTGGTCGGACATTTCGGGCGCTTCCTTGCACGCGGACGGCGCAATGCCACCTCGTGTTGCGGTGCACAAATAGGTTGTGCGCTGCGAAAGTCAACCCATTTTTGTGCAGTGCAACATAACCGTCATCGTGTGACGGTTCAGCGCATCCGCACGTACTGTCCTGGCGCGTCCTCGATCACGCGGTCGCCCTTGCCGCCGGGCTTGCGCCGCCCCCTGGACGGCACTTCCGCCGGGTCCTGCGCGCGCAGCCATTCCAGCCAGTGCGGCCACCACGAACCCTTGTGCTCCTCGGCGCCGGCAACGAACGCGGCCAGCGAATCGGCCCGGTCCGGATTGGTCCAGTACTGGTACTTGCCCGATGCCGGCGGATTGACCACGCCGGCAATGTGCCCCGAACCCGCCAGCACGAACGTCGCCGGGCCGCGCACATGGTCCATGATCCGCCAGACGCTGTCGGGCGGGGCGATGTGGTCCTCGCGACCGGCCTGGATGTACAGCGGGGTCTCGATGCGGCGCAGGTCGATCGGGGTGTTGTCGGCGCTGAGCGCGTCGGGCACGACCATGCGGTTGTCGCGATAGAGGTCGCGCAGGTAGTCGACGTGCCACTTGACCGGCAGGTTGGTGGTGTCGCCGTTCCAGTGCAGCAGGTCGAACGCCGGGTAGTCCTCGCCGAGCAGGTAGTTCCTGACGACGTAGGACCAGATCAGGTCGGTGCCGCGCAGCAGGTTGAAGGTGGCGGCCATGTAGCGGCCATCGAGGAAACCCTGTGGCGAGAGCTGCTCGATCATCGCGATCTGGCGATCGTCGACGAAGTTGAGCAGCTCGCCGGCGCGCTCGAAATCGACCTGCGCGGTGAAGAACGTCGCGCTCTTCACGCGATCCGCCTCGCCGCGCCGTGCCAGCACCGCCAGCGTCGCCGCCAGCGTCGTCCCCGCGACGCAATAGCCGATGGCATGGACCGCCGGCACGTCCAGCCGCGCCCGCACCACGTCGATCGCCTCGACCTGCGCGCGGATGTAGTCGTCCCAGGTGACGTCCGCGAGCGTCTCGTCGGCCGACTTCCACGAGACCATGAACACCGAGATGCCCTGCTCCACCGCCCAGCGAACGAACGACTTCTGCGGGTTGAGGTCGAGGATGTAGAAGCGGTTGATCCACGGCGGGAAGATCACCAGCGGCGTCGCCAGCACCGTATCGGTGGTCGGCGTGTACTGGATCAACTGGAACAGGCGGGTTTCGTGGACCACCTTGCCGGGGGTGGCGGCGATGTTCTCGCCGAGGCGGAACGCCTGCGGGTCGGTATGGGTGAGCTGGCCGCGCCGGAGATCGGCGGTCAGGTGCTCGAGCCCCTTCTTCAGACTCTCGCCGTTGGTCTCGACCGCGCGCTCCATCACCAGCGGATTGGTCAACGGGAAATTGGCCGGACTCAGCGCCTCCACCAGGGTCCGCGTGGCAAAGCGTACCTGTTCCTTCTGCGCCGGCTCCAGCCCTTCCACCGCCTCGGCCATTGCCGTGAGCTGCTCGGCCAGCAGCAGGTAGGCCTGGTGTACCACCGCATAGAACGGCTGCTCGCGCCATTTCGGATCGGCAAAGCGCTTGTCGCTGCGCGGCAGTTGCGCCGGCGCGGCCGGGTCGGCAGCGTTCGGGCCGAGGCCATATTGGCCGAGCACCGCGTTCCACAGCGCCATCGTCTCGTCGAGCAGCCGGGTCTGCGCTTCGGGCCGGGACAGCGGCATCGCCTGGAACCAGCTTTGCGCCATCGCCGTCCACGGGCGCGGATCGAAGATCCCGGCGGTCGGGGCATCGGCCGGGAACTCCAGCCAGGCCCGCTGCATCTGGACCAGCGCGTCCGACCACTGCGTCGCCAGCCCGGGATCGGAAAACAGCGTCGGCACGTCGTCGAGCATGCCGCCGGCCAGCGCCCCGGCGAGCTCCGGCGGCAGCGCGAACATCGCCGCCAGCGCTTCGGGGATCGAGGGGGGAGAGGTCTTGCCGTCGTCGGCCATCAGGGCGCTCCTGGGTATGCAGAACATCGACGGACGAGCCGCCTGCCAACCTCTCCGCGCCCCTCCTACCCCCGCGCCGGTGGCCAAGCAATGCGTTTGCCACCGCTGCCGATTGCGCCTAGAGACCGTAATTGCGGCAAATCCCGCCGCTTCTCCGAGGATTCAAGCCCTAGTCATGGAAGACGAGTTCTACCGCATCAAGCGCCTGCCGCCCTATGTCATCGCCGAAGTGAATGACATGCGCGCCGCAGCCCGCCAGGCCGGTAAGGACATCATCGACCTCGGCATGGGCAACCCGGACCTGCCGCCGCCGCAGCACGTCATCGACAAGCTGTGCGAAGTCGCGCAGAAGCCCGACGCGCACGGTTATTCGGCCTCGTCGGGCATTCCGGGCGTACGCAAGGCGCAGGCCAACTACTACGCGCGCCGCTTCGGGGTCGAGCTCGATCCCAACACCGAAGTGGTGATGACGATGGGCAGCAAGGAAGGCCTGGCCAGCCTCGCCACCGCGGTCACCGCGCCTGGCGACGTCGTGCTGGCGCCCAACCCCAGCTACCCGATCCACACCTTCGGCTTCATCATCGCGGGTGCGACGATCCGCTCGGTGCCGACCACGCCGGACGAGCGCTACTGGGATTCGCTCGACCGCGCGATGAAGTATTCGGTGCCGCGCCCGTCGATCCTGATCGTCAACTACCCGTCCAACCCCACGGCGGAGACGGTCGACCTCGACTTCTACGAACGGCTGGTCGCCTGGGCGAAGGAAAACAAGGTCTGGATCCTTTCCGACCTCGCCTATTCCGAACTCTACTACGACGGCAACCCGACCCGCTCGATCCTCGAGGTCCCCGGCGCCAAGGACGTCGCGGTCGAGTTCACGTCGATGTCGAAGACCTTCTCGATGGCCGGCTGGCGCGTCGGCTTCGCGGTCGGCAACAAGCGGCTGATCGCGGCGCTGAAGCGGGTCAAGTCGTACCTCGACTATGGTGCGTTCACGCCGATCCAGGCCGCGGCCTGCGCCGCGCTCAACGGCCCGCAGGACATCGTCGAGAAGAACCGCGAGCTCTACCAGAAGCGCCGCGACGTGATGGTGGAGGCGTTCGGGCGCGCCGGCTGGGACATTCCCAGCCCCAAGGCGTCGATGTTCGCCTGGGCGCCGCTGCCGCCGGCGCTGCAGCACCTCGGCAGCCTCGAGTTCTCGAAACAGTTGCTGACCCACGCCGAAGTCGCGGTCGCGCCGGGCGTCGGCTATGGCGAGGACGGCGAGGGCTTCGTGCGCATCGCCATGGTCGAGAACGAGCAGCGGCTGCGCCAGGCGGCAAGGAATATTAAACGCTATCTCGCAAGCATGGGTGTTAATACGATCTCATCGCGCTGGGCCTGATTCACCTCGGGTCGCAACGGAACGGGGTGGGTCCGCAGGTGGGGGGCGACGCGCTGTCGCCCGGCATCCGTGTGCCATCGAACCGCCGTTCCGCACGCCGGCAGCGGGGGGTTCATGCCTGGATTCGTCTGGCAAGGGGGTAACGAGATCGCCGCGCGCGCGGACTTGCGCCGGCGCGGCTGGCGGCTCGTGGCCGATCGCCCGGGGCCGGTCCCGCCCGGACCCAGCTCATCAGGATCGGGCCTCCTGATCCTCGTTGACGGCGGCCACCGGGCCGCGCTCGCCTGGCGCACCCCCGCAGCCGAGACGGCAAGCCTGCGCGAGCTGCGGCGCTGGGTGCTGCTGTTCGGCATCGACAACCCCGCGGAACGCGCGGCGCTGCTGCACGCGGGCCTGGGCGACGTGCTCGGCTGCGATTTCGAGTTCGACGAAATCGTCGCCCGGGCGCGGCGGGTGGTCGCGATGGCGACGATGCTGCCGCGATCGCGCCGCCACGGCCCGCTCCGGCTCGAGCTGTTGGCGCGCGACGGCTACGTCGATGGCAAGCGGCTGGGCCTGCACCCGCGCGAATTCGCGCTGGCCTGGCGGCTGATGGAAGTGCCCGGGCAGGCGGTCGACAAGGCGACGCTGCTGCGGGACGTCTGGCAACTCGACTACACGCCGGAAACCAACAGCCTGGCCGTCCATGCCCGCCGCCTGCGCGCCAAGCTGGAGATCGCCGGATTGCCCGGGTTGGTCCGCACCACCGCCGGGGGCGGCTATGCCCTGGCCGAGCCGGCAGGGTTGCCGGTCGCGGCCGGCGGGATGCCGCCGCCGTTCATGTTGCGACCGCCGGCCGATCCGCCCGGCGGCGAGGAGGCCGCCCTGCCCGACGTCCGCCAGGCGTGAATCAGAACACCACCACCGAACGGATAGACTTGCCGGCGTGCATCAGCTCGAACGCGGTGTTGATCTCCTCCAGCCCCATGACGTGGGTGATCATCGGGTCGATCTCGATCTTGCCGGCCATGTACATGTCGACGATCTTGGGCACATCGGTGCGGCCCTTGGCGCCGCCGAACGCCGTGCCGCGCCAGTTGCGGCCCGTCACCAGCTGGAACGGGCGCGTGCTGATCTCCTTGCCGGCCTCGGCCACGCCGATGATCACGCTCGTCCCCCAGCCGCGGTGGCAGGCTTCCAGCGCGGTGCGCATGACCTCGGTGTTGCCAGTGGCGTCGAAGGTGTAGTCGGCACCGCCGTCGGTCGTCGCGACGATCTTCGCGACCACTTCCTCGCGGCTCATGCCTTTCGAGTTGAGGAACTCGGTCATGCCGAACTTGCGGCCCCACTCTTCCCGGTCGGGATTGATGTCGACGCCGATGATCCTGCCAGCGCCGGCGAGGCGCGCGCCCTGGATGACGTTGAGGCCGATGCCGCCAAGCCCGAACACAACGACGTTGTCGCCCACCTGCACCTTGGCGGTGTTGATCACCGCGCCGACGCCGGTGGTGACGCCGCAGCCGATGTAGCACGAGGTCTGGAACGGCGCGTCCTCGCGAATCCTGGCGACCGCGATCTCGGGCAGGACGGTGAAGTTGCTGAAGGTGCTGCAGCCCATGTAGTGGAAGATGGTCTGGCCCTTGTAGGAGAAGCGGCTGGTGCCGTCGGGCATCAGCCCCTGCCCCTGCGTCGCTCGGATCGCGGTGCACAGGTTGGTCTTGCCCGAAAGGCAGGATTTGCACTGGCGGCACTCGGGGGTGTAGAGCGGGATCACGTGATCGCCGGGCTTCACCGAAGTCACGCCCGGCCCCACCTCGCGCACCACGCCGGCCCCTTCGTGGCCGAGGATGCTGGGGAAGATGCCCTCGCTGTCGAACCCGTCGAGCGTGTAGGCATCGGTGTGGCACACGCCCGTCGCCATGATCTCGACCAGCACCTCGCCCGCCTTCGGCCCTTCCAGGTCGACCTCGACGATTTCCAGTGGCTGCTTGGGGGCAAAGGCGACGGCGGCGCGGGTCTTCATCGGCAACTCCTCGGGCGGATCGTCCATGCCTTGGCGCAAGATCGGCGCGATTGGCAAGACCGGACGAATTCGCACCGTGCGGATCGGCGATCGCTGGCCATGACCCCGTCCGGTCGCTGCGAAGCGCGCGAATCGCAACCGATTGTGCGGCAGTTCAAGGGCGGCCGGCAATGGCGCCGGGTTAACCACTTGAATAAACCAGCCCGCCCCTGCGAAACCGGCGGAATTGCGCGGATGACGGTCCGGTTAACCATATTCATTAACCACGCCGATAAAAAAATTTGGCTTTGCACAAGGGGATAGATATCCGTTCGACCAGCGCGGGTCGCACTGCGCGTTCTCGCAATGCGCGCCTTGCCATGGTGGCCGGACGGGCATTGCCCATTGGGGAACGACCATGGCTACTTTCTTGAACACGTCTGCCAACCAGACGCTGACCGGCACGTCCGGCAACGACATCTTCCAGCTCAACGGCGGCGATTCGCTCACCCCCGCCGGCATCAGCAAGCTGAACGGCTTCGACACCTACAACGGCGGCGGCGGGCGCGACGTCATTCTCGGCGGCCCGGGGCTCAGCTACCTGAACGTCGCCTGGGACCTGTCGAACCTCAACGGCATCTCGGAAATCCGGAGCGCGACCCCGCTCATCACCAATTCGGTGATCGGCAACTACGTCATGGGCACGGCCTATGCGGACAACCTCAACTTCACCGCCAAGGGCATCCGCCTGGTCGAGTTCGCGGTCAACGGCGGTGCGGGCAATGACACCATCGTCGCCTCGGACGGGCATTATACCGCCAACGGCGTCGGCTATGATGGCGTCGTCCTCAACGGTGGCGCCGGCAACGACCTGATCATCGGCGGCAGCGGTGTCGACCGGCTTTACGGCGGCGCCGGCAACGATACGCTGGTCGGCAACGGCGGCGCCGACTGGCTCTATGGCGGCGCCGACAACGACACCTTCCAGTTGATGACCGGGACCACCCAGATCGCCGGATTCGACGGCGGCACCGGCAACGACACCATCCTCGGCAGCTGGTCGCAGGACGATCTCTATGTCGGCAGCACGACGATGTACAACCTGGTGTCGATCGAGGAAATCAACGGCGGCAACAGCGACTGGACCGTCAACGCCATTCACGGCACCCAGGTCGGCGACACCATGGACTTCACCGGCAAGGGCATCACCGTCATCGATTTCTACATCGACGGCGGCGCCGGCAATGACACCATCACCGCCAGCAAGGGACACTACGTCTACACCGACAGCAACGGCGTGACCAAGCAGCACGACGGCGTGATCGAGAAAGGCGGCCTCGGCAACGACGTCCTCAACGGTGGCAGCGGTGACGACCTGTTCCTGCTGGAAACCGGCGACAGCCTCGATGCCAAGGGCGTTTCGGTCAAGAACGGGCTCGATTCGATCCACGGCAACGGCGGCAACGACACCGTGCTGGGCGGCTGGAGCTACGACGTGCTCAGCGTCAACAGCACGCTGTCCAACATCGACAGCAGCATCAAGGAGATCAACGGCGGCAACAGCGATTGGACCTACAACGCCATCGTCGCCACCAACGGTAACGACAAACTGAACTTCAACGCCTTCAGCCCGAAGATCGTCGACGCCTATATCGACGGCGGCGCCGGCAACGACCTGATCCAGGCCAGCGTCGGCCACTACATCCAGGACGGTGTCGGCCACGACGGCGTCATCATCCGCGGCGGCGCCGGCAACGACACGATGATCTCCGGCGACGGCGACGACATGTTCCTGCTCGTTACCGGCGACAGCCTCGATGCCAACGGCCTGAGCGTGAAGAACGGCCTCGACACGTTCATCGGCAACGGCGGCAACGATACCATCCTCGGCGGCTGGTCGACCGACATCCTCAACGTCAACCAGTTCGGCGACAACATCACCGGGATCGAGAAGATCGACGGCGGCGACCGCACCTGGGGCAACAACGTCATCCTCGGCACGGCCGGGGGCGACCAGCTCAATTTCCAGGCGACCGATCTCGTCGACATCTATGTCGATGGCGGCGCAGGCAACGATTTCATCTATGCCTCGAAAGGCCAGTACACCGACGCGAACGGCGCACGGGTGAACGGGGTGATCCTGCACGGCGGTGCCGGCGACGACCAGCTTTACGGCGGGGGCGGCAGTGACATCCTCGAAGGCGGCAGCGGTGGGGACAGGCTGTCCGGCGGCACCGGCGCGGACACCTTCGTGTTCCGGGGGATCGACGACAGCCCGGTCGGCCATGCCGACATGATCACCGACTTCCAGCATGGCACCGACAAGATCGAGCTGCACAACTTCGCGCTGACCGGCATCGGTTCCCAGACGTACCACGCCGCGGGCGACTATACGACGGTGATCCTCCACGCCGGCGCCTACGACATGGAGATCGATTTCCAGGGTCATGCCACCATCACCCAGAGCGATTTCGTGGTGCTGTAAGCCTGAACACCTTCGACACCGACCAGGGCGGGGTCCGCAGCGATGCGGGCCCCGACTTCGTTTTGCCGGCCGCGAATCGGTACTGCGGCAAAGGCCACGGAAACGCGGTGGAAACCATGCCCGTTGACCAATTACGGAAACCATTCCGTCCAGAAAAACCGGTACTTTTCCGCGACTTGCGATGATTAAGCCCCGCCGCGTTAACCATGTTGAGAAAAGTTCTTCGTTCCGCACAGGGAACTGCGTATCGATTGCACATGGCGCGGGTCGCACGGCGCTCAACCTGTTTCACCGGCAACCGGGAAACGGGCAACGTTGTTTCCAGAACAGGAATGAAGCCATGGCTATCGGAAATATCCCCCTCTCCGGGAAAACCATCACGGGCACCTCGGGCAAGGACACCCTGACCGGCACCGTCGGTGACGACGTCTTCAAGCTCGCCACGTACGACAGCCTCGATGCCAACGGCATCAGCAAGAAGAACGGGCTGGACAGCTATATCGGCAATGGCGGCAGCGACACGATCCTCGGCGGCGCCGGAGCCGACTACCTGAACGTCACGAGCAACCTTTCGAACATAAAGGGCATCGCCGTGATCGACGGCGGCGACAGCAACTTTGCCGGCAACCACATCGTCGGCACCAGCGGCAACGACACGCTGGACTTCACCGGCATCAACCTGCTCAACGTCCAGATCGAGGGCGGCGCCGGCGATGACTTCATCACCGCCAGCACCGGGCGCTACACCTACACCTACAACGGGGTCAGCACGACCTCCAACGGCGTGGTGATCTACGGCGGCGCCGGCGACGACACGATCCAGGGCGGCAGCGGCGACGACCGCCTGTTCGGCGGCGAAGGCGACGACGTGTTCCAGCTCGCCGCGGGCGACAACGGCCGTGACTATTACGACGGCGGCGACGGCTACAACAAGATCCTCGGCACCGCCGGCGCCGATACGCTGGCCGTGCGCGACAACCTCGCGCGGATCGGCAACATCCAGGAGATCAACGGCGGCGACGCCACCTGGTCGAACGGCATGATCGACAACGTGATCCAGGGCGGCACCGATGGCGCCCGCGCCAACGGCGGCCAGGTGCTGAGCTTCGATGCGATCAAGACCACGCTGGTCAATGTCGAGGTGAAGGGCGGCGCCGGCGACGACATCATCATCGCCGGATCGTATTCGGTGACGGACGCCAACGGCGTCAAGCACGTCAGCCACTACACCGACGCCGCCGGCAACGACCACACCGGCGTGATCCTCGACGGCGGCGCCGGCAACGATTCGGTCAAGGGCGGCGCCGGTGGCGACCTGCTGTTCGGCGGCGAGGGCAACGACACGATCACCGGCAACGGCGGCGCGGATAGGCTTTCGGGCGGCGCCGGTAACGACGTGTTCACCCTCGACAACACTTCCTCCGACATCGTCACTTATGACGGCGGCGCCAACGATGACACCATCACCGGCCACACCACGGGATCGGGCTACGACACGTTGATGGTCAGCGACAAATTCGCCAACATCCGGAACATCGAGTTCATCGACGGCAGCGGCGACGACGTCACCAAGAACATCATCCTCGCCACCAGCGGCAACGACACGCTCGACCTCACCAAGGCCGGGTTCAAGGTGACCAATTTCTCGATCTACGGCGGCAACGGCAACGACACGATCATCGGCGCGGCGGGCGACTACACGTTCAAGGGCGTCCAATACAACGGCGCGGTGCTGCACGGCGGCGAGGGCGCGGACTCGCTGACCGGCACCACCGGCACCGACATCCTCGACGGCGATGCCGGCGACGACGTGCTGACCGGCGGCGGCGGCAACGATACGATGTATGGCGGCGCCGACAACGATACGTTCCTGCTCACCGCCGGTGACAAAGGCCTGAGCTGGTACGATGGTGGCACCGGCGACGATACGATCCTCGGCGGCCGCTTCAACGACACGCTTAACGTCACCGACGGATTGACGAACCTCAAGGGCATCGAGGTGATCGATGGCGGCGACGACTACAAGTACAACACCATCCAAGGTCCCGACGGCGGTGCGAAACTGGATTTCACCGCGGCGGGCATCAAGCTGGTGAACTTCACGGTCGTCGGCGGCAGCGGCAATGATACCATCACCGCAGGCGATGGCACGTACACGAACTCCATTTTCAAAGGCACCGGCGTGTTCCTGCAAGGCGGCGCGGGCGACGACCTGATCACCGGCGGTTCCGGCAACGAC
Source organism: Sphingomonadales bacterium (assembly GCA_028868535.1). Classification (GTDB taxonomy): domain Bacteria; phylum Pseudomonadota; class Alphaproteobacteria; order Sphingomonadales; family Sphingomonadaceae; genus Novosphingobium. Next base: position 19,885 of record JAGWUH010000033.1, on the reverse strand, counting down.
GGATTGCAGGGCGGCGAAGGCAACGACACGCTGAACGGCGGGGCCGGAAACGATGCCCTGAGCGGCGGCAACGGCGACGATTCGCTGATCGGCGGCACCGGCAACGACAACTACAGCGGCGGGGCCGGCAACGACATCTTCCAGATGACGGCGGGGGAAACCGGAAGCAAAAGCTACGATGGCGGGGATGGCTATGACAAGATCATGGGGACATCCGGGAACGACACGATCAGCGGATTCAACTTCAAGTATCTGGAGGAAATCAACGGTGGCGGCGATGCGGCCGTCTCTCAGGGTGTCGTCCACAACCTGATCCAGGGGACAGCGAATTCAGAAAGCGTCGACTTCGACTCCGCGTACGTCGGCGGCACCCGGATCGTCGAGTTCGTCGTGGATGGCGAAGCCGGCAACGACACCATCAAGGCCAGCCTGGGCCACTACACGATCGACGGCGTCGGCCACGACGGTGTCTACCTGCGCGGCGGTGAAGGCAACGACCTGCTGAAGGGCGGCGCCCTGTCGTACACGGTCGTGAACGGCACAAACGTCCAGACCGGCGGCGACGACATCCTCGAAGGCGGCAGTGGCAACGACACACTCGTCGGCGGGGGCGGGCACGACACGCTGACCGGCGGCACCGGCGCCGACCGTTTCGATTTCAGCAATACGCTCGATAACAACGGAACTGTTCGTAACGACGGCACCGTAGTCATTGCCTCGCAGCTCATCACCGACTTCGAGAAGGGCACCGATCATATCGGGTTGAGCGGCTACCAGCTGTCCGCCAGCCGCGCCGGGGATTCGGTGACGAACACGTATCACGCCGATACCAACATCACCGACGTGCATCTGCACTCGATGAGCAACGGTGACTGGACGATGCAGCTCTCCGGCAACCAGCACCTCGACTTCAGCGACTTCGTGATGTTGTGATCCACCCCCGGCGGCCCACGGGCCGCCGGGGCGCAGGCTCGCGCGATCGGGCGGAGGGCTGATCGCGCGGCCCGTTTCCCATCCTTCCGAACACCACAGCGCGGGTCGCACTGCGCCATCTACCCCAATGATGCCCGGCCGGACGGCCCGGCATCCCTTCAGGAGACAGGGCAATGGCAAAGAACAACGACATCATCGGTACCGACGGCAACGACACGCTGAAGGGCACGGCCGGATCGGACAACTTCTTCGGCGGCGAGGGCGACGACGTCTTTCAGCTCGCCAACAACGACAGCGTCGACGAAAAGGGCATCAGCCGGAAGAACGGCCTCGACCATTTCGATGGCGGCAGCGGCATCAACACCATCCGCGGCGGCTGGGGCGTCGATTACCTGAACGTAACCTCGGGCCTGACGAACCTCGTCAACATCCATGTGATCGACGGCAACGACCACGACTACAAGAACAACCACGTCGTCGGCACCGAAGACGCCGATATCCTGGATTTCACCGCCAAGGGAATCGAGCTCGACAACGTCGTCGTCGAAGGTGGGCAGGGCAACGACAAGATCATCGCCAGCAAGGGCCACTACTTCTATCCCGAGAACGCCTCGCCGCTGCATGGCGAAATCCAGGGCGTGATCCTGCATGGCGGCGGCGGCGACGACACGCTGCAGGGCGGCAGCGGCTATGACAGCCTCTATGGCGATGAGGGCGACGACGTCTTCCAGCTTGCCGAGGGCGACAACGGCAAGGACCACATCGACGGCGGCGCCGATTACGACACCATCCTCGGCACCGCCGGTGCCGACGACATCACGCCGTGGAAGAACCTGTCGCACATCCTCAACATCGAGGAGATCAACGGCGGCGACACCGACTGGACGCACAACGTCATCCACGGCACCGACCAGACCGCGACCGACAACGGCAACGACTGGATGAACTTCACCAGGAAGGGCATCAAGCTGGTCGACATCAAGGTCGATGGCGGCAGCGGCGATGACCAGCTCGTCGCCGGGGACGGCACGTACTGGCAGGATGGTGTGCAGCGCACCGGCGTTCTGCTCGACGGCGGCGCCGGCAACGATACCGTCCAGGGCGGCAGCGGCAACGACATGCTGTGGGGCGGCAGCGGCGACGACAAGGTCTACGGCAATGGGGGCAACGACACGCTGATCGGCGGCAACGGCAACGACACGCTCTATGGCGGCGCCGGCGACGATGTTTTCCTGCTCGCCGACGGCGAGAACGGCATCGACGAGTATTTCGGCGGCGAGGGCACCGACACCATTCTCGGCAAGTCCACGGGCGACCTGCTCCGCGTCGCCAGCGACCTTTCCCGCCTCCACTCGATCGAGAAGATCTACGGCGGCGGCGATGCCTATACCGACAACCTGCTGCAGGGAACCGCCGAAGGCGACACGATGGACTTCGGCAACACCGAGGTGATCGATTTCATCATCGATGGCGGGCTCGGCAACGACGTCATCACCGCCACCCACGGCCAGTTCAACGGCCACGCCGGCGTGGTGATCCGCGGCGGCGGCGGCAACGACACGATCACCACCGGCAGCGGCAACGACCTGTTCCTGCTGGTACCCAACACCGCCGCAAACGGCTATGACGACAGCCTCGACGACAACGGCGTCAGCCAGCACAACGGCATCGACCAGTACCACGCGGGTGCCGGCAGCGACACGATCCTGGGCGGCAACTACAACGACTACCTGAACGTCAACAGCGATCTCTCGAACCTCGACGGCATCGACGTGCTCGACGGCGGCGACAGCCAGTGGCGCTACAACACCGTCGTCGCCACCGCGGGCAACGACACGCTGGATTTCACCCAGATCAATGTCATCGACTTCGTGATCGACGGCGGCGCCGGGGACGACACCATCACTGCCAGCCAGGGCCACTATGCCCAGGGCATCCCTCGCTTCTTTGACAAGACCCTCTACCCGCGCGACGGCGTGATCATGCACGGCGGGGCAGGTGCCGATTCGCTGACCGGTGGCAGCGGCGACGACATCTTCCTGCTCGGCGGCCAGAGTGACACGCTGGTGAACGGCATCAGCGCCAACAACGGCTTCGACAAGATGATCGACGGCGGCGACGGCTACGACGTCATCTATGGCGGACCGAACGAGGATTTCCTCAACGTTGACAATAACCTCGCCAACCTGCACTCGATCAATGAGATCAACGGCGGCGACGGCCAGTGGCGCTACAACACGGTGATGGGCACCAGCGGCGATGACAAGCTGGCGTTCATCGGGATCAACCTCGTCGATGTTCGGGTCGACGGCGGCGACGGCAACGACACCATCATCGCCGGGGTGGGGAACTATGCCCAGGGGCTGGATCGCAAGCCAGACGGCACCCTCAAGGCGCATAAAGGCGTCGTTCTCGACGGCGGCTCTGGCGACGACGTCGTGACCGGCAGCGAAGACGACGACATCCTCTGGGGCGGCACCGGCACCGACATGCTAAAAGGCCGTACCGGGCGCGATACCTTCGTGTTCAATGCCGGGGACAGCACCGTCGGCCACGGCGATACCATCACCGACTTCCAACGAGGAGAGGACCACATCGGCCCGCACAACTTCAACATGACGACGTTCGAAACCACCTACGACAGCGTTCACGAGGTGACCACACTGACGCTGCACGCCAACAATGCGGCGGACATGGAAATCCACCTCAAGGGCTACGTCGAGGTCAAGGCGAGTGATTTCCTGGTGATGTGATCCCACACCGGGGCAATCGCCCCGGGACACCTTCACCGCGCGGCCCGCGTGGGGGACTTCCCCCGCGCGGGCCGTCGTTGTACGCCGCTGCCATGAAGGCCTTGCGCGACCCCGATCACCTGCTGGCGGAAGGGCTGGCCGAGATCCGCGCGCAGTTCCAGGTTCCCGCGACGTTTCCGCCAGATGTGCTCGCCGCCGCCGAGGCCGCGGCGCGGCGCGTGCCCGATGCCCACGCCGATCGCACCGCGGTGCCATTCGTCACCCTCGATCCCGCCACCTCGACCGATCTCGACCAGGCCTTCGCGATCGAGGCCGCCGGGGCCGACCTGCTGCTCCACTACGCGATCGCCGATGTCGCCTGGTTCGTCGCCGATGGCGATCCGCTCGATGCCGAGGCCTGGCGGCGCGGCGAGACGCTCTACCTGCCCGATGGCAAGGCCGGGCTCTATCCGCCGGTGCTGGCCGAAGGCGCCGCCAGCCTGCTGCCCGACGGGCCGCGCCCGGCGATCGTGCTGACCACGCGCGTCGCGCCGGACGGCGGCGTGAAGCTCGAAGGCGTCGAACGCGCGCTGGTCCGCAGCCGCGCCAAGCTGGCTTACGAGACGGTGCGGGACGACCAGCTTCCCACCGGGTTCGTCGAACTCGCCGATCGCGTGACCGCTGCCGAAGACCGGCGCGGCGCCGCCCGCGTCGATCCGCCCGAGCAGGAGGTGGAGCGCGACGGCGACGGCCACTTCACGCTGCGCCTGCGCCCGCAGGTTCCGGCCGAGCTGCGCAATGCCGCGCTTTCGCTGGCCACGAACCTCGCGGTCGCCGATGCGTTGCACGCGGCGGGCACCGGGCTGTTCCGCGTCATGGCACCGCCCGACGCGCGCGCCGAGCAGCGCCTGCGCGGCACTGCCGCCGCGTTCGGGCTGGTGTGGCCGGCGGAAATGACGCTGGCGCAGTTCACCCTGCGGCTCGATCCCAGGGACGCGAAGCACGCGGCATTCATGCTCGCGGTGCGCCGCGCCGGCGAAGGCGCGCGCTACCAGCCCTATCGCCCCGGCGTGATCCCCTGGCACGCGGCGATGGCGGCGACCTATGCCCACGCCACCGCGCCGCTGCGGCGGCTGGCCGATCGCTACGTGCTGCGCGCCGCGCTGGCGGTTGCCAACGGCCGCGCCGTGCCGCCCGAACTCACCGACGCGTTCTCCCGCCTGCCGCCGGTCATGGCAAAGGCCGAGGCGCGCAGCGGCCAGGTCGACCGCGCCGCCAAGGACCTCGCCGAGGCGGCGATGCTGGCCGGGGAGGAAGGGCGGGAATTCGATGCGGTCGTCACCGACATCGGCGAAAACGGCGCGCGCATCCAGTTGTGCGAGCAGGCCGTGGTCGCCCGGGCACGGCTGGCGCAGGCCACCCCCGGCGATCATGTCCGCGTGCGGCTGATCGCCGCCGACCCGGCCCGCCGCCAGCTCCAGTTCGAGGCCGCAGGCTGAACGCGAATCGGCTTGCAGTGCCCCTAACCCTCCGCTACGGCCCCGCAACCACGCATCCAGCGCATCGGCCCGATGGCGGAGTGGTTACGCACCGGACTGCAAATCCGTTTACGCCGGTTCGATTCCGGCTCGGGCCTCCACCTCCAGACGACCTTGCCCAGCCGGATCCCGGCACCGCAGGCGGCCGTGCGGCTCAGGCGTTGCCCGGCACCAGCAGCTTCCAGTGCTTCGGGCCGACGCGGGTGATGCGCTTGCCGCAGCGCACGCACCGGCCGACCAGCGATCGGCCGGGCCCGCCGACCGTGTGCCGTTTCGGCTTGTGGAAATTCAACGCGCAGAAAGGCAGGTAGAACAGCATCGGCCGGCTCCGTTTGCGCCAGCATGCCGACTCGCACCTGAACCTTCGGTGACGGTCGGCCGCGGCTAGGAAAATGCCTGCTGCAGCCGGTAGTAGACCAGCAGCACCCCGCCGACGAGGCCCAGCAGGAACATCACGTCGGCAAAGTAGAGATTGAGGTTGTCGGGGTCGTTCTCCATCGCCGGTCTCCGGTCCCGCGCTGCAATGGCTCGGGACTTACCACTGGCGGCGGCGTCGCGCCTTGCCCCGCGTCAAATCCGCGTGCCGTTGCTGCCGGCGCGAATCAGCTCCACACCGCCTCGGGCGGCAGGCTCATCAGGATCGCGTCGATGTTGCCGCCGGTCTTCAGCCCGAACAGCGTGCCGCGATCGTAGACCAGGTTGAACTCGGCGTAGCGTCCGCGCCATTCGAGCTGCTGCCGCTTGTCCGCCGCCGTGAACGCCATCCCCATCCGACGCCGCACCAGCCGCGGGAACACCGCGAGAAACGCCTCGCCAACCGCGCGGGTGAACGCGAAGTTGGCCTCCCAGGCCGCCTCGTCCGCACATTCGAGGTGGTCGTAGAAGATGCCGCCGACGCCGCGATGGACCTTGCGGTGGGGAATGTAGAAGTATTCGTCGGCCCAGGCCTTGAAGCGGTCGTAGTAGTCTGCTCCGTGCGCATCGCAGGCGGCCTTGAATGCCGCGTGGAACTCTGCCGTGTCCTCGTCGTAGGGCAGCGGCGGGTTGAGGTCGGCGCCGCCGCCGAACCACGCCTTGGTGGTCGTCAGGAAGCGCGTGTTCATGTGCACCGCCGGAACATGCGGGTTGGCCATGTGCGCGACCAGGCTGATGCCCGTGGCCGAGAACGCGTTCTGCTCGGCCGATGCGCCGTTGATGCTGGCGGCGAAGTCCTTCGCCAGCCCGCCGCGCACGGTCGAGATGTTGACGCCGGCCTTCTCGAACACCTTGCCCTTGATCAGACCGCGCGTACCGCCGCCGGTTTCGCCGCCGGCCTCGCCTTCGACTTCGGCACGCTGCCACGGCGTGCAGGCGAAGCGGGCATCGCTGCCGGCCTCGCGCTCGATCGCCTCGAATTCGGCACAGATGCGGTTGCGCAGCTCCTCGAACCATTGGCTGGCGCGGGCGGTGAAAGGGGTCCAGTCGGTCATGGGTGGCTTTCCGTGGGGGACAGGGTGCGGTTCGGCGGCGGTTCGTCTCGGCGCGCTTGCCAAACCCGCGCGCGCGGGGCAAGGGCAGCGACATGGTTCCCCTTTCGTTCGCGTTCGCCGGGCAGGAATGGGCGCTGGTCGGCGGCCGGGCGCTGTTCTGGCGTGCCGAATCGGCGCTGGTGCTGGCCGACCTGCACCTCGAGAAGGCGAGCTTCTTCGCCCGGCACGGCCAGATGCTCCCCCCGTACGACAGCCGCGCCACGCTCGAACGGGTGGCCGACGCCTTGCGCGCGACGGGCGCGCGGCGGGTGTTCTGCCTAGGCGACAATTTCCACGACGCCGACGGCGCATCGCGGCTGGAACCGCACGCGGCGGGCATGCTGGCGGCGTTGGTCCGCGCCACCGACTGGGTCTGGATCACCGGCAACCACGATGCCGGGCCGGTGACCGGCGTCGGCGGCTGCGCGGTGGACGAACTCGCGGTCGGCGGCATCGCCTTGCGCCACCAGGCCAGCGCGCGGGCCACCGGGCCCGAGCTGTCGGGCCACTATCACCCGAAGCTGGCGATCACCGCGCGCGGCCGCCGCATCGCCCGGCCCTGCGCGGTCGCCAGCGAGCGGCGGCTGATCCTGCCGGCGTTCGGCGCGCTGACCGGCGGCATGGACGCCGCCGACCCGGCGATTCTCGCGGCGATGCAGCCGGCACGGGCGATCGACGCCATGGTATCGGCGGGTGAACGGCTGGTGCGGATGCCCCTGTGGCGCGCGGCGTAACGGCAAGGTGACGCAAAATCGCCGCACGCTAACGCCAAAGCAGGCATTTGCCCGCATTTAGCGCTTTCCACGCGACCTCGATTCGATTTAAGGACGCGCGCGAACTGTAACTTCAGGAGATCCGGCTATAGCTCCCCCTCCCCGGCGCATGTTGGCGCCCCCCGTCAAGAGCGGGCCTCGCTTCAATGATATGATCAACGTCCCCCGCGTCCGCGTGATCGACGACGAGGGCGAAAATCTCGGCATCATGTACACCCGCGAAGCGATCGAGAAGGCCGCCGAAGTCGGCCTCGATCTGGTCGAGGTGTCGCCAAACGCCGATCCGCCGGTCTGCAAGTTCCTCGACGTCGGCAAGTTCCGCTACGAGGCGCAGAAGAAGGCCAACCAGGCGCGCAAGACGCAGAAGACGCAGGAGATCAAGGAGATCAAGATGCGTCCGAACATCGACGATCACGACTATGACGTGAAGATGCGGGCGATGCACAAGTTCATCGGCGAAGGTGACAAGGTCAAGGTCACGCTGCGCTTCCGCGGGCGCGAACTGTCGCACCAGCAGCTCGGCATGAACCTGCTCAAGCGGGTGCAGGAAGACATTGCCGAGATCGCCAAGGTCGAATCCTGGCCGCGCATGGAAGGCCGCCAGATGTTGATGGTCATTTCCCCGAAGTGACCACCGGGCGGGGCGTCAGGCCCCGCCACCCCCTCCGGAACCATCGCCGACCGGGCCGTTCCACTGCCGCCGTTCCTCGGCAGCGCGCAGCACCTCGTAGGCGAGTTGCAGCGCCTGGAACGCCTTCGCCGCCTCGGCATCGCCGGGGCGCACGTCGGGGTGGACCTCCTTGGCCTTGCTGCGCCAGGCCTTGCGCACCGCGTCGAAATCGGCGTCCGGCGCCAGCTCCAGCACGTCCAGCGCCCGGAGCTCGTCCTTGCTGCGGGTTCCGTCGCCCGAACCGGCCCAGCCGTAGAACGCCGATTCGCGATAGCCCGAATGCGTCTGCTCCTCGGCCCTCGCCCGCTCGGCGGCCTCCTCCGCGGTCAGGCCGGCGAAATAGTCCCAGCCGGCGTTGTATTCGGCGGCGTGCGCCTGGCAGAATTGCCAGCGCTCCGGGCTGTTCGGCGATTTCGGCGCCGGGCAGGTGCCGGGCTCGTTGCAGCCGACCTTGTCGCACAACCGGACCTGCGCCGCCTCGCGCGCGCCTTCGTAGCCGCGCCAGCGCGGGAATCCCCAGTCATTCGATCGGCGTGCGCGGCTCATCCGGCCTGAATACCCGCGCCAACCGACCCGATGCAAGCGGCCATCCCCGCGCGCTCCGGCGAAGTTTGCCGAATTTTAGGCAATCCGCGTCTATGCTGCATTGCAACAGGGCTTGGCCGTTCCTATCTGGCGGGCACGACTGGAACGGGACTCATGAGCAGGCAACTCGCACTTTCCTCGGCGCTTTCGATTCTGGCGATGGCCTCGCTGGTCGTGTTCGGCACCGTGCCCGCGCGCAGCAGCCCGTTCATCGCGCCTGCCACGACCAGCGCGCGCTGACGCGATCAGTCGATCGTCACCGTCACCGCGCGGCGGTTCTTCGCCCAGGCTTCCTCGTTCGAACCCAGCGCCACCGGGCGCTCCTTGCCATAGGAAATGGTCGACAGGCGCGCGGCGTCGATGCCCAGGCTGACCAGATAATCCTTCGCCGCATTGGCGCGACGCTGGCCGAGCGCGAGGTTGTAGTCGCGCGTGCCACGCTCGTCGGCGTGGCCTTCCACGGTCGCCCGCTTGGCCGGATAGCGCGCGAGCCAGCCCGCCTGCGTGCGCAGCGCCGCGGCATCGGCTTCGTCGATGTTGTACTTGTCGGTATCGAAGTAGATCGTGTCCTTGCCCATCATCGTGGCCTGGAAATCCGCCTGGCTCCCGGGCACCGGCCCCTGCAGCGTCGGCTGCGGCGTGGTGGTGCTGACCGCCGGGCCCGGCTCGGGCGGCAGCTCCTTGGGCGCCTTGCTGGCGCAACCGGCGACGAGCGCCATCGCCAGAGCAAGGGCGGTGAAACGGATCGGGTGCGACATTTTTGGTCTCCTAGTAGGGCGGCGTAAGACGGCGGAGCGACCGGGTTCCCAGCACAGGAACGCTCGAACCGCATTTTGTGCGCTTGTGAACGCAATGCCAATGAAGATTCAGGGCCAATGAAGATTCGGGGCCAATGACGATTCAGGGCAGCACCGGACCCCAGGCCGGGTCGGACCCGTCGACCGGCGTCGGCAGCCGGCGTTCGTTGCGGCCGGTCAGGTCGACCTGCCACAGGCTGGTCTTGCCGGAGTTGGCTTCGGTGCGGAAGAACTGGACGATGCGGCCGTTGGGCGCCCAGGTCGGGGCCTCGTCCTGCCAGGAATTGGTCAGGTAGCGCAGCCCGCCGCCTTCGGGCGACATCACCGCGATGCGTAGGTCGCCGGCGATGTGGGTAAAGGCGATCAGGTCGCCGCGCGGGCTCCATTCCGGCGTCGCGGCGCGCCCGCCGAAGAAGCTGATGCGGCGCTGGCCGCTGCCGTCGGCGTTCATCACGTAGACCTGCTGGCTGCCGGACCGGTCGCTCTCGAACACGATCTTCGTGCCATCGGGCGAGTACGAGCCGCCGACGTTGATGCCCGGCGTCTGCGTCAACTGCTGCGGTTCGCCGCCCGCCGCCGAAACGCGGTAGATGTTGGTGTTTCCGCCCACCGCCATCGAGTAGAGGATCCACTTGCCATCGGGGGACCAGCGCGGCGCGAACGTCGGGTTGCGGCTTTCGGTCACCAGTCGCTGGCTGTTGCGGACGGTGTCGTAGACGAAGATGCGCGGATAACCGTTGAGGTAGGACAGGTAGACGATCGACTTGTAGTCGGGCGAATAGCGCGGGGTCAGCGCCATCGCCTGCCCGGTGGTGATGAAGCGGTGGTTGGCGCCGTCCGAATCCATGATCGCCAGCCGCTTCATGCGGTGATCCTTCGGCCCGGTCTCGGCGATGTAGGCGATGCGGCTGTCGAAGAACGGGCTCTCGCCCGAGAGCCGCGCATAGATCTTGTCGGCACACTTGTGCGCGGCGCGGCGCCAGTCGGCCGGCGCGAACGACCACTGCGCGGCGACGAGCTGCTGCTTGAGCGCGACGTCATAGAGCCGGCAATCGACCGCGAGCTGCCCCGCCGCATCGGCATTGACCGAGCCGTGGACCAGCATTTCCGCGCCACGCCCGGCCCAGGCCGGGAAATCGGGGGCCGGCACCTGCGGATAGGCCACCGGCGGCAGCGCCGAGGGGCCGACCGGCTTGAACAGGCCGTTGTTGCGCAAATCGGCGGTGATCACCTCGGCGATGGCATTTCCCAGTGCGGCGGTTCCGCCGGCGCTGGCCGGTGTCGGCTTGTCCTGCTCGGTCGCGAAGGCGGGGATGTCGATGCCGAGGTCGCGCCAGGCGCTGTCGTCGGACACCGACCCGGTCAGGCCCTCATCCGGGGGCGACGTTGCCGCCTGCGGCGCCAGCGGCGCGGGCGTGATCTGCTGGGCGGCCAGCGGCGCGGGCAGCGCGGCCGTAAGCATCAGGGCGATCAGGCGGAGATTCATTGCGACAACTTCCTGTCAAAGCGGAACGCGGTGACCCGCTTCCACGCGGGGTAGTATTGCGACGGCAGGTCGAACGGGGCGGACAGGCGCACCGCGCGGATCGCCTGCTCGGCATGGCGCGGCGCCTGGGCGCGGTTGCTGTCGGTGATCCCTTCCTGGCGCACCACGCGCGGCACCCCGTCGAGGCTGCCGTCCTCGTTGAGATCGAACGCCAGCACGGTCACCAGTTGCTCGGCATCGGCGCCTTGCGGCGCGGTCCAGTGCGGCTTGAGCTGGCGGGCGATGGCGCTGGCCAGGCCGGCCTTGACCTCAGGACCGATCGTCGCGGCGGCGGGCGTGGTGGCCTTGCCGCTCGACTGGCTGCCGGCCAGGCCCTTGAGGAAGTCGTTGCCGATGCGGCTGGCGCCGGGGGTCCGGGCGGGCTTTTCCGGTTTCGCGGTGCCCGGCGTGGCGGCCTTGCCCTTGCCGCGCGCGGTGGCGACGGCATCGGCGATGGGATCGGGGCGCGCGCGGGCGGGCGCGGGCGTGGTCTTTAGGGGCGGTTTTGGAGCGGTTTTGGCCGCCACTTGCGGCGATGGAGCGGGCCGCGGTTTCGGCTGGGGTTTCGGCTCGAGCTTGACCGGTTCGGGCCGGGCCGGTTGCGGGCGCCGGGGTTCGGGCCGGGGCGGGACTTTTGTCACGGGCGTCACGGGCGGCGCGGGGGGCGCGGCGCTCGGCTCCGGGGCGGGCTCGCCGAGCGTCGGCGCGGCGTCGGCGGCGGCCCGGGCCTGTGGCTGCGGCGCGGTGTCCTTCAGCCCGACCTCGTCGGCGATCGTCACCGTCATCCGTTGCGGGACCGGCGGCACCGGCGCGGCGGGGCGCAGCATCAGCAGGGCCAGCACCGCGGCGTGCAGCACCACGGCCAGGACCAGCCCGACTCCCTCCTCGCGGCGGATCACGGCAGCGCTCATCGCCTGCCCGCTAGGGCCTGCCGCCTGAACCGGCACTGACCGACCCGGCCACCGTCACCAGCGAGATCGCGGTGACCCCGCCCCGGTTCAGCTCGCCCATCAGGCCGACGACGCGGCCATAGTCGAGGCTGCGATCGGCGCGCAGCACCACCAGCGGCGGCTTGCCGTCCGCCCCCGGCGGCAGCGCGGCAATGCGATCGGCGAGTTCGCCGGGCGCCAGCTCGGCATCGTCGAGGAAGACCTTGCCGTCGCGGTCCATCGTCACGGTGACCTGCTTCGGCGTCTGGTCGAGCGGCCTGGCGCGGCTGTCGGGCAGGTCGATCGGCACCCCGGCCTTGAGCAGCGGCGCGGTGACCATGAAGATCACCAGCAGCACCAGCATGACATCGACCAGCGGGGTGACGTTGATGTCCGCCATCGGCGCGCGGGCGCCGCCGCGGCGGCCTCGCCCGCGGGCAAACCGGTGCAGCCCCATCGCCATCTCAGCGGCTCTCCAGGTCGCGGCCGAGGCTGGCGTGGAGCTTGTCGGCGAAGCGCTGCATCCGCGCCTCGTAGGCGTTCACCCGGTGCGAGAAGCGGTTGTAGGCGATCACCGCCGGGATCGCCGCGAACAGGCCGATCGCGGTGGCGGCCAGCGCCTCGGCAATGCCGGGGGCGACCACGGCGAGCGAGGAATTCTGCTCCTGCCCGATCTGGAAGAACGCCGCCATGATCCCCCAGACGGTACCGAACAGCCCGACGAACGGCGCCACCGAGCCGACGGTGGCGAGGAAGTTGAGCCGATCCCCCAGCCGTTCCGCCTCCTGGGCGACGACGAGGTCCATCGCCACCGCCAGCCGCTGCCGCGCGCCTTCGAGATCCACCTTCTGGCCGGCTGCGCGCCGCCACTCACCCATTCCCGCCGCGACCACGCGCGACAGCGGCAGATCGGCCTTGCCGGCGCCGGCCTGGAATGCCTCGAGATCGCGCGCCTTCCAGAACTCGGTCTCGTAGCCGTCGCTGCGCCGCCGCAGCGAGGCCATGCGGAAGCCGAACGACAGCACGATCGTCCACACCCAGACCGAGGCCAGCAGCAGCCCGGCCATGATCGCCTGGACGACGATGTCGGCATCGAGGAACAGCTTGAGCGGATCGAGCCGGGCGCCGCTGTGCAGCGCGGCGGCAGCGGAAAGCAGGGAAACGGGCGTCATTGCGGCTCCGGTACGGGGGTGATGGTGGCAAAGGCGGCGCGCCAGGCCGCCGGCTGGCGGCGCGGACGGCCATCGGGCGCGACGAAGCCGACGCGCAGCCGGACATCGGCGAGCAGCGTCAGCCGGTCATCGGCATCGCGGCGAAAGGCCTGCTGGAACAGCCGGACCGAAGCGGCGCCGATGTCTTCCGCGACGCTCTCGATCAGCACGACATCGTCCAGCCGCGCCGGCGCGCGATAGCGGATCGTCGCCTCGGAGACGGCATAGGCGCCCTCGCCCGCGTCCTGCGCGGCGCGCTGGTCGATCCCCAGCAGCCGCAGCATGTCCGATCGCGCGCGCTCGAACCAGCGCAGGTAGTTGGCGTGGTACACCATCCCCGACAGGTCGGTGTCCTCGAAGAAGGCGCGCACGGCATAGCGGTGCACGGGCCCGTCGAAACGGCCGCCGGGAGGCAGGGGAAGTGACGTCATGCCGGCGGCGATGTAGCCGCTCTGCCGCCGCAGGAAAAGGCTCGGCGTTCGGCGCGCCGCGCGCGCAGGGCGTCGCGCCGCGCGGTCAATCGACGATCATGTGCAGGAACTGGCGCCCGCCGAAGATGTGGACGTGGAGGTGGGGCACTTCCTGGTGGCCATGCCCGCCCATGTTGACCATCAGCCGGTAGCCCGGCGCGTCGAGCCCGAGCTGGCGGGTGACGTTGCCGACCGCGCGGGTGAAGCCGCCGATCTCCGCATCGCCGGCGGTGGCGGTGAAATCGTCCCACGAGACATAGCGTCCCTTCGGGATCACCAGCACGTGCACCGGCGCCTGCGGGCGGATATCGTGGAATGCCAGCGCCCAATCGTCCTCGTAGACCCGGTTGCAGGGGATCTCGCCGCGCAGGATGCGCGCGAAGATGTTGTCATCGTCGTAGGGCTGGCGGGGATCGATCGGCATCGCTTGCTCTCGCGCTGGTCGGGAAAAGGGGGATCAGGACGCGGTCCGGGCGGCCTTTTCGGCGATGCCCGAGACGCCCTCGCGGCGATCCAGCTCGGCCAGCACGTCGGCCAGCGGGATGCCCTTGGCGCCGAGCAGCACCAGCAGGTGGAACAGCAGGTCCGCCGCCTCGCCGACCAGCGCCGCGCGGTCCTGCGCCAGCGCCGCGATCACGCATTCGACGGCTTCCTCGCCCAGCTTCTGGGTGATCTTGCCCAGCCCGCGCGCGTTCAGGCGGGCGACATAGCTGCTGTCCGGATCGGCGGCGCGGCGCGCGGCGATCACCGCCTCGAGGCGTTGCAGGGTCGACGAAGCGGCAGGATCGTTTTCCATGCCGCCCGGATGCGGCGCGGCCGGCCGCCGGTCAAGTCTTCTATTGGGGCCGCTTGCGCGCGCCCTGCCGGCCGAGCAGCAGCCCGACGATGCCGAGCACCAGCAGCGACAGGTCCGAGGGTTCGGACACCAGCCCGCTCTGCGCCAGCGCCGGCTGGCTCGCCAGCAGGCTCACGAACAATCCGGCGGACAATTTCCCCCACGCACGCATCGACAGCCGTTCCTTCGCCCCCACCCCCGCCGGCGGCCGGCGGCCACGCGCGAAAGGTTGCGGACGAATGAATGCATGCTTCGTGCCAGATATGAAAAATGGCGGGTTTCTGCATATACCCCGCGTTAACCATCGGAGCGCGCGTCCGCGGTTGTCAAGCCGGCCGACAGTCGGACCGGGCGGCGGCCCTCAGCCCGCCGCCAGCCTGACCGCGTCGCAGATCGTGTCGACGACCTGCTCGACCTGCCCGGCATCGTCGCCCTCGGCCATGACCCGGATCACCGGCTCGGTGCCCGAGGCGCGGATCACCAGCCGGCCCTTGCCGGCCAGCGCCGCCTCGCAATCGGCGATCACCGCCTGGACTTTCGGGTCGTCGAGCGGCTTGCCGCCCGAAAAGCGTACGTTCTTCAGCAACTGCGGCACCGGATCGAACTGGTGCAGCAGCTCGCTGGCGCGCTTGCCCGACCGGACCAGCGCCGCCAGCACCTGCAGTGCCGCGACGGTGCCGTCGCCGGTGGTGGCGTGGTCGAGCAGGATCATGTGCCCCGATTGCTCGCCGCCGACGTTGAACCCGCCCTGCTTCATGCGTTCGAGCACGTAGCGATCGCCAACCTTGGTCCGTTCCAGCGTCAGTCCCTGCGCCGCGAGGCAGCGTTCGAGGCCGAGGTTGGACATCACCGTGGCGACGACGCCGCCGCCGCGCAGCCGGCCCTGCGCCGCCAGCCGGGTGCCGATCAGGGCCATGATCTGGTCGCCATCGACGACCCGGCCCAGCTCGTCGACGACGATCAGCCGGTCCGCGTCGCCGTCGAGGGCGATGCCGATGTCGGCGCCGGACGCGACCACGGTTTCCTTGAGCAGCTCGACATGGGTGGAGCCGCACTTGTCGTTGATGTTCTTGCCGTTGGGATTGACGCCCAGGGTGATGACTTCCGCGCCCAGCTCCCACATCGCCGAGGGCGCGACCTGGTAGGCGGCGCCGTTGGCGCAATCGACGACGATCTTCAGCCCGTCGAGCCGCACGTCGTCGGGCAGCGACGACTTGACCGCGTGGATGTAGCGGCCGCGCGCATCGTCGATGCGCCGCGCGCGACCGATCTCGGCGGCATCGGCGAGCGGCTGGTCCTGCGCCAGCATCGCCTCGATCGCCAGCTCGTCCTCGTCCGAAAGCTTGAAGCCGTCGGGGCCGAACAGCTTGATGCCGTTGTCCTCGTAGGGGTTGTGGCTGGCCGAGATCATCACGCCGACATCAGCGCGCAGCTCCCGCGTGAGCAGGGCGACGGCCGGCGTCGGCATCGGCCCGAGCAGGACCACGTCCATGCCGACGCTGGTGAAGCCGGCAACCAGCGCGTTTTCCAGCATGTAGCCCGAAAGGCGCGTGTCCTTGCCGATGACGACGCGATGGCGATGCGCCCCGCGCAGGAAGCGGATTCCCGCCGCCTGGCCCACCTTCATCGCGATCTGCGCGGTCATCACTCCGGCATTGGTGCGGCCGCGAATGCCGTCGGTGCCGAAAAACTGTCGTGCCATCGTTACCCCTCGTTGCGGCATGGTCCGCCCGGCGCCCGCTGCGCCGGTTTGCCCTTTAGCGCAAGCCCGGTACAGTCGTCCGCTCAAAATCTGGTGAAGGTAGACCCGCTTGAACGCCACCCCGACCGACCTTCCCGGCGACGCCCCGCTGCCCGAGATCACCGTGCCCACCGGCTGGACGCTGGCCGCGCTGGGCGCCGGGCTGGCCGCCGGACTGTTCCTGCCGCCGCCGGTCCTCGCCCCGCTGCTGGCGGTAGCCGCGCCGATCGGCGAGCTCTGGCTCAAGGGCCTGCAGATGACGATCCTGCCGCTGGTGGTGTCGCTGCTGGTGATCGGCGTCGTCCGCACCATCGAGGCGGCGCGCGGCGGCGCCACCGCGCGCCGCACGCTGGGCCTGATCGTCGCCTTCCTGGTCGGCGGCGCGGTGATGGCGGCGCTGGCGACGCCGCTGCTGCTGGCGCTGTTCCCGATTCCCGGCACCGCCGCGACCGCGCTCAGCGCCGTCCCGACGCCCGCCGGGCAGGCCTTGCCCGGCGTCGGCGCGTTCCTGTCCTCGCTGGTTCCGGACAACGTCTTCGCCAGCGCCGCCGGCGGCGCGGTGCTGCCAGTGATCGTGTTCTTCGCGCTGTTCGCGGCGGCGCTCGGCCGGCTGCCGGCGCCGACCCGTCGCGCCGTGCTGCCGCTGTTCGAGGGCGTGGCCGCGGCGATGATGATCGTGATCGGCTGGGTGCTGGCGCTCGCCCCGATCGGCGTGCTGGCGCTCAGCCTTGGCGTCGCGGCGAAGACCGGCGCGGCCGCGTTCGCGGTGCTGGCGCACTACATCGCCGTGGTCAGCGCGGTGGGCGGCGTCGTCATGCTGGCCGGCTACGCGCTGGCGGTGCTGGGCGCGCGACTCCCGCTCGGCGCCTATGCGCGGGCGCTGCTGCCGGTCGAGGCCGTCGCGCTGTCGACGCAATCGTCGCTGGCCAGCCTGCCGGCGATGCTCGCCGCGTGCCGCCGCCTCGGCGTGCGCGAGAGCAGCGCCGATTTCGTGCTGCCGCTGGCGGTGGCGCTGTTCCGCGCCACCGGCCCGGCGATGAACCTGGCGGTGGCGATCTACGTCGCCCGGCTGACCGGCGTGGCGCTGACCCCGGCGGTGCTGGCGGCCGGGGTCGTCGCCGCCTCGCTGACCACGCTCGGCGCGCCGTCGATCTCGGGGACGGTGTCCTACATCAGCTCGATCGGGCCGATCGCGCTGGCCATGGGCGTGCCGGTGGCGCCACTGGCCCTGCTGGTCGCGGTGGAGATGCTGCCCGACCTGATGCGGACGCTGGGCAACGTCTGCATGGACGTGTTGCTGGCGGCAACGGTTGATCGCTGGAACCGCCGCGACGCGGTCCTGCAGGCATCCGGAGCACGCGATCCGGTCCAGTCAGATCGCGTGCTCTAGAGTCGATACCATTCAAATTGAATCGGTATAGACTCTAGATTCTTTTGTTTTTCGTGATTTCCGAACCGTGAAATGTTTCATTTCACTTGAAATCACTCTAGCCGCCGATCTTGCGCCCGGCGGCGCGGTCGAGATCGGCAAGGATGCTGCTGTGCGCCTTGCTGTCCTGCTCCGGCCCGCGGCGGGTGACCGCGCCGGTCTCGATCGCGGCGGACAACGCGGCGCGGGCACGGCCGACCCGGCTCTTGATCGTGCCCACGGCGCAGCCGCAGATCTCCGCCGCCTCCTCGTAGGAAAAGCCGCCCGCGCCAACCAGCAACAGAGCCTCGCGCCGCTCCGGCGGCAGCGCCTGCAGCGCGCGGTTGAGGTCGGCCAGGTGGATCGGCGCCTCCTGCTCGGCCGGCGAGGTCTGGATGCGCTCGGCCATCTGCTCGTCGTATTCGCCCCGGAAACGGTTGCGACGCAGATCGGTAAGCCAGGCATTGCGCAGGATCACGAAGGTCCAGGCGCGCATCGAGGTGCCCGGCTCGAACCGCTCGCGCGCGGCCCAGGCCTTGAGCAGCGTCTCCTGGACGAGATCGTCGGCGACGTCGCTGGCGCCGCACAGGCCGCGCGCAAAGGCGCGCAGGTGCGGGATGACGGCGGTCATCTCCCGCTTGAAATTCGTTTCGCGCTGTTCGTCCACGGGGGGGGAGCTGTTCATTCGGGGTCCTGATCAAGCTTCGACAGCAGGTCCATGAAGCTGTCCGGCAGGGTCTCTTCCACCACCGAGTCGTAGAGCGCGCGCAAGTCCTTCGCCCAGGCGGGCGGCCTGGCGCGCGTCCCTCCGGATTCGACATTGGCCACGGGGCCTGGCGGCGGCATCGCGGATTGTTCCTTGTCGTCGTTCGCCATCTTCGCCTTTTTCCGTGAACCCTTTTCCGGGTCGCCCCGATCCTGTCCGTCCATGTCGCCCCTTCCCCGGCCTTCCGCCGCTGTCCGAATGCACGAAATTGTACACAGGCCGGGCTTTTCAGGAACGAAATTTGCGCTCTATGGTTCCCGGGGTAGTGAAGTTCATTGCTTTCGGCCTGCGCCCGCCCCCCGGCCTTGCTTCGGGACGCCGACGGGAGACGCGCGGACCGGTGGCCACGGCAGGGGATTGCGTGGACCGGATCGTTTCTGCCCGTGTCGAGGCCCAACGCTGGTACGTGCGCTTCCCCCGGGCGGTGCCGCTCGGCATTTTTGCGCTGACGATGGCGATCACCGCGCTCAGCGTGTTCGCGATCGAGCAGGTCGAGGCCGAACGCCATCGCGGCCAGTTGCGCGAGGTTTCGGGCGCGGTCGCGTCGGCGCTGATGCGGCGATCGATCGCCCACGTTACTTATCTCAAGGCCGGGGCGGTGTTGTTCGCCGACGGGCGCAAGGTCACCGCGGCGGGATTCCGCGACTTCGCCCGCGATCTGGAGGCGAACGAGGAGTTCCGCAGCCCCGACGGCATCAGCTGGGTGGCAAGCGTGCCCCGCGCCGGGATTCCCGCGTTCGAGGCGGCGCGGCGCGCGGAAGGAATGACCGGGTTCACCGTTCACCCGGCACCGCCGCCGACGCGCGCGTTCGCGCTGCCGATCACCTACCTCGGCACCGACGATCCGGCCAAGCGCGGGGCGCTGGGCAAGGACATCCTCGCCGAGCCGTCGCGCCGGCCCGCGCTGGAGGCCGCCGCGCGCACCAACCGGCCGGTGGCGACCGGCAGGCTGGTGGTCGAGCGGCCCGACCATTCGGGCCTGTGGACCGGCTTCATCCTCTACATGCCGGTGTTCGACGGACCGGCCGGCCGGCAGCGGCTGACCGGCTACATCTCGGCGCCGTTCGAGGGCCAGGCGTTCCTCCGGTCCGCGCTCGAACTCGAGCAGACCCAGGGCCTCGGCGTGCGGCTCTACGACGGCGCCGTCGCTCCGGACCGCGTCATCGCCCAGGTCGAGCCCCGGCCGCGCACCGACCAGTCGCTCGCCCGCATCGTGACGATCGCCGATCACCGCTTCGTGCTCGAGGTGACGACGCTGAACACCGGCACGCTGTCGTCGCTGTCGCTGCTGACGCTGCTGTTCGGCATCATGGTCGCCAGCCTGCTGACGATCATGGCGCGCCTGCTGACCAGCCAGGCGGAGGAGGACCGTACCTCGCTGACCTGGCTGCGCGAGCAGTCCTCGATCCGCAATTCGCTGACGCGCGAGCTCAACCACCGGGTCAAGAACACGCTGGCCAACGT
>JAGWUH010000032.1 GCA_028868535.1 Sphingomonadales bacterium | reverse complement strand
CTCCGCCGCCGTCGCCGCTGCGCCCGGCACCGTCGCCAGCCCGTCCGCCGCCCCTCCGTCCGGCGAAACCGCCACGCCGGCGGCGCCGTCCGGTTCCGGCCTGGGCGCGCTGTTTCCGGGCGGCATCCGCTCGATGGCCGATCTCGAGCGGCTGTCGCCCGACAAGCTCGACGAGGCGCTCGGCCTCAAGCCCAAGTACGACATCCCCCCCGGCGCGCGGCGCGCGCTGCTGCGCGTCGGCGTGATCGGCGCCGGCGAGGGCGGGCTGCCGCCGTTCGCGCTGGCCCACCAGGACCCGTCGCTGGTCCGCGCCACCCTTGCGGGGAATTCGGGCAAGCTCGTCTCGCGCTGGGGCCACGTCCTGCTGCGCCGCGCGCTGGCCTCGCGGCTCGACGCGCCCGACGGGCTGGACCCGGCCGATTTCGCCGCGCTGCGTGCCGCGCTGCTGCTGCGCATGGGCGAGGGCGATGCCGCCCGCGCACTGGTGCAGGACGTCGATCCCGCCGGCTATTCGCCGCTGCTGGTCGATGCCGCGCTCGACGCCTATGTCGCCACCGCCGACGTCACCGGCTTCTGCCCGGTGCAGCAGCAATGGCCGGCGCTGCGCAAGGACGGCGAATGGCAGGTGCTGAAGGCGATGTGCGCCACGTTCGTTGGCAACGCCAGCGCCGGCTTCGCCCAGCTTGACCGGCTGACTTACCAGGGCGCGATGCCCAAGGTCGACATGCTGCTCGCGCAGAAGTACGCGGGCGCCGCCGGCAAGGGCCGCCGCGCCGTCACCATCGAGTGGACCGGCGTCGACGGCATGACCCCGTTCCGCTATGCCCTGGCGATCGCCACCGGGCTGACCCCGCCGGCCGATCTCCTGCAGCCGACCGGCGGTGCGTTCGATCCCGCCACCGCGCTGGCGCCGATGGTGCCGCTGGCGCTGCGGGCCGACGCGGCCGACCGCGCCGGCGGCATGGGCATCCTGTCGAGCGCGGCGATGGTCGATCTCTACAGCCAGATCTATGCCGACGACGGCATCACCGGCGGCGGCGCCGATCGCGCGCTGCTGCTGCGCGACGCCTATGTCGGCGCCACCCCGGACGATCGCCTGAAGGCGATGCGCAGGCTGTGGGACGGCGCCGCCGACCCGCTGCAGCGCTGGTCGCGGATGACGCTGTGCGCCTATGCCGCCGCGCGCATGCCGGTGGGCAGCGCCACCGGGCAGGACGCGGCGGACCTGATCGCGGCGATGCTGTCGGCCGGGCTCGACGCCAACGCGATGCGCTGGCAGGGCGCCGTCGAACCCGGCAGCGAGGCCTGGGCGCTGCTCGCGCTCGCCGCACCGGGCGGCCGCGTGCTGGTCGACGGCGGCGCGCTGTCCTCGTTCCGTGGCGACGACAAGTCGGAGAAGTCGCACCGCACGGCGATGCTGCTGGCCGGCCTGGCCGGGCTGGGCCGCATTTCCGACAGCGTGCGCGACGATCTTGCCGACAAGCTCGAGGTCCCGCTCGACGGCAACGGCCGCTGGGTCCGTGCGATCGACCAGGCCGCCGAAGTCGGCAATCCGGCGCTGGTCGCGCTGCTGGCCGGGCTGGGCATGCAGGGCAGCGGCTGGGACCGCATGACCGCGCGCCACCTCTACCACATCGTCGCCGCGCTCAACCGCGTCGGCCTCCAGGCGGAGGCACGGATGATCGCGGCGGAAGCCGTCGCCCGCGGCTGAGCGCCGGCGGCGCCGTTCGACGGGCCGCCCGCAACGTGAAACGGCCCGGCTGCATCGCTGCAGCCGGGCCGTCGCGGTTCGGGCGGGCGAAGCGGATCAGACCGCTTCGGCGTGCTTCCGGAACATCGCGTTGACATCGCCCGAGGTGATCGCGCGCTTCTTGTCGCCCTGGTTTTCCGGGGCGGCGCCGGCCTGCGAGTGGATCGAGGTGTCGACGCCCTTCGCCGCGGCCTGGGCGCGCAGCGCCTTCACCGTCAGCTTCTCCTTCGGGATCTTGCCGAACATGTCGAAGCGATAGAGCTTCATCGCGTTGAGGTGGGTGACCTTGTCGATCAGCCCGTCCGACAGCTGGTTGACCGAGCGCCACAGCACTTCCGGCGCGTTCGGCCAGGGGGCGTCGGAGTGCGGATAGTCGACCTCGTAGCAGACCCGGTCCTCGCCGACGAGGTCGAGGTTGCGGCAGCCATAGGCATCGTCGATGAAGCACGAGTAGAAGTGCTCGGCGAAGACCTGCGACGGCTTCTTGCCGTTCAGGTAGGTGCCCGAATGCGTCCAGGCGCTGTGCTGCATGTTCGCGTAGTCGGCGCGTTCGAGCAGGTAGGGAATCCAGCCGATGCCGCTTTCCGACATCGCGATCTTCAGCGGATAGCGGTGCAGCGCCTCGAGGTGCAGCCAGTCCGCCAGGCCGATCGACACCGACATCGGCATCGTCGTGATCCACGCCTCGATCGGCGATTCATCCGATGCGTGCGGGCTGGGGTTGCCGGCGCCGATGTGCAGGTTGATGGTCATGTCGGTATCGGCGCAGGCCTTCCACAGCGGCTCCCAGAAGGGGTTGTGGATCGACGGCAGGCCGCGCTTGGTCGGGTTCTCGTTGAACGAGACCGAGGTGCAGCCGAGCTTTGCCAGGCGGTGGATTTCCGCCACGGTGGCGTCCATGTCCCAGGCGGGCAGGATGCCGTTCATGATGAAGCGGCCGGGGTGCGCCTCGCACCATTCGTACCAGTGGTAGTCGTTGTAGCCCTGGACGTGCTTCGCCGCATAGGTCTTGTCGGGCGCGGTGCAGAACATCAGCCCGTCGAGGCCGATGAAGGTGCCGAAGTTGAGGCTGGCGGCGATGCCGTTGACGTCCATGTCGTCGACGCGGGCCTGCGGGTCCCAGCAGCCCTTGCGCAGCTGGTCGAGGCTGGTCGGCTCCATGCCGTACTCTTCCTTGGGCCGGCCGACGACGCCGTTGAGCGCGACCGACGCCATCTTGGCGCCGTAGTATTCCCAGTAGGCGGAGCCGTTCGACTTGTGCTTCATCGTCGGCGCGGTGGCGAGCGCCTCGCCGCTCAGGTGGTTCTGGAACAGGTGGGCGGGTTCGCTGATGTGATCATCGACCGAGATGATCACCATGTCTTCCATTTTCATGGGGGGCTCCTTTTGGCATCCAATGGAGCGTTCCTGACGCCGATCGCGACCGGGCAAATTGATTCAGGGCAAGTTTGCGCGGACGAGTCGCAATAGCGAACGGGGAAGCGCGGGGGCGATGGAGCGGATTCAGCACGGCAGGCCGCCGGATCAGGCGCCGGTGCGGCCCCGCGACAGTGCTGCCGCCACCAGCACGGCTGCGGCCCCCACGACGATCATGATCCACGACGTCGCGTCCGGCGGGAGCAGGCGGGGAACGAACGGGTCGTCGCAGCCGTGTGCACCCGCGACCACGTCGATTCGCGATCCGTCGGTGATGTCTTCATCCAGCCCGCCGATTCGCACGGCATCGACGATGCAGGCGACGGCATGTCCGTGGCTGACGATCGGGAAGTGCAGACGGGCGACGATGCCGCTGCGCCCGTTCAGCCACCGGCTCGGCAGGACGCGGCGGGGTGCCTCGACCGTGGCGGCGATCCGGGGCTGGGCCGCATGCCGGTATTCGATGCCGAGATTGGCCGCCCCGGCGATCGCCACGAACAGCCCGCCGATCAGCAGGATGATCGAAAGGCCGCGATCGCCGCCGGGAAACGGCCTCGCCATTCAGCGCGGCAGCAGCGTCGCCAGCGCCTCGTGCGCGAGGCCGCTGGACAGTTCCGCGCCCAGGCGCTGGCGCAGCTGGCGGACCAGCACCTCGCGGGTGTAGCGCAGCATCGGCGTCGGCAGTTTCGCAAGCTGCGCCGCCAGTTCGCGCGCGCGCGGCAGCAGCGCGGCGGGCGCCAGCACCTCGCCGACGATGCCGATGCGTCGCGCTTCCTCGGCGCCGATGCGTTCGCCGGTGAGCAGGAAGTAGCGGCCGCGGTTGGGGCCGAGCAGCATCGGCCAGACCACGTGGACGCCGTCGCCCGGCACCGCGCCGCCGCCCGGGACATGCGCGAGATCGGCGAACTCGGCGGTGTCGCTGGCCAGCACGATGTCGGACAGCACCGCGATCTCGGCATGGATCAGCGCCGGGCCGTTGACCGCGGCGATCACCGGCACCGGCAGGTCGAGCAGGTTGCGCAGCAGCGCCGCGCCCTCGTCGTAGATGCGCGGCCACATGTCCGCCAGGCTGGATTCCGGCGCGCGCTCCTGCGGGTCGGCGGCGGCGATGAAGCTGTCGCCGGTGCCGGTCAGCACGATCACGCGGTTGGCGCGATCGCGGGCGATGTCGAGGAAGGCATCGCCCAGTTCGGCGTGGAGGCTGGCGGGCGAGGTGCCCCACAGCGCCGGGCCGCCGCGCGTGTGCAGCGTCAGCTCCAGCACGCCGGCGGCGTCGCGAGCCATGTAGATGCCGGTGTAGCGGGTGAAGTAGGCGGGGTCGCTCACGGCGCCAGGCCGCGCAGTTCGGCAACGTCGCGGAATTCCTCGGCCACTTCCTCGGCCACGCAATAGCCGGGGGAGAGGTCGTTGATCGCGTCCCAGCGTTCGGCGATCTGCTCGGCCGTCGGGCGCTCGTCGTCGATGACGCCGTGGGTGATGCCGACGAAGGCGCGGCCGATGCGGCCCATGCACGCCGAATAGATGCCGTGGCTGGTGTGGCAGGCGTTGCTGGCGAGATAAGTGGTCAGGCCGGTGGTGTAGGCGGGATCGAAGAACTGCGGCATCGCCGCGCTCCACGGGTTGGCGCCGCCGCCGACGTCCTCGGTGCTCATCGTGCTGGTCATGCGGGTGTAGGCGTTGGGCATGATTGCGTTGCACAGGATGCCGTGCGGCGCGCCGGCGTTGGCGAGCACGTGCATCAGCCCCATCACCCCGCCCTTGGCGGCGCCATAGGCGGCGAGGCCGGCGGCGCCGATCAGCCCGGCGGACGAGGTGGTGCAGACGAGGCGGCCATAACCCTGCGCCTTGAAATGCGGCCAGGCCGCCTGCGCCACGCTCCAGGTGCCGCCGATGTGCACCGCCAGCAGCGACTGCAGGTCGGCGAAGCTCAGGCGCTCGAAATCGCCGTAGCGCATGGTCCCGGCATTGGCGATCACCGCGTCGATGCGGCCGAAAGCGGTGAGCGCGGCGTCGATGATCGCGGCGCCGCCTTCCGGGGTGGCGACGGAATCGTAGCTGGCGATCGCCTGGCCGCCGAACGCGGTGATCTCGGCGACGACGTCGTCGGCGAAGCTGTTCAGCCGTTCGCCCTCGCCGCCGGTGGTCGGCCCGCCGAGGTCGTTGACGATGACCATGCCCCCGCGCCGCGCGATGTCCACCGCATAGGTGCGGCCGAGCCCGCCGCCGGCGCCGGTGACGACGACGGCCTGGCCTGCGAACGATATCGTCATGTCCCTCTCCTGCGCGTTGCGCCTGTCGCCGGATGCTAACCGATCGCGGTGGCGGCGCAACCGCTCAGGCGTTGAGTTCGGCGAGGTCTTCGGCGGTGAGCGAGAGGCGCGTCGCGGCGAGGATATCGTGCAGTTGCGCGACGCTGGTGGCGCTGGCGATCGGCGCCGTCACCGACGGGCGCGCCATGATCCACGCCAGCGCCACTTGCGCCGGGGTGGCGCCGTGGCGGGCGGCGACGCGGTCGAGCGTCGCCAGCACGGCGAGGCCGGCGTCGTTCAGGTAGGCGCCGGCGACGCGCGCGCGGTTGCCGGCGAGGTCGGCGGGGGTGCGGTACTTGCCGGTGAGGAAGCCCGCGGCGAGCGCGTAGTAGGTGACGACGCCGATGCCGTGGGCGGTGCACAGCGCCTCGACCGGGCCTTCGTAGGACGCGCGCTCGACCAGGTTGTACTGCGGCTGGAACACTTCGTAGGTGTCGCCCGCCGCCAGCGCCTCGGCCAGCTCGGCGGGGGAATAGTTCGATGCGCCGGCGTGGCCGATGCGGCCCGCCGCCTTCAGCGCCTCGAACGTCGCCAGCGTCTCCTCGATCGGCACCGCCGGATCGCTGCGATGCGCGAGGTAGACGTCGATGTGGTCGGTGCCCAGCCGCCGCAGCGAGGCGGCGCAGGCGCGGGGCAGGTAGTCCTCGCCCAGCCCCTCCAGGCCTTCGCCCATCGGCAGCCCGCCCTTGGAGATCAGCACGACGCGGTCGCGGCAGCGGCGCGAGGCCATCCAGTCGCCGATCAGCGTCTCCGATTCGCCGCCCTGCAGCCCGGGGGCGTAGCGGTTGTAGACGTCCGCGGTGTCGATCGCGTTGAAGCCGGCGTCGAGGAAGGCGTCGAGCAGCGCGAAGCTGGTCTCGCGGTCGGCGGTCCACCCGAACACGTTGCCGCCCAGCACCAGCGGGGCGATGGCGATCCCGGTCTTGCCCAGCGGGCGCATCTGCATCGAACGTCCTCTCGCGGTTGACCCGACGGTGGCTTTGAACCAGCCTGCGGCGATGAACGCAAGCGATGCATGGTGCACGCGGTGTCGTCATCGCCGGCAGGAACGGCAACGCTTGGGCGGCTGGCGCGTTGGCAAGGCATGACGGCGCGCTGGCTGGTCCCCGAACGTGAAGGTTTGCGCGTGGCGCCGGCCGGGGCGTGGGTCGATCCCGCGCAGCCGGCGCCGCTGGCGCTGATCACCCATGGCCACGCCGATCATGCGCGCGGCGGGCACGGCCAGGTCTTTGCGACGGCGGAGACGCTGGCGATCATGGCGCTGCGCTTCGGCCACCCGGCGGCGCGGGCCGTGCCCGTCGCCTATGGCGAGACGGTCACGCTGCCCGGCGGCGTCCGCGCCACTTTCCACCCTGCCGGGCACGTGCTCGGTTCCGCGCAGATCCTGCTCGAGCACGCCGGCGAGCGCGTCGTCGTCACCGGCGATTTCAAGCGGCGGCCCGATCCGACCTGCCCGCCGTTCGTGCCGGTGCCTTGCGACGTGCTGATCACCGAGGCCACCTTCGGCCTGCCGGTGTTCCGCCACCCGCCGATCGGCGGGGAGATCGCCAGGCTGCTGGCGGCGCGCGGGGCAGGGCGCTGCGTGCTGGTCGGCGCCTATGCGCTGGGCAAGGCGCAGCGGGTGATCGCCGAACTGCGCCGCGCCGGCTACCACGAGCCGGTCTGGCTGCACGGCGCGCTCGAACGGATGTGCCGGCTCTATGCCGAACTCGGGGTCGATCTGGGCGATGTGCGGCTGGTCGCGGGGGTGCCGAAGGGCGCGCTGGAGGGGGCGATCGTGCTGAGCCCGCCCTCGGCGCTCAACGACCGCTGGAGCCGCCGCCTGCCCGATCCGGTAACGGCGATGGCGTCGGGCTGGATGCGCGTGCGCCAGCGCGCGCGCCAGCGCAACGTAGACCTGCCGCTGGTAATATCCGACCATGCCGACTGGGACGAGCTGACCGCGACGATCGCGGAGGTGAACCCGGGCGAGACCTGGATCACCCACGGCGCCGAGGAAGCGCTGCTGCGCTGGTGCGAGCTGACCCAGCGCAAGGCCCGCGCGCTGGCGCTGGTCGGCTATGATGATGAAGACGACTGATGGAAGCGTTTGCCGCCCTCGTCGACGCCATCGTCTATACCCGCTCGCGCAACGGCAAGCTGGCGCTGATCATCGCCTACCTGCGCGCCACCCCCGACCCCGACCGCGGCTGGGCGCTGGCGGCGCTGACGGGTGGGCTCGACTTCCCGGCGGTGAAAGCGTCCGCGATCCGCGCGCTGATGATGGCGCGGATCGACCCCGTGTTGTGGCAACTTTCGCGCGATTTCGTCGGCGATACCGCCGAAACCGCCAGCCTGCTCTGGCCCGAACCCGCCGAAAAGCCCGCCCCGCCACCCACCGTCGCCGAAGCGGTCGGCGAACTTGCGGCGATAACGCGGTCAAACGTGGCCCAAAAGCTGTCCGAACTGTTCGACCGGCTTGATGCCGATGGTCGCTACGCGCTGATCAAGCTTGCCACCGGGGCGATGCGCATCGGCATTTCCGCCCGCCTCGCCAAGGTCGCCTTCGCCCAGGCTTTCGGGGTTGCGGTCGAGCTGGTCGAGGAATTCTGGCATGGCCAGACCGCCCCTTACACCGCCCTGTTCGACTGGGCCGCGCGCGGCGCCCCGCCGCCCGATCACGGCGATGTCCCGCTGCTCCGCCCGTTCATGCTCTCGCACCCGCTCGAAGGACCGGCGATCGACGCGGTCGCGGCCGATTTCGCGGCGTTCGCGGCGGAATGGAAGTGGGACGGCATCCGCGTGCAGGTGGTGCACGCCGGCGGCGACACGCGCGTGTTCTCGCGCGGGGGGGACGACGTCACCGCCGCCTTTCCCGAAATCGCCGCGGCGCTCGACCGGCCGATGATCCTCGATGGCGAGCTGATGGTGCGCGGCAGCCACCAGGGCGGGGCGGAAGGCGGCGCCGCCAGCTTCAACGCGTTGCAGCAGCGGCTGGGCCGCAAGACCGTGAGCGCGGCGATGTTGCGCGACTATCCGGCCTTCGTCCGGCTCTACGACGTGCTGCAGGTGGCCGAGGAGGACATGCGCCCGTTCGCCTGGGAACAGCGCCGCGCCCGGCTGGAGGAGATCGTGCCCGCGCTCGACGGCGAACGCTTCGACCTTTCCGGCGTGATCGCGGCGGAAACGCTCGACGCGCTGGCGGAGCTGCGCAGCCGTGCGCGCGACGCCGCGATCGAGGGGGTCATGCTGAAGCGCCGAGACGCGCCTTACGTGGCGGGCCGCAGGACCGGCCTGTGGTTCAAATGGAAGCGCGATCCGCTGACCGTGGACTGCGTGCTGATGTATGCCCAGCGCGGCAGCGGCAAGCGCTCGTCGTTCTATTCGGACTATACCTTCGGCTGCTGGAACGGCGATCCGGATGCCGGCGCGGAACTGCTGCCGGTCGGCAAGGCCTACTTCGGCTTCACCGACGAGGAGCTGAAATGGCTCGACCGCCACGTCCGCCAGCACACGGTCGCGCGGTTCGGCCCGGTGCGCGAGACCGACAAGTCGCTGGTGCTGGAGGTGGCGTTCGATTCGGTCCACGCCAGCAAGCGGCACAAGTCCGGCCTTGCCATGCGCTTTCCGCGGATCAGCCGCATCCGCGCCGACAAGCCCGCGCACGAAGCGGACCGGATCGAGACGCTGCAGGCGATGGTGCGCGACTGACCGTCAGGCCAGCGCGCGCGCCTTCCAGTACTTCGGCCCGGCGCGGACGATCCGTTTGCCGCATCGCACGCAGTTCCCGTAGTGGTTGTTGCGCACGCGCTCGACCGATCGCCGCTGGGGCTGATGGAAATTGAGCGAACAGAACGGCAGATAGAAGAACAGCATCGGACACTCCGGCGCCGGCGCGACTTGGCCGGCACGCGGTCAACGCGCAAACCGGGCGGACGATCCCGTCATGACGCTTTTCAGCACCCCGAGGCCGGTGCCTTCTGTGGTGCGCTTCTGCCGATGAGTTTGAGTGCCGGGCTTTCGACGATTTTCCAGCTTATCCAGCCCATGATCGCTGCGGCAATCCAGGTAAGCACGGCCAGCAGGATCAGATGCCGCGTGCCAAAATAGCGAATGAGCAACTGCTCTGCCGGCCATGCGTAAAGGTAGACGCCATAGGATACATCGTTTCGGTCGTTTATTCGGCCGATCCAGTTTCCAGCGCCTGCCTTCGCTGCGGCGAAGATCAGATAACTGCCGAAAATCGCGTACCCGAAAGCTACCGTGTGTCGATCGAACAGGGTGGCCACGAACAAGGCGGCACAAAGGCACACGAGCGCAGGTCGAAACCCGATTTCATCGCGATAGAGGTAGAAGCTCGCGCCAGCGAGGAATATGCCGGAAAGCGTGAAGATCTGGTCGGGCGCTCCCGGAAACAGGATGCCGTGCGATAGCCACCAGGGCAGGTGATTTTCACCGAAGGTGCCGATTAAAATCAACGCTGCGGCCAGTGCAGGGGTAAGCCACCGGTTTCGCAACAGGCCCATCACCATGAGCAGGACGACCACGGCGTAGCAAGCGGCTTCGTACTGGATTGTCCACATCGCGCCGTTCAGGCCGACCGCATCGCCGCTGTAGGTTTGGCCTGCGAAAGGATGTTCTGCGACAGGGCGGGCCAGCAACACGATGCGGACGACGCTGATCGCTGCCGTGCGCCATGCGGGTCCAGAAAAGGCCGCGCCACTCAGCGGTGCGACGACGAGCAAGCATACCAACGAGGCGGCGGCGAAGCCGGGATAGATGCGTGCGGCGCGCTTGCGCGCATAGGCGGCAATCGAGTTGCTTCCGAGGAGGCTACCAGTGATGAGGTAGCCGCTGATGACAAAGAAACCGTAGACCGCGAAATTGCCGAAGGTGATCGTCCCGGTCAGACGGTGAAGTATTTCGCGTTGAGGCCCTACGTCGATGATCTCGGGCACATGCGAAACGATGACCAGCGATGCGAACAGCAGGCGAAGGAACCCGAACGCGTTATGGTGCTTGCCGAATCTGCTGGGTTTCCCTGCCAGTTCCATGAGAACTCCCTAGGCCCGAGCACAGCCTGTTCAATAGCTTCCACAGTCCACCATGATCCCGCAATGAACCAAGGCCGGTGACGCTCAAAGAGCGGTCTGCAAGCTGCAACGCGCCGGCTGAAACGAAGAAGGCCGGCCCCGAAGGACCGGCCCTTATGCCTGGGGCATGAAAAGAATGGCGCACCCGGAACGATTCGAACGTCCGACCCTCAGATTCGTAGTCTGATGCTCTATCCAGCTGAGCTACGGGTGCGGGAGACGCGCCTTTAGGAGCGAGCCGCCGGGTTGGCAAGCGGCAAAATCCACTTTTTGAGCGCGGCGGCCAACGGCACGTCGAGTGGCGGCATCGCCAGCCCGGCGATCGCGTCGGGCGCGAACCAGGCGATCGCCTCGCCATCGAGGCAGCGCGGTTCGCCCCGCCAATGCCGGCAGGCGTAAAGCAGGATGACATGCGGCGCGCGCGGCGCCGGCGGCAGCACCGGATCGGAGGCGAACGAGACCGGTTCGAGCGCGTCCACCGCCAGCTCCACGCCCAGTTCCTCGGAAATCTCCCTGATCACAGCGGCTTCCGCCGATTCGCCCGGCTCGATCTTGCCGCCGGGGAATTCCCATAGGCCGCCGTGAACGCTTCCTGCACGACGCTTCTGCAACAGGATCCGCCCGTCTCCGCCCAGCAGGGCGACCGCGACGACCGGTACGAATGTCGATTTATCTGCCAATTGCGGGCTCCCTGGTAACGAATCGTTTACCCGGCGATGCGAAACCGAATGGCGTCCTGAACCAGCGAGGCAAGCACATGAAAAGGGCCGGAACGTTCCAGCGCCTGCTTCGCGATCGCCAGGGCGCGACGGCTATCGAGTACGGTTTGATCTGCGGTCTGATCGTGATGGTGATGATCATCGGCTTCAGCAATTTCAGCGCGGCCACGCAGACCACCTGGACCACGGTATCGACGTCGATTTCGAATGCGACAAGCCAGGCGGGCGCCTGAGACGGCGGACGCTCACGGCTTGGTAACCATGATCGGGTAAACCCCGATCCTGACCGCCACGGGTATTGCTTTGGGGACCTGGAGACTGACAATGACGAGCTTCATCGAATTCCTGCGCGACGAGAGCGGCGCCACCGCGATCGAGTACGGCCTGATCGCGGCGCTGGTCGCGGTGGCCGGGATCACCTCCATGAAGGGTCTCGGCAACCAGCTCAAGACCACCTTCAACACCACCTCGAGCTCGATGAGCTCGGCGAACGCGGCCGCCGCCTGAGCGCGCCGCCGGCGCTTCGCCGGCCTGCCGAAGAGTTGGACCCGATCGCGGCGGCAGGGAAACCTGCCGCCGCGATTGCGTGATGGCGCGGCGCAATCGGTGCCAATGCGTAGATTCCCGGAGCAGGGCGCCATGGCGTCGGCGCCAATCCGTTGAAACTCAATACGGTGGCAATCCAGAATTTTACAACTCGTATGCCACCGAAAACCATTTCTTAAGACGTATCGCCGTAAACCGGCATCACCGCTCGGTGAGACGGGTAATTTCAGGGCGGGTTCGAACGCCACACAGGAGACTGACCATGAAGTTCATCAGCAAGATCCGCAAGCTGGTCCGCAACGACGAGGGCGCCACCGCCATCGAATACGGCCTGATCGCCGCTCTGATCGCCGTCGCCGCGATCACCGCCATGAACGGCCTCGGCAACCAGCTGAAGACCACGTTCAACACGACCTCGAGCTCGATGAGCTCGGCGAACGCCGCCGCTGCCTAATCGCAGCGCGCAAGCGTGAACGGATCGGGGCGGCAGGGCAACCTGCCGCCCCTTTTCGTTGTGCGGGGCGGGGCGCTCAGCCGCCGATGGCGAGGAAGCGTTCGGCCCGCCGGTCCTGCAGGTCCGCCGCCGGCAGCGGGGCCAGCGCGTCGAGTTCCTCACCCAGCGCGCGGCCCAGCGCGGCGCAGGCGGCAGCGGGGTCGCGGTGGGCGCCGCCGAGCGGCTCCGGCACGATGCGATCGATCACCTTGAGCGCGAGCAGGTCCTGCGCGGTCACCTTCATCGCCTCGGCCGCGTCGGCGGCTTTCTCGGCCGTGCGCCAGAGGATCGAGGCGCAGCCCTCGGGCGAGATCACCGAATAGACCGCGTGCTCGAACATCAGCACGCGCTCGGCGCTGGCCAGCGCCACCGCGCCGCCCGATCCGCCTTCGCCGACGATCGCCGCCACCATCGGCACCGGCAGCGCCAGGCAGGCCTCGGTGGCGCGTGCGATCGCCTCGGCCTGGCCGCGTTCCTCCGCCTCGACCCCGGGGAAGGCGCCCGAGGTATCGACCAGCGTCACCACCGGCAGGCCGAAGCGGCCGGCCAGTTCCATCAGCCGCACCGCCTTGCGGTAGCCCTCGGGCTTGCCCATGCCGAAGTTGTGGCGGATGCGGCTCTGGGTATCGTTGCCCTTCTCGTGGCCGATGACGACGACGCGGCGCCCCCCGAATTCGGCTCCGAGCCGGGCGAAGCCGCCGATGATCGCCTGGTCCTCGCCAAAGTGCCGATCCCCGCCGAGCGGCACGAAGTCGCTGAACATCGCCGCGATGTAGTCGCGGAAATGGGGCCGCGCCGGATGGCGGGCGACCTGGGTCTTCTGCCAGGGCGTCAGCGCGCGATAGGTGCTGGCGAGCAGCGCCGCGCTCTTGGCTTCGAGGCGGGAGACTTCGGCGGACAGGTCCATCGCGCCATCCTGCGCGGTGGCCCGCAGTTCGGCGATGCGCGCCTCGAGCGCGGCGACCGGCTTTTCGAATTCGAGGAAGGTGACCATGCCGCGCCGGTAATCGCCGGGGCGATGCGGCGCAAGGGGGCAGCGCTCAGTCGCCCGCCGCTGTCCCCATCTTCGCCAGCGGATGGCGCGCGTTGACCAGCGCCACCAGCCGTGACGGCTCGACGTGGGTGTAGATCTGGGTCGTGGCGATGTCGGCGTGGCCCAGCAGCATCTGCAGCACCCGCAAGTCCGCCCCGCCTTCCAGGAGGTGCGTGGCGAAGGCATGGCGCAGCACGTGCGGGCTCAGCCGTTCCGGCGGAATGCCGGCGCGCAGGCCGAGCGCGCGCAGAAGCTGGAACAGCCGGACCCGCGTCAGGTGGCCGTCCTTGCCGGTCGACGGGAACAGGAACCGCGCGCCTGCCGTCCGGCCGCCGTCGCCGCGCAGCGCCAGCCAGCGGCCCAGCGCCTGGGTCGCGCGCTGGCTGACCGGCACCATCCGTTGCTGGCCGCCCTTGCCGGTCACGGTCAGGAATGGCGCGTCGCGGGGCACCGCGGCGAGCGGCAGCGACACCAGCTCAGTCGCGCGCAGGCCGGAGCCATAGAGCAGTTCGAGCAGCACCAGGTTGCGCACGGCCTCGCGGCGCTCGCCCGCCGCCTCCAGCTCGGCCCGCGCGAACAGGGCCTCGACCTCGCCGTGGCTGACGAGGCGCGGCAGCGGCCGCCGCGTGCGGGGCCGGGGCAGGGCGCCGCTGGGGTCGTCGCCGCGCCAGCCGTCGTCGACGAGGAAACCGTAGAACTGGCGCAGCGCCGAGCATTTGCGCGCCAGGCTGGCCGGCGCCAGCGCGGCCCAGGCCTCGCCGAGGCCGGCCAGCGCCTCGCGATCGGCCTGGACCAGCCCGCCGGTGTGGCGCTCGGCATCCTCCAGGTCGCGGCGATAGGCGGCGACGGTGTTGGCGGCGGCCCCGCGCTCGGCCGCCAGCATCGCCAGGAAGGCGGCGAGCGGGGGTGAGGGGGGCGGGGCCTTGGCTTCGGTCATGACCGGCGCGGTGTGCGGTGCATCGGCTGCCAAGGAAAGCGCAAAAAACGCGAAAGGGGGCGGCGTCGCGCCGACGCCGCCCCCTCTGATCGGGCCTCGCGGGCGTCTCAGCCCTTGACCATCGCGATCGCCTTCTCGGCGATGCGCGCGGCATTGGGCACGTGCAGGGCTTCGAGCGGCTGCGAGAACGGCACCGAGTTGAACGGCGCGCCGAGACGCTCGACCGGTGCCTTGAGCTGGCCGAACAGCTTTTCGTTGACGGTCGCGGCGATCTCCGCGCCGACGCCGAACGGCTTCACCGCCTCGTGGACGATCAGCAGGCGCCCGGTCTTGCGCACCGATTCGAGCACGCATTCCTCGTCCCACGGCTGGATCGAGCGCAAGTCGATGATCTCGGCCGAGACCCCGGCCTCGCCCAGCGCCTTCAGCGCGCCCAGCGATTCCAGGTGGGTGCGGGCATAGGACACGATGGTGATGTCGTTGCCCGGCACCCGCACCACGGCCTTGCCGATCGGCACGCGGTGGCCGGGGTTCGGGGCATCGCCCTTGGTCCAGTACAGCGGCATGTTCTCGACGATCATCACCGGATCGGGATCGTCGATGGCGCTGCGGGTCAGGCCATAGGCGTCCTCGGGAGTGGAGGGGATCACGACCTTCATGCCCGCGGTGTGCGCGAACCACGCCTCGAAGAAGTCCGAGTGCTGCCCGCCGGAGGAGAACCCGGCGCCGGTCATCGTGCGGATCACCAGCGGCACGTGGGTCTGCCCGCCGGTCATGTAGCGCAGCTTCGCCGCGTGGTTGACGATCATGTCCATCGCCACCGTCGTGAAGTTCATCAGCATGATCTCGGCCACCGGCTTCCAGCCGACCAGGCTGGCGCCGATCGCCGCGCCCATGATCGCCTGCTCGGTGATCGGCGTTGAGCGCACGCGCTTGGTGCCGAACCGGCTCGACAGCCCGCGCGTCACGCCGCAGACGCCGCCTTCCTCGGCATCGGCGACATCCTCGCCCAGCACCACGACCTTCTCGTCATCGGCCATCGCGTCCGCGAGGGCCATGTTGTAGGCTTCGACCAGCATCACCTGCTTGGTCTTGACGGCTGCCTCGCTCATGCGACGACTCCATAGACATCCGAGGTCAGTTCCTCGGCCCCCGGGAAGGGCGAATTGAGGGCGAACTCGACGGCGGCGTCGATTTCCGCCTCATAGCCGGCCTCGATCCCGGCGAGTTCTTCCTCGCTGGCGATGCCGTTGGCGATCAGCTGCGCGCGGAAGCGCGGATAGGGATCGTTGGCCACCGCCTCGGCATATTCCTCCTTGGGGATATAGCCGCCGGCATCGCCGAACACGTGGCCGTGGAAGCGGAAGGTCATCGCCTCGATCAGCGTCGGCCCTTCGCCGGCGCGGGCGCGTTCGACCGCCTCGCGCGCCACGGTGTACATCGCCACCGGATCGTTGCCGTCGACGCGGACGCCGGGGATGCCATAGCCCTTGGCGCGATCGGCGACCTGCGCCGCCGAAGTGCCGACGTCGAACCGGGTATGCTCGGCATAGCGGTTGTTCTGGCACAGGAAGATCGTCGGCAGCTTCCACACCGCCGCGAGGTTCAGCGCCTCGTGGAACGCGCCGATGTTGCTGGCGCCGTCACCAAAGGTCGCCACCGCGACCTGGTCGGTACCTTCGAGCTGCGCGGCCCAGGCCAGCCCGTTGGCGATCGGCATCGACGAGCCGACGATGCCGGTCGTCACCATCACCCCCTTGGACACGTCGGTCAGGTGCATCGGCCCGCCCTTGCCCTTGCAGGTGCCGTCGACGCGGCCGGCGATCTCGGCCCACAGGCTCTTCAGCGGCAGGCCCTTGGCGAGCATGTCGTGGATGCCGCGGTAGATCGTGCAGAGGTAGTCGTCGTCGCGCAGGTTCACCGCCAGCGCGCTCGGGATCACTTCCTGCCCACGGTAGGAGTAGTAGGGCATGACCAGTCGGCCGCTGCTGATCACCTTGCGGCTGCGCTCGTCGTTGGCCTTTAGCAAGGCCATCTTGCGGAAGATCTCGAGTTGGGTCGGCCCGTCCGGGCTGTTGCTATTCATCCTCGCCTCGCTTGGTTGGCGTTGGGGTCCGCTTGCCCGGGCCGGAATCGTCCCGTGACTGCGCTGCCGGGATATGGCCTGTGCCGGCCGAAGCAAGCTCCAAGGCCGGCGCTGCCGCCGAATTCGCCCCGGCGGCGTTCGCGGACCGGCGGCGCAGGTCCGCCCGACGGCCTGCTGTTGCTTAAAAGTGACAGCACTGGTCCGAATGCGTCATCGGGGAACATTGTTCTTTGATTCCGGAAATCGCCTTTTTAGCATGATGTTGTCGCGCATTCCTGAAGTGCTCGATGCAAATCGATTGCATGGCGCATGCGTTGCGCATGGCGATCATATAACACAACGTGTGGCGGCTTTGTGCCGCCCGGGAGGATGTGCGCCGCCATCCGGCGGCGAAAGGTCATTCAAACCACCGCGATCCGTATCCCGCGTGCTTCCCGGGGGGGACTGGGCACGCCGGCGCGCATCGCGCTTTGCAGGAGCAAGAGCATGTCGAAATGGAAGTCCCTCCTGGCCGCCGGCACTGTGCTGGCCGGCGCCGCGCCGATCGTGGCGCAGGCGCAGGAAGCCACCGCCCCCGATACCGGAGACATCGTCGTCACCGCCCGCCGCGTCGAGGAACGCCTGCAGGACGTGCCGATCTCGATCTCGGTGTTCAACCAGCAGCAGCTGGCCAACCGGAACGTCGTCAACGCCACGAATCTCGCGACTTACACGCCGTCGCTCGCCGCCAACAACAACTTCGGCGAGGACAACACCACGTTCGCGATCCGCGGCTTCGCGCAGGACATCGGCACCGCGCCGTCGGTCGGCACCTACTTCGGCGATGTCGTCACCCCGCGCGGCGCTTCGAACGGCCAGCCCGTCGGTGACGGCGCCTCGGTCGGCGACTTCTTCGACCTGCAGAACGTCCAGGTGCTGAAAGGCCCGCAGGGCACGCTGTTCGGTCGCAACACCACCGGCGGCGCCGTGCTGTTCGTGCCGCAGAAGCCCACCGGCCGGTTCGAGGGCTATGTCCAGGGCGGCATCGGCAACCATGGCATGCGTCGCCTCCAGGCGGTGATCAACGTGCCGTTGTCCGATACCTTCCGCGTCCGCCTCGGCATGGACCGCCAGGTCCGCGACGGCTACCTGAACAACATCAGCGGCATCGGCCCGGACCGGTTCGAGAACATCAACTATTGGGCCTATCGCCTCAGCATCGTCGGCGATCTCGCCCCCGATCTCGAAAACTACACGATCGCCTCGTACAGCGTGTCGAACAACAACGGCGCGATCAACAAGGTCGTCGCCGCTGACGCGACGCAAGGCCTGTTCGGCGGCTTTGCGGCTGCCCAGATGGCGCGCGAGGCGGGAGCCGGCTTCTACACGGTGGAGAACGCGATCTCGAACGCCCACCTGCGCACCGCGCAGTGGCAGGTGATCAACACCACCACCTGGAAGGCCAGCGACACGCTGACGGTGAAGAACATCGCCAGCTACGCGCAAATCAACCAGAAGGGCCAGAACCCGATCTTCGGCGATCTCTGGTACGTCCCGGCCGGCGGCGTGGTCTATCCGACCAACTTCCAGCAGTCGGCTTCGCCCCCGGGCTACGACACCGCCAACGAGAGCACCTTCACCGAGGAACTGCGCCTCGCCGGCAACTCCGCCGACAACCGCCTGACCTGGCAGGGCGGCGCCTATCTCGAGGTCGTGCGGCCGCTCGGAACCGTCGGCAGCCAGTCGCCCGGATTCGCCAACTGCACCGGCAACAGCAGCGGCCCGGACCGGCAGTGCACCGATCCGTTCCGCGGTTTCCTCGCGGACCAGTTCGGCATTCCGGCGGCGTTCTTCCCGGTCTCGATCGGCAACATCAACTACACGGTCGGCCAGACCTCGTTCCACGACGTCGGCCTCTACGCCCAGGCGTCGTACAAGCTGACCGATGCCTTCAAGGTCACCGGCGGCATCCGCTACACCTGGGATCACGAGACCATCGACACGATCCAGCAGGTGTTCTCGGTTGCGGCGCCGCCGGCCTATGGCGTCACCGGTTTCCACTGCACCAACCCGCTGGCCGACGCCAACTGCGCTACGCACTTCTTCGTCAAGTCCAGCAAGCCGACCTGGCTGATCGACTTCGACTACACGCCGAGCCGCGACCTGCTGCTCTACGCGAAGTACGCGCGCGGCTACCGTTCGGCGACGATCGCGCCGAACATCCCCGAAGGCGGCACCCCGGGCGCGCCGGACACCACCCTCAACTACGTCCGCCCGGAAAAGGTCGACGCGTTCGAGGTCGGCGCCAAGTCGAGCTTCCAGGGCGCGGTCCACGGCACCTTCAACGTGGCGCTGTTCTACAACAAGTTCAGCGACCAGCAGTTGCAGGTCGGCTTCCTGCCGATCAATCCGGCGCTCTACCCGCAGACCGCGGCCCCGGTGAACGCCGGCAAGTCCAAGATCTGGGGCGCGGAGGTCGAGGCTTCGCTGACGCCGTTCACCGGGCTCGAGTTCACGCTCGGCTACACCTACCTGCGCACCCGCATCGATGCGGTCTATGCGCTGCCCGGCAACCCCGCCTACAACACCCAGGCGGCGTTCACGGTCGGCGATCCGGAAGCGCTGTCGCCGCGCAACAAGCTGTCGCTCGGCGCGACCTACACGCTGCCGTTGCCGGCTGCCTACGGCAAGCTGTCGATCGGCGGCGCCCTGACGTACCGCGACAGCATGCTGGTCAACTACATCGACCGGTCCAACCCCAACCCGGCGCTGGCGCAGTGGTCCTACCTGCCGTCGCTGACGCTGGTCGACGCCAACGTCAACTGGACCGGCGTTGCCGGCTCGCCGGTCGACCTCGGCTTCTTCGTCACCAACCTGACCGGCCGGAAGTACTACAACTACGCCGCCGGCCTGGGTTCCGCCCAGCTCGGCTTCGAGAACGCGACGGTTGGCGAACCGCGCATGTACGGCATGACGATGAAAGTGCACTTCGGCCGCTGAGCCGATGCTTGCGGAGGCGTCGGGCCAAATCCCGGCGCCTCCCTCGTCGTGCGTCTTGCCTTTTCACCGATCGGTCCCAAATTGCCGGTAGGGAAGGGGGAGACGACAAGGGACCGCATGGCCGAACTTCCCCTCGCGGCACCGGCCGCGTCCGATTCCGATCCCGACCGCGGCGTCTCGCCTTCGGTCTGGCGCTTTGCCCGCGCCAGCCGCGCGCACGTCGTCGTCGATGCCGCCGCCTATTTCGACCTGATGCGCGACGCGATGCTGCTCGCGCGGCAGCGGATCATGATGGTCGGCTGGGATTTCGATACCCGCATCCACCTCGGAGGCGGCCGACGCTGGTGGAACCTGCCGCATCGCGCCCGCTATCCCGCGCGTCTCGGCGCTTTCGTGATGTGGCTCGGCAAGCGCCGTCGCCGCCTGCGCGTCAAGGTGCTGAAATGGAACTTCGGGGCGATGAAGTTCGTGCTGCGCGGGTCGATGATCCTCGATCTCGCGCGGTGGTGGTGGTCGCGCCACGTCGATTTCCGCTTCGATGGCGCCCACCCGCTTGGCTGCAGCCACCACCAGAAGCTGGTGGTCATCGACGAGAACTTCGCCGCGTGCGGCGGCATCGACATGACCTCCGACCGCTGGGACACGCCCGATCATCTCGAGCACGACCCCCGTCGCCTCAAGCCCAGCGGCAAGCCCTATCCGCCGTGGCACGACGTATCGATGCTGGTCGAGGGCGATGCCGCCGCCGCGCTGGGCGAACTGGGCCGCCTGCGCTGGCGCCAGTCGGGCGGCGAGACGCTGCCGCCGTGCGGCGCACAGGCCGACAGCGCCTGGCCCGAACGCCTGCGGGCGGAGTTCAGCGACGTCGACATCGGCATTTCCCGCACCCGCGCCGGGTGGCGCGATTGCGGCGAAGTGCGCGAGATCGAGGCGCTGTTCGTCGAGCACATCGCCCGCGCCCGCCGCTTCATCTACGCCGAGAGCCAGTACTTCGCCTCGCGGCGGGTGGCGGAGGCGATCGCCGCCCGCCTGGCCGAGCCCGATCCACCCGAGATCGTGCTGATCAACCCGCTGACCGCCGACGGCTGGCTGCAGCAACAGGCGATGGACACCGCGCGCGTCCGCCTGATGCACGCGCTCGAAGGCTACGATCGCGCCGACCGCTTCCGCGTCTACTACCCGGTCACCAGCGGCGGCACGCCGATCTACGTCCACGCCAAGCTGATGATCGTCGATGACGAGATCCTGCGCGTCGGCTCGGCCAACATGAACAACCGCTCGATGGGCCTCGACAGCGAATGCGACGTGTTCATGGACGCCGCCCGCCCGGGCAACGGCCACATCGTGCCGGCGATCACCGCGCTGCGTCACCGCCTGCTGGCGGAGCATACGGGCCAGCCGGATTCGCTGGTTTCCGAGCGGCTCGCCACCGGCATCGGCATGGCCGCGCTGATCGATTCGCTGCCGCGCACCGGCAAGCACCTCGAAGCTTTTGCCTTGCGTCCGCTCACCGATGCGGAGAAAGCGATAGCCGACACCGCGTTGCTCGATGCCGAGCGGCCCGAGGAGATCTTCGAGCCGATGGCCCGGCGGCGCGGACTGTTCCGGCGCGGCGGCCTGTTGCGCCGCCCTGAATGAGCAAGAGGACCGCATGAACGATCACGACGAATACGCCGAAACCGTGGGCGAGGACGGCAAGATCGCGGTTCCCGATCACGTACAGGACGCGATCCGCACGCTGATCCGCTGGTCCGGGGACGATCCCCAGCGCGAAGGCCTGCTCGATACGCCCAAGCGCGTCGCCCGCGCCTGGCGCGAATACTGCCAGGGCTACCAGGAGGACCCGGCGGTCCATCTCTCGCGCCAGTTCGAGGAAGTCGGCGGCTACGACGAGGTCGTGCTGCTCAAGGACATCCCGTTCCAGTCGCACTGCGAGCATCACATGGCGCCGATCACCGGCAAGGCGTCGATCGCCTACATGCCCCGCAACCGCGTCGTCGGCATCTCCAAGCTGGCGCGCGTGCTGCACGCCTATGCCCGCCGCCTGCAGATCCAAGAGCGGCTGACCGCCGAAGTCGCGCAGTGCATCTGGGACAACCTGAAGCCGCACGGCGTCGCCGTCGTGATCGAGGCGCAGCACGGCTGCATGACCGGCCGCGGCGTCCGCACCCCCGGCGTCGGCATGATCACCAGCCGCCTGATCGGCTGCTTCCTCGACGATCCGCGCAGCCGCAAGGAAGTGCTGGGGCTGATGGGATACTGAAGTCCTAGACGGGCCAGCCCCATCGCCGCCCGGCAAAGATCATGGCGTAGGTACCGGCAATCGCCAGCATCACGCCCAGCGCCACGCTGAGGCCGATCCCTGCGCCCCGCCGCAGCAGCAGCGCGATCAGCGCGAAGGCGGGCAGGGCGGCTGCGACGTAAAGCGCCGTGCCGGCCATGAAATCCGCCGCCCGGGCCGGGTCATGCGTGTCGCGCCACAGCCAGGCCAGCGCCAGCAGGCTGGTCAGCGGCAGCGCCGCCACCAGCCCGCCCCACCCGGGGCTGCGCCGGGCAATCTCGGACGCAGCGGCGATCAACAGCCCCGAAACCAGCGCCTTGATCGCCAGCTGCCCCCACATGGTCAGAGATTTTCCAGCACGTGCTCGGCGGCGGAGACCTTGAACTCGCCCGGCGCCTCGACGAACAGCTGCTCGACGGTGCCGTCGTTGACCACCATCGCGAAACGCTGGCCGCGCTTGCCGATGCCCGCGCCGGTCAGGTCGAGCGTCAGCCCGAGCGCCTCGGCGAACGCGCCGGTGCCGTCGCCGAGCATGGTGATCTCGGGCGAGCCCGAGGCCCGGCCCCAGGCGCCCATCACGAAGCCGTCGTTGACCGCGGTGCAGACGATCTCGTCGATGCCCTTGTCCTTCAGCGCCGCCGCGTTCTGGACATAGCCCGGCAGGTGCTTGGCGGAGCAGGTTGGCGTGAAAGCGCCCGGCACCGAGAACAGCACCACTTTCTTGCCCGCGAAGTATTCGCCCGATTGCACGCCTTCGGGCCCGTTCTCGGTGGCCTTGCTCAGCTTCACGTCGGGCAGCTTCTGGCCAACGGCGATGGTCATGTCTTTCTCCTTGGTCTGGTTTGAAAGGGCGGGATCTGTCGTCCGCTGCCGCACTCCGTAGCCGCGCCCGCCGCGCCGCGCCAGTGCCGGCACGATCGTGGTTAAATTCCGGTAACGTCGTCCTGCAATCCCTGCCTAACCGGCCTCTGCGATCTTCATGATGCGGGGCCGGGTAACCCCGCGCAGGGAGACTGACGATGAACACCATGCAACGGATCGCAGCCGGCTTCGCAGCTTTGTCGCTGGCCTCTGCCATGCCGGCTGTAGCCGCCGATTACAGCAGCGCCGAGAAGCTGCGCCGCCTCGACATCATGCTGATGGTCACCGGCCTGCGTTGCCGCACCGGTGTCGACAACTTCCAGGCCGATTTCCAGGCCTTCGAGGCCGGCCACCTCGCCGAGCTCAATGGCGCCGCCCGCGCGCTGCGCGCCGATCTCGTCGCCGAATTCGGCCAGCGCGGCGCCGATCGCGAACTTGACCGGATCAGCACCACGATCGCCAACCAGTACGGCGGCGGCCATCCCTGGCTCGGTTGCCACGATCTCAAGCAGGTCACGCGGATGCTGGCCGACGCCCGGGGTTCCGAGCCGCTGCTCGCCGCCGCCGACGAGCTGCTCCAGGGCGACGGGCCGCAGCTTGCCTATGCCGGT
The DNA here is from genome assembly GCA_028868535.1 of Sphingomonadales bacterium. Lineage (GTDB taxonomy): Bacteria > Pseudomonadota > Alphaproteobacteria > Sphingomonadales > Sphingomonadaceae > Novosphingobium. Next base: position 22,552 of record JAGWUH010000032.1, on the reverse strand, counting down.
GGCCGGTAACTACCTAGCCGCGCCGAAAGGATATAAAGAAATCTTTATATTTGCTTTTCGGGCTGAATTCGGCTAAGTCTCCCGTATCCCGTGCCCCGCCCGCCGGCCTTCGGTCCGGTGTGGCGGGGCGCCCGTTTCGTGGAGTGAACGCCCCGTGGCCACCGTTGCAGACGCCAAGCAAGACTATGTCATCGCCGATATCGGCCTCGCCGAATTCGGCCGCGCCGAGATCCGCATCGCCGAAACCGAGATGCCCGGGCTGATGGCGCTGCGCGAGGAATTCGGCCCGACGCAGCCGCTCAAGGGCGCGCGCATCACCGGCTCGCTGCACATGACGATCCAGACCGCGGTGCTGATCGAGACGCTTGTCGCGCTCGGCGCCGAAGTGCGCTGGGCCACCTGCAATATCTTCTCGACGCAGGACCACGCCGCCGCCGCGATCGCCGCCGCCGGCATCCCGGTGTTCGCGGTCAAGGGCGAGAGCCTGGCCGATTACTGGGACTATGTCGGTTCGATCTTCGACTGGGATGACGGCACCGGCCGCACGGCCAACATGATCCTCGACGACGGCGGTGATGCGACGATGTTCGCCCTCTGGGGCGCCCGGGTCGAGGCCGGCGAACCGCTGTTCGAGCCGTCCAATGCCGAGGAGATCGAGTTCGTCCGCGCGCTCACCGCGTTCCTCAAGAAGAAGCCCGGCTACCTGACGATGTCGGTCGCGCACATCAAGGGCGTCTCGGAAGAGACCACCACCGGGGTCCACCGGCTCTACCAGATCGCCAAGGACGGCAAGCTGCCGTTCCCGGCGATCAACGTCAACGACAGCGTCACCAAGTCGAAGTTCGACAACCTCTACGGCTGCAAGGAATCGCTGGTCGATGCGATCCGCCGCGCCACCGACGTCATGCTCGCCGGCAAGGTCGCCTGCGTTGCCGGCTTCGGCGATGTCGGCAAGGGCTCGGCCGCCTCGCTGCGCCAGGGCGGCGCCCGCGTGATGGTGACCGAGATCGACCCGATCTGCGCGCTGCAGGCGGCGATGGAAGGCTACGAGGTCGTGACGATGGAAGAGGCGGTCAAGCGCTGCGACATCTTCGTCACCGCGACCGGCAACGAGGACGTGATCACCGCCGAGCACATGAAGGCGATGAAGCCGATGAGCATCGTCTGCAACATCGGCCACTTCGACAGCGAGATCCAGATCGCCGCGCTCTCGAACTACAAGTGGACCGAGGTCAAGCCGGGCACCGACCTCGTCGAATTCCCCGACGGCAAGCAGATCATCGTCCTCGCCAAGGGCCGCCTGGTGAACCTCGGCTGCGCCACCGGCCACCCGAGCTTCGTGATGAGCAGCAGCTTCACCAACCAGACGCTCGCGCAGATCGAGCTCTACTCGCACCCCGAGAAGTACGAGAACAAGGTCTACGTGCTGCCCAAGCACCTCGACGAGAAGGTCGCCGCGCTTCACCTCGACAAGCTCGGCGTCAAGCTGACCAAGCTGTCGAAGAAGCAGGCCGACTACATCGGCGTGACGCCGGAAGGGCCGTTCAAGCCCGAGCACTACCGCTACTGAGCGATCGCACGATCCCGTGATCGGCGGGGCGCGCGCCAGGCCGCGCCCCCCGCCGATCAGGTGTTCGCCGCCGCCGGATCGTGCAGCATCGCCGGATAGTACTTCTGCATCCACGCGGTAGCGATGTCGCGCCGCGTCACGTACTTCACGTAGAAGTTGATCGGCACGCCGATATTCCCGTCCGACGCCTTCTCGACATAGTTATCGAGCGCGACCTGCAGGGAATTGAGATCGATCACCTGGTTGGTGTTGTTGTCCACCTCGGCCACGGCATCGACCGCCGCCTTGATATAGTCGGATCGCATCTGCGTCATCGCCTGGCCCTTGCGCGCGGCCGCCGCGCCAGCCGCCACCGAGACGTTGCTGGCATTGGTCGCGTCCTGCAACGTCGCCAGCGCCTCCATGTCGGTCTTGGGATCGCTTTGCAGCATCTTGATCGAGGTGGTCACCTGGTTCGACTTGATCGACGGGATCAGCCCCATCGCGATCACCGCGCAGTGCGATTGCACGTTCGATGTGCTCATCAGGTTCTTGAGGCTGCGCGCCGATTGGGCGTCCATCCCCCAGACACCCTCGATGTTGGCGAGGAACAGGTCCTCGTCGGATTCGCCGCGCGCCTGGAACGCCGCCGATTCGGCACTCTGGCTGCTTGCCGTCGCTTCCACCTGCTCGAAATTGACGAAGCCGACGAAGCTCGAACCGTAAGTCGCGCCGATCAGGATCGGCAGCGACTTGGCCGGGTCGGTGGTCTGGTCGGTCAGCGCCACCAGCTTCATCTGGTTCGGGTCCTCGATCGGCATCTTCGCGTCGGGCACCGTCTGGTTGTAGGTGTCGATCGCGGCGTCGACGTCGAGCACGAGGGGCGAGAATATCTGCGCCTGGCGACTGGTGCAGTTCGCGCAGATCACCAGCGTGCCCTCGATCTCGTGGCGGTTGTAGGCACTGGACACCGAACTGTTCGCCGATTCCGCCATGCTGGCGCCGAAGTTCGAGCCGAGGAAGCTCGAAACCCGTTCGCCGACGAAGGTCGAGATCGCGTTCGCCATCTGCGCCGCAGTCTGCTCGTTCTTCTCGTAGCGGAAGTACTGCACGTCCATGTTCATCGAATCGGAGCTGATCGGCATCGGGACCAGTTGCGAGGCGGCGAAATCCACCGGGCTCTGCCGCTGGGTCGAAATCTGTGCCTGGCTGCTCTTGCCCTTGATCGCGACGATCTGTTTTTCCGCGGCGATCACCGCCTGGCCAAGTTCGATCGCCGCCTGGATCACGTCCTGCGCGAGTTGCTGGAGATTGTCGTTGAACGTGCCCATCTGGTCGGGCGTCGCGCCCAGGCTGACCAGCTCGCGCGCGGTCATGCGCAGGCTCAGTTGCTGGCGAAGCAGCGCATTGAGGTAGTCCCGCGCGCCGTCGACGGGCGCCTGTGCCTGGGCGATCGCTTCCAGTTGCTGGATCTTGGCGGGCTCGATGATCATGCCCAGCACCAGCGAGGGGTCGTAGGGAATGGTGGACGTCGGCATCTGCGCTTGCTCCGGCATGTCTGGCCGGGCGTGCTCCGCGGCCGCTCCCGGTTTCGATCAGGAGCGCAAACGGGGCTGCGGCCGGCGGGTTCGGCTTTGGCATCATCGCCTCGCGGGTACCTCGCCCGGCCCCGGGGCGGCACTTGCGATCAGGCGTGGAAGACCTGGATGGAATGATCGACCGCAGTCCAGAACGTGTCGTAGGCCTTCTGCAACGCGTCGATCAGGGTCGCCTCGGCCACTGCCAGTGCGCACATCTGGATGTAGAGAGCGCCGTTCATCGTGCCGAACGCTTTCGCCAGGTCGGTGCCCGCAGCCTGCATCGCCTTCTCGTACGTCACCAGCGCGGCGCTGATCTGCGACGAGCGATCGAAGTGGCGAACAAGCGCGTCCGCCGGCGAGCGTTGCTCGTAGCCGCCGGCCTTGCCGCCGGAATCGGTCAGCTCGATCGCCGCTTCGAGGATCGCGCCCTGCTCGCGCTCCGCCGAGCGATAGAGCCGCACCGCCATCAGCCAGTCGTCGTGCGCGGTCTGCAATTGCGAGCCGACGCCGATCGCGGCGTGATCGAACTCGTTGTATGCCCTGGCGAGGGCAATGTCGCACGCGGCATCGGATGTCGCCGTCTGCTGCGCGAGTTGGGGGGAGCGCATCGCCCGCTCGAGTTCCTCGCTCACACCCGGCTCACTGCCGGCGCGGGCGCGAAACAGCGCGTCGATCGACTTGAGGCGGGGCTTTGACGCCTGCGCGCCAAGCCGCTGCCGCGCCTCGGCAACCTGCCGTTCGGCGAGCGCCAGCATGTCGGCGGCCAGCGAATCGTGGATCGTGCGCAGCGGCGGCACGCCGCCGGGCAATTCCTCCAGGCCCCTGTCTCGCGGGTCGTCTCGCGGGTCGCCACGCGGGTCGTCTCGCCCGCCGTCCCGGGCCTGGTCCGGATTGCGGCCTTGCGCTTCCCCGGCCGGATCGGCGAGGGCCTCGGTTGTCACATCGCTGCTGGACGCGGGTGCATGGGGCTTGAGTGGGCGCCTTTCCGCCATGTGTGAAGTCTCCCCTTTGCGAATGCCGGCGAACGCGCTGCGTCATCCGGGATTGATCTTGTTGACCAGATTGAAGGCATCGGTCCTTGCGGCGAGCACGTCGTAGCACCATCCTTCGAGGGTGCCGGGCGTATTGGTGCTGTAGATAGTCACGTCCAGCGTCGCGGACTGATCTCCAAGGAACTTGTTCAGAACCTGCGACAGTCCACCGCTGATTTTCTGGTATCGTTTCTTCAAGCAGTATTCAGTCTTTCCGACGTACGTCAGTTTTCGTGCCCCGATCACCGTATGAAAAATATACACGATTCCATCTTTGTCGAAATTTCCTATACTGGATATTTTGCTCCATGCATCGGCCATGAATTTCGCCGAATAGTAGTAACGCTTGTTGTGCTGTAACTGGAAATAGCCACTAAATCCGTTTTTTGTGTTATTTCCGATATCATCCAGGGATACGCAAAGAAAGTTTGTGATTTTGCCGACCGTCCCGCCCAATATATTGGTGACAGGAGTATCGGGAAGAGAAGACATTTGCTTTCCGATTTATTCACGATTCGCAAAAATTATCCATTGGGACGATATGTGAGTCAACGTCTTTGTTGCGTATTTATCAGTCATATATTGCCAGCTTGAGAATAAAATATTTGACCATGGGAAATGATATTTCTTGTCCTCGCATGTATTAGTGTCACGCACCTGCCGGTGCGGCAAATGCGTGCGCGGTTCCGGCCATTCAGGACTTGCTTCGGCCCACGGTCGGCCGTGGACGGTGGGCTGCGGATGCATTTCATCAACTAAACCGCCATTGCCGCCGCACCCCGGTTGTAATCCCCGCCCTGACCGCATAGCTGCAACCCGATGGTTCTCTCGCAGATCGCGCTGGTGCTGATCGGTCTGCTGCTGGCGGCATGGACGCTGGCGGCCGCTGCCATCGTGCTTTCCGCCCGCGCGCGGCAACGCCGCGCCGAAGCCGGCCTGCGCCAGGCCCGCCGCCTCGCGCGGATGGTGGACGAGGCGCCGGCGCTGCCGATGCTGGTCCGCGCGGATGGCCGTCTCGAAGCCCCGCCACGGCTGGCTGCCTGGCTCGGCCTCGAAAGCGCCCCGCAATACCTGAGCGACCTCGGCGGCCTTCCCGGCGCCGACGTCGGAATTCCCGATGACCAGCTCGCCCAGCTGCAGGATGCCGTGCGCCGCACCCAGAAGACGGCGATGCCGTTCACCTTGGCGATCGCCCCGCGCGGCTCGCAGAAGCGCCTGGCGCTGCGCGGGCATCTTGCCGATCCGCAAGTCTCGCCCGGCGGCGCGGCGCTGGTCTGGGTGTTCGATGCCAGCGAAAGCGAGGCCGAGCTGCTTCGCCTGCGCGCCGAGGCCGCCCGTGCCCGCGGCGACTTCGCCGCTCTGGTCGGCCTGATCGAGGCCGCGCCGATGCCGATGTGGTTTCGCGGGCGCGATGGTGCGCTGCGGCTGGTCAACTCCGCCTATGTCACCGCGGTCGGTGCGGCCAGCGCGCAGGCCGTCGTCGCCGCCGGTACCGAGCTGGTCGAGCGCGTCGACGGGCAGGGACCGGCCGACGTTGCCGCCGAAGCCGCCGAGCGCCAGCAGCCGATCGCGCGCATGGTCAACGCCACGATCAACGGCCAGCGCCGCGCCCTGAAGGTCAGCGACCTGCCGCTGGGCGACGAAGGCGTCGCCGGCTACGCGATCGACGTCGAGGACATGGAAGAGCTGTCGCGCAGCTTCCGCGCCTTTCGCGACGCGCAGCGCGCGATGCTCGACCAGCTTTCCGCCGGCGTCGCCCAGTTCGATGCCCGGCGCCAGCTCGATTTCGCCAACCAGCCGTTCCAGCGCCTGTTCGCGTTCACCCCGGGTGCCGTCTCCGGCCGTCCCCCGTTCGAGCGCCTGCTCGATCTCGCGCGGGATGCCGGCCGGCTCCCCGAAACCCGCGATTTTCCCGCCTGGCGCCGCGAACGGCTCGGCTGGTTCGTCGCCGGCGAGCCGGCGGAGGAAGCCTGGCCGCTCAGCGATGGCACCCACCTGCGCGTGATCGCCCAGCCGTTGCCCGATGGCGGCCTGCAACTGATCGTCGAGGACCGCACCGAGCAACTCCGCCTGTCCGCCGTCCGCGACACCCTGCTGCGCACGCGCACCGCCACCTTCGACAGCCTGTTCGAAGCGCTGGCGGTGTTCGCCCCCGATGGCCGGATGCAGCTGTGGAACCGCCGCTTCGCCGCCGCCTGGGGACTGGAGCCGGAGTTTCTCGATGGCCACCCGCGCATCGACGCGATGCTTGAACGGCTGGCGCATCACCTCGCCAAGCCGGGCCAGGGCAAGCAGATCGGCGATTGCGTCCGCGCCGCCACGCTCGAACGCCGGCAGACCGGTGGCCGCGTGACCCTGATCGACGGCCGTACGCTCGAATTTGCCGGCGTGCCGCTGCCGGACGGCAACGGCCTGCTCACCGTGCTCGACATCACGGATTCGCAGAAGGCCGAGGATGCGCTGCGCGAACGCAACGCCGCGCTGGTCGAGGCGGACGCGGTGAAGACCCGGTTCCTCGCCAACATGAGCTACGAGCTGCGCAACCCGCTGAACTCGATCGGCGGCTTTGCCGAACTGCTCCAGGCCGGGCTCGGCGGGCCGCTCAGCGAAGCCGGGCAGGGCTATGTCAGCGACATCCTCACCGCCGTCGCCCGCCTCGGCGAGCATATCGAGAACGTGCTCGACCTGTCGCAAAGCGAGGCCGGCATGTTGCCGCTGGCGCACGAGGAGATTGAGCTGTTCCCGTGGGTGACGAGGCTGGTCGAGGAGCGCGCCCCGCGGCTGCGCGACGGCCGTTTGACGCTCGACCTGCGTGGCGACAAGGGCGTCGGCCGGGTGACCGGCGATCCGCGCCGGCTCGCCCGAGCGCTCGGCCACCTGCTGGACAACGCCATCGCGGCCACGCCGCCGGGCGGCCGCATCCTCGTCGAGCTGAGCCGCCAGCGACACAAGGGCCACGACTGGGCGCGCGTCGTCATCTCCGACAACGGCCCCGGCATGGATGCCGCCGCGCTCGCCCGGGCGCTGGGCGGGCTCAAGCCGTTCGACGAAGCCACTGCCAGGGCGCGGCCCGGTCTCGGCCTGCCGCTCGCGCGGCAGCTCGTCGAAGCCCACGGCGGCAGGTTCGACCTGTTCTCGGAACCGGGGCAGGGCACCGCGGCGATTGTCGAGCTGCCGTGAGCACCACGCTCGAACTCGCTGATCTGGCAGCCGTATCCCGCCTCGGCGTCCGGATCGCGCAGGCCCTGCGCCCGGGCGACGTCGTCGCGCTGGCCGGCCCGCTCGGCGCCGGCAAGACAACGCTGGCGCGCGCGATCGTCGCCGGGCTGGGCTACCGGCACGAGGTGCCGAGCCCGAGCTTCGCGATCATCGAGCTCTACGAGCCGCCCGCCGTGCGCCTGCCGCTGGTCCACGCCGATTTCTACCGCCTTCGCCACCCTGACGAGGCGCAGGAGATCGGCCTCGAGGAATACCGCGAAGGCGCCGCGCTGATTGCCGAATGGCCCGATCATGCCGGCGGCTTTGCGCACGAGCCGGGGTGCCTGTCGCTGACGTTCCTGCCCTCCGCTGAATCCGGTGAACAAGCCCCGGCGCCCCCGCGTCGCCTGCTTGTCGAGCCGGGTGCCGATTGGCTAGGGCGGTGCCCATGGACGTGAAGCTGCCCGAGGGTCTCGACGAATTCCTGTCCCGTGCCGGCTGGGGGGAGGCGACGATCGAGCCGCTCGCCGGCGATGCCTCGTTCCGTCGCTACTTCCGGCTGCGGCGCGGCGAGAAGACGGCGATGCTGATGGACGCGCCACCCCCGCACGAAAACCCGGTGCCGTTCCTGCGCGCCGCCGAATGGCTCGACGCGAACGGCATGCGCGCCCCGCGCATCCTCGCCGCCGACGAGGCGCGTGGCCTCGTCCTGCTCGAGGATTTCGGCGAGACGCGGATGCGCGATTATCTCGACGCCTGGCCCGCGGACGAGCGCCAGGTCTATGCCGGCGCGGTCGATGCCCTGGTCGAACTCCACAAGCTCGCGCCAGGCCCGTTCCTCGACTACAATCTCGTCACGTACCAGCGCGAGGCCAAGCTGCTGCTCGACTGGTATTGCCCGGCGCGCAACCTCTACGTCGATGCGACCTCGTGGTCCGCCGCATGGCAGGAGGTGCTGACCCCGATCATCGCCCGCCAGCGCGATGGCGTCACCGTGCTGCGCGACTACCACGCCGAAAACATCATGCTGCTCGATCGTCTCGACAGCCAGGGCCTGCTCGACTTTCAGGACGCGCTGATCGGCCACCGCGCCTACGATCTCGTCTCGCTGCTCCAGGACGCCCGCCGCGACGTCTCGCCCGAACTGGAAGCGGAGATGTTCGATCGCTACGTGCGCGAAACCGGCGTCGATGCCGAGGATTTCCTCGCCGACTATGCCCGCCTCGGCGCCCAGCGCAACGCCAAGATCGTCGGCATCTTCGTCCGCCTGTGGCGGCGCGACGGCAAGCCGCGCTATCTCGACCTGATCCCGCGCGTCTGGGCGCTGATGGAACGCGATCTCGCCCACCCGGCGCTCGCCCCGGTGGCGCGCTGGTTCGACGCGAACGTTCCGGCCGAACTGCGCGCGGCCAACGGCGGCAGCTTCGCCGACCTCCCGGCTGCGCCATGAACGGACCGCTCGCCTCCGACACGGCGATGGTTCTCGCCGCCGGCCTCGGCAAGCGGATGCGCCCGCTCACCGCCACGCGGCCCAAGCCGCTGGTGCCGGTGGCCGGCAAGCCGCTGATCGACCACGCGCTCGACCGCCTCGCCGAGGCGGGCGTCGCACGCGCGGTGGTCAACGTCCATTATCTCGCTGACTCGCTGGAAGCGCACCTCGGCCAGCGCCAGACGCCGCAGGTGATCCTCTCCGATGAGCGCGAACTGCTGCTCGAAACCGGCGGCGGCATGGTCCGCGCCGCGCCGCTGCTGCCCGATCCGTTCTTCGCGCTGAACAGCGACAACATCTGGCTCGACGGACCGCGCAACGTCTTCCATGAGCTGTCCGCCGCCTGGAACCCGGCCGAGATGGACGCGCTGCTGCTGCTGGTCCGCCACACCGGCGCGTTCAACTACGACGGCATGGGCGATTTCCACCTCGATCCGCTCGGCCGCGTCAGCCGCCGCCGGCCCAACCGCGTCGCCCCCTACATCTACACCGGCATCCAGCTCGTTGCGCACCGGCTGCTGCGCGATGCGCCCGATGGTCCGTTCTCGACCAACCTGCTGTGGTCGCGCGCGATCGGGGAAGGCCGTCTCCACGGCGTGGTCCACACCGGCGAATGGTGCGAGGTCGGCACCCCCGAAAGCATTGCGCCGACGGAAGCCCGCCTGAGCCGGCCCTGACGTGGCCGACACCCCGGGTCCCGCCGTCCATGCGATCGCCGCGCACCGCGGCTTTGCCGATGCGCTCGTCGCCGGCCTGCTGCCGCGCTACGCCGAAAGCGAGTTCGGCCTTGCCCGGCTGACGCTGCTGCTGCCCAGCCAGCGCGCGGCGCGCACCGTTACCGAAGCGTTCGTGCGCATCTCGGGGCAGGGTGGCCGCGCCGGGCTGCTGCTGCCCCGCATGGCGGTGGTCGGCGATCTCGATCTCGACGAGACGCTCGGCCCGCTGCTCGATCCACTCGGTGCCGGCGCGGCGATCCTGCCCTCTGCCGATCCGGTGCGCCGCTGGCTGCGGCTGGCCGAGCATCTGCGCACCGTCACCGGTGACCGCCTGCACGGCCCGGCGTTGTTGCGCCAGGCGCAGGCGATCGCGCAGACCATGGACCGGCTGCTGGTCGAGGGCGTCGCCCCGATCGACCTGCTGTCGGAGGCGGTGATCGGCCTCGTCGGCGAACAGGCGACGCACTGGCAGGACAATGTCCGCACCTTCCTCAAGGTCCAGCAGTTGTGGATCGCCGAGTGTGCGGAACGCGGCGAGGTCGATCCCCCCACCCGCCGCAACCTGCTGTTCGAGCGCGCCGCGAAAAGCTGGCGCGAGAATCCCCCGCCGCACCCGGTGGTCGCCGCCGGCGTCACCAGCGCCTCGCCTGCGCTGGCAAAGCTGCTCCGCGTCGTCAGCGAGACGCCGCGCGGCGCGGTGATCCTGCCCGATCTCGATCTCGCGCTGGAGGCCGAAGTCTGGGACGAGCTCGGCACCGCCGGCGCTCCGGCCGGGCCGGAAGACCCGCCGTTCGGCCGTGGCGACGCGATCACCCACCCGCAGTACCACCTCAAGCTGCTGCTGAATCGCATGGGCGTTTCCCGCGACGAGGTCCGCCCGTGGCATCGCGCCGGCATGGCCGCCGCCCCGCCCGCCCGCAGCAAGGCGATCTCCAGCCTGTTCCTGCCGCCTCATGCCTCGGCCGGCTGGGCCGATCTGCCCGAACCGCGCCGCCGCCTCGCGGGCGTGCGGCTGATGGAATCGGCGCATCCGGGCGCCGAGGCGCAGGCGATCGCGGTGCTGATCCGGCAGGCGCTGGAAGTGCCCGAGCGCCGCGTCGCGCTGGTCACGCCCGATCGCGGGCTCGCCTCGCGCGTGGTCGCGCACTTGCGCCGCTGGGACATCCAGGCCGACGATTCCGCCGGCCGCGCGCTGCCGCAGACCGCCGCTGGCCGCCTGCTGCTGCTGCTGGCGGAGGTGATGGGGGAGGGCGCCGCGCCGGTGCCGCTGGTGGCGCTGCTGTCGCACCCGCTGGTCATGGCCGGGGAGGGGCGGTTCGGCTGGCTCGAACAGGTCCGCGCGCTCGATCTCGCACTGCGCGGTCCGCGTCCGGCGCCGGGGCTGGCGGCGCTGGGCGAAGTCACCGCCCGCCGGGGTGAGGGGCTGGCGCAATGGTGGCAAGGTGTCGTCGCCAGTCTGGCTCCCCTGTTCGCGACGGGTCAAGAAGCGCCGCTCGCTGAACTGCTCGACACGCTGGTCACGGTTGCGGAAACGCTGTGCGGCGAAGCGCTCTGGGCCAATGCCGATGGCCGCTGCCTGTCCTCGTTCGTCGAAGCCTTGCGCGAACCCGCCCGCGACGTCGGCACCCGCCTCCACCCGCGCGATCTCGCCGCGCTGCTGCGCGAACGCATGGAACTGGTCTCGGTCCGCCCGCCATGGGGCGGCCACCCGCGCGTCGCCATCTACGGCCTGATCGAGGCGCGGATGAGCCGGGCCGACCTCGTCGTTTGTGGCGGCCTCGTCGAAGGCACCTGGCCGGGCGCGCCGTCGCCCGATCCGCTGCTGCCGCCGGCGCTGCTGCGCCAGCTCGGCGTGCCCGGCGCCGATTTCCGCATCGGCCTTGCCGCGCACGATCTCGCCGCCGCGCTCGGCGCGCCCGAAGTGGTGCTGAGCTGGTCGCGCCGCACCGAATCCGGCCCGGCGATCCCCTCGCGTTTCGTGCTGCGCGTCCAGGCGATGCTCGGCACGGAACTGGCCAGGGCGCACACCGAAACCGCGATCCCGCGCCTCGCCGCCACCATCGACGAGGCAGCGCAAGTGCCGCCGCACCCGCGCCCGCAGCCGATGCCGGCAGGTGAACAACGCCGCGTCGACATTTCCGCCACCGGGCTCGACCGGCTGCGCTCCGATCCTTACCAGTTCTACGCCAGCGCAATCCTGCGGCTGTCGCGGCTCGACGCGCTCGATGCCGAGCCGAGCGCGCCGCTGCGGGGCGAGGCCGCGCACCGCGTGCTCGATCGCTGGCACCGCACGCACGGTGATCTCGCCGAACTGCACCGTATCGCCGCCGAGGAACTCGACGCCTTGTCGGCGCATCCGCTGATGCGCGCGCTGTGGCGACCGCGTCTCCTCGCCGCGCTCGACTGGATCGGCGCGCAGATCGCCGCCGCGCGCGCCGAGGGTCGCGAGGTCGCCGGGACCGAGCTGTGGGGCGAAATGGACTTCGACGGCGTCCGCGTCCACGGCCGCGTCGACCGGATCGACCGCCTGCCCGACGGCACGCTCGCGGTGATCGACTACAAGACCGGCGGCCCGCCGACCGCGCGCATGGTGCAGGAGGGCTTCTCGCTGCAGCTGGGTACGCTCGGCCTGATTGCCGAGAATGGCGCCTTCCGTGATCGCGACGCCGGGGTCGAGGTGTCCGGCTCGCCGACCCGTTTCGAATACTGGTCGCTGGCGCGCGATGCGAAGCGCGGCGCCGGCGCATTCGGCTATGTGCAGGAACCGATCCTCGAAGGCCGCCGCAAGACCGGTATCCCGCGCGAGGATTTCCTGCCCGAGACCGCGCGCTACCTGAAGGACGCGATCGACCGCTGGATCAAGGGAGAGGAGCCGTTCACCGCCCGGCTCAATCCCGACATCGGCGGCTACAACGATTACGACCAGTTGATGCGGCTGGAGGAATGGTACTGGTCGCTCGATCGCAGCGGGGTGCGGCCATGACGCCCCATCCGCTCCACGGCAATCAGGCACCCGCGGTCGATCCGCGCGATTCGGTGTGGCTGTCGGCCTCGGCGGGCACCGGCAAGACCCAGGTGCTCTCCGCGCGCGTGCTGCGGCTGCTGCTGACCGAGGGGGTGACGCCCGATGCGATCCTCTGCCTGACGTTCACCAAGGCCGGCGCCACCGAGATGGCGGCGCGCATCAACGACAGGCTGGCAAGCTGGGTGCGCATGGACGAGGGGCGCCTGTTCCTCGAACTCGAGGCGATCGGCGCGCCGTCGGGGCCGGAAGCGCTGGCCCGCGCCCGCCGCCTGTTCACCCAGGTGCTCGACTGTCCGGGCGGCGGGTTGCGCATCGATACCATCCACGCGTTCTCGCAATGGCTGCTCGCGGCTTTCCCGGAGGAAGCCGATCTCACTCCCCGCACCCGCCCGATGGAGGACCGCGAACGCCTGCTGCTGGCGCGGCGGACGCTGGCCGAACTGCTGGTCGATGCCGAGGCAGCGGGGAACGCGACGCTGCTCGATGCCGTCGCGCGCCTGTCGCTGCGCATGGCGCCCGAAGCCGTCGAAGGCTGGCTGCTGCGCTGCGCCGCCGCGCGGCCATGCTGGTTCGGCCCCGGCGCCTGGCAGCCGCCGCTGCAGCCGCACGTCCACCGCCTGCTCGAACTGCCTGTCGACGCGGGCGAGGCGTGGCTCGCCGCCCATTGCGCCGACGACGCGTTCGATGTGGCGGCGCTGCGCTGCTGCCACGCCGCCTACGCGCAATGGAGCGCGAAGTCCGGCAAGGATGGCTTTGCGGTCCTGTCCGACTGGCTCTCGGCATCGCCGGCACAGCGCCTTGCCACGCTCGACGACCTGTGGAAAACACTGTTCACGCAAAAGGATACGGTGCGTTCCGAAACCTCGTTGCTCAAGTTCGAGGAGGGCTACGTCGAAGCCGCGCTCGCCGTGCAGGCATCGGCGCAAAAGGTCCGCGACGCCCGCGCGCTGCTCGATCTTGCGCAGTGGCTTGCCCCGGCGCTGGAACTCGGCCGCGCCTTCGCGCTGGCGTGGGAGGAGGCGAAGGCGCGCGAAGGCCTGATCGATTTCGACGACCAGATCCGCCGCGCCGCCGAACTTCTGACCCGCGCCGGCATGGCCGACTGGATCCGCTACAAGCTCGATCGCCGCTTCGACCATGTGCTGGTGGACGAGGCGCAGGACACCAACGCCGCGCAGTGGGCGATCATCCGCGCGCTCACCGAGGAATTCTGGGCGGGCGAGGGGACTCACGGCAGCGGCACCCGCACGCTGTTCGTGGTTGGCGACTACAAGCAGGCGATCTTCGGCTTCCAGGGCACCAGCCCGGAGAATTTCGAGACCGCGCGGCGCCATTTCAGGGATATCATGGCCGGTGCCGTCGCCGGAGGCCGCGCCAACCGCGATGGCCCGTTCCTGCGCGAACTCGTCGAACTCGGCCTCGATCGCTCGTTCCGTACCGGCGCCCCGGTGCTTTCGTTCGTCGATGCCGCGATCGCTGCGATCGGCCCCGAAAAGTTCGGCCTCCCCGGCGCCCCCGATCCCCACGTAGGCGCGCATCGGCCAGGGCAGGTCGTGCTGTGGAAGCCGGTTGGCGAGGCGCGCGACGAGGAGACCCTACCCGAAGATGCCGAGCCGGGCGAGCAAAGCTGGCTCTCCGGCCCCGAGCGCGACCTGGCCGATCGCATCGCCCGTCAGGTCAAGCTCTGGCTCGATAGCGGTTTCCCGCTTCACAAAGGCGAGCCGCGCAATGCCGATGCCGGCGACGTGATGGTGCTGGTGCGCAAGCGCGGCGCGCTCGCCGGCCTCATCGTCGCGCGGCTCCATGCCTCCGGGGTGCCGGTCGCCGGGGTCGATCGCCTGCGGCTCGGGGCGCCGCTGGCGGTGCGAGATCTGGTCGCGGCGCTGCGCTTCGCCGCGCAGCCGCTCGACGATCTCAACCTCGCTAGCCTGCTGGTCTCGCCGCTGCTCGGCTGGACGCAGGCGCAACTGCTCGAACATGGCTGGCGGCCGAAAGGCCGGCGCCTGTGGGAGCACCTGCGCGCGTCCGCCGATCCGCACGTCGCCGCCACGCTCGGCTTGCTCGGCGACCTGCTGCGCCGCGCCGATTTCGAACCGGTGCAGGCGCTGCTGCACTGGCTGCTGGTCGGCCCCTGGGAGGCGCGCAGCAAGCTTGCCGCCCGCCTCGGTGACGAAGTCCACGACCCGCTCGATGAGCTGGTCAACGCCGCGCACGCCTATGCTGCCACCGCCACCCCCAGCCTCGTCGGGTTCTTGGCGTGGTTCGACGCCGGGCAGGGGGAATTGAAGCGCGAGGCCGATGGCGCCGGCGGCCTCGTCCGGGTGATGACCGTGCACGGCTCTAAAGGCCTGCAGGCGCCGATCGTCATCCTCGCCGATGCCGCCGGCAATCCCGAATCCGGGCGTCCGCCCGACCTCGATCTCGCCGATCCCGCTGCAAGCCTGTCGGGCGTCGAGCGCGCGGTGCCGCTGCCGGGACTGGCCAGGCCGGAGAAGGTCGGCCCGATCGCGCGTGCCGAAGCGGCGATCGCCAAGGCCGATTCCGAGGAGCACTGGCGCCTGCTCTACGTCGCGATGACCCGGGCCGAGGAAGCGCTTTTCGTTACCGGCGCTCTGGGTGCGCGCGAGAAGGAGGCGGCGCCCGAATCCTGGTACGCGCGCCTCGCGCAGGTCGGCGGACCGGGCGACTGGGTCGATGACCCGATCTGGGTCGCCCGCCGCGAGCATGGCGTGCCGCCGCCGCCGGTGCCCCGCCCGGTGCCGGAGCAGCGCCCGCTGCTCGATGACGAAGGCAAGCCCGGCTGGCTGCTGCGCCCGCCGCCGGCCGAACCGCGCCCGCCGAAGCCGCTGGCGCCCTCGTCGGCGGGGGAGGACCTCTCGCCCGATCCGCCTGCTGCCGGCCTCTCCCCGGCGGCGCTGGCGCAGACGGCGCGGCGCGGCACGCTGGTCCACAAGCTGCTCGAACGCCTGCCGGTGCTGCCCGAGGCCGAGCGCGAGAGTGCCGCCGCGACCTGGCTGGCGCGGCAGGCGGCCGATCTGGGCGAGGCGGCGCGGGCGGACATTGCCGCCAGCGCGCTGCGCGTGATCGCCGATCCGCGCTGGGCGGAGCTGTTCGGCCCGCAGGCGCTGGCGGAGATCCCGATCGCGGCGACGGTGGGCGAGCGCGTGATCGCCGGCACCATCGACCGCGTGCTGGTCACGCCCACGGCGATCCGGCTGGTCGATTTCAAGTCCGCGCGCCGCCCCCCGGAGAGCCTCGAACAGGTGCCGGCGGCGCTGCTGCGGCAGATGGCGGCCTACGCGCTGGCGCTGGAGGCGGCCTATCCCGGCCGCAGCATCGAGGCGGCGCTGCTCTATACGCAGGCGCCGCGGCTGATCGCGATCCCGGCGGATGTGCTCGATCGCCACAAACTGGCCTTGTCCACCACGCAGGAATCCTTGGCGCTGCAGCCATTGCCAAGTGAACCGCTTCGCCTAGATTAGCCGTCGACCATTTTCAGGAGAAAGACCTATGGCCACCAGGAAAGCCACCGACGCCAGCTTCGCCGCCGACGTCCTGCAGTCGTCGAAGCCGGTCCTCGTGGACTTCTGGGCCGATTGGTGCGGGCCGTGCAAGATGATCGCGCCGGCGCTCGAGGAAATCAGCGAGGAACTCGAGGGCCAGGTCGACATCGTCAAGGTCGACATCATGGAGAATACCGAGACCGCGTCGCAGTTCGGGGTGCAGTCTATCCCGCTGCTGATCCTGTTCAAGGATGGCAAGCCTGCCGCGCAGAAGCTCGGCGCGGCGCCGAAGGGGCAGCTCAAGGCCTGGCTCGAAGGCGCGCTTTGATCCCGTTTTGGCGGCCTTAAGGTGGCATTATCGCCGCCTTGAGGCCGCTAGCCCTTCACCATTCCGGCGATCCGAGCCGCCAGTTCGTCCCACAAGGCCGGCGACGAGGCGCCGAGCAGGCCGTTTTGCATGTGTTCGGGCACCAGA
Source organism: Sphingomonadales bacterium (assembly GCA_028868535.1). Taxonomy (GTDB): domain Bacteria; phylum Pseudomonadota; class Alphaproteobacteria; order Sphingomonadales; family Sphingomonadaceae; genus Novosphingobium. The sequence continues at coordinate 5,986 of JAGWUH010000032.1, read as the reverse complement.
TAAGGCCGCCCGTCGGGTCGCGCCACCTTGCCTCCGGCCTCGTTGACGAACAGAACCCCGGCGGCGTGGTCCCATGCCAGCGTGCGCGAGAAGATCGTCAGGTCGTTCTCGCCCAGCACGATGCGGGGATACTGCTCGGCCGCGCAGCGCGGGATGTCCACCGTGGTGTAGTGCGGGGCGATCTGCGCCTTCAGGGCCGCGCGCTCGGCCTCGTCGGCGAACACGAAGCTGATCGCCGCGATCGGCGGGGTCTGCCCGCTGCCGCGCGACGTCACCCGCTCGCCATCGACCCAGGCGCCCTGGCCCTTGTGCGCGTGGCACAGGCGGTTCTTCAGCGGATCGAAGATCCAGCCGCCGATCGTCTCGCCATGCGCGGCCAGCGCGACGAGGATGCCGAATGGCGGCTTGCCCGATGCGAAGTTGTTGGTGCCGTCGACCGGGTCGATGATCCAGCACAGCGGCGCGCCGAGGCCGTCGAGCACGGAAGGATCGGCGTGCGCGGCTTCCTCGCCGACGATCGCGGCCTCGGGCAGGATCTTCGCGAGCCCTTCGGCAAGGATGACTTCGCTCTCCTTGTCCGCCACGGTGACGAGATCGAGCAGGCGCGCGCCGGGGTCCTTGTCGATGATGTCGTGCGCGCTGAGCGACTGGTAGCGCGGCATGATCGCGCGGTCCGCCGCATCGCGCATCACCGCGATCACGGCGCGGTCCAAGGCCTGTTCCTGCATGACCGCGTCTTGGTCGATCCCGTCGCCGGCCGCAAGCCCCGGCGAAGCGTTGCCCGGGCGCGGTGATCCGGTGAACGGGGCGCGACGTCGCGCATTGGTTGGAAGGAAGGGCAACCCGTTGAAGGAGCCAGACAATGCGCAAGATCTTCCTCACCGCCGCGCTCGCCGCGATGGCCGCGCCGATCGTCGCCCCGGTCGCTGCCGGGGCGCAACCGTACCGGGCTTATGACCGCTATGATCAGGGCGAGCGCTATGACCGCGTCGATCGCGGCAACTTCTGGCGCGATGCGCCGAACTCGACCTGGGACCGTATCTCGTGGATCCAGCAGCGCATCGAGAGCGGTCGCGCCGATGGCTCGCTCAGCGGCCGCGAATACTGGCGGAGCAGCAGCGAACTCCGTCGCATCCGCCAGATGGCCTGGCGCATGCGCGAGCGTGACGGCGGCCGGCTGACGCCCACCGACGCCACCTACATCCAGGACCGGCTCGATTCGCTGAGCCGCCAGGTGCGCTGGGACCGCCACGACTGATCGCCGGCGCGGGCAGGGCCACGGCCCTGCCCGTTGCCTGACCCCGCTGCCTAGGAGCGATAATCCGCGTTGATCGAGATGTAGCCGTGCGTGAGGTCGCAGGTCCATACCGTCGCGCGGCCGTCGCCCAGCCCCAGGTCCACCTCGATCGAGATGTCCTGCCCCTTCAGGTGCGCCGCCACCGGCGCCTCGTCGTAGTCCGCCAGCGGCAGGCCTTCCCGCGCGCACCAGACTCCACCGAAGCCGATCGACAGCCGGTCACGATCGGCGGGTTCGCCCGCCTTGCCGACCGCCATCACGACGCGGCCCCAGTTGGCGTCCTCGCCCGCGATCGCGGTCTTGACCAGCGGCGAGTTGGCGATCGCCAGCCCGACCTTGCGCGCGCTGGCGTCGCTGACCGCACCGGAGACGGTGACGGCGATGAACTTCTGCGCGCCTTCGCCGTCGCGCACCACGAGATGCGCGAGCTGCCGGCAGACATCTTCCAGCGCCGCCGCAAAGGCGTCGGCGCCGGGGCAGCCGCCGCAGTTGATGCGCTGGTTGCCGGCCTGGCCGGTGGCGAAGGCCAGCACGGTGTCGCTGGTGGAGGTATCGCTGTCGACGGTGATGCAGTTGAAGGTGCGGTCGGCGGCGGCGGCCAGCAGTTCCTGCAGGTAGCCCGGCGCGATCGCGCAATCGGTGAAGACATAGCCGAGCATCGTCGCCATGTCGGGCGCGATCATGCCGCTGCCCTTGATGATCGCCGCCAGCGTGACGGTGCGGCCATCGACCACCGCCTGCGCCATCGCCCCCTTGGGGAAGGTGTCGGTGGTGCCGATCGTCCGCGCCGCGTCCTCCCAGCCGCACGGCGCCGCCGCCAGCGCGTTCGCCACGCCCTCGCGGGCCTTGTCCCGGGGCAGCGGCACGCCGATCACGCCGGTGGACGAGACGAAGACCTCGCGCGGGTCGCAGCCGAGGTGGCCGGCCACTTGCGCCATGATCTGCTCGACCGCCTCGCGGCCGCGATAGCCGGTGAAGGCGTTGGAGTTGCCGGCATTGACCACGAGCGCGCGCGCCTTGCCGGCCTTGACCTGCTCGCGGCCCAGTTCGACCTCGCTCGAGCAACAGACGTTGCGGGTGAACACCCCGGCCACCGCCGTGCCTGCGGCCAGTTCGACGTATGTCAGGTCGCAGCGGCCCCAGTCCTTGTAGCCGGCGCGGGCGACGCGCGGCGTGACCCCGGCAATCGCGGGCAGCGCGGGAAACGGCGAGGCGAGCGGCGAAACGGCATCGGACATGGCAGGCAACCTCCCGGTAAGGCCCGTCCCCATATGGGCGCGGCGGCCCGGTCGCAAGCGGTTGTCGCGGCCTGGCGTCGCCGCTGCCGGGTGGGGGATTAACCCTGAATATCCGGCGCTATCGCCCGCCAAGGCTGGACGCGCGAGTCCCCGCGACATATATCCCCGGCCGACATGCTCCGTTTCCTGCTCTCGCTGCTCGCGCTCGTCAGCGGTCTTGCCGTCCCCGGCATGGCCGACGCGCGCGCCTTCGGGGCGAGCGAGACGGAGATCGGCGTGCTCGCGGATGCGGTGCCGCCGGCCCCGGCGGAGGCCGCCCATGCCGCGCTGCTTCCGGCGCGGCCCAGCGCCGGACCCGCGCAGCGGATTCGCGTGGTGCGCCCGACGCTGGCCGTGGCGGCCCCGGCGCCGGTCCTCATCGGCATCGACCGCGCCCGCGAATAGCGCGGCGCGCCCACCGCCCATCCTATCCTGCGCAGGGCCGGCCACGCGCCGCGCCGCGCGATTTTTCCTGAATCGGACAGACTCATGCTCGGCACCATCGCCAAGGCCATCTTCGGTTCCTCCAACGACCGCTACGTCAAGTCGCTCGACAAGATCGTCCAGAAGATCGCGTCCTATGAGAAAGAGCTGGGCGAGATGTCCGACGAGGACCTTGCCCACCAGACCGTGCGTTTCCGCGAGGGCCTCGCCGCCGGCGAGACGCTCGACGACCTGCTGCCCGAGGCTTTCGCCACGGTGCGGGAGGCGGCCAAGCGCACGCTGGGGATGCGCCACTTCGACGTGCAGATGATCGGCGGCATCGTCCACCACCGCGGCGAGATCTCCGAGATGCGCACCGGCGAGGGCAAGACCCTGGTGGCGACGCTGGCGGTGTACCTGAACGCGCTGGAAGGAAAGGGCGTCCACGTCGTCACCGTCAACGACTATCTCGCCCGCCGCGACGCCGAATGGATGGGGCAGATCTATCGCTTCCTCGGCATGACCGTGGGCGTGATCGTGCCCAACCTCAACGAGGAGCAGCGCCGCGAGGCCTACAACTGCGACATCACTTACGCCACCAACAACGAGCTCGGCTTCGACTACCTGCGCGACAACATGAAGCACGAGCGCAGCCAGATGGTGCACCGGCCGTTCAACTTCGCGCTTATCGACGAGGTCGACTCGATCCTGATCGACGAGGCGCGCACGCCGCTGATCATCTCCGGCCCGACCGACGACAAGAGCGACCTCTACATTGCCGTCGACGCGGTGGTGAAGCGCGTCCAGCCCGAGGACTACGAGGCCGACGAGAAGACCAAGTCGATCACCCTGACCGAGGACGGCGTCGAGCGCGTCGAACGCATGCTCGAGGAGGCCGGGCTGCTGGTCGGCAGCAACCTCTACGACATCGAGAACACGCAGGTGGTCCACCACCTCGACCAGTCGCTCAAGGCGAACGTGATGTTCAAGCGGGACATCGACTACATCGTCAAGGACGGCAAGGTCGTCATCATCGACGAGTTCACCGGGCGCATGATGGATGGACGCCGCTGGTCGAACGGGCTGCACCAGGCGGTCGAGGCCAAGGAAGGGGTGCGGATCGAGCCCGAGAACCAGACGATGGCCTCGATCACCTTCCAGAACTACTTCCGCATGTACCCGAAGCTGGCGGGCATGACCGGCACCGCCGCGACCGAGGCGGCGGAGTTCCACGACATCTACAAGATGAACGTGGTGACGATCCCGACCAACATCCCCGTCCAGCGCATCGACGAGGAAGACGAGTTCTACAAGAACACCACCGACAAGTTCGGCGCGATCGCGAAGCTGATCCGCGAGAAGAGCCAGTTGGGCCAGCCGGTGCTGGTCGGCACCGTCTCGATCGAGAAGTCCGAGCTGCTGTCCGAGTTCCTGCGCCAGGAAGGCGTCAAGCACAACGTGCTGAATGCCCGCTTCCACGAGATGGAGGCGCACATCGTCGCGCAGGCGGGCCGGCTGGGCGCCGTCACCATCGCCACCAACATGGCGGGGCGCGGCACCGACATCCAGCTGGGCGGCAACGTCGAGTTCCGCATCGAGGACGAACTCAAGGACATGCCCGAGGGGGCCGAGCGTGACGCCGCGATCGCCCGGATCAGGGCCGAAGTCGCCGCCGAGAAGGAGCAGGTGCTCGCGGCCGGCGGGCTCTGCGTGATCGGCACCGAGCGCCACGAGAGCCGCCGCATCGACAACCAGCTGCGCGGCCGTTCGGGCCGGCAGGGCGACCCGGGCCTGTCGAAGTTCTACCTGTGCCTGGAAGACGACCTGCTGCGCATCTTCGGGCCGGACACGCTGTTCGCCAAGATGATGAACAACAACCTCGCGGACGGCGAGGCGATCGGCAGCAAGTGGCTGTCGAAGGCGATCGAGACCGCGCAGAAGAAGGTCGAGGCGCGCAACTACGACATCCGCAAGCAGGTCGTCGAATACGACGACGTGATGAACGACCAGCGCAAGGTGATCTACGCCCAGCGCGAGGAGATCATGGATTCCGAGACGGTCGACGAGGTCGTGCTCGACATGCGGCACGACACGGTCAACGCCATCGTCGCCGATGCCTGCCCGCCGGGTTCGTACCCCGAGCAGTGGAACGTCGAGGAGCTCAAGGCGCGCGCGATGGCCGTGCTCGGCGTCGAGGTGCCGATCGAGGACTGGATGGCCGAGGACGGGATCGACCCCGAGGTGATCGAGGAGCGCCTGTCCGATCTCGCCGATGCCCGCATGGCCGAGCGCACCGCCGACCAGCCCGAGGTGTGGCGCACGATCGAGAAGTCGATCCTGCTCGAGCGGCTCGATCACTACTGGAAGGAGCACCTCGCCACCCTCGACGCGCTGCGCCAGGTGGTGTTCCTGCGCGCCTATGCGCAGAAGACGCCGATCAACGAATACAAGCAGGAGGCCTTCGGCCTGTTCGAGAAGATGCTCGAGACGATCCGCGAGGACGTCACGCAGATGCTCTGCACCAGCGAGTTCCGCTTCCAGCAGCCGCAGGACTATGCCCTGCCCGAGTTGCCCTCGTTCCTGACCGGACATGTCGATCCGCTCGCCGGGCTCGACCAGCCGGCCGGCTTCGGGGGCTTCGCCGCGCCGCAGCCCGCTGCGGGCGGGGCCGATCCCTATGCCGACATGGGCCTGTCGCGCAATGCGCCGTGCCCCTGTGGCTCGGGCGCCAAGTACAAGCACTGCCACGGCGCCGCGGCCTGATCGGCGCAGCGCGCGGCCGGGGGCAGGGTCGGGGGCGGGCCTCGGCCGCCGCCCCCGATCGGCACGGGTAAAACCGCCCGGTTCGCGGGCAATCCGGCCTTCGCTGCACTGCAGCGCAATCGTGGCTGGCCGAGTCGGCGCTTTTCCGCTAAGCGCACCCGGTTCCCGCCTTGCGCGGCTGATTGATCGTTCCCGCCGTGCGCGGCCTTGCTGGATTTCCTTTACC
>JAGWUH010000031.1 GCA_028868535.1 Sphingomonadales bacterium | reverse complement strand
CCGTAGAACGCGATCGAGGTGACGAAGAGGCGCAGGATCGGATCGGTGCGCAGCTTGTCCCAGGCGCCGTTCAGCGTCATCAGGCCGTTGATCATGCCACCCCACGAGGGCATCCACAGCATCACCGAGAACACCATGCCGAGGGTCTGCGCCCAGTCCGGCAGCGCGGTGTATTCGAGGTGGTGCGGACCTGCCCAGATGTAGAGGAAGATCAGCGCCCAGAAGTGGATGATCGACAGGCGGTACGAATAGACCGGGCGTTCGGCCTGCTTCGGCACGAAGTAGTACATCATCGCCAGGAAGCCGGCGGTCAGGAAGAAGCCCACCGCGTTGTGGCCGTACCACCACTGCACCAGCGCCCCCTGGACGCCGCCGAAGAACGACACCGAGCGGCTGCCGGTGAGGCTGATCGGGATGCAGATGTTGTTCACCAGGTGAAGCATCGCCACCGTCAGGATGAACGACAGGTAGAACCAGTTGGCGACGTAGATGTGCGGTTCGGAGCGTTTGACCAGGGTGCCGACGAAGACCGCCAGGTACGCGACCCAGACGATCGTCAGCCAGAGGTCCACGTACCACTCGGGTTCGGCGTATTCCTTGCCCTGGGTGATGCCCAGCAGGTAGCCCGTGCCCGCGAGCACGATGAACAGCTGGTAGCCCCAGAACACGAAACGGGCGAGGCCGGGGAAGGCCAGCCTCGCCCGGCAGGTGCGCTGGACCACGTAGAACGAGGATGCCAGCAGCGCGTTGCCTCCGAAAGCGAAGATGACCGCCGAGGTGTGCAGCGGCCGCATGCGGCCGAAGTTCAGGTAGGGCTGGAGGTTCAGCAGCGGATAGGCCAGCTGCAACGCGATGATCAGCCCCACGAGGAAGCCGGCCATGCCCCAGAACACCGTGGCGATGACGCCCCAGCGAATCGGGTCGTCGTCATAGCGCGACGGATCGGCGGCGACGGTGCCCCCGCTGGCCGCCAGCTTGTAGTCGGGCGAGCGGAGCGAATAGATCAACCCGACGATCGCGGCGACCGCGACCGTGCCCATCTGGATCGCGAAGGGTGCATCCTTCGCGGCGACCATCGCAAGGATGGCGATGAGGAGAATCGCGAGCCATGCACCTGCTCGCGAAAGTATCGTTACCATGAGCCTTCCCTCTCATGAGCTGAAGATGGCGTCGGCCCTCGGCCCGGGGGCGGAAGACCGCATTGATGCGGGTCAAAACGGGATGCGTTCCGATAGAATTAGAAATCTATCATATAATAGCGCATTGCAAAATCGATTGTTGGCCGCAGCCGTGGGTCGGTCCGCTCGGGCTGCACGCCGGCGCAGAAAGCCGGGCCGGCCGGACGCCGATCGAATTCGTTTCCACCGGGTTGCACAAATCATACATCTTCAATGTATATATTTAATTGCGCCCGGTCGGTACGACGGGACTGGCAGCGCAATCCGAGAACAGGCGAGTCACAGTTCCGCGGAATTGACGAAGATCAAAAGATTGATAGCGAGAATAGATCGCAACAGTGCCGTATTTACTTGAGCGTTATTTGCGCTCGATCAAGGTGAAGGCGGTCGGGAGGGTGCAGCAGGCTGCCGACGTCGCGAAGGTTTTTCGCACCGCACAGGGCGGTCGTCGCGACGATGGATGAGGGAAAAAATGCGCAAGTTGATGACGACTGTCGCCGCTGCCGCCGCCGCCTTCGGGCTGGCCGGGGCCGCCCATGCCGAAGGCCAGGAAGGCAAGATCCAGGTCAAGGTGCTCGGCACCGCCGTGCTCGCCACCGGCAAGCTCAAGGCGGTCGACTACATCGCGCCGGCCCTGGCCGCCAACCCGGCGTTCCGCGCGCCGCAGACCACGCTGAACGACAACGCCGTGCCGACGCTGGCGATCGAATACTTCTTCACGCCGAACATCTCGGTCGAGACGATCTGCTGCTTCACCGGCCACCACGTGACGGGCGACGGCAGCCTTGCCGGCGCGGCGCTGGTCGACCACGTGCTGGTGCTGCCGGCCACGGTCACCGCGAAGTTCCACCTCCCCGGCGTGCTGCCGCTCGGCATCAAGCCCTACGTCGGTGCCGGCCCGGCCTGGTTCTTCTACATCAGCGAGAAGCCGGGCGCGACCGCGGCCGCGCTGGGCGTCACCGAAGTGCACCTCGCCAACAAGGTCGGCGTTGCCGTGCAGGGTGGCTTCGACATGCCGATCGGCAAGGGCCCGTTCGGCATCAGCATGGACGTCAAGAAGTACTTCGTGGACACCCGCGCGCACTTCTTCGCGGGCAGCACCGAAGTGCTGACCACGCAGCACAAGGTCAGCCCGTGGGTCGCCAGCGCCGGCGTCACCTACCGGTTCTGATGGCCGCGATGCCGGTCGGCGCAGGGCGCCGGCCGGTATCGGACTTCGGCGGCGGGTCGGGCGAGGAAGGTCGTCCCGCCCGGCGCCGGAAGTTCCGGCCCGGGCGTGCGGAATGAACCGGATCAGCCGGCTTCGGCAGCCAGCCCTTCGCGATCGAGGATCGTCACCTCACGGCGCGAGGGCAGGTCGATCAGCCCTTCGGATTTCAGCCGGGTGAACTGGCGGCTCACGGTCTCGATGGTGAGGCCGAGGACATCGGCGATCTGCTGCCGCGAGAACGGCAGCGTGAAGCGCCGGGCGCCGGTTTCGAAGTGGATCTCGCAATTCGCCGGCGAGAGCCGCTCGGACAGTTCGAGCAGGAAGCTCGCCACCTTTTCGCTGGCTGACTTGCGACCCAGCAACAGCATCCAGCGCCGGGTGCGATCGAGTTCGGTGAGCGTACGCTCGAGCAGCTTGTGTTCGAGGCTGGGATGTTCGCGCGCGAAGGCATCGAAATCGCTGCGGCTGAACACGCAGACGCGCGATTCGGTCAGCGCGGTCACGCCATGGCTGGTGGTGCCGCCGAACGGCCGACCGATGAATTCCGATGGATAGACAACGCCGACGATCTGTTCGCGGCCGTCTTCCGTGCCGGTGGAAAGCTTGAGCACGCCCTCAATCACGTTGGCGACGAGAACCGAATCCTCGCCCTCCCAGATCAGCGATTCGCCGGGTTGAAGGGTGCGCCGCCGGCCGATCGCATTGAGCACGCCCAGTTCGTCCTTGTCGAGGGACGAGCAGATCGCACGATTGCGGACCACGCATTGTTCGCAGCTGGACATGGCCGCGCGCCTAGCACTTCCGCACAAAAAGGGCAATTCCGCGCGACGGGGATCGCCCCACCGAAGCTAATTCCAGCGATCGCAATCGATTGATCAAAGGATGTCGACCACGCCGGCAAGTGCCGCGCGCAGTTTGTCCAGTGCCTGGGCCTTCAATTGATGGACGCGCGGAATGCTGACCTCGAGCACCTGGGCGATCTCGGCAAGGTTCAGTTCCTCCACGAAATAGAGCTGGATCACCAGTTGCAGCCGTTCGGGCAGCGCGGTGATCGCTTCGATCACCCGCCCGCGCAGTTCCTCGCCGGCGAGCAGTTCGAAGCTGTCCGGTCGCTCGTCGGCAAAGGCGGGGTTGTCATCGGCGTAAGCATCATCGATCGATTCGAAACGCACCGCCTCGGAGGAGGAGCGCAGGGCTTCCAGTTCCGATTCGGCAATGCCCATCGCCGCGGCCAGCTCATGGTCGTGCGGTTCCCGGCCAAGCTGCCCGCGCAGTTCGGTGGCCCTTTCGCGCAGTTGCCGCCGCCGTTCGACTGCCCCGCGCGAAAGCGGAACGTGGCGCCGGATCAGGTCGACCATGGCGCCCCGTACCCGCATCTTGGCATAGGCGGCGAAGCCGTCCTCGCTGGGACCCGAGTGACGCTGCGCACACTCGGTCAGCGCCACCATGCCTGCCTGCATCAGGTCCTCCACCTCGATGCCGTCACGGCCCGAGGCATGGAGATGCCAGGCGAGCCGGCGCACCATCGGTACGAAGCGCCGCACGCGATCGCCGGTGTCGCCGCCATAGGCCGCGGCCGCGGCGCTGCGCCGAAGGGCGGCCGGGCCGGTCTTGCCGGTGGCGGTGAAGGGTTTCTGGTCGTGGATCATGCAGCCAGGCTTTCCAGAGCGGGATTGTGCGAGCCAGATGGCGGCAGCGCGGCCGGCGGCGGGGCTTCGCCGCCGATCACCGCGATCACCTCGATCGGCTGGGTTTCGGGAAGTTCGGAGATCGACAGCACCACGCAGCCCGGGGCACGCAGGCGCAGCAGCATCGCCAGCGCCCGCCGCAGGCGGGGCTGGACGATCAGGGCCGGGCTCGGGGCGCCATGGCCGAGCGTGGCCTGCCGTTCGCCCAGGATCGCGGCGATGCGCTCGCCGATGGTGCGCGCGAGGTCGGGCTCGATCACCGGCTGACCGCTGGTCGGATCGATCAGGCCTTGCGCGATCATCGATTCGAGCTGCGCGTCGAGCGTGATCACCGCCAGGCGCTCGGTCGGCGGCACGATCCGGCCGACGATCAGGCCGCCGAGATCCGCGCGGAGCAGTTCGATCAGGCGATCGTGGTCGGTGGTCTGCTGGATCGCCTGCGACAGCGAGGCCAGGATCGGCAGCGGATGTCCGATCGGAATGCCGTCCTCGAGCAGCGAGCGGAACACGCGGGTGATCGCCGCCAGCGACAGTGGCTGGGGGTAGATCGTCTCGACCAGCCCGGCGGCGCGTTCCTTGATGGCATCGAGCAGGTCGCGGACCTGGTCGGGGCCCAGCAGCAGCTGCGGCCGCTCGGCGAGCAACTGGTTGAGGTGGGTGGCGACGACGGTGGCCGCATCGACGGTGAGGAACCCTTCGGCGATGGCGAGGTCGCGCATCGCCGGCTCGATCCACAGCGCCGGGCAACCGAACGACGGATCGATGGTCTCCACCCCCTGCAGCGCATGGCCCTTGCGCGCCTCGCCGGCATCGATCGCCAGGACGCGGTCGGCACGGATGGTGGCGCCGCCGAGCGGCACCCCGCCGAGCAGGATGCGATAGTCGTTGGGCGCCATGTCGAGCGAATCGCGCACGCGGAACTGCGGCACGATGAAGCCGAAGCTCTGGCTGAGCTGCTTGCGCACGCCGGTGACGCGGCCGACCAGCGGCGCGCCGCGCCGCTCGTCGACAAGCTGGACGAGCGCGTAGCCGAGCTCGACGGTGACGAGGGTATGGTCGGACACCTCGTCCAGGGTGATCTTCGCGGGATCGGCAGGCGGGGGCGGCGCCGGCTCGGCGGCGCGCGCCAGCCGGGCCTGGCGCTTGCGCAGCGCGTTCCACAGCCAGAACGCCAGGCCGGAAGCGGGCAGGAACACGGTCTGCGGCATCGCCGGGATCAGGCCGATGGCGCCGAGAATCATCGCCACCGGCAGGAATACGCGCGGCTCGGCGAACTGGCCGCCGATCTGCCCGGCGAGGTCGCGGCTGTCGGCGACGCGGGTGACGATCACCGCGGCGGCGATCGACAGCAGCAGCGACGGCACCTGCGCGACCAGCGCATCGCCGACCGCCAGCGTGATGTACTTCTGCGCCGCGTCGGCCGCGGTCAGACCGTGGCTGATCATGCCGAGGCAGAAGCCGGCGATGATGTTGACGCCGAGGATCAGCAGCGCGGCGACCGCGTCGCCCTTCACGAACTTCGACGAACCGTCCATCGAGCCGTAGAAATCCGCCTCGGTCGAGACTTCGCGCCGCCGCGTGCGGGCTTCGTCGGCGGTGCACAGCCCGGCGGCGAGGTCGGCGTCGATCGCCATCTGCTTGCCGGGCAAGGCATCGAGGGTGAAGCGGGCGGAAACTTCGGAGACGCGCCCGGCGCCCTTGGTGACGACGACCAGGTTGATGATCATCAGGATCAGGAAGACGAACAGCCCGACCGCGAAGTTGCCGCCGATCAGGAATTCGCCGAAGCTCTCGATGACGTGGCCGGCCGCCGCGCCGCCTTCATGGCCGCGCACCAGCACGACGCGGGTCGACGCGACGTTCAGCGCCAGCCGCAGCAGGGTGGCGAACAGCAGCACCGACGGGAACGAGGAGAAGTCGAGCGGCTTGGCCGCGTTCATCGCCGCCATCAGCACCGCGATCGACAAGGCGATGTTGAGCACGAAGAACACGTCGAGCACGATCGGCGCGACCGGCACGACCATCAGCACGATGATGGTGAGGATGCCGGCGGGCAGCGCCAGCGTGGACGGCTTGGTATTGAGCAGCAGCGCCTTCATCGTTCAGCCCTCACAAGCCGAGCGCGCGCAGGCGGCCATAGGCGCTGCGGACGAATTCGGGGGTACTGCCGCCGGCACCGGCGGCATCGGCAAGGCCGAAGGTGGCGTTCAGCGTATCGGCCATCGAGGCGGCAGGACGCGGCAAGGCATTGCCGTCGCCGGCAGATCCGGTGCCGCGTGCCTGAGCCGACGCGAACTCGCGGCCGAGGTTGCCGGCCCAGGCCGGGCTGAAGCCGCCGTTGTCGATGGGTGCCGTGGCCGGCGTCGAGGCCGCCAGCGCGCCGACGTCGGCGGGCGACATGCCATTGCCGTCCTGCATCGCCGCCGACATCCGCTGGTCGAGCATCGCCATGACCGCGCCGACCGAGCGCGGCGCACCGGCCGCGTCGTAGAACACGGCCCGGTTGGCGGCGGCGGCCTTCGGCAGCAGCGCCGCCGCGGACTGGGTCGGATCGGCACCCAGTGCGGACAGGAAGCGCACCGCGCCGTCGGAACCGAGGAAATGCGCGAGATAGAGCTCTCCTGGCCGCGGCGGACGACCGAGCGCCGCACCCAGTGCCGCCTGGTTGTCGCCGGCCAGCTCCGCCGCCATGCGCGCGGACGTGTCGGGATCGAAGCGCAGCGCCATCAGCCGCGCGCGCTGGCCGGGATCGCGCAGGGCGGCGAGCGTGCCGCCTGGCAGCGCCGCGTCGAGACCGATCTCGCTGCCGTGCTGCTGGAGCATCTGCGCCCAGGTGCCCTGGGTGAACTGGTACAAGCCGGCGGCGCTGGACGTGCCGGCCCGGGCAGAAGGATTGAGGCTGGATTCGAGCCGCGCCTGGGCCAGCAGATAGGAGAAATCGACGCCGGTGGCTTGGGCGGCGCGCGCGATCGCGGCACGGGCATCACCCGGCGCCGGCGCGCCTGCGGCGGCCCATGCTGCACCCGGCCCCGTTGCCGATGCCGGAAAGTCCCCCTGGCTCACGCCTCGATCCCCTGACGGTTGGTCATGCCCCCGTCATTGCAAGGGGCGTGCCAAATCGGAAATCGATCGGCGCCGGTGCCCGACGCGCAAGCGCCGCCGCCGGGGGACCGGCGGCGGCGCTGCCCGCTGTAGAGGTGTCAGGCGCGGACGCCGGCGTAGGCGTAAGCGGGGGCGCTCATCCCTGCCCGCGCGCCATAGGCGTGCGGGCTGCCGGTCAGGGCTTCCAGCCGCGCCGAGACATTGGCTGCGATCAGGTTGCGCAACTGGCGGTTGACTTCGTTCAGGCGCTTCGCGGCATCGAGCAGGCCACGGCATTCGTCGTCGATCTGGTCCGGCGAGACCGCTTCCAAACGGCCGCACAACGTGACCTTGTCGGTCGCCGCGCCCATGATGCCGTCAAGATCCATGCCGGCAAGCGACTGCCGCTCGGTCTGCAACACGGCAACCATTTGCCGAAGCGTATCGCGCAAGTCCATGCCGGGTACCTTCTCGTTCGATGTCATCGTTCGACCTGCAACATGATGCCGGCGGCGATCATCGCGTCGCTGATCTTGGCGGGGATCATCGGGTAGCTGCCCGACTGGATCGCCTTGCGGATCTGCGACACGCGCTCGCCGTCGACCGGCGCCTGCCCGGCGGAGAAGGCGTTGGTCGTGACCATCGCCGCCGCCTGGTCGCCGCCGGTTGCCGCCGGCGGCGCTTTCGCGGCCGGGGTGTCGACCGCGACCGGTCTGGATTCCGCGCTGCTGACGGCGCGAACTCCGCTGAGTTCAATGGGGCCCGTTCCTATCCCAGGCCCGGATCCGATGCTGGACATGGTACCGCTCCTTGGTTCCTCATGGGCAAGGACGGCACTCGATTGCCGGCTTTAAGACCTGGCCTGCATTTTTTTGCGGTGAGCCCCTAAACGCGATGCAACGGAGTCAGTCGACGGGGACTTCCGCCAGCCCGGGACGCACGATTCGCGCGCGCACCGGATCGCCCTTGCCGGTTCCGTCCTTGACCGTCCGGACCCGGATCCAGGCGCCGACCGCGCCGGAATCCATCGCCTCGCCGGGCTGCGATACCGAGAAGCCGTCGCCGGAGACGATCAGGCTTACCGCCTCGCCGCGCAGCACGACCGGCGCGGCATTGGCCGCCGCCTGGGCCTGCACCGGCACGAACACGTGCCAGCCGCCGGCATCGGGACACTGGACGAGGACGGCGTCGCGCCGCTCGGTCCGCCACGACAGCGCCAGCGGCGCCTGGCACGCGGCAAGGCGAAGGCGGCGATCGACCGGCAGCATGGCACCCCTGGGCTGGCCGATGCCGGCGCCGGTGAAACCCGCCACCGCATAGTCGATCTGGTCGAGGCTGGCGAAAGGTGCCGCCTGGGCCACCGGCGCGTACAGGGTCGGCGGCAGGGCAAGCGGCAGGGCAAGCAGGGCGGTGCGAAGCGGACTCATCGGATCGGTCCTTGTGCAAGGAAGCGGTTATCCGCCCTTCCCTGCAATCCGCGTGCCAGTTTGCCGCAGGCGATCGTAGGCGAGCGTGGCGACGACGTCGTCCGCCCCCGGCTCGACCAGCACCCGGGCCGCCACGTCGTGCGCCTGCGCCTCGCGGCCCAGCGTCGCCGCGCGCGCCAGCGCCGCCGGCAAGGCCGCTGCTCCGCCGGCATAATGCACGGCGATCGTCAGTTGCTGGCGCGGATCGGGCGATTGTTCGCGCAGCCACCTGCCGAGCGGCGGCGCCGCGCCATTGGCCCGCCAGACCGCGATCGGTTCGCTGCGCGGTGCTTCGGCCGGGCGGGCGATGGGCGCGCGCGGGGCCGCAGGGCGCGGCTCGTCGGGGCTGGCATCGACCGCGGCCGCCGTCACCATGAACAGGATCAGCGACAGATCGGCCAGCAGGGTCTGCCAGCCGATCATCGGCCGGGCATTGAGCACGCTCGAGGGCGACTGCGCGGCAAGCACCATGGCCCCGCTAACCCGCCGAGAACCGGTGGACCTGCGCACCGCGCGGCTCGGCGTGGGCGTCGTGCCGATGCGCCTCGCGCAAGTGCGGCTCACTGACCGCGAGCTGCAGCGCCAGCCAGTCGAACAGCTCCTGCCGCTCGACCTCCTCGGCGGCGAGGCGGCGCTCGATCAACCGGGCCAGCGGCGCGAACAGCAGGTTGGCGGCGAGCAGGCCCACCATCGTCGCGTGGACGGCCATGCCGATCGCCGCCATGTAGCCCGAGCGTCCGACACCGTGCGTGGGCAGCAATCCCAGCGAGACCAGCGTGCCGAACAGCCCGAACACCGGCGCCAGCTCGGCCGCCATGGCCAGCGTGCGCGCCGCGACGTGGGCGCGAACGGCGCGCCGCGCCTTGTGCTTCTCGTGGGCCTCCAGCAGCGCCGCGATCGAGCGCTCGCCGATCATCGCCTTGCTGGCTTCATCGAACTCGCGGTCGCCGATCTGGAAATGGTGCGCGCGGATCAGGCCGTCCTTGCGGATGTCCTGGATCTGCGCGGCAAGCTGGGCGCGCGCCGGACCGGCCTCGAAGCGAGTCCCGAACGCGACGCGGGCCAGCATGCGCAGCGCCACCGCGGTCTCGGCAAAGCCGCAACGCAGCACCGTGGCCAGCAGCGTGCCGCCGAACACGAGACCGATTGTCGGCCAATCGACCGAGGCGAGAAGCGACATGGCGGCGGGACTTCCTTGCTGACCCCATCGAGAACGGGCGATCGACCGCCTTTTTCAGCCGGCGGCGACAATTTGCCGGCAAGTCCCGTGAAACCGGCAAGCGCTTGCCGCGGTTGGCCCCGTTTCCGCCTCTGCCGCCGGGGCACGGCGCATTTGGCACGCCCCTTGCTCTGAAACTTGCGCGCGCCAGCCGGGCCTTCCCGGCGGGTGCAGGAGCAAGGAGTATCGGGCTTGTCAGATCCCGCCAGCAACCTCGGCCTGTTCGGCGTCCATGGCGCCGCGCTGGAACTGCGTTCGCAGCGCATGGGCCTGCTCACCTCGAACATCGCCAATGCCGCGACGCCCGGATACAAGGCGCGCGACATCGACTTCGCCGCTGCGCTCGACGCCCGGCTCAAGGGCGCGGGCGCCGACCAGGCCACCGCCGCCGCCACGCGCTACCGCGTGCCGGTCATGCCCTCGCTCGACGGCAACACCGTGGAACTGGGTGCCGAACAGGTCGCGTTCAGCCAGAACGCCGTCGGCTATTCCGCCACGCTCTCGTTCATCACCGGCCGCGTGAACACGATCACGCGCGCGATCAAGGGAGAATGACGATGGGTGCCCCGCTGACCCTGTTCGATCTCGCCCAGCGCGGCCTGTCCTCGCAGATGGTGCGGATGAATGCCGCGGCCTCGAACCTGGCCAACGCCAGCGCCGTGGCGAGCGACGCGCAAAGCGCCTATCGCCCGCTGCGCCCGGTCTTCGCCGAGGAGCTCGACAAGAGCACCGGCCTGTCCACGGTGCGCGTTGCCGGCGTCTATCGCTCCAACGCGAGCGCGATCCGCGAACACAATCCCGGCCACCCGATGGCCGATGCCAACGGCGACGTCTGGACCGCCCCGGTCGATGAAAACGCCGAGATGGTCGAGATGCTCGATTCCTCGCGCCAGTACCAGAACCTGGTCGAGGCCCTTTCCACCGCCAAGCAGCTGATGCTCGACACGATGAGGATGAAGTAAGATGACCACCGCCGTATCCGGCAGCACTGCCGCCAGCAACACCCAGTCCACCGCCCAATCGGCCATGCCCAGCGCCTATGCGTCGCTGGGGGTCAAGGACTTCCTCAAGCTGCTGACCACCGAGCTGCAGAACCAGGACCCGACCGCGCCGACCGACAACAAGGAAATGGTCGCGCAGATGGCGCAGTTCTCGCAGCTCTCGGCGACGAACGACAGCTCGTCGACGCTCAAGGACATCGCCTCGAAGCTCGACGTGCTGATCTCGACCACGCAGGACGCGATTGCCGCCGCCGCCAAGTCGGCCGCCGCGAGCGTGACCGGCGCCGCCGCGACGTCGAACTCGACCACCACCACCGCCTGACCCCCCACAGGAGCACAGCACCATGTCGTTCTACACTTCGCTGTCCGGCCTCAAGAACGCGCAGACCGACCTCGACGTCATCTCGCACAACATCGCCAACGCCGACACCGCCGGCTTCAAGAAGTCGACGGCGTCGTTCGCCGACATCGTCTCGGCCTCGGTGCTGACCGACCCGACGCTGACCGTCGGCATCGGCGCCCGGGTGGAGGCGATCAAGCAGCAGTTCTCGCTCGGCCCGATCGAGCAGACCGGCAACGCGCTGGACATGGCGGTCAACGGCGACGGCTTCTTCACCGTCAAGTCGGCGATCTCGGGCCTCGTCTCGTACACCCGCGCCGGATCGTTCAAGGTCGACGGCAACGGCTTCGTCGTCAACGATTCGAACCAGCGGATGCAGGTCTTCGCGGCCAACGCCAACGGCACGATCGGCTCGACCGCGAGCGCGTCCGATGCCGTCGTGCCGCTGAACAACGGCGCCACCCCACCAGCCGAGTACACCGGCATGAGCGTGGGCTCCGACGGCCGCCTGACCGCCGCCTACGCCGATGGCTCGCTGCAGGTGATCGGCTATGTCGCGCTTTCCAGCTTCGCCTCGAACACCGGCCTGAAGCAGCTCGGCTCGGCGAGCTGGTCGGCGACCGGCCTGTCGGGCCCGGCGTCGCTCGGCCAGCCGAACTCCGGCACCTATGGCGCCCTGCTCTCCGGCGCGATCGAGCGCTCGAACGTGGACATCGCCGAGGAACTGGTCGGCCTGATCAGCGCGCAACGCTCGTTCCAGGCCAATGCCAAGGCGATCGATACGACGACGCAGATTTCGCAGACCATCATCAACCTGCGCACCAGCTGATCGCGCTGACGCAACGGGATAGGCCATCATGGACCGCCTGATCTACACCGCCATGTCCGGCATGACCGATTCGATGACCCGCGAGCGGGTTATCGCGTCGAACATGGCCAACGCCCAGACCGTCGGGTTCCGGGCCGAGATGATCTACTCGACGCCGGTCACGGTTAAGGGGGATTCGCTCGAGGTCCGCGCGCTGAGCGACGGCGAAGTCCACGGCGCTTCGATGCGGCCGGGCGTGATCGACCAGACCGGCCGGCCGCTCGACTTGGCGCTGAACGGCGATGCGATGCTCACCGTGCAGGCCGAGGACGGCAGCGAGGCCTATACCCGGCGCGGCGATCTCTCGGTCACGCCAAGCGGCGTGCTGCAGAACGGCGACGGCCGGCCGGTGATGGGCAACGGCGGTCCGATCACGGTGCCGCCGAACGCGATCGTCGCGATCACCCCGGAAGGCCAGGTCATGGTTTCCAATCCGGAGACCCCCGACCAGCCGGCCACCCAGGTCGACAAGCTCAAGCTCGCCAGCCCGGCGGGCAGCCGCATCGGCAAGGGCCTCGACGGGCTGTTCCGGGTGATCGGCGGCGGCGTGCTGCCCGATGATGCCAATGCCTCGCTCAACCCCGGGGCGCTCGAACAGTCCAACGTCAGCGCCAGCGAGGTGATGGTGCAGATGGTCCAGGCCCAGCGTCTCTTCGACATCCGCACCAAGATGATCGCCACCGCGCGGGAGGTCGACCAGAGCGGCTCCTCGCTGATGCGCATCACTCCCGGCGCGTGAACTTCACCAAGGAATAGGAAACCATGTCGGCATCTGCCCTCAACGTCGCCCGCACCGGCCTGGAAGCGCAGGATTCGCGGATGCGCGTCATCGCGAACAACCTCGCCAACGTCGGCACCACGGGGTTCAAGCGCGATCGCGCCAACTTCGCCACGCTGGCCTACCAGGACGCCCGCGTCGCCGGCCAGCAGTCCTCGGGCGAGACGCAGTACGCGACCGGGCTGAACCTCGGCACCGGCGTCGCCATCCAGTCGACCACGCGCATCGCCACCCAGGGCGCCCTCGACACGACCTCGAACGCGCTCGACCTGGCGATCTCCGGCGAGGGTTACTTCGTCGTGCAGATGCCGAACGGGCAGACCGCGTACACTCGCGCCGGCAACTTCACGCGCTCTGCGGAAGGCCAGCTCGTGACCGCGCAGGGCTACGTCGTCCAGCCGCCGCTGACCATTCCCGAGAACTCGCAGTCGATCACCATCGGCAACGACGGGACCGTCTCGGTGACGACGCAGGGCAACGCCACGCCGACGCAGATCGGCCAGCTCACCACCGCAGCCTTCGCCAACCCGGCGGGCCTGCAGGCAGCGGGGGACAACTTCCTGATGGAAACCGGCGCCAGCGGCCCCGCGCAGATCGCCGCGGCCGGAACCGCCGGGCACGGCGATATCAAGCAGGGCATGCTGGAAGCCAGCAACGTCAACGTCGTCCAGGAACTGGTCGACATGATCGAGTGCCAGCGCGCCTACGAAATCAATTCCAAGATGATCTCGGCGGTCGACGAGATGCTGAAGAACGCCAACCAGACCCTGTGAGTGCCATCGAGATGACCAGGAACTTCGCAATCTTCGTGCTGGCGGCGGCCGCGCTGTCCGCGCCCGCGGTCGCGGGCAAGCCGCCGCTCGGCTTCGCCGCGTCGCTGCCGGTCGTGCCGGCGGCACCGCAGCCGGCGACCGGCGCGATCTTCAACGTTTCCGCGGGCTACGCGCCGCTGGTGGCGGGGATGCGCGCGCACGGCGTCGGCGATCCGCTGACGATCGTCATCACCGAGACCACCAGCTCGAGCAAGACCGCGAGCTCCAAGACCTCGCGCGTCGGCAGCGAGGCGGTGACGCCGCCGAGCACCGGGCCTTTTTCCTTCCTGAAGTCCTCGGCCCTTAATGCCGGCTCGCAAGGGTCGTTCAATGGTCAAGGCAATGCCGTGCAAACCAACGCCTTTTCCGGCTCCGTGGCCGTGACCATCGCCGAGGTGCGCCCCAACGGCACCGCCCTCGTGCGCGGAGAAAAGGTCATGTTGCTCAGCCAGGGACAGGAGTGGATCCAGTTCTCGGGCATCGTGCGCCTGGTCGACATCGACGCTGACAACACCGTGCCCTCCTCGAAGGTGGCCGACGCCAAGGTCGAATACGCCGGCAACGGCGCGATCCAGAAGTCGAGCCGCGAAGGCTGGCTGTCGAAGTTGTTCAACTTCGTCACCCCGTTCTGAGGAGGCCGCGATGAAGACCATTCTCCTCCGCATCCTCGCCCTCCTCGCGCTGGCGCTGGCGCCCGCCGTCGCGCCCGGGATTGCCCACGCCGAGCGCGTCCGCGACCTCGGTGCGTTCCAGGGCGTGCGCACCAACCAGCTGACCGGCTACGGCATCGTCGTCGGCCTCGCGGGGACCGGCGACGACAACCTCGAATACCTGACCCAGGCGATGAAGGGCGCCGCCGGCCGCATGGGCCTGCAACTGCCGCCCGGCGTCTCGCCAGGGCTCAAGAACGCGGCGGCGGTGATGATCACCGCCGAGCTGCCGGCCTTCGCCAAGCCCGGCCAGCGCATCGACATCACCGTCTCCACCATCGGCAAGGCCAAGAGCCTGCGCGGCGGCGCCCTGATCCTCAGCCCGCTGATGGGCGCGGACGGCCAGATCTACGCGATGGCACAGGGCAACCTCGCGGTCGGCGGCCTCGGCATCACCGCCAAGGACGGCTCATCGCTGACCGTCAACGTGCCCACCGTCGGCCGCATCGCCGAAGGGGCGACGGTCGAGCGCGCGGTGCTGACCGGCTTCGACAGCGCCGAGGTGCTGCGCTGGAACCTGGCCCAGGCCGACTTCCTGACCGCGGAACGCGTGCGCGACGCGATCAACCGCCGCTTTCCCGGCACCGCCTCGGTCGAGGACGGCGTCACCGTGGCGCTGCGCCTGCCGCAGGGCGCCGACCTGCGCGCCGGGATGATGGCCTCGATCGAGATGCTCGACGTCGTCCCCGCCGAGACCCCGGCACGGGTGATCGTCAACAGCCGCACCGGCACCGTCGTCATCAACAGCGCCGTGCGCCTCTCCCCCGCCGCGATCAGCCACGGCAAGCTCACCGTGCGGATCGACGAGAAATCGCAGGTCAGCCAGCCCAATCCGCTGAGCCAGGGCCAGACCGTGGTGACGCCGGCCAGCAAGATCAGCACCGACGAGAGCAACAGCCACGTGCAGCTGTTCAAGGGCGGCGCCTCGCTGTCCAAGATCGTCGATGCGCTCAACCTGCTGGGCGTCACCCCTTCCGACCTCGTCGCGATCCTCGAGGCGCTGAAGGAAGCCGGCGCGCTCAAGGCCGAGATGGTGGTGATATGACCGCCCTCCCCACCGCCCCTGCCCTGGCTCTCGCCACCGGGGCCGCCGGAGCCGCCGGTGCCGCCGCGCCGGCCGCCCCCGGCGCCCAGGCCAGCCGCGCGCAAGTCGCCAAGGTGGCCCGGCAGTTCGAGGCGATCTTCATCCGGCAGATGCTGGCCGAAGCGCGCAAGACCACGTTCGACAAGGACGGCCTGTTTTCCAGCCAGGGCAACCAGACCTTCCAGGAAATGCAGGACTCGCGCTTCGCCGACATCGCCGCCGACAAGGGCACGTTCGGCCTCGCGAAGATGATCGAGAAACAATTGCTGGCGCGCTCGTCCGCGTCGGCACCGACGACGGCGCCCGCCGCCGCCACCGGCCAGACGGGAGGATAAGCGATGTCGTCCGACCTGCTCCAGATCGCCAGCTCCGGCGCCCGCGCGGCCCGCGCGGCGCTCGACGTCACCGCCCAGAACATCGCCAACGCCGGCACCGAAGGCTATGTCCGCCGGACGATGACCGTGGCCGAGATGGCCGGCAGCAACTTCGCGTCGTCGATCGGCGACGTGTCGCTGTTCGGCGCCGGCCCGGCGCAGATCAAGCGCAACGCCGACGTCTTCCGCCAGGCCGAGACCCGGCGCACGGCGTCCGACGCGGCCCGCGCCGACGCGCAGGTGACCGGGCTCGAGAACCTGTCCAACGCGGTCGAGCAGAGCAACGTGTTCCCCGCGATCACGGCGTTCGAATCGTCGCTGCAGCAGCTCGCCAGCAATCCCAACGATCCCTCGCTGCGCGCCAGCGCGATGGAAGCGGCGCGCACGATGTCGCAGAGCTTCAACATCGCCGGCACCTCGCTCGACGCGGTCGGCCAGCAGCTGCAGTTCGAGGCCACCGACGGCGTCAACCAGGTCAACCAGCTGGCGCAGAACCTGGCGTCGCTGAACAACAAGATCGCCACCGACACCGATCCGGCAATGAACCAGTCGGTCCTGCTCGACCAGCGCGACGCGATCCTGCAGAAACTGGCGAGCTTCGGCGACGTCACCACCACCATCGCCATCGACAACACCGTCAAGGTGCAGATGGGCGGGGCCTCCGGTCCGGTGCTGGTGCAAGGCGGCAACGCCAATGCCCTGGCGATGACCACCGCCGCCAACGGCACGATCAGCTTCACGCTCGGCGGCGCGCCGCTGACGCTGGGTGGCGGCGCGCTGGCAGGCAAGGCG
Source organism: Sphingomonadales bacterium (assembly GCA_028868535.1). Taxonomy (GTDB): domain Bacteria; phylum Pseudomonadota; class Alphaproteobacteria; order Sphingomonadales; family Sphingomonadaceae; genus Novosphingobium. Next base: position 29,878 of record JAGWUH010000031.1, on the reverse strand, counting down.
CAGGCGCTGACGACGTACGCCAATGCCGTGTCGCGGCTCGACGGCATCGCCTCGGCCCTGGCGACGGCAGCCAACACCACCCAGGCCGGCGGCGTCGCGCTCGACGGCACCGCCGGGGTGGCGATGTTCAGCGGCACCACCGCCAAGACGCTGACGATGGTGTTGAGCTCGGGCAGCCAGATCGCCACCGCCCCGGCGGGCGCCGGCGCCAACAGCCGCAATTCGGCCAATCTCACCGCCTTGCAGACGGCGCTGAACAACGCCGGCGTGTCCAGCGGCACCGATTCGCTGCTGTTCGACCTTTCCGCCTCGGTCCAGGGCGCGACGACGACGCGCGACGCGCTCGACGCCATCGCCGCCAACGCCAAGACCGCGATGGAAGCATCGTCGGGCGTCAACCTCGACGACGAGGCCGCCAACCTGCTGCGCTTCCAGCAAGCGTTCCAGGCATCGGGCAAGGTGATCCAGGTTGCCTCCACATTGTTCGATACCCTGCTCAACATCCACTGATGAACCGGTGAAAGGCTTCGCGAGGACATCATGACAACGGTCAGCACCAGCGGCTTCTACGACGGCGCGATCTTCAGCATGAATTCGCTGCGCACGCAGGCCAACAACCTGCAGCAGCAGATCAGCACCGGCAGCCGGCTCAACTCGTCGGCCGACGATCCCGTCGCCGCGGCCCGGATGCGGGCGCTGTCGCGCGCGGACACGCTGTCCAAGATCGACGATGCCAACGCCACCGCCGCCAAGTCCGACCTGTCGCTCGCCGACGACACGCTGAGCAACGTCGCGACGATCGTCACGCGCATCCGCGAGCTGGCCATCCAGGCCGCCAACGGCACGCTGACCAACTCCGATCGCATCGGCATCGGTGCGGAAATCACCGGGCTGCGGCAGAACCTCGTCGCCCTCGCCAACACCCAGGATTCGCGCGGCCAGTCGCTGTTCGGCGGCAACGGCTCCGGGCAGGCCTACACGCTCGACGCCAATGGCAACGCCTCCTACGCCGGTTCCAACACCTCGGAGTCGATCGCGCTCGGCGCCGGGCTCACGGTAACCCGCGGCATCACCGGCCCGGAGTTCATGAACATCGGCAGCGGCGGCGGCGCCACCGACCTGCTGGCCGTGGTCAAAACGCTGGGCGACGCGCTGCAGGGCAATGGCGGCGGCGCAGCCCCGCAGGCGGCCGCGCAGACCGCGCTGGGCCAGCTCGACGCCAGCCTCACCTCGATCACCACCGCGCAGACCATCGTCGGTTCGCGGCTGTCGTGGATCGACACCACCACGACCATTCGCGACCAGATGACGCAGCAGCGCACCGACGACGAATCGAGCGTCGGCGGTACCGACATTGCCGAGGCGGTGTCGCGGCTGCAGCAGGTCTCGACCATTCTCCAGGCCAGCCAGGCCAGTTTCGTCAAGCTGGCCAACCTCAACCTGTTCTCGATGCTGAACTGACGGCTTCGCGCCGCAAACGATTATAACGGGGGTTAGAAATGTACGCGGGTATCGGCATCGTCATCCTGTTCGCGATGGTGTTCGGCGGCTTCGCCATCACCGGCGGCGCCCTCGGGCCCGTCATGGAGGCGATCCCGCACGAGCTGCTGATCATCCTCGGCGCGGCGGCGGGTGCGCTCGTCACCGGCAACAACATGCACGGGCTGAAGGCGCTGGGCGGCGGCTTCGCCAAGGTGTTCAAGGGCCCCAAGCACAATAAGCAGGACCACATCGACGCGATCGCGCTGACCACCAAGCTGATGAAGATGCTGCGCACCGAAGGCCCGGTGGCGCTGGAAAGCCACGTCTCGGACCCGAACTCCTCCGCGATCTTCGCCGAATACCCGCGCCTGCTGGCCAACCACGAGCTGACCGCGCTGATCGCCGACACGCTGACGCTGATCGTCGTCTCGTCGGGCACGCTCGAAGTGCACGCGGTCGAGGACGTGATGGACAACGCCATCAAGACCCACCTGCACGAACTGCACGAGCCGCAGCACGCGATCCAGAACCTGGCCGACGCGCTGCCGGCGCTGGGCATCGTCGCGGCGGTGCTCGGCGTGGTCAAGACCATGGGCTCGATCGACAAGCCGCCGAGCATTCTCGGCGGCATGATCGGTTCGGCGCTGGTCGGCACGTTCATGGGCGTGCTGCTCGCGTACGGCATGGTCGCGCCGATGGCCGGCCGGCTCAAGCAGGTGATCGAGGCCGACGAGCAGATCTTCCACGCGGTCAAGCAGGTGATCATCGCCTCGCTCCACGGCTGGCCGCAGCCGCTGGTGGTGGAAAGCGCGCGCTCCGGACTGGGCCACGATTTCCGGCCCGGGCTTTCGGAGTTGCTCGACGCGTTGCGCGGAAGGTAATCCACCATGGCGCCGCCGAAAAAGGGCAAGAACGAGCTTCCGCCCCCGATCATCGTCAAGAAAGTCACGATCGTCGCCGGGGGCCACCACGGCGGCGCCTGGAAGGTCGCCTATGCCGACTTCGTGACCGCGATGATGGCGTTCTTCCTGCTGCTGTGGCTGCTGGGCGCCACGACCGAGAAGCAGCGCAAGGGCATCGCCGACTACTTCACCCCGACGCTGGTCAAGCTGCGGCAGGAATCCGCCGGCTCGAACGGCCTGCTGGGCGGTTCATCCATAACCGATGTGGATAACTATCCAAATCGCAAGGGCCAGACCGGCACAAAATCGATGACGATCCCGCGCGACACCACCGGCGGCCCGAAGGAGGGCGGTTCCAAGGTCAAGCGCGTCGCGCAGCTCGAGCAGAAGCTCAAGGAAAAGCTTTCCGCCAGCGAGCGGATGCGGCGGCTCAACCAGATCGTCAAGCTGTCGATGACGCCGGAGGGCATCCGCATCGACCTGATGGACAACGCCGATTTCTCGATGTTCGAACTGGGCACGACGATCCTGACGCCCGACGCGGTGCAACTGCTGCGGGTGATCGCGCAGACCGTGGGCGACGACGCCACCGGCCTGTCGATCCGCGGCCACACCGACGCGCTGCAGTACAAGCGCGGCGACGGCATCACCGGCAGCGCCACCAACAACTGGTCGCTGTCCGCCGGCCGCGCCGAAGCCACGCGTCAGGCGCTGATCCGCGACGGCATCAGCGAACCGCGCTTCCGCCGCATCGAGGGCGTTTCCGATCGCGAGCCGCTGCTGCCCGACGATCCCACGGATCCGCGCAACCGCCGCATCTCGATCCTGCTGATGGATTGATCCCCGCGGGCCGACCGGCTGGTCGCTTTCGGCCCGGCCGTTCGCAGCCCGTCCAGGCCGATTTCATCCTTCGCGGCGGAAGCCGTGCATCGAGTTCCACCACTGCACGGCGATCACCGCGCCCTTGGCCGGCTGCAGCAGGCCGAGCATCAGCGCGGCGGCGCCGGGCATGACGGTGACGGCCATCTGGCCGGGGGTCCAGCCCGCCATGGCCATGGCGATGACCACCGGCGCCAGCAGGTGGCCGGTGATGATCATCGAGATGTAGGCGGGGAAATCGTCGGCCCGTTGCGGCGTCAGGTCGAGACCGCAGCCGTGGCAATGCGCGGCCGGCTTCAGGAACCGCGGCATCAGCTTCGTCTCGCCGCAGCGCGGGCACTGGTTCTTCAGCCCGCGCGCCATCGCTTCCCACATCGAACGCGGGCGGGCGGGTTCGCGGGACCAGAGGCCCGGTTCGATGCCGGGGGCGGCGGAGGTGGGGGTCTGCATCGTCCGCGCTTACCGCGTCGGCACGCCAGGGGAAAGCCCGGAAGCGCGTGCCGGACCCGTCCCGCCGCAGATTTGCCACGCCTACGCAGAACTACCGAACGGTCGGCGAGCCGCCGGTTAACCACGATCCCCTAGGTTTTCACCGATTGGAAAGGTTTGCGGCCCGGCCAGCTTCCCGGCCAGCCCGTCGCCGCCACAGGAGCATATCGATGAACGCGCCCGTCAACGCCGCCGCCCTGCGCCCCGCCGACAGCCTGCGCGAGGACGGCGCGATCCTCCCGCACGAATTGCCCGGCGCGCTCGATCGCTTTCCGCACGCCCGGGTCCTCAGCCTCGACTGCTTCGACACGCTGCTCTGGCGCGACTGCCACGAGCCGCGCGACATCTTTGCCCGCCTGAAGCCGGTCACCCCGATGCAGCGCGCCTTCGCCGAGGGCCAGGCGCGCAAGATCGCCGAGCGCGGGCTGGGACGGCAGGAAGTCTCGATCGGCGAAATCTATGCCCAGCTGATGCCCAACGCGACCCCCGCCGAACGCGCCGCCGCGATCGCCGCGGAAATCGCCGCCGAGGCGCGGCATTGCCACGCGTTTGCCCCGACGGTGGAACTGATGCGGCGCGCCCGGGCCAGGGGCCTGCAGGTCATCATCGTTTCCGACACCTACCTCGACGCCGCGCAGTTGCGGCAGCTCATTGCCGACAGCGCCGGCGAGGACGTCGCCGCCCTGATCGACCGGGTCTTCGTGTCCAGCGCCCACGGCAAGCCGAAGGCCGGCGGGCTCTATGGCGAGGTGCTGCGCAAGCTCAAGGCCGCGCCCGGCCAGATCCTGCACATCGGCGACAACCACGGCGCCGACGTCGACGGCGTCGCGCCGTTCGGCGTCGAGACGCTGCACCTTGTCCAGTTCGAGGAAGCAACCCGCCAGCGGCTGCGGCTGGAGGCCAGCGTCTCGGCGATGCTGCATCCCCAGGACGACGGCGAGATCGCCGCGCAACTGCCGCATCGCGCCGCCTGCGCGCTGGCCGAACCCGGGCTGGAGGACGCCGGCGAGCGGTTCGGCCATTCGGTGCTCGGGCCGGTGCTGGCGGGATACGAGATCTGGCTGCGCGACGAGGCCGCGAAACTCGCGCGGGAACGCGGCGGCCGCGTGCACTGGCTGTTCATGATGCGCGACGGCTGGCTGCCGATGCAGGTTCACGCCGCGCTGTCCGGCACCCCGGCCGACCCGGCCCATGCCGCCGAGATCAGCCGCTTCACCGCGATCGGCGCGTCGTTCAACCAGGACATCGCCGTGCAGCGCTATGTCGAGCGCGAACTCGGCACCGAAGTCGCCGCGCTGGCCAAGCAGTTGCTGTTCTCGCCCGCCGAGATCGAGGCGCTGGAAGCGCTGGACGATCACTCGCGCGCCAGCCTGGCCCTGCTCGCCGACTGCCGCAAGGCGGAGCGCAAGCGCTCCATCGTCAAGGCTTCGCGCGCACTGGCGCAACGGCTCGTCGCCCACGTCCGCAAGGTGGCCGATCCGGCGCCCGGCGATACACTGATGCTGGTCGACCTTGGCTACAACGGCACCGTCCAGAACCACGTCGATGCCCTGCTGCAACGCGAGCTCAAGGTCCACGTCGCCGGCCGCTACCTGCTGCTGCGCGAGATGGACCTGCCCGGGCTCGACAAGGCCGGCTTCATCGATTCGGGCCATTACGACCCGGCGACGCTGGAGGCGATGTGCGCCAACGTCGCGGTGCTGGAGCAGGTCTGCACCACGGCGATGGGCTCGGTCGTCGATTACCGCGAGGACGGCACGCCGATCCGCCGCGCCACCACCATCTCCACCGAACAGGGCCTGATCCGCGCCCGCGTGCAGGCCGGCACGCTGCGCTTTGCCCAGGCCTGCGCCGGGGCCACGCAACGCCGCGACTGCGCCGACCAGGTCGGCATGTGGCGCCGCGGCGTTGCCTCCGTGCTCGGCCGCCTGATGTACCTGCCGCAGCCGGAAGAGCTGGCCGTGCTGGAAACCTTCGAGCATGACGTCAACCTCGGCACCGCGCGCACCGTGGCGCTGTTCGATCCCGAGGCGGCGGCCCGCGGCCTGCGCCAGCGCGGGCTGTTCCACCTCAAGGCGTCCGAGCGGATGTTCCTGCCCGCCGAGCTCGCCGGCCAGGGCCTCCCTTCGCGCCTGACGCTGCTCGCCGCCAAGCGCTTCGGCCTGCCGCTGACCTTCACCGATTTCGCCGAAGGCAAGGTCGACCTGCCGGTGATCTTCGCCGACGCGGGCGGCGCCACGCTCGAGACCATCCCCGCGCAGGCCACCCACGACGGCTGGTACGTCGCCGTCGTCCCGCTGGGCGAGGCGCGCTTCACCGCCGCGCTGCAGTTCGGCACGCTGTACGAGTGGCTGCAGATCGACAGCCTGAGCTTCGTCGCCACGACCGACTTCCTCAGCGAGGACGCGACCGCGGCCGAACGGCAGCAGCCCGCGGTGCCGATCGCCGATGGCATCGAGGAAGCGGCCCCCGGCCTGTTCCGCTGCGCCGACGCCAACGCCTTCCTGCTGGTGCCGCCGCCGGCACAGGAAAAGCCCGAGCAGCTGCTGTTGCTGGCGGTGTTCCGGCCGATCGCACCGCGCACCGGAGCCTGACCCGATGGCCGAGCTGCTGATCCATTCGATGAAGCACTTCGCGCCGCTGGTGCGCGATGCCCTGGCCATCGCCGGCGCCCGCCACGTCGCCGAGATCGGCGCCGAGTTCGGCGGGATGACGCAGGTCCTGGCCGATCACTGTCGCGACGCGGACGGCACGCTGACGAGCATCGATCCGGCGCCGCAGCCCGAATTCCTGCAGTGGCTGGCGGACAACCCGTTCGTCCGCCACCTCGCCGCGACGAGCCTCGAGGCGATGCCCGGCCTGGCCGGCATCGACGCCTGGGTGATCGACGGCGACCACAACCATTACACGGTGCTGCACGAGCTGCGCCTCGCCGATGCCGCCTGCGCCCGCGACGGGACGCCGCTGCTGGCGTTCCTGCACGACGTCGGCTGGCCCTGCGCGCGGCGCGATTTCTACTACGCGCCCGAGCGCATCCCGCCCTCGCATCGCCGGCCGTTCAGCCACGCCGTCGGCGTCACGCTCGACAACCCGGGCGCGCTGCACGAGCGCGGCTTTCGCGGCCATGGCAATTTCGCCTGGGCACTGCACGAGGGCGGCGCCGCCAACGGCGTCCTGACCGCGATCGAGGACTTCATCGCGGAGACCAACTCCGATACCCGCGAACTCGCCTATGCGTCGATTCCCGGCGTGTTCGGCATGGGCGTGCTGTTCGACCTCGGCGCCCCCTGGGCGGGGACAATGGCCGAGCTCCTGGTGCCGTGGCACGAAAACAGCCTGCTCGCCGCGCTGGAGGAAAACCGCCTGCGCAACTACCTCGCGGTGATCGACTGGCAGGACCGCCACGCCGCCGGCGAAATCTAGACAGACACCGGCCCCGCGTGCTCTTCTCCGCCCAGGCGGCAGGAGGGATCGCGATGGACCAACGCTGGCAATATGTCGTCGGAGACCTCGCGGCGAGCGTGAGCGCCGGCGCGCTGGCATCGTGGATCGCCTGGCTGGTCGTCGTTCCCGGCTGGAGCATGTGGCTGGCGATGTTCGGCATGATGATGCTGGGCATGGTGCTGGGCACGCTGCTGTTCTTCTTCGCCTCCGGGCTGCTCGGCGCGCACGAGGCGATGATCCCGATGATGTTCAACGGCATGATCGCCGGGATGGTGGTCGGCATGTCGGCGGCGATGATGCCGATCGCGCTGCGCGATGCCCTGGCGATGGGCGTGGGCAGCGCCACCGGCGGGCTGGTGTTCGTGTGGATCGTCAACGCGATCCTGCGCGGTCCGGTCCGCCCCGACCCGCGCGACCGCGAGGGCGCCTGACATGGCCGACGCGGTGACCCGCGCGAAGTGGGACCGGATGGCCCCGCGCTTCGACTCGATGGCAAGCAAGGGCGCCGAACGCCGCTGGGCCCCCGCCAAGCGCGAGCTGTTCGCGCGGATGGACGGGCGCATCCTGTTCCTCGCGCTCGGCACCGGGCTCGACATTCCGCACTTTCCGGCGGGCAGGACCATCACCGCGATCGACATCAGCCCCCGGATGGTCGAGCTCGCCGCGCCGCGCATCGCCGCCTACGACGGCACGATCGACGCGCAGGTGATGGACGTGCACGACCTGCCGCACCCGCCGGGCAGCTTCGACCAGGTGTTCACCTCGTGCACGTTCTGCTCGGTTCCCGATCCGGTGGCGGGGCTGAAGGCGCTGCACCGCGTGCTCCGGCCCGGCGGCGAACTGTTCATGTTCGAGCACACCGGCAGCCGCTTCACGCCGTTCCGGCAGATGATGGACATGATGACCGCGCTGACGCGGCGGATCGGCCCGGAGATGAACCGGCCGACCGTGGACAACGTGCGCGCCGCGGGCTTCCGCGTGCGGGCGGTGGAGAACGTCTTTCTCGACGTGGTGAAGACGATCCACGCGATCCGGCCTACATGAACGAAAAAAAGGCCCGGCGGTCGGAGGAACCGCCGGGCCCAGTGTCCGATCAGATCGGACGGGGGTAAGTCCGTTAGGTCAGGTTTAGCGGAGCAGCGAGAGCACGCTCTGCTGGCTCTGGTTGGCCTGGGCGATCATCGCCGTCGAAGCCTGGCTGAGGATCTGCGCCTTCGACATCGCCGTCGATTCAGCCGAGTAGTCGGTGTCGAGGATGCGCGAACGGGCGTCCGAGAGGTTGGTGGCGTTCGAGGTCAGGTTGTTGACCGCCGACTGGAGCTGCGATTCCGCCGCACCGAAACCGGCATTGGTCTTGGCGACGTCGGTCAGCGCCGAGTCGACCTTGCCGATCGTGGTCGTCGCCAGCGCCGAGGTCGAGACGTCGAGCGCGGTGGACGAGATGTTGGTGCCGTCGATGGCGTTGCCGGTCACCGTGATCGTGTCCGAGCTGTTCGCGCCGGCCTGGATCGAGAAGGTGGTGTTGGTGCCCGAGGTCGTCGAGAACAGGGCGACGCCGTTGAACTTCGTGCTGGACAGCACCGAACCGATCTGGGTGCGCAGCGAGGTCACTTCCTGCTGCATGTTGGTGCGGTCCGAAGCCTGGTAGGTGCCCGACGAGGACTGGACGGCCAGTTCGCGGACGCGCTGCAGCATGTTGGTGACTTCGTTCAGCGCGCCTTCCGCCGTCTGGGCCAGCGAGATGCCGTCGTTGGCGTTGCGGATGCCCTGGTTCATGCCGTTGATCTGCGAGGTCATCGAGGTCGAGATCGCGAGACCGGCGGCGTCGTCCTTGGCCGAGTTGATGCGCTTGCCGGTCGACAGGCGCTGCATGGCCTGGCCGAGCATGCCGGAGGCGGCGTTCGAGGCGTTGGCGGCGCGGGTGGCGGCAATGTTGGTGTTGATGACAGTCATGATCAAACTCCCGTTTCGTCCCGTGGGACAGATCGTCCCGTGAGTGCCAGCCAGTCCGATCAGTTCGTCTCGGCTGTCGGGGCTAAGACCGGCAGAAGGCGGCAGGAATTAAGTGCCGGTCCGGCAAGAATGTGCCGGTCGTTGCCGGAAGCGCTGCCGGAATGGCTGCCGCCTTGCCGGCCCGTCGTTGCCGCCTGGCCGATTCCGGCGGCGGCTCCTTGCCCCCTTCCCGGCTGGCACGATGCGTGCGTGGCGGCGCTCGCGTGGGCGCACACGATGCGCGGGTGTTAAGAACTTTTTTCACGCGGGCGCCTCGCGCGGTCATTTTACCCCGAAAAAACGCCCGAATTAGGGGTTTCTACCAGGACTTAAATTTTCCACCCGTTTGACGTTTGCGCGGCAGAAACGGGCTTCCAAGGATGGTTAACGCAAGAAAGCCCCGAGATGACCGGAACGACCCACGGACTGGAGTTCACGCCCGACACCGCCCGTCGCCATGCACCGCTGGTGCAGCGCACCGAGGCGATCGTCGCCGCGCTGGGGAGCGAGGAGTCGGTGTGGCTTGCGGACGTCGCCGAAGCCGTGCCGGCGCAGGCCAGAAAAAATTTCGTCGCGCTTGCCCGCGGTGAGGCCGGCGGCATCCGCCGCGAGGGCGCCCGGCGCTTCGTGCTGCACTATCGCGACGCGATCGGCGAGGCCGCGCTGGGCGCGCTGGTCGCCTGCGTCGCCGCGCCCGGGGCACCGATCGCCGCCGATCCCGAAAGCCTTTCGGTGCTGGCGCTGGCCGAACGCCTCGCCGCCAGCGAGATCCCGGTGCTGATCAACGGACCGACCGGCACCGGCAAGGAAGTCCTCAGCCGCTTCATCCACGCGCGCAGCCCGCGGCGCGCCGGCCCGTTCATCGCCGTCAACTGCGCGGCGATGCCCGAGGCGATGCTCGAGGCGATGCTGTTCGGCCACGTCAAGGGTGCCTTCACCGGCGCCACCCAGGCCAGCGAGGGCTTCTTCCGCGCCGCCGACGGCGGCACCCTGCTGCTCGACGAGATCGCCGAGATGCCGCTGCCGCTGCAGGCAAAGCTGCTGCGCGCGCTTCAGGAAGGCGAAGTCGTGCCGATCGGCGCGACCATCCCGGTCAAGGTCGACGTGCGCGTGATCGCCGCGGCCAACCGCGACCTGCCGACTGAAGTCGCCGAAGGCCGCTTCCGCGCCGACCTGTTCTATCGCCTCAACGTGTTCCCGCTGGCGCTGCGCCCGCTGCGCGACCGTGCCGAGGACGTCGCCCCGCTCGCCTTCGCGATGCTGCTGCGCCACACCGCCGCCGGCCAGCCGGTGCCGTGGATCTCGGATGCGGCGCTGGCGATGCTGCGCCTGCACCCCTGGCCCGGCAACGTCCGCGAGCTGGAAAACGTCATGCGCCGCGCGCTGCTGCTGTGCGGCGGCGAGGAAATCCAGCCCGCGCACATCCAGTTCGACAGCATTGCCCGCCTCGTCGGCGCGCCGGCACCGGTGGAACCCGCCGCTTCGCCGTTCGTCGAGGCGACCGAGCCCGCCGGCGCCCGCCGCCTCGCCAATGTCGTCCAGCTTTCCGAGGCCCGCGCGATCATGGACGCGCTCGACGCCTGCGGCGGCAACCGCGTCGCCGCGGCCCGCCAGCTCGGCATCTCCGAGCGCACGCTGCGCTATCGCCTCGCCGCGTTCCGCGAGGCCGGCATCCCCGTCTCGGCAACGCGGGGGGCCAGCGCCGCCCATGCGCTGCTGCGCGCGGCCGGTAGCCGGTCATGAGCGCGATCGGCGGCATCGGCGGCGGCGGCGGCGGTTTCGCCGGAGCCGGCGGCATCAAGGAGATCCTGGCGCTCCGCCAGCAGATCATCGATCGCAGCCAGGTGCTGCAGCAGGTCCACGCGCCGGCCGCGCCCGCCGCGACGACGCCGGCCGAAGGCCCTGCCGGCGGCTTCGCCGGCGCGCTGAAATCGGCGCTCGACGGCGTCAACGCGTCGCAACATCGCGCCGACCAGCTCTCCGAGGCCTACGAAAAGGGGCAGGTCATCGACATCGCCCAGGTCATGCTGGCGCGGCAGGAAGCCGGCGTCGGCTTCGAAGCGACCCTGCAGGTGCGCAACAAGCTGTTGAGCGCCTACCAGGACATCATGCGGATGGGGGTTTGATAGATGGCTGACCTCGTTCCCGCCGGCGCGGCGCCGCCCGAAGGCGGCCTGCCGGCGATGCCCCAACCCTCGCTGCTGACGCCGCTGACCGATCCGGCGGGCGGCCCGCTGCCGGCACGGCTGAAGGGCTTCCTCGCGCAGCCGGCGGTGAAGAAGACGCTGCCGTGGTTCGTCGGCATGGCCGCGCTCGGCGGCGTCGCGCTGACCTGGGGGACGATGGCCCCTGCCCCGCAGCGCGTGCTCTACAACCAGCTCGACGACAGCGAGCGCGCCTCGGTCGTCGCCGCGCTCGACAAGGCGCAGATCCACTACAAGATCGACAACGCCACCGGCACGCTCACGGTCGATGAGGACCAGCTCTACAAGGCGCGGATGACCGTCGCCCAGAACGGCGCGCTGGCGACCCCGGATACCGCCAGCGACGGGCTCGACAAGCTGCCGCTCGGTGCCTCGCGAACGCTCGAGGGCGAACGCCTGCGCGCCGCGCGCGAACACGAGCTGATGCTGACGATCAAGGAGATCGACGGTGTCCAGTCGGTGCGCGTGCATCTGGCCGAGGGCGAGAAATCGGTGTTCGTGCGCGACAACGTCGCGCCCAGCGCCTCGGTGATGGTGCGGCTGGCCGACGGCCGCCAGCTCAGCCAGGGACAGGTGACGGCGATCGTCAACCTCGTCGCTGGCTCGGTGCCCGGGCTGACGCCCGACGCGGTGCGGGTGATCGACCAGCACGGCCGGCTGTTGACGGACAAGACCACCGGGCAGGGCGACAACGACCGGTTCGAACTGCAGGCGCGGATGGAAGCCAAGCTGCAGGGCCAGGTCGCGACGCTGCTGACGCCGATGGTCGGCGAGGGCAACTTCACCAGCGAGGTCCAGGTCGATCTCGACATGGACCAGGTGACGTCGGCGCGCGAAAGCTACGACAAGCAGGGCGTGCTGCGTTCGGAAACCCAGGCGCAGTCGCAGACCAGCGGCCCGGGACAGGCCGGCGGCATCCCCGGCACGATGTCCAACACCCCGCCGCCGCAGGCACAGCCGTCCCCCGGCGCGCCGCAGGGCACCCCTTCCCCCGCCGCCACGGCGACGCCGGGGCCCAGCAACGGCGAAAGCTCGGCGACGCGCAACTACGAGCTGGGCCGCGAGGTCGCGGTGTCGAACCAGGCGCCGGGCCGGATCAAGCGGCTGTCGGTCGCGGTGGCGCTGTCCTCGGCGGCGCTGAAGGCGATGAAGCCGTCCGATCTCGACCAGCTCAAGCAGCTCGTCAGCGCCGCCGTCGGCGCCGACCCGGCGCGGGGCGACCAGGTCGCGGTGATCGTGCGCGCGTTCGATGCCACCGCCGACAAGCCGCTGCCGTTCTACGAACAGCCGTGGTTCGCGATGGTGGTGCGCTATGGCGTGGCGCTGCTGGCGGTGATCCTGACGCTGCTGATCGCGGTGCGGCCGCTGGTCCGCGCGGTCACCGGCGAGAAATCGAAGAAGGAAGCGGCGCAGGACGAGGACGACGCGGACGAGGCGATCGAGGCCGATGACGAGGCCGGCGAACCCCGTCTGATCGCCGGCACCCGCACGCCGCTGCCGCACATGCCCAAGATCGATGCCGAACTGCTCGGCCGCCATGTCGGGCTGGTCCAGCAGATCGTCGTCGACAAGCCGGACAGCGCGCTGCTGGCCTTGCGCCAGATGCTGCAACCGGCCAGCGAGGAGCCCGCGACGTGACCGAGATGGCAGCCTTCGACACGCACGACGGCCCGGTTCTGTCCGATGCCGAGGCGGCGGCGATCATGGTCATGCTGCTCGGCGACGAGCAGGCGGCGACGATCCTGTCCGCGCTCGACCCCGACGAACTGCAACGGCTCGGCGAGAAGATGGTCGCGCTGGGCGAGATCGCGCCGGAGAAGATCATCGCCTCGGTCAACGGCTTTGTCCGCCGCACCGAGAAGCTCGGCATGCCCGCGGCCGACCGCACCCCGCAAGTGCGTTCGCTGATGACCCGCGCCGTCGGGCCGGTGAAGGCGGAGAACCTGATGGAGCGGATCGTGCCCGAGGCCGGTCCGACATCGTCGATCGAACTGACGCGGTGGCTCAATGCCTCCGCGATCGTGCCGCTGGTCAAGGGCGAGCATCCCCAGGCGATCGCCGTGCTGCTGGTGCAGCTCGACCCCGAGGTCGCCGCGCAGGTCCTGCACACGCTGCCCCAGGCCGAGCAGACCCAGGTGGTCCACCGCATCGCGACGATGGGCCCGGTGAGCACCGAGGCGGTGGCGATGCTGGAGGAACTGCTGACCCGCCGGATCGGCGAGGTTCACGGCGTCGCGACCCTGCAGATGGGCGGGCCGCGTCCGGCCGCCGACATCATCAACAATGCCGGCAAGGCCGTCGAGAAGCGGATCATGCCGGAGATCACCAAGGCCGACAAGCTGTTGGCCCGCAAGATCGAGGAAGAGATGTTCAAGTTCGAGCACCTGTTCGTGCTCGATCCGCAGTCGATGGGCGCGCTGCTGCGCGAGGTCGAGAGCGAGGCGCTGATCAATGCGCTCAAGGGCATCGAGGCCGAGCAGCGCGAGGTGTTCTTCCGGGCGATGTCGAGCCGCGCGGCCGATGGCGTCAAGGACGAGATCGCCGGGCTGGGCCGGCTGAAGATGGCCGAGGTGGTCGAGGCACAGCGCAGCATCATCGCCGCCGCCAAGCGCCTCGCCGCCGAGGGCGTGATCAGCTTCGGCTCGGGCGGGGGCGACGACGAATATGTCTAGCTTCGCCGCGCTCTCGGTGCCGAGCACCGGCTTTGCCCGCGACGGGCGCTTCATCGCGCGCGGGCCGGAAACGATGGGCGGCGGCATTGCCCCGCCCGAACCGCCCATGCCGATCGAGGCCGAGCCCGACCCGCTCGACGCGGCGCTGGCACGGGGCTTCGCCGAGGGCATGGCCGCGGCACGCGCCGAGGCCGAGGCCGCCGCACGGCTGGCGGACGAGGCGCGCGAGCGTTTCGCCTTCGCCTTCGCGCGGCTCGACGCGGAACTGACCGAGGCGCTGCGGCAGCGGCTGCTCGATACCGTCGTCGCGCTGTGCGAGGCGACCTTGCAGCCGCTGGCGCTGGACAAGAAGGCGCTGGCCGGACGGGTACGCAAGGTGGCGGACATGTTCGTCCGTGCCGACGACGAGCGCGTGTTCCGGCTTCATCCCGACGATCTCGCGCTGGTGCGGTCGCTCTTGCCCGAGGACTGGGCGTTCGATCCCGACCCGACGCTGACCCGGGGGACGATCCGCGTCGATACGCAGGCCGGGGGCGCCGAGGACGGACCCGAGACCTGGCGCCGCGCGATCGCCGAGGCGCTGAACCTGTGCTGAGGTGCGCGAAGAAATATGTGACCGAACCAGGGGCTTGGCCCGCCGCTAACCCCCTCCAATGGATTGTCCGTGTCCTGATATGCTGAAGCTGGTCGAACCCTTGCTGGCCGACATGGCCGCCGCACCGATCGCGCTCGAACCGGCGCGGTTCGGGCTGGTGGCCGCCTGCGACGGCGGCCTGCTCGAGGTATCGGGGCTGTCGGTGCCGGTCGGCTCGATCTGCCGCATCGGGCCATCGCGCAGTGGCGCAGAACGACCGCTTTCGGCCGAGGTGATCGGCTTCCGCAACGGCCGCACGCTGATGATGCTGCTGGGCGACACCGTGAACCTCCGGCCGGGCGCGCGCGTCCATCCCGAGGGCCGCCCCGGCATGCTGCCGGTGGGCGAGGCCTTCCTCGGCCGCGCCGTCGACGGCGAGGGCCATCCGATCGACAATGCCGGCCCGCTGCACCCGCGCGAGCTGTGGCCCGCCGGCGGCGTGCGTACCGGCGCGCTCGACCGGTCGCCGGTGCGGCTGCCGTTCGATGTCGGCATTCGCGCGCTCAACGCGCTCACCACCTTTGGCGTCGGCCAGCGCATCGGCATCATGGCCGGATCGGGCGTCGGCAAATCGGTGCTGCTCGACATGATCGCGCACGGCGCGGAGGCGGACGTCGTCGTCGTCGGGCTCATCGGCGAGCGCGCCCGCGAAGTTTCGGACTTCGTCGAGCGGCACATGACCGGCGACAAGCACGGCCATACCGCCGTGGTCGCGGTGCCGGCGGACCACGCGCCGAACCTGCGCCTGCGCGGGGCGCTGCTGGCGACATCGATCGCCGAGCATTTCCGCGCGCAGGGCCGCCGCGTGCTGCTGATCATGGATTCGCTGACCCGCGTCGCGCACGCCGCGCGCGAGATCGGCCTGCTGCTGGGCGAACCCGGCGCGGCGCGCGGCTATCCGCCCTCGGCGCTGGCGACGATCACCAAGCTGGTCGAGCGTGCCGGCAATTCGGCGGCCAGCGGCGGCTCTATCACCGGGCTCTACACGGTGCTGGCCGACGGCGACAACCAGGACGACCCGGTGGTCGACACCGCGCGGTCGATCCTCGACGGGCATATCGTGCTCAGCCGCGACCTCGCGCAGCGCGGGCAATATCCGGCGATCGACATCGCCGCGAGCCTGAGCCGCGTGATGAACGACATCGTCCCGTCGCAGCACGAGCGGCTGGCCCGGCAGTTCCGCGCGCTGATCGCCGGCTACGAGGCCAACCGCGACCTTGTGTTGATGGGCGCCTATCGCGCCGGCGCCGACCCGCAACTGGACCGCGCGATTGAGATGCATCCGATGCTGGTCGAGTTCCTGAGCCAGGAGCGCGGCAGCGTCGTGCCGATGGACGTCGCGGTGGGCCAGCTCGCGCAGCTGCTGGGCTAGCGCCCGATGCGCGAGGAACTGAAAAAGCTGGCCCGCCTGCAACGGCTCGAGCGCGTGCGCGCGATCGCCAAGCAGACCGCGGCGGCCGAGGCGGCGCACGCCGAATCGACGCTGGCGCAATTGCAGGCGCTGGCGGCGCGCACCGGCAACCTGGCCGCCGACTATGCGGCGCGCAGCGACGCGCGCGACGGCGGCGACCTCGTGCGGCTGGCGAAGTTCAGCGGCGGACTGCAGGGCGTGCGCAGCCGGACGCTGGCCGATGCCGCTCGCGCGCAGCAGGTGGCGGACATGCGGCAGGCCGAACTGGCGCAGGCCGAACGGCGCCGCGCCGCGGTCGAGGACCGCGCCGTCGCCCACGCCCGCGAACTGGCGGGCAAGGCGCAAGCGCCGGTTCTGGGCGCCCGCAAGGCAATTGGCACGGACCTTGAATAGCAAGAGATGAAGCCCGGGAGGACCGGGCCAGATCTTGCACTGGGACCGTAGCGATGACCGATCCGATTTCGCTGAGCCTGACCCCCGCCGGAGCCCCGGCAGGCAGTGGAATCAGCGATTCCGGCACCTCGGCGGGCGGTGGCGCGGCGATCGACGGCGCCTTCGACAAGGTCCTGGCCGAACAGGTCGCCCCGGCGCAGCCCAACCCGCCCGCCCTCGTGCCGCCTGCCGTTGCCGGCAATTTGCCGGAAACCGGCAAGGCCTTGCCGGCAACCGCGCTGCCGGCAATCGTTGCCACGGCGCTGGCCGGCACGATCCCTGCGGGTCCGGCCGCCGCGGGCGAGGACGATGACGCCCGGCCCGCAACCGGGACCGAAGCCGACGAAACCGACGACAAGACCGGCGACAAGACTGGCGACGGGCACCACGACGACGCGCAGGCGGCGGCGATCTCGCTGCTGCCGACGATCCTGCTGCCCGGGGCCATGATCCCCGGCGCCGCCGCGAATGCTCCGGCTGCAGCGGCCGCGACCAGCCCCGCCGCGATCGGCGCCCAGGGTGCGCGCGCCGCGGCGGCCCAACCCGCGCTGGTCGCGCGGGGCGCGAAGACGGCGACCGGCGGCGATGCGCCCGCCGGGGCGTCGGCGCGCCGCACCGCTGGTAATGGCAAGAGCGATGGCAGGGCCGATGGCAAGGGCGCCGGTGCCGAGATTATCCCTAGTGCCGCGTCGACGCCCGATTCAAGTCTCGGCGCTATGCAGGATCGGTCCGCTTCCCCGAGCGGACACGGCGATAGCGGCCAGGGCCAACCTCCGATGGCCGATCGGTCCGCACCATCGTCGGCGGGGCCGGCACCGATCGCTTCCCCCGAGGCGAACACCGGCCCCGCCATCCCCGCCGCGCTGGCCGCGATGCCGGCCGCGCAGATCGTCGCGGCGACCGCCGCCGCGCCCGCAGCCGCTCACGCCCCTGCCCCGCACGACATGGCCGCGCTGGTCGACCGGCTGGTCGAGGCGCGCGCCGCCGCGCGCGGCGGTGCTTCGCCGGCGGCGGTGGCGACGTCGGTGCGCCACGCCGAGTTCGGCCACGTCTCGCTGCGCTTCGAGACCGCCGGCGACGGGCTTTCGGTCTCCATGGCCAGCAACGACCCCGGCTTTGCCCCGGCCGCGCAGGCGGCGCTGGCCGCCCGGCCGGCGGTGGAAGCCACCGCCGGCGCGCGCGCCGACAGCGGCAGCCAGCAGGGCAACCACCAGGGCCAGCACGGCGGCACCGCCGACTGGAGCCTGGCCCAGCAGAATCCCGGCCGGCAGCAGCCGCGCCAGCAGCCCCAGGCGACGTCGGCCGGCTTTGCCGCGGCGTCGCGCACCCCCGCCTCCGGCAAGGACGGCGGCCGGACCGGGGACGCCACCGCACAACCGGGCGTGTTCGCCTGACACCGTATCGACCAACCGAGGGATAAGCGATGAGCAAGGACAAGGCCGAGAAGCCCGCCAAGGACAAGGGCAAGGGCATGGTCATGATGGCCGGGATGGCGGTGGCGATGCTCGCCATCGGCGGCGGCGGCGCGTTCGCGCTGGTCAAGACCGGCATGATCGGCGGTGAGAAGAAGCACGAGGACAATTCGCCCAAGCTGGTCCACAAGGGCGAGGAAGACCCATATGCCCCGAAGGGCGAGGGCGGCAAGGAAGGCGAAGGCGCCAAGGACGTCGAGGGCGAGGGCGGCAGCCCGTACAAGACCACCTACTTCACCTTCCCCGACGACTTCACCTCGAACCTCAAGAACTCGTCGGCGCTGATCCAGGTCAGCCTGGCCTGCTCGACCCACCGCGACGGCCGCGTGCTGATGTGGCTGAAGAAGCACGAGCTGGCGATCCGCTCGGCCATGCTGGCGGTGCTGGCCGACACCCCCGAGGAAGACGTCAACACCATCGAGGGCAAGGACCGGCTGCAGAAGCGGCTGACCCAGGCGATCAACAAGGTGCTGACCGACCAGGAAGGCTTCGGCGGCGTCGATGCCGTCTACTTCAAGTCCTTCCTGGTGCAGTAGCGCCCGCCGGCCTCCCGTCACCCCCCACTCATCTCCGCCCGAAAGACCCTATGAAACCCGAACGCTCCCTGATCGCCGAGCGCCCGCTGGCCCAGCACTGCCCCGAGCTGCTGCGTTCCGGCCCCGACCCGGTCGCGCTGATGCCGCTGCTCGGCCGCATGGGCGAGCGTCTGGCCCGCCGCCTTTCAGGCGTGCTGGCGCCGCTGATGGGCGGCGAGGCGCCGGTGGTGCGCTGCCAGACCCCGCGCGAGGGCACGCTGGGCACCTTGTCCGCCGCGGCCATGAGCCCGCTGGCCGCCAACAGCCTGATGGCGATGGGCGCCGCCGGCACGCCGGTGCTGGTGTCGATCGACGCCGAGCCGGTGCTGCGCATCGTCGACCGCGCGTTCGGCGGCAAGGGCGATGCGCCGATGCCGCTGCCCGACAAGTTCCCGATGGCGGCCGACCTGATGATTGCCCGGCTGGAGACGCTGGTCACCCAGCAGATCGCGATGGCGATCGAGACCGTGGCCCCGGAGGCGGTGCAACGCCACGGCGTGCCGACTTTCACCCCGGTGCGCCGCGACGGCGCGCTGGCGCAGCTCGAGCCGTTCGAGACCGATACCCCGCTGGCGATCCTGCCGCTGGAGGTCGAGGACGACGGCCTGCTGCCCTGGGCGCTGACGTTCGCGCTGCCGCTGGACGCGCTGCCGGCGCTGTTCGGCCAGGCCGAGGCGTCGGCCGCGGCCCCGCGCAACGGCGCCAGCAATCCGTGGGATGCCCCCTTCGCCGACCTGCCGCTGAGCGTGCGCGCGGTGATCGTCGACATGGCGATCCCGTTCGCCACGATCGCCGCGTTGCAACCCGGCCAGGTCATTCCCGTCGCCGTCGCCCGCAGCGTGCCGCTGATGACCGGCGACGTCGCCTTCGCGCACGGCACCGTCGGCGCCGTCGACGACCGTGTCGCCATCCAGATCAACGATGCCTTCCAGGACTGAGGAACCCCAGCCATGAATCTCCAGCCCCGCGCCTTCGATTTCCTCGCCGACGTCGACGTCCGCCTTTCGGTCGAGCTCGGCCGCACCGACATGAAGCTGCGCGACGTGATGTCGCTCGGCGCCGAAAGCGTCGTCATGCTCGACCGGCTGACCGACGAGCTGCTCGACGTGATGGTCAACGGCAAGGTCATCGCCAAGGGCGAGATCGTCGCCCAGGGCAACCGCTTCGGCCTGCGCATCGTCGAGATGGCCGATGGCCGCACCGCCGATGCCCCGCTGGAGAGTGCCGCCTGATGCTCTGGTACATCGTCAAGCTGATTGTCCTGATGCCGCTGATCGGCGGCATGATCTGGGGGAGCCTGAAGCTGTCCCAGGTCGTCCAGGCGCGCATGGGCAAGGTGGCCGGCGGCGGCACGCGATCGGTGAAGATCACCGAGACGGTGATGCTGTCGCCAACGCTGAAGCTGGCGGTGCTGGAATTCCACGGCCGCGAGATCCTGGTCTCGGTCTCGCGCAGCGGGCTGACCCGGCTCGCCGAAGCGCCCGCCCGCGCCGGAGCGCCCTCGTGAAGCGCCTGCCTGCCGTGCTTGCCGCGCTGGGCGGCCTGACCCTGTCGGTGGCCGCGCACGCGCAGGCCGCCCTCCCCGCGACCGCGCCCGCCGCGGCCGGCGGTAGCGCCATTCCCGGCGCGCTCGACCGCGCGTTCTCGACGATCAACGGCGGCCCCGGCGGCGGCATGACGCTGTCGCTGCAGCTCCTGCTGATCATGGGGCTGCTGACCATCCTGCCCAGCCTCGTGCTGATGATGACCAGCTTCACCCGCATCCTGATCGTGCTGTCGATCCTGCGGCAGGCGCTGGGATTGCAGCAATCGCCACCGAACCAGGTGCTGATCGGGCTGTCGCTGTTCCTGTCGCTGTTCGTGATGGCGCCGACGCTGGAAAAGGTGAACGCCAATGCGATCGCCCCCTATTCCGCCGGCACGATGAACGCGACGCAGGCGATCTCCGCCGCCGGGACCGAGTTCCACGCCTTCATGATCCGGCAGACGCGCACGCATGACCTGGCGATGTTCGCCGACATGGCGAAAGCGCCGAAGTTCGCCACGCCGGATCAGGTGCCGTTCTCGATCCTGCTGCCGGCGTTCGTGACCAGCGAGCTCAAGACCGCGTTCCAGATCGGCTTCATGCTCTACCTGCCGTTCCTGATCATCGACCTCGTCGTCTCGTCGGTGCTGATGAGCCTGGGCATGATGATGATGAGCCCGGCGCTGATCTCGCTGCCGTTCAAGTTGCTGCTGTTCGTCCTTGTCGACGGCTGGGCGCTGCTGATGGGCAGCCTCGTCGCGTCGTTCGGGTAAACGGCGATGGACGAGACTTCCGCCCTTCTCTCGCTCGCCGACCGCATGTTGTGGGTGGCGGCGCTGGTCGGCGCGCCGGTGCTGCTCGCCAGCCTCGCGGTCGGTCTGGTGATCGGCGTGGTGCAGGCGGCGACCTCGGTGTCCGAGGCGACGCTGGCCTTCGTGCCCAAGGTGATCATCGTCGCCGCGGTGCTGGTGATCTTCGGCGCCAGCATGATGGGGCTGATCGAGGACTTCCAGCGCGACATCTTCAGCGCCGTCGCCGCCATCGGCAAGGGCGGCATCCAGTGATTTCGCTGAACTTCGGGTTCGGCGCGCTGGAGGCCGAGTTCTGGCGCTGGGTGTTCCTGATGACGCGGATCGGCGCGGGGCTGCTGGCGGTGCCGATCTTCGGCTCGGCCAGCGTGCCGGCACAGGTCCGGGTGATGGTGGCGGCGGCGGTCGCGGCGCTGGTCGCCGGCTGGACCAACGCCCAGCCGCCGGCCCACCTGATCTCCGCCACCGGGCTGATGGCGATCGGCGGCGAGGTGCTGGTCGGGCTGACGCTCGGCTTCGTGCTGCAGTTCGCGTTCGCGGCGCCGGTGATCGCGGCCGAGGTGATCGGCGGCGGCATGGGGCTGTCGATGGCGTCGACGGTCGATCCGCATTCGGGCAGCCACTCACCGGCGCTCGGGCAGTATTTCACGGTGGTGCTGACGCTGATCTTCCTCGGTCTCGGCGCGCACCTGCAATGGATCGCGCTGGTGGTGAAGAGCTATGCCGCGTTTCCGCCGGGCCAGACCTGGCTGGGGCCGGAGCGGTTCGCGATGGTGGCGGGATTCGCCTCCGACATGCTGGCCTCGGGCGTCGTCATGGCGCTGCCGGTGACGCTGGTGCTGCTGCTGGTGCAGGTGCTGGCCGGGGTGCTGAGCCGCTCGGCGCCGGCGCTCAACCTGTTTTCGCTCGGGCTGCCCGCCGGGATCGTCGCCGGGTTCGTCGCGCTGGTCGCGTCGGCGCCGATGGTCGCCGACCGGATGGAGGACCTGTCCGCCACCGCGATCGCGACGGCGGCCAAGGTGATCGAGAAGTAGGATGGCCGAGAGCGCCGGCGAGAAGACACTTGCGCCAACCCCGAAGCGGCTGCGCGATGCCGCGGAGAAGGGCGACGTCCTGCGCTCCAAGGACCTCGGCAATGCCGCGGCAATGCTGGTGGGGGCGGCGTTCCTGCGCTTCGGCGGGCCGTGGCTGCTGAACGCGCTGGGCGGGGCGATGCGCTCCGGGCTGGTGTGGGACCGCGCGGCGCTCGACGATTTCGCGCCGGGGCGGACGCTGCTGGCGCTGGGGCTGGTGGTGCTGCCGCCGATCCTGGTGCTGGGCGCGGCGGTGGCGGCGGCGACGCTGGTGTCGCAGCTGACGTTCTCGTCGCAGGGGCGGTTCGTCGCGGCGAACATGACGTTCAAGGCCAGCAAGATCAACCCGATGAACGGCCTTGCCCGCATGTTCGGGCCGCAGGGCTGGATCGAGGCGGGCAAGGGACTGCTCAAGGTCGGTCTGCTCGGCGCGATCGCCTATGGCTGGAGCAAGGGCCGCGTCGAGCGGATGGCGGCGCTGACCGGGGAGAGCCTGTCCGGCCAGCTTTCCTTCGGCTGGGAGGCGCTGACCTCGCTGTTCCTGATGCTGTCCGTCGGCCTCGCGACGATCGCGCTGGTCGATTTCCCGATCCAGTGGTGGCGGCGGCAGCGGCGCCTGCGGATGAGCCTGCAGGAAGTCAAGGACGAGAACAAGGAAAGCGAGGGCTCGCCCGAGAACAAGCAGGCGATACGCCAGCGGCAGCGTCAGGTGGCGATGTCCGCGGTGGCCGGGGCGATACGCAAGGCGCAGTTCGTGATCACCAACCCGACGCACTTCTCGGTGGCGATGACCTATGACGCCGACCTGGCGCCGGCGCCCGTGGTGCTGGCCAAGGGCAAGGGCGAGAAGGCGCTGGCGATGCGCGAGCTGGCCGCCGAATACGGCGTGCCGTGCATCGAGATGCCGGCCCTGGCGCGCTCGGTCTACTACACCACGCGCGAGCGGCAGATGATCCGCGAGGAGCTGTACCAGGCGATCGCCGGGGTGCTGGCGTTCGTGTTCTCGCTGAAGCGCGGCGAGAACCGGCCGCTGCCCGCGATCGAGGTGCCGGTGGCGCTGCGCTTCGACGCCGACGGCCGGCTCGACCCGGAAGCGACGAAATGAGGCGCGCCACCCTTAAGCACGGCCGGAAAGGACCGTTCTGACTGTCATGGCCACTTCCGTCTCCTCGACCACGTCGACCACGACGACCACGCCGAAGACCGACTCCGCCTCGATCGGATCGGCGCTGGCCACCGCGCTCGGCGGCGGCACCGGCATCGACATGACCGCGCTGGCGGGATCGCTGGCGGAGGCGCAGTACGCCGGCAAGCTCGCCAACATCGACAAGCAGGCGACCAAGGTCGACACCGAGATTTCGCAGGCCTCGCAGCTCAAGAGCGACCTGCTGGCGCTGGCGACATCGCTGGGCACGCGGGTGCGCGCCGGTGACCTCGCCGCCAGCCCGACCGTCGCCAACAGCGCCGTCGCCACCGCCAGCCTGCCGCTCGGCTCGGCCGGCGGCAGCGGCACCTACAGCCTCGAGGTGACCAGCCTGGCGTCGCCGCAGGTGCTCAACTCGCCGGCGTTCGCCGCCTCGAGCAGCGTCCCCGGCGCGGGCACGCTGACGCTGCACTTCGGCACGGTCGCCGGCGGCAGCTTCACCGAGGACGCCACCCACGCCCCCGTCGACGTGACGATCGCCCCCGGCGCGACGCTGGACGACGTCGCCACCGCGATCAACGGCGCCGGCGCCGGGGTGACGGCCTATGTCGCCACCGCCGCCGACGGCGCGCACCTGGTGCTGAAGGGCAAGCAGGGCGCGACCCAGGGCTTCACCCTCAGCGCGACCGAGGACCCCAACAACCCGGGCCTTTCGGCACTGGCGTGGGAACCGGTGACCGGATCGGCGACGCGGTTGGCGGCGACCGCCAAGGACGCCGCGTTCAAGCTCGACGGCATCGCCCGCACCTCCCCGTCCAACACCGTCGACAACGTCGCCCCGGGGCTCAGCCTGAAGCTGACCGCGACCAATGCCGGGTCGCCGACGACGATCAGCTACAGCGACCCGACCAGCGCGATTTCGGGCGCGATGAGCGACCTGACCTCGGCCCTGAACCAGATCGTCACCGAGCTGAACAGCGACCTCGACGTCGCCAACGGCGGGCTTTACGCCGACCCGGCGACGCGCGCGGCCAAGCGCAGCCTGAACCAGCTGACCAGCATGACGATCATGCCGAACGCGGCCGCCGGCGATCCCAGGACGCTGTCCGACCTAGGCCTGTCGATCGACAAGTCGGGCAACTTCACGCTCGACACCAACAAGCTGAGCAGCGTGCTGACCTCGAAGCCGGCCGCGGTGGCGGCGATGTTCACCAACGGCCTCTACGGTGTCTACGGCACGTTCGACGGCCTGACGCGCACGATCACCTCGTCCTCCGATCCCGGCGGGCTGGGCAGCGCGGTGACCAAGTACACCAAGCTGAAGACCTCGCTCGCCGACCAGCGCACCAAGCTGGTGGCGCAGCAGGACAAGTTCCGCTCGCAGCTGGTCGATCGCTTCGCCCGCGCCAACAGCAACGTCGCCGGATCGAAGGCAACGCTGACCCAACTGCAGGCGCAGGTTGCCGCCTGGAACAAGACGAACTGAGGAAGAGCCTTCGATGCTGGCCGAACGCAACCCCCAAGCCGTCTACCGCCGCGTCGAACTGGACGCGCGCGTCCAGGGCGCGGACCCGCAGCAACTGTTGGCGCTGTGCTACGAGCAGCTCATCTCCGCGCTCGGCAGCGCGCGGTTCGCGCACGACAAGGGCGACAACCGCATGAAGAGCGAGGCCCTGACCCGCGCCGTCTCGGCGCTGACCGCACTGCACTTCGGCGTCACCGGCGAAGGCGGCGTCGCCGACGCGCTGCGCCATCTCTATACTTCGGCGCGCAAGTCGGTGCTCGACAGCGTGCTGGCGTTCGACGCCGATACGCTCGAGCGCATTCGCGGCGATTTCATTGACATCAGCCGCGCGCTGACCCCGACGCGCGCCAACTGAGGCCCGCCGACCGTCCCGAATCGGAGCTTTTCCGACGGATCGTTCGGATTCGGAGGATTAGGACTGTCAGATTGGAGTCAGTTCCATGCTGCCCCCGCCGCGGCGCGTGCTACGCATTTACCGTTAACAGGGGTTAGCGGTGCGGGGGGAACAATCATGGACGCTGCCATCAGCTTGTTTCTGATCGATGAGGACGTTCGGCGCCGGGCGGCGATCTCGCATTGCCTGGCGGGCAGCCCGATCCACGTAGAGCCGTTCGAGAACCCCGCCGAAATCATGGCCCGCTGGCCGAGCAAGGGCCTGCTGCTGGTGCATGACGACGGCACCACGGTGGCCGCGTTGCTGGCACACATGGGCACGGCCGGGCAATGGCTGCCGGTGATCGGCTTTGCCGAGGACCCGTCGCCGCGCATGGTCGTGCAATCGGTTCTGGACGGCGCGATCGACTACATCGCCTGGCCGTTCGAGCGCGACGAGATCATCCGCGTCGTCACCGATGCCGAACAGAAGGCGGAAACGCTCGGCTCGGTCAAGCTGCGCGAGGCGATGGCGCGAAGCCGCGTCGACCGGCTGACCCGGCGCGAGCGCGAGGTGCTGGCGGGCGTGGCCGGGGGCCTGTCTAACCGGCTGATCGCGGACAAGCTGGCGATCAGCCCGCGCACGGTCGAGATCCACCGCGCCAACATGCTGACCAAGATGGGCGCGCAGCACACGTCGGACGCGATCCGCATCGCCATCGAGGCATCGCTGGTCGAATAGGAGCCCGACGGGTCGCAAGCCCGCGAATGCATCCCAGCAGGGGTGGGCGCGGTATCAGGCCTGGTTGCAGGCGGCGATGACGGCGGCGCCCAGGTCCGCCAGCGGCAGCACCTTTTCCGCACCGCCCAGCGCCTGCGCCGCCGCCGGGGCTTCGCCGACGGTGGCCGAGGCGGGGTCCTCGACGAACGTGCGGCAACCGGCGTCGCGCATCATCTTCAGGCCCTTGGCGCCATCGGCGCCCATGCCGGTCAGCACCGCGCCGACCGCGGGCGTGCCCGCACGGGCGATCGTACCGAACAGCAGCGTGGCCGAGGGGCGGGCGCCGTCGACCGGGTCGCGCGCGACCAGCCGCAGCTTGCCCGGCTGGCCGGGTTCATAGACGACATGCTGCTCGGGATCGGCGGCGATGTGGATCACGCCGGGGACGAGCTGGGCGCCATCCTTGGCATAGCGCACCGAGCACTTGAGCATGCCGTCGAGGTGGTTGACGAAGGTTTCCACCAGCGCCGGCTCGGCCTGGAGGGTGATGACGGTGGGCATGCAGTCCGCCGGCCAGCCGGCCAGCAGCGAGGTGAGCGCATCGATGCCGCCCATCGACGCGCCGAATGCGGCGATGTGGCCGTTCCACGTGAAGTGGGCTTCCGTCGCGGCCTTGACCTCGCGGTGGACGTTGGTGGCCTTGCGGTCCTTGACGTTCGAGTTGGCGGCGGCGAGCACGATCTTGCCGAGCTTCCCGACCGTCTTGGTGAACTGCTCCGGCGTCGCCTTCAGCGGCTTCGGGAAGCATTCGACCGCGCCGAGCTCGTAAGCGCGCAGCGAGGTCTCGGTGCCGGCCTGGGTCAGCGACGACAGCATGACCACCGGCATCGGCTGGGTTTCCATGATCTCCTTCAGGAAATCGATCCCGCTCATCCCCGGCATCTCGACGTCGAGGGTGATGACGTTGGGCTTGAGCTCGGCGATCTGGTCGCGCGCCTCGTCGGCGTTCGCGGCGGTTCCGACGACCACGACGTTGCGCGACTGTTCGAGCACGTCCGAGAACAGGGCGCGCATCGCGGCGGAATCGTCGACTACCAGGACTCTTGCTTCGTGCATGATCGATTAACTCTCGCGAATAACTGCGATTGCAGGCTTGCGGCCCGTTTTCGGCTCAGCCCCGATCTAACCACGTAAACCAAAACATTTGCCTCACCGCCGCTAGGTAGAGGGACGTAATCCGACGGTTTCCAAACGTTTGCGGCGCTTGTTTACACCCTGTCGTCCCGGATCGGCGATGGGTCGCATTCCGGTGCCCCTCGCCGGCGTCCGAAGCGACGGCGGCGCGGCGGAAACCATGAAGCAGTGCCGCCTCCGGACAATTGCGGAGCCGGCGGTAAGGACCGGGTTTGCCATGCCCGGTCTACCACGATGCCAACCCGGGCCCCGGCAAGGCCCGACCGTCACAGGACGAGAGTCGATGCTTGAGTGGTTCGAAAAGGAAGCGCCGATCCGCACGAAATTCCGCGTGCTGCGCTTCGTGGTGGCCGGGCTGGGGCTGGTTTCGCTGGGCGCGACCGCACTGCTGGCGGCCGGATTCGTGCCGGGCTGGCTGGCGCTCTGCACCGCGCTGCTGTCGCTGCTGGCGACCTTCGCGGTCGCGTCGCTGGCGGCGGACCGGATTGCCGGGCCGATCGTGGCGATGGTCGAGAGCTTCGAGGCGCTGGCCGCCGGCGATACCGCGCGACCGGTTCCCCATACCGACCAGGCCGACTGCGTCGGCCGCCTGGCGCGGTGCATGGCCACGTTCCGCGCCAACAGGATCGAGAACGACGAGGCCCGTGCCGACCAGCACAAGGTGGTCGACGCGCTGAGCCGGGCGCTGCGCGCGCTTTCGGAGAACGTGCTCGACTGCCGCATCGAGCAGCCGCTCCCGGGCGCCTACGAGGCGCTGCGGGTGGACTTCAACGCCGCCGTCGGCTCGCTTTCCGGCGCGATCGGCTCGGTCCGCGCCAGCGCCGACGCGGTGCTCAGCGGCTCGGACGAGATTCGCGCCGCCTCCGACGACCTGTCGCGCCGCAACGAGCAGCAGGCGGCCAGCCTCGAGGAAACGGCCGCGGCGATGAGCCGTGTGACCGAAGGCGTCAAGGACACCGCGAAAAGCGCGGTCGAGGTCAAGCGGTCGATCGGCGATGCCCACCGCGAGGCGTCCGAGGGCGGCGCGGTGGTGGCCCGCGCGGTCGAGGCGATGGCCGGGATCGAGCGTTCGGCGCAGGAAATCAACCAGATCATCGGCGTGATCGACGGCATCGCCTTCCAGACCAACCTGCTGGCGCTGAACGCCGGGGTGGAAGCGGCGCGCGCCGGCGATGCCGGCAAGGGCTTCGCCGTCGTCGCCAACGAGGTGCGCGCGCTGGCGCAACGTTCCGCCGATGCCGCCAAGGACATCAAGGCGCTGATCACCACCTCCACCGAGCAGGTGGCATCGGGGGTGACGCTGGTCGGCGAGACCGGGACCCTGCTGTCGCGCATCGTCAGCCGCGTCGGCGAGATCACCGACCTGATCACCGGCATTGCCGAATCGGCGGAAACCCAGGCCGAGAGCCTCGATCACGTCAACACCGCGGTCGTCGAGATGGACCGCGTCACCCAGAAGAACGCGGCGATGGTCGAGCAGGCCACCGCCGCCTCGCGCAGCCTCGCCGAGGAAGCGCGCGAGATGCATGGCGTGGTCGCCCGCTTCCGCACCGGGCCGCAAGGCCAGGCGCGCGCCGTCGCGCCGGCACCGCGCGTCACGGCCTCCGTTCCCGCTGCCCATGCGCGCGCCGTTCCCCCCCCTTCTCCCGTCACCAGTGGCGCGCTCGCGCTGCAGGTGGCCGGGGACGACTGGTCCGACTTCTGACGCCGCCCCGCCCTTCGCTTGACAGGAAACCGATCCCCCATGACCGCGATAACGCTTCCCGCCCGCTGTGACCGGGCCGCCGCCGAGGCCCTGCTGCCCGAGTTCCAATCGGCGCAGGGATCGGGCGTGCTGCGCATCGACGCCAGCCAGACCACCCAGATCGGCCAGGCGATGCTGCAGCTGCTCGTCGCCGTGCGGCGCTGCACCGACGGCGCGGTGATCACGCCAAGCGCCACCCTGATCGAGGCGGCGCGGCTGACCGGGCTCGAATCGCTCCTTTTCGACACCACGAATCCTGAACAGGTGGCAGCATGACCAGCGAGGAAATCCAGGCGATCTTTTTCGTCGAGTGCGAGGAATCGCTGGCCGCGGCCGAAGCGGGACTGGCCGCCTGCCGCGCCGGCACGCAGGACGACGACACGATCAACGCGGTGTTCCGCGGGGTGCACTCGATCAAGGGCGGCGCCGGGGCGTTCGGCTTCGGCGCGCTGCAGGCCTATACCCACATCTTCGAGACGCTGCTCTCCGACGTGCGCGAGAACCTCGTGCCGCTGACGCCGCAGCTGATCGACCTGCTGCTGATCGCGCTGGATACCCTGTCGGACCACGTCAACGCCGCACGCGAGGGCACGGCGCCGCCCGATGACAGCGTGCTGCTGGCCGACCTGACCGCGGCGCAGGCCGCCAATGCCGGCAGCGCCCCGGCCCCGGCCCCGGCGCAGGCTGCCGCGGCCCCCGCCGCGGTGGAAGTGAGCGGCACCATCGACGAGGATGAGCTGACCAGCGACTTCGACCTGGCGGCGATGCTCGACGGATTGACCGAAGCGGCGCCCGCCGCCGAGGCCAAGCGCTGGGAAGTGCACCTGCGGCCGCGCGCCGGGGCGATGCGCAACGGCGGCGAGCCGCTGCTGATGCTGCGCGAGCTGGTCGAACTGGGCGCGCGCTGCGAGCAGTGCGACACCGGGGCGATCCCGCCGCTGGACGAGATCGACCCATGCCAGGGCTATCTCGGCTGGACGTTCTCGCTGCCCGCCGACGTGACCGAAGGCCAGGTGCGCGACGTGTTCGACTTCGTCGGCGACGACTGCCCGATCGCGATTGGCGACAATGCCGCGATTCCGCCGGTGCTGCTCGACGCGCCGGCCCCGGTCGCGCCGGCGGCACCGGTCGCGGTGGCCCCGGTCGCGGCGACCGCCGCGGCGACCGTCGCCCTGCCGGCCGT